>CP054185.1:0-645000 GCA_015180985.1 Flammeovirgaceae bacterium
CGTTGGCGGCAATTTTGCGAATGACAAAATAAAGAGCGATTTTAGGATAAAAATTTTGGAAATATGGTGATTGAACGGACAAAAAACGAGGTGATTATTAGACTTCCATCCTACATTGACACTGAAGGACTTCAGAATCTTATTAACTATCTGACCTATAAAGAGGCAACCGACAAATCTCAGGCAAAGCAAGAGGACGTTGATAAATTAGCCAAAGACATAAAAAAAGGTTGGTGGAGTAAAAACCGTAGACGATTTATTAAGTGAAAATAATTGTCGACACCAACATAATTTTTAGTGCCCTACTAAAAACTCAAACGACATTTGGTCACATAATCTTCAATTCAGACGGGATTTTTGAATTTTACAGTCCAAACTATTTAAGGACTGAAATTCGAAAGCATTGGGACAGAATTAAAAAGATTTCAAAACTCACCGACCAACAATTAGAAGAATCATACGACTCACTGCTGACAAAAATCAATTTTATTAATGAGGAGATAATTCCTCAAAAAATATGGTTGGACTCTGAAAAAATTGCTGACGGGGTTGACCTAGACGATACAGACTTCATTGCTCTTACAAAACATCTAAAAGGAAAGCTTTGGACTGGCGACTTAGAATTGAGAAACGAATTGAAAAAGAAGGGTTTTAAAAATATACTAACGACAGGAGAGATATTTAAACTTTGGACTAAGAAGAGAGAGGAGTAGCAAAACGGCCGCTAACAAACAGGTGTAGGCGGACAAATCCTCCGGATTTGTCCGCTATCAAGAAAACACAAACGTTGGCGGCAATTTTCGGTGACACTAAAAACGTTAAACAGTTCGGAGCAGGTCGCGCTAAACATTCCGCTACGCTTCATTTTAAAGCCCTTCTATTCAAACAACTGATTGGTAGCAACAACTCATGAAAAACCAAACAATCAAAAATCATCCGCACGAAATAAAAACAAACCATGACTTCTGATAAACAAATACTCGTTACAGGAGGAACAGGTAAATTGGGTACCGTGCTTGTTGCGCAGTTATTAAAAAATAATTTTCGATTTGAAGTGCTGACTTCGAAAAAAACTGAAAGCGCACCACCATCATTTTCGTTAGTTTATGGAAACCTTGTAAATGGGGAGGGCCTGGAAAATGCGCTCAGGGGAGTTGAGTTGATAATCCATTGCGCTAGCAATTTCTTTGACCATGAAAGCATAGATGTTGCCGGCACGCAAAAACTTATTGACAACCTTGATAGGGCATCTGTTAATCTGCTTATTTATGTTTCCATTGTTGGGGTTAATAAAATTCCGCTGCCATACTACAAGTCAAAGAGAAAAGCAGAGTTGATAATTCAGCAATCAGGATTTCCCTATCTTATACTGCGGTTCACCCAGTTCCACGACTTTGTTTTGCACTTACTCGATGGCTTTGAACAACAAAGCACCGCATTACCTTATTTCGAAATTCCTGACAAACTTCAGTTTCAGTCCATCAGCATGGATGATGCAACCGCAACTATTCTGTCAACTATTAAATCAACACATAAAGGAATAATTGAAACAGGCGGACCAGAAATACTACCGTTGAACAAAATGGCAGAAACATATTTGCTTTTCAAAAGGAACCATAAAAAATTAAAGACATTTGAAGCCACCGATGAATTACACAAAGCATTTACAGGAGGAAAAAATCTGACTGCAAATAAATTGACAGGCGGCATTACCTGGGAAATGTTTTTAGAGCAAAATCCCGCTTTGGTATTCTGACGAATTAAGCAAATTTGAAATGACAGCGATGATACCAAAAAAGAGCAACCCCTAACATAGTGTTTATTCCGGATACGGATGGCGTGTTGTTACGAAATTTAGTTTCCCTTAAATTCGCTTTATCCTTTTGGGATAATGACCCGCTTCGAAAGCCGTAGCTGTTATAAATCCAACGCGTAACACCTAATACCCATCTTATCACCTCAACACCTTGCTCAACTGCCTTTTCAACGCTTCCGTATCGCTTGGCTTTGAGGCATTGGCATTAACCACCCTTCCATCGGCATCGATAAGTAAATAAGTGGGGTATATTAATGCCCGTTCGCCAGAACTTTTCAAGGGTCTGGAAAATCGTTTTATGATATCCAGTTTAAGTGATTGATTTGCCCGGAGGTGGTAACCGTGCAGGTTATTTTCGGTAACAACCCGTTTCCACTTCGCCTCATCCGCATCCTTATCTCCGGAAACATACAGCAGGATAATTTTATTTTGATTGGCCAGTTGCTGAAGATACCCCAAATGCCGGAATTCGCGCCTGCAGGGCTGGCACCAGGTAGCCCAGATATCCACAAAAACCGGTGTGCCCCTGAACTGCGCCAGTAACGAATCGAAGCCGGCCACCGGTGTCGTGATGAAGGTAACGGTCTTGCCAGACGGGTGGCTTTCTTTGTGCTGAGCCGTAGCCACACAGGCTACCGCAAAAAAACATACCACAAAAAGCAAGCACCTTCTCATTTGTTTTTCAATTCCATGCATACCCTAAGCCTGATTGAAACAAGTTGTGATTTCAAAAATAGTCGAAACTCCATTTACCGGCCGAAAATCTGCACAACAAACTGAACTTTACTTATTTTTAAGCAGCAACTTGCCGGCCTATGGAACCCCTTCATCTTAAAATCATCGAAACGGTACTTGTACTGGTAGGGCTTGTTATCCTTAGTTTGATCATCAAAGGAACAATCCGGAGGATCGGCAACCGCTACCACCTGCAGAAAGACCGCGCTGCCTTTATTATTAAAATCGTATCCATCGGGCTGTATGTTGCGGCAGGTGTAACCCTGTTGTTCATCTGGGGTGTTGACCAGAACGAACTCGTGTTGTTCCTGTCGTCTTTTGTGGCCATTCTGGGCATTGCCCTGTTTGCCCAATGGTCTATGCTCTCAAACGTTACGGCCAGCATTTTACTTTTTGTGAGTCATCCGGCCAAAGTTGGCGACAGCATCAGCATACTCGACAAGGACTACCCGCTTACCGGAACCATTAAAGACATCGGGGCCTTTTTTGTAACAGTTGAAACAGAGGCAAACGAAGTTGTTACCATACCCAACTCGTTGTTGTTTCAAAAGATGATTAAGGTTATTGCGAAGCACTAATTCAAAACATTGACAAAATGAATACCAGCCGGGTGAAGCATGGAAATGTTGAGCGTTATATAGCCGCCTTTCCGGTGCCTGTACAGGAAATCCTTAAAAAAATCAGAGCGGCCATACGAAAAGCCGCGCCCGGAGCAACCGAGCGCATTAGTTACGGGATGCCGTTCTACGAGTATGGCGGAAGAGGCTATGCCGGCCGGCTGATTTATTTTGCCGCCTTTAAAAAGCACATCAGCCTGTTCATTACACCACGCCACAACGAAACAATACCCTCAGCGATGAAAAAATATCATGTATCAAAAGCAACGTATCAGTTTGCCTTAAACGAGCCTGTTCCGTTTTCGCTGATTGAAAAAACCGTAAAAAACCTTGTAAGCCAACGCGACAACCAACGCCCGGAAAGTAAACCGGCCGTTTCAACATCAAAAAAACAAATGCAGCCATTCAGTCAGGCAATTCGAAAATACAACAGCCAATTAACCCCATCAGAAGCAGCAGTTTGCAATTTACTGGCACAGGAAATCACGAATGGATTGCCCGATGCAGAAAACAAAATCTGGCACGCACACCCGGTGTGGTTTTTAGCCGGCAATCCGATAGTGGGGTACAGCAAACAGAAAAAAGGCATCCGGCTTATGTTTTGGAGCGGTGCCGGTTTTGAAGAAGATAAATTGAACGTACGCGGAGAAAAATTTAAGGATGCCTCTGTTTTCTATAACACTTCTTCGGAAGTTAATGCAAAGGATTTGCAACGCTGGCTTAAAAAAGCACGGCTCATTCAATGGGATTATAAGAACCTGGTAAAAAGAAAAGGACGACTGGAACGACTTCTGTAATATGAAAGCAACAGCTGCGCACGATGAGCGAATTGCAAAAATGGCATTCGCTTCGGTATATCCGCATTATCTCACAAAAGTGGAAAAAAAAGGCCGGACAAAAGAAGAACTGCACCAGGTGATTAAGTGGCTAACCGGTTTTGACGACAAAAAACTGCAGAAGCTCATTACCGAGAAAGCAACCTTCGAAATATTCTTTCAACAGGCCCGGCTTAACCCCAACGCCCGCCTGATTACCGGGGTCATCTGCGGGTACCGGGTAGAAGAAATCAAAAACCCCTTAACCCAACAGGTGCGCTACCTCGATAAGCTGGTGGAGGAACTGGCAAAAGGAAGGAGCATGGATAAGATTTTGCGTAGCACCTGAGTTGAACTTGCCAGCGCGTGATGACGGATGCCCGTTCAGGTTTTTAAAAGTCCCATTTTATATTGAAACAACTGCGCTACCGAGTTAGCCCTGCTTTTGGCCTCCTTGGCATTGGAGCCCTCAAAGTGTTCATCAACTGTTTTGGTGAATAGCTCCAGCCAGCGGGTAAAGTGCTCCGGTCTGATTTTTAATGGCAGGTGCTTGGTCAGCGGGTTGCCGCTGTAGGTCAGGTCGCCAAACAACACCGATGACCAGAAATTGTACATGACGGGCAAATGATGCGGCCAGTTAACATGCGCGAACACCGGGGCCAGCAGTTCATCGGCTTTTACTTTTTCATAAAAGCTGTCTACCAGCAACTTTACATCAGTACGGGTTTTAATATCGTTTTTGGCGGCTTCCATTATTTCAAACCAAGTGCAGCTGTACGGATTGTTTTTGTATTGCTGTCAGTCCAGGCCATCAATAAGCCAGCTCCGGCTTTGGTTAATTGAGGAAATCCGCTGGAACGGGCTTCCGATGATTTAGCAATTGATGTTATAGCCTCCACCTGTCCGCTTCGGTTAACCGTTGCCACTTTAATTTCCGATCCTTCCATCCAGCTAACAACCGCAGTACTCTCATTGAGCAGCACCAAATCAACCCGGCCGATGGTTTCGCTTTGGCTTAACTGAACGGGAATTGAAAATGTTTCTCCGGCATCATCTGAAAAAGACACCTTCACCGCAGGATTGTCATTTGCCATGGTAAACCAGGCCACGGCCAATGTATTGCCTATAGCTTCGCAACGCGGGCCGTTAACCGGGCAGCCGCTGATGTTCCAGTTATCAGCATAAACCGGTTTGGGCGCTGTCCAACTTCCATTTACCCACCGTACGATGTAGATGTCGCGAATCTCCTGGTGCGAGCGATCGCGGTAAATCACCACCGGACCGTTGGCTGTAATCGCAGCCGTAGTCTGGCAACAGTCGCACACGCGGTTGTCGAGTTCCCATTCATGTGCTTTAGCTCCCTTGTTGCTCAGCAACGCAGCCCGCAAGGTCATTTGCCCGTGGTGGTCGTGGCCGGTTTGTTCAGGCTTGTCGCTTACCGTATTTCGTCCATCCAGCCAACTGATAAAAACCTGGTCGCCCTGAGGCACCAGCGAAACGAATCCGTGTTCAGCATATTTTCCGTCATCATGGAGCATAGTTGGATCGCCCCAGGTAATACCATTGGAAGAGGCGGTGATTTTTACATCATAGGAGAATTTCTCATCGCTGCTTTTTTCCAGAAATGCGGCCATCAGGTTTTCGCGGCCATTTGAAACAATCATCGGATAATCGGCCCAGTTTACAAACCAATTGCTGCTACTGGCAATGGTAACCGGTTCATTCCATTGCTGCCCGTTCCACCGGGAATACCGCAGTTGGTGGATCGTATCGTTTGTTTCAATCCATGAAAGCAAAACATCACCTGCCGGGTCAGTAAACAGGTACGGTTCGCCCGCGTTGTTTCCGGCCGGTGAAGGAAGGAACTCAATCGTAAATGACTTATCGTTTACAGAACAGGCCAGAAGAAGCAGAAGAACAGGTAGTGACGTAATTTTTGACATGGTCTATAAATCCTTTCGGATAAAAATACGCAATGCGCCCCATACCGGAACAACAATCCACACCAGCAACACCAGCGAAGAAAAGATCAGGCCGAGGTTACTTCCAAAAAACTCTTTATAAAATGCGCCTGTGTAACCCATCAGTGCCGAAATATCCAGTTGCAGCAGCATAAGGATACGGGCCAGGTCAACCGGGTTAAGCGAAACAAGGGCAAGGGTAATTTTCTCCAACGGGTAATCCATGAAGGTATAAATAATCCACATGAGCAGCCCATCGTAGATCAACGAAAAGTAAAACCAGAATAGCAAGGCTATGCCAATGGCTTTGGCCTTATCGCGTGTAACTACAGATGAAAGAAATGCCAGCGAAACGAACACCAGCGTAAGCATAATGCCGGAATAGACCAGCGTAAACCCGCTTACATCGGCTTCATAAAAAACCATGGGAATGCCCACGCCAGCTACAAAAGCAGAACAAAGTGAAAAGACTACCGCGAAATATTCACCCAGAAAAATGATTCTGCGGTTAACGGGTTGCGCCAGCAGCAACTCTATAAACTCGTAGGAATTAAAAAAGTGGATGGTGCTGAACACAATGCTCACCAGCGGAACCACCATCAGCACAATGTTCATCAGACTTAAAATAACTTTGCCCGTATCGGTATCGAGCTGAAACATGGCGATGGTACTTACCAACAGAAATAACGTGTACAGCAGGATAAACCGCGTGCGCAGGATGTCGTAGAAAACGTATTTGATTACACGGGGCATAGCTTATCCGGTCTTTATTCTGACACTCCCCGTTCCCCCCTCGAGGGGGGACACAGGGGGGTGTTTTGATTGTTTCTCATGTTCCAATCCTCTGATCATCTTCGCCATGGCTTTGCCAAGTTTGCCCTCACCGGTAATGTCTTTTAATTCTTCAATGGTGTTGTTGTAGCGTATCCTGCCCTCCTGCAGGTACACCACTTCGGTAGCCAAATCATCCAGGTCGCTCATAATGTGCGAGGTGATGATCAACAGCCGGCCGGCTTCTTTTTCTTTTTGAATTTTATCTTTCAGTAATTCTACCGATACCGGGTCAAGCCCGGCAGTCGGTTCATCTAAAAACAATATGGGCGGGTTAAACATAAATGCCAGCGCTGCACTCACCTTCTGGCGCGTGCCACCCGACAGGGTGTGCATGCGTTTATCTATAATCTGATGCAACCGGAAAGCATCTATTAATTCTTCATCCGGCAGAGGCGGGTTTTTACGGATGTTGCGCATCATTTCGAACAACTGCCCGATGCGCATGTTGTCGGGGTAGCGGCCAATCTGCGGCATATACCCGATTTTTTCGCGGTAGTGCCAGTGATTTTTTACGGGCTCCTTATCCACCACGATATCGCCCGAAGTGGGGATGACCATGCCCAGCACGCTTTTGATAAGGGTTGTTTTCCCTGAACCGTTCGGCCCGATTAATGCATACGATTTACCCGGATGGAAATCAACCGTAACGCCATCCAGGGCCCTGAGCTTGCCGAAGGTTTTAACTACGTTACGTATTGAAATCATGCGGTCGCAAGTTAGGATATTCGTCTTTCAGGTTTTCGGGTGTTACCGCAGGAAATACTTTTTCGGCCCGATCGAGCAGAAATACCAGAAAACTGCGCCATAATAATACCGCGGTAGGAATGCGTTCAACCACCATCGTGTACATGTTTACGGGGCGGTAGGGCACATCGCCAATGCCGTCTTTATTCAGGTCGTAGCCCTGATATTTATCCCAGTAATTGCCGTTTATGGTATTCAGCACCAATGTTCCGTTGGTGGCAAAATCAAACGTATTGCGGGTAAAATTATTCCGTGTAAATGTATTGGCATCGCAACTGGCCTGCAGCCGTATTCCCCAGCCATTTGATGTAAAAATGTTTTCTGAAAATTCGGTACGGCTGGTGCCCTCCATGTAAACAGCAATGGTGTTTTGAACAAATCGGTTGTTGGTTACTTTGCTGTCGCTGATGTCTTTGAGCAGTAATCCATACACACTGTTGCCCCAGTTCTTTTCAAACAGGTTGTACGTCATGGTTACATTGCGGGTGTACATCACAGCAACACCGGCACCGTTCTCCCTGAAACTATTCCGGTGGTACTCGTCATCATGCGAGAACATAAAATGCAAACCATAGCGCTGGTTGCGCTCGCACGTGTTACCTTCAATGCGTGAACTGGTAACAAATTCAAAATAAATACCATCGCGGTGGCCGCTAACGTAATTATTGCGAATGGTAGCCTGGGTGCTTTGCCATAAATGAATGCCATTGCCTATCTCGTATTCGCTTCGCGCACTCACCAGAAGCCTGTTGTTTTCGATAATGCTGTTGCGGCTGTTTGAGATGTGGATGCCAAAAAAAGTTTCGGCAAACTCATTATTACGGATAACCAACCGGTCGGTATTGATAGCACCAATGCCGGCAAGGTCTTTCACACTGGAAACCCCTGAATTGATGATGCGAAATCCTGAAATACTAACACCATCGGCATTTATAGTAAATACCTCATGTTTCATTTCGCCATCCAGTACAGGCCTTCCTTCCCCAATAAATACCAATGGTTTGTTGATGGTGATGTTTCCCTCGCGGTAAATACCGGATTTAACCAGTATGGTATCGCCTGCTGCGGCAAGTGATATAGCCAGGTTAACCGACTTAACCGGACCACCCGGATTAACGATTATTCTTTTTGCGCTAACCGGTATACCGGCAAGACATAGTACAAGTGCAATATAGAATTTTAACGGGTTCATTTTGCGTGGCGACAAAACAACCTTACAGGATTATTTATACTGTGTGGTTAGTTCGCCCCAGGTTAAATAAATGCTGTTGCTCCATTGTTTCTTAAATTCATTTTTGCGCTCATCGGTTTCAAACGAAGCCACCTGGCCGGCCATGGGGCTTCGGATGTCCGGTGATTTGATGAAGAAGGCTTCATCGGCAGCAATAAGTTTACCCGGCTGGCTGTAATCCGTTACCAATCTAAAAGCAACATCGCGTTCTTCGAGGTAACCGGAGTTCAGAAAATTAACCATGCAGTTTACATCGTCAAATTTGAAAACTTTGCCTTTGGTGGTCACTACTTCAGCTCCAAACTTTTTATCCATAATAGTCATTTTACATAAATGACAATTATCCTGACCGTAGTTGATAGGCTCAGGCTTTACGGAACAGGCTGTAATCACAACAGCGCCAATTACTGCAAGTACTTCAACTCTCATTTTACCTTTGCTTTCCGAATTTAAAAATTTCAAGAGCCAGCACAGCGTATAAAGCAAGGCCAATAACCAGAAAAATCCACCCGCCAATATCAGGACCAGAAAATGCTGTGAAATTCAGTAATTGTTTGGTACCAATAAGCGGGGGCTGATAGGCCATACCCGGTACAACAATGGGTGCCGATGGATCAAGATTATGTCCGTAATCGTAACCCCACATATAAAAATCAACTAATGCCGCAATACCTGTTGCAGTTATTAACACAACCAGTGCGGCAAGTGCCCACCGCTTGTTAATCAGGGCAGTTAGCAATCCGATACCCACCAAGGCCATCACAATGTACTTCATGTAACCAAACTCCGGGAACATGCTCACCTCGATGTGCTTCATGCCGATGTAGTGGTTCAGCGCACTGATGATTTTTACATCGCCCGAAATATCATCTATCCAGATTTTCATTTCAAGCCCTTCGGGGTATTGAGGTGCCCACATCAGAATTTGCCATAGTGGCACGTACAACGCGCTGATCATCGCCAGGGAGGCCACAACAATAACAAGCCGCGTAATTTTATTCAGTTTTTTCACAGCACAAGTAATTTTTCGTTTTAACCCTGGCCCCGTCACGCCAAGGCGTGACGGGTACCCGGGCTTTCAACCTGCAAACTATGGAATTGCCCTGCCGCCAGCGCCACTATTTCTGACTGGCAGTTTCTCCGGTTGAAAATTTCAATGGCGTAGTTGCTCCGGCAGGCGATACACGGGCATACCCCTGCATCTCCTGATGTAAAGCCGAGCAGAAGTCGGTGCAGTAGAACGGATATACTCCGGCCTTCAGCGGCTTCCACAACAGGGTTTGGGTTTCGCCCGGCATAATCAAAATTTCGGCATTGGTAGCGCCTTTTACAGCAAAGCCATGCGGTACATCCCAGTCCTGCTCCAGGTTGGTAACGTGGAAGTACACGTTATCGCCAACGCGGATGCCTTCAATGTTATCGGGGGTGAGGTGCGAACGGATGGCTGTCATGTACACGTGCACATCATTGCCTTTGCGTTCAACACGGGCCATCTTCTCGCCTTTGGCGGCATAAGGATGTTCGTTTTCCTCAATCGGGAAAATCTTTACCGACCGGTCTTTAATTAAACTGGCCGGAATGGCTTCGGCATAGTGCGGCTCGCCAATCGTGGGGAAGTCGAGCAGCAACTGCATTTTATCGCCATCGATTGAGTATAGTTGAGCACTTTGTGTTAACTCCGGACCCGTAGGCAGGTAGCGGTCTTTGGTAATTTTGTTGTACGCGATAACATACTTGCCATGCGGTTTGGCGGTAGGGCCGCCCGGTACACACAGGTGACCAATGGAGTAGTAAGTAGGTACGCGATCGAGCACCTGAAGCGACTTGACATTCCACTTCACAATTTCGGATGAAACAAAAAACGAGGTGTAGGCATTACCATTGGCATCAAACTCGGTGTGGAGCGGGCCCAGGCCGGGCTTCTTCACTTCGCCATGCAGGGCCGATTCGTACTTGATAATCGGGATGCCGGCAAAATCACCTTCATAATCTTTATTGGCAATGGCCGTTTGTATTTTACCGAACGAGAATACCGGCATTACGGCAGCCAGTTTACCGCTGCCCACAATATATTCGCCTGTAGGGTCAACATCGCAGCCGTGAGGCGATTTGGGGCATGGGATGAAATAAACTATATCAGGCAGTTCCATAACATCCAGCACGGTTACTTCTTCCATGATGGTACTGGTAGCCATGTGTTTCTTATGATCGTACACATTGTGGGCATAGCGCACTTTTTCTTTTTTGCCTTTACCGGCTGCTAAGTATTCTTCTGCCTTCTTCCAGTTCACCGCCATAATAAAGTCCTTATCGTTACGCGAAGCGTTTACCTCGAGCAGCGTGTAAGCTTGTTCGGTGTTGTAGCACGAGAAGAAGAACCAGCCGTGTGACGGGCCTTTACCGGCCCGGCTTAAATCGTAATTGAAACCGGGTGTGCGCAACTGAAACTCAATGTTCATGCGTCCCGTTTCCGGATTTACCTTAATAAAACTGATGGAACCCTTGAAATTTTCTTTATACGAACTGATGGGCACATCGCGGTTTTCGCCAAGCGGCACGCTAAAGCGTGTGCCGGCAACAACATACTCGGTGTTTTCCGTAATGAACGGAGAGGAGTGGTTACCACCACTGTTGGGGATTTCAATAATCTCTTCCGTGCGGAAAGTGGCCAGGTCGATGCGGGCTATGCGGGGTGTATTGTTGGCATTGCCAAATACCCAGCGGCCATCGTGCTCACCTTTGGTGGTGGAAATAGCCGGGTGGTGTAAATCGTCCCAGGGTACAAAACCGTGCGAAGTGTTGAGCATGGCCTTGGTTTCTTCGCTGTACCCGTAACCACTGGTGGGGTCAACGGAGAAAACCGGTATGTTGCGGAACAACCGGCCTGAAGGCAGACCGTAAACAGCCATCTGGCCGTTAAAGCCACCGGAAACCAGGTTGTAAAATTCATCATACTGGCCGGGAGCCACATATACTTTCGAAGCGGCATCGCCTGTAGTTACACCGGCAGGACCTTTCGGCTTACAGCCGTTTAACGCATAGAGCGCCAGGCCCAGCACTATAAATAATGATATTCGGTTATGTTTCATGGATGTATAGTTTAATTAGGTTGAATTATTTCTTATCCGGAGGGAGCAGTACGCCATCAATTACGTAAACAGTGCCGTTGCTTGCACTTACCGAGCCGATAACATTAACACCGTTAATGGTTATTTTACCGTCAGCCGATTTGTTCAGCGTTACATTCTGCAAGTTGACCTGGTTGAGTGTCATCCCATCCTGAATCTGATCTTCACGGATGTTGCCTACGTACACATGGTACTCCAGGATGTTCTGAAGTGTTTCTTTGTTTTCAGGTTTCACCAGGTTATCAACCGTACCAGCCGGCAACTTGGCAAACGCATCGTCAGTGGGGGCAAAAACGGTAAACGGTCCGGCATTGGACAGCGCATCAACATAGTCGGCTGCTTTTAAAGCAGCCACCAGGGTTTTGTGAACATTGGAATTAACCGCAATGCGAACGACATCAGGTTTTGATGTTTCATCTTTTACATTGGATTGCCCACCCGGCAGCGGAGCAGAGGCGACTTCGGCACTTCCGGAAGGCTGCTGTGTACAGGCCAGCAGAAGTATGACAGGAAGAACTAATAGTTTTTTCATATTGTAACAGATTTAAGGTTTACTTCTCGCCATCATTTTGCCGCATAAACTCCAGGATGTCCCGCGCATCGCCAATAGAAACATTCTGATTAGGCATGCGGGTTAAGCAAAGTTCAAGTAACTTTTGAGCTTCCGGATCCTGATCAAGCATCACATCCACATTGGTAATCATGTTCATGATCCACTCCGGTTTCCGAATTTTCGTTACCCCCTTCCATCCGGGGCCAACCACACGCTGGTCGTCTAACCGGTGGCAGGCCTGGCATTTCATCTCATAAATATCTTTTCCGCGTTTAATGCGTTCTTCGTCCAGGGGATTGTAGAGGGTTACACTCTTTACCTGGCCGATGCCTTTGGCAGGATCAACTACCTCTTCAACGGCACTGCTTTTCTTCTTCTCCCCTTCCTCAAATTTTGGTTTTTCAGGAGTACATGTGGCCAGCGCCAGCAGCGTGGCTAATGCGAAAATTGATTTTTCCATAGTTTGTAAAGATTAGTTGCGGTTTTAAGCCTTGAAATTTGCCTAAATTTAAAGGGGTCATCTCCGGGCAATTATGAGGTTAGTCATACTGCTACCCTGATTCTAATCAGGTAAATGGCGGAGGCTTAAGTTGATTAATTTTGTTTTCAATTTCTGTTGGCTAACCGTAACCACCCGGTAATTGTTAATCATATAAGGGGACTAAAAATGCCACTTTTTAACGCTCTAAGCCGGTTAATGCACCTAAGTGCGTTTAAATTTCAAAGCACTAAAATCACGCTGGCGGCTATTGTGGCTATAAATGCGCTTACTACCGCCAACCTGATTGCCGAACTGACCATCGACCTGGAAACTACTACCACAGGTGTAATGGTCTTGTTTTGGGCCGTTAGTGTGGGAATGTTACTGATTTACCTGAAGTGGCCCAATTGGTCAGTTATTCCCGGTATAATTACATCTTTCGCTTACCTGCTGCTGGAACTTATTTTTTTCACCAATGCAAAAAGCTTTCATACCATTAACTTCTGGCTCGTTTTTGTACCCATTGCCGCCCTTATTCTTCAAGGTGTTCGCGCATCACTTATTTGGGCATTTATTGTGCTGGCCACTTTCCTGTTCAATGCCTACCGGATTGAATATCTTTTTGAAGGCCGTTATGACATCGTGGTACGAAAGGAGCCCTTTCTCATTACGCATTATATTTTCTTCTTCGGGATACTGGCTTCCGTGTATTTACTCCACAAACTACTTGGAGATGCCTATGAGAATATGCGTAAAAAAAATGAAGAACTTGACCGGCTGCGACAGAATCTCACTGAAAAAAAACAACGCCTGGAGAATTATCAACAATCGATTATAGCGCTAAACCGCGATGAAGCTTTGATTGAAGATGACATCCAGGCCATTAACCATATCGTTTGTACGGCTGCAAAAAAGCAGCTATCCGTGAGCCGCGTAAGTATTTGGGTATTGAATGGTACTATGCTGGAAAGAAAGTGCCTGCAGGAAACCTCTGGTGCTACCGATGCCATTGTTACCCTGCACACCAACGATTACCCGGCTTACTTTAACGCCCTGCATAACAAACCGGTTATTATGGCCGATGATGCCACCGTGCATGAAGATACCCGCGAGTTTGCCGAAGGCTACCTGAAACCACTCCACATTGTTTCGATGATGGATTGCCCTATTAAGATTGGCGGCAAAACCATCGGGGTTATTTGCTGCGAGCAGCAGCAAACCCAGCGCCACTGGCAACCCGAAGATGCTTTATTTGTACAATCGCTTGCTGATATTATGGCCATGTGCCACCAGAATGAACGCATTAAAAACCTGCTGCGCCAGATACGCCATCAAAACCATGAGTTAATTGAAAAAACTAACTCCATCGAGACAATGAACGAAGAGCTTACCTCACTTAACGAAGAACTCATTTCGTTAAACGACCAGTTAACCGGCACCAACGAACGACTTGAACTGGCTGTAAAGAAACGAACCGAGGAGTTGGAATCCCAAAACAAACAACTTACCGAATATGCTTTCATTAACTCGCACCTGCTGCGCGCCCCGCTGGCACGCCTGCTGGGTATATCGCACCTGGTGGCTATGGAGGTGAGCACGGTTAAAGACAAGGAACTGCTCGAAGCCCTGCAGGTTTCAGCCAGAGAATTGGATGAGATAGTAAAAAAGATTTCGGAACTCCTTTATGCCGGCCACCCGATGAGCCGCGAAGATATTAACGCCATTGTGGATAAGAATTTTGCTAAACTGAATTAATACGAATAACAACTACCCGGCCTTTGTATTTGCACTGCCCGACTTGTTCTTGGCCGGATGCTTTGAATCCTCAAACAGCATCCGCACCGAAGGGGTATAGGTGTCATCGTACTGGCCGCTTTTCATGCTCCAGTAAAAAATAGCAAGAAAGACCACCGCTATGGAAACGCTAATCAGTATGAGTAAAGCGATAATTTTCATAATGCAAATTTTCTTGCTGCCACCAAGTTAACTGAAACGGTTGTAAACACCACCACGCTGATGCTGCTGAGCGGCATTAAAACAGCAGCTATTAACGGGGTGAGGTGACCGGTAACCGCAAAACTCAATGCAATGGCGTTATACAAAAACGATAGCACAAAAGCTGATTTAACAATAGTGGTTGCCGATTTGGCCAGATGCAGAAACCTGTCCAACAGCGGAAGTTTATCGCCCTGCAAAATACCATCACACGAAGGTGTAAATACCCCGGTATCATCGGTAACAGCAAGGCCCACATCGGCTTGCTTTAATGCCCCGCTGTCGTTCAGGCCATCGCCCAGCATCAATACCTTGTTACCTGCTTGCTGCAATTCTTTTACGTAATTCAGTTTATCGTGCGGATTCTGATTAAACAGCAGTTGTGCGTCCGCACCAAACAGTATCTTCATCCGGTCTTTATCTGCATCGTTATCACCAGAAACCATAGCCACCGGCCGGTTCCACCTCCTTAGCATAGGCTCAATGTTTTCCCTCACGGAAGTTTTAATCTGAAAATATCCGCGCGGCTGTTCGTTAATGCTTACAAATACCACCGAAGCTGAATCATCGGCAAGTGGCAGCGCTCCGGTAAAGCGGGCCGACCCTACCTGATAGTGATCGGTATTGATACACGCCTCAATTCCCTGTGCCGGTATCTCTTTAAAGTCCTTCACTTCGCCTGCCCCCCGCTGGGTAAGCGCCTGGCTGATGATGGTGCTGAGCGGATGCGTTGAGAAGCTGCATAACCGCCTGATGTTGGCCAACTCGTTATCGCTCAACCTGCCCACAAAATCAACCTGCGGTTTCAAACCGTGTGTAAGGGTTCCTGTTTTATCAAACACCAGTGCATCAATACCGGCCATGCGTTCAATTACATCGGCATTCTTTAAATACAATCCATGCCGGCCAAATTGCCGCAGCATGGTGCCGTAGGTAAATGGTGCGGTAAGCGCCAAGGCGCACGGGCAGGCCACCATTAGCACGGCCG
The DNA here is from genome assembly GCA_015180985.1 of Flammeovirgaceae bacterium. Taxonomy (NCBI): domain Bacteria; kingdom Pseudomonadati; phylum Bacteroidota; class Cytophagia; order Cytophagales; family Flammeovirgaceae; species Flammeovirgaceae bacterium. The sequence goes on from CP054185.1 coordinate 15,899, forward strand.
TTACAATAAGCCATACCTGCGAGGCATCGGCCAGGTACCAGTAGCCGGCTGTTATCAGTGCAATGGCAAGTACAATCCAGGTAAACCGTTGCGCAGCCTTATCAAGAATTTTGCGATAACGGCTCTCAAGGGGTTTCTTAAAAATAGCATTATTCCACAGGCTGGTCAGGTGGCTTTGCGATGTTTCCTTGTCCACACGCAACGTTACCGGCTGGCCGATTAACCGGCCTCCTGCATAAACGTAACTGCCGGGAGTAATTTTTACCGGTCTGGACTCACCCGTTACAAAACTGTAATCCATAAAACCCTCACCGGTGAGCAACGTGCTGTCGGCCGGCACAATCTCCATGTTCCTGATTTTGATCTCGTCACCCATGCGCAGTTCGTAGATAACCACCGGCTTCCATTCATTACCCTGTCGCCTCTGCACAGCCAGCGGAAAGTATGATTTGAAATCGCGATCGAAGGCAAGGCTTTGATACGTTTTGCTTTGAAACCAGCGGCCAATCAGCAGGAAGAATACCAGGCCGGTAAACGAATCGAAGTAGCCCGGGCCGTAGCCGGTTATGATTTCCCAGAGGCTTCGTCCGAAGAGTGCGATAAGCCCAACAGCAATTGGAACATCAATGTTAATCTGCCGTTGTTTAAAACTTTTCCAGGCCGATGTGAGATAGTCGATACCGCTGTATAGCAGCACCGGTACAGACAGAAGTACGTTCAACCAGGAGAAAACTTCTTTTAATGAGTCCTCACCTTCCAGCCCCAGGTATTCCGGAAAGCTGAACAACATCACATTGCCGAAGCAAAAACCGGCAATGGCCAGTTTGGTTATGAGTTGTTTATCGGCAGTAAAAAATGATCGGCCGTGTTGTGCCTTTTCAGTATCATCATCCAGTGTGATAACCGGTGCATAACCCACCGTAGCCATCAGCGAAGCCACACGTGCAAGCGAAATCTTTTCCGGATTAAAATCAATAACCACCTGCTTGCGGGCAAAGTTCACTTCCGACTTTACAATACCTCCATCAAGACGTTTCAGGTTCTCCAGCAGCCATATACATGACACACAATGGATAGCCGGTACAAAAAAATTTACACGGCTGAATGTGTCGGAATTAAACGTTAACAGTTTCTGGCGGATGGCCGGCTCATTCAGGTAGTCATAAGCCGACTCATCAACCGGTTTGTTTAACTGGATACCTGGGTTTTGCTGATAATTATAGTATTCGCATAAATCATTGGTGCTGAGTATTTCGTAAACTGTTTTGCAGCCAACGCAACAAAACGGCTTATCGTCCTGCCAGGAAACATCTTCGCAGGGCTGGCCGCAGTGGTAGCATTGAACATCAACATCAATCGTGTCGTGCTGTACCTCCATGCTGTTATTTCTTCAGTGCATACGTCCAGATGGGGCAATCCACATGGTTTACCACATCTTCGGCCACACTGCCGCTCAGGATATGCGCCAACCCTTTACGACCATGCGTACCCATGGCTATCATATCGGCTTTTACAGCGTGCGTATAGTTAATGATTCCTGATTCTTCAAAGGGATCGTTATAAACACTCACTGTAAAATCCTTAAACATAAACCGCTTTGCAAAAGCATTAAGGCGCTCAAATGTTATCCGGTCGGGCGTGAAATTAGTGGGTGTGTTAATCCACACAATGTGAATTTGTGCTTTGAAGAAATTTTGCAGCGCTTTTACCTTCATCACCAGGTCTTCCTGCTTTTCGGTATCCAGGGTGTTTGGAAAGACAATGTTTTTAATGGAGGAAGCCTTTGCATATTTTTTAATGGCTATAACCGGAACCGGTGATCTGCGCACTACCTTTTCGGCATTGGAGCCGATGAGCACCTCTTTAACACCGCTCGCTCCCTTGGTGCCCATTACAACAAGTTCAATAGCGTTATCGGTTATATAATCGGTAATCATTCGCGAAGTGGCCCCGAAAATAACCTGGCTGGTAACGCTAAGTTTACCGGCATATTTATCTTTAAGCTTCTTAAACTCTTTTTCTGCCTTTTCGCGTAACTCTTTCAATAAAGCTTCTTCAAACGACATCACGGGCATGAGTACGGAGTCGTGCATGACCGGCAATTCGATAACATGTACCAGGTGGACTTCGCCTTTTGCCTGATCAGCAACATCAACTGCAAACCGGAAGGCATTTACGGCCTGCTCGGAAAAATCGCATGGAACAAGGATCTTTTTCATAATTCCTGGGATAAGCCTTTCTACAAATATACAAGCCGGCCTTGGCCATGCTGCGTGACGGGCATCACGCCCGGGCCTGATTTATATCATCAACTGTCCGATTCCGAACCAAACAACGAATAACAGGGTTGAAATAGCCAGTTGCTTCAACAGTGGGTCCAGTTCGGCCGGGCCTCTTTTGCTTACCATAGCCACATTATAAATAAAGAAGGGTGCTGTTACCAGGAAGAGAAACTGCCAGGGTGTTTTAAACAGCAACACATTATAAAAGATGGCTGCGGCCAGCCCTCCGACAATAAGGAACCAATGGTAGCGTATGGCATTTTTACGGCCAATACGAACCGGTATTGAAAATTTGCCGGCTTGCCTGTCGGATTCCATATCGCGGATGTTGTTCACATTTAAAACTCCCATTGAAAAAAACCCACAACTTAATGCAGGAAGCAACTGAAGCCAGTTAACCTGACGTGTAAACAAGTACGCGGAGCCCATTACGCCAACAATTCCAAAGAACAACAGCACCGACAGGTCGCCTAAACCTACATAACCGTAGGGCTTTCTTCCTACCGTGTAAGCAATTGCCGCAACGATGCTCAGCACACCCAAACCAAAAAAGAAAAGGAGGGCATTCCAGTTAAAACCGAATGCACGAAGCAATAGTGCAATTCCGCTTGTCAGGCACAACAATACAAACAATCCGATGGCTATTCGCATCTGTGCCGGAGCGATACTTCCCGATTGAACGGCCCGCTGAGGTCCGATGCGAAATTCACTATCGGCCCCATGTACAGAATCGCCATAATCGTTTGAAAGATTGGAAAGAATCTGAAGGAATATGGTTGTTAAGATGCAAAGAAAAAAAATATCCCAACGAAAAGCCCCGGCTGAGGCAGCCAGAAAACCGCCCATACCGATACACGCTATAGCGAGCGGCAACGTACGCAGGCGGAATGCAGTAATCCAGACTTTAACGTTCATACCTGCACAAAAATAATTTATTTATGAATGCCTGCATCAAGCGAATATTTGCCCGGACCGGTAAAAAACAATACCACAAACGGGACAAGAAAAGAGAAGGCGTGTTCGCGTGCAAGAAAGGGTTGCCCGGCATGCCCTATAAGAATGGCAAAACACATATTTAGTATTGCCGGTACCAACGCCAGTCGCATCTGCAAACCCAGAATAATAAAAACCGGACAGACCAATTCCGCAAAAATGGTAAGCCCTAATGATACCCCACCTCCAACATGCAAAGGATCAGGCCAGTAAGCGGCCTTTTCTGAAAAATTAATCAGCTTATCGTATCCATAGTACATGAGGAATGCTGAAAAAAAGCGCAACAGGAGTAACCCGGCATCAGGATATAACGGGGTTGCGCTGAAAATTTTGCGAATCATTCTATACTACAGAATGCTGTCCAGAATGGGTTTATCAAAAACCCTGATGCCGGAGTTGAAATAGGTTACCGTTTGTCCGTCTTCACTCACCAGGTATTTGGCAAAGTTCCAGTCGGGCTTCTTGCCGGTTTTGCTTTGGAGCCAGGCAAATAGCGGGTGCTGATCGTTTCCTTTCACCGAAATTTTCTCAAACATCTGAAAGGTTACCCCATAGTTTCGTTCACAGAATTCGGCTATGGCTTTGTTTGAGCCAGGCTCCTGCCACAAAAAGTTATTGGCCGGGAAGCCCAGTACCACTACCCTGTCGCCATGCTGCTCGTGTAATTTTTGTAAATCGGCATATTGAGGAGTCTTTCCGCATTTAGAAGCCGTGTTAACAATCAGCAGTTTTTTTCCGCGATAGCGTGTAAAATCTATCTCCTTCCCCGAAAGAGCTTTTGCTTTAAAATCATAAACTGACCCGGCACTCACAATCGGTTCACGGCCGGAAAATTTATTTGAAAGGAGTGCGCCCAAGCCCATAAGAATCAGTAAGGCCAGTATGACTTTAATTAAGTTCATCAATAATCTGCGGATCGAGTGGCTTAACCTTGGAATTAAAAAACTTCACGGTGCCATCGGCTTTCACCAGGTACTTGCAGAAATTCCAGGTGGGCTCGCTGCCGGTTTTTTCTTTAAGCCATTTATACAGTGCATGCTGATCATCGCCCTTAACCGAAATCTTTTCAAACATCTGAAATTTAACACCATAGTTTTTCTGGCAGAACTCGGCAATCTCGGCATTGGTACCCGGCTCCTGACCGCCAAAGTTGTTGGCCGGAAATCCCAGCACCACCACCTTATTGCCATAGGTTTCGTGGAGTTTCTCCAGATCGGCATATTGCGGGGTGTACCCGCACTTCGAGGCCACATTAACAATCAGCAGGTTTTTGCCTTTGTAGCGGGCAAAGTCGATAGGCTCCCCATCAATAGAGTTCACTTTGAAATCATAAATAGTAGCGGAGGTCATCAGCGAAGAAACAATCAGCAGCGATAAGGCTTTCATAGTTATTAGGTTTTAACAGGTTAAAAACAAGGGCAAAAGCAAAAATGTTTCGGCTATGAAAGTTCGTTGTTTTTAACGGATTATTGGCTTAAAAATGCGGAAAATATATACCGGGTTATTTTTATAAATGGTTTGTTTTTCAATTTCCATACCGTTGCGCCTGGCTACCTGTTGCGAGGGAAGGTTGGGAACGGTGATGATGGAAATAAGCGATTCAGCAAAGTTTTGTTCAAAAGCATACCTTTTGCATTTGCGTGCTGCTTCGGTGGCAAAACCCTGATGCCAGAATTTTGGCAACAGCGAATAGGCTACTTCCAGTTCTTCAACACCATCAACCTGCTGCACCAGCAAACCGGCATGGCCTATTAATTCGCCTGTATCTTTTTTGATAAGCGCATTCATTCCTCCGCGATCTTCCCGGTAACGCGCATACTGGCTTTCGTACCAGCGTGTACACTCTTCCTCGGGTGTTCCGAAAACGCCCTCCCAATGTTGCTGCGTACGCGGGTCTTCAAAGAACGTTAACCAATCCGGGTAATCCCCGGCTTGTACTTCACGAAACCACAAGCGTTCGGTTTGCTGATTGGTAAGGAGATATTTCATAAGCAATTACATGCGTTCCGGAACCCGAATACCCAGCAACCCCATGGCCTGGCGGATGATGCGTGCAGTAACCTCAGATAAAACAATACGAAGGTTCAGTTTAGCCTGATCGGCCTCATTGAATATGCACACCGACTGGTAAAACTGGTTGTACTCTTTGGCCAGTTCGTATACATAATTGGCAATGATAGCCGGTGAATAGGCGGCCGCGGCCTCTTTTACTTTCTCGGGATACCGGTTTATCACCTGAATCACTTCACGTTCGGGTTTTTCAAGGTTTATTGTTTGATTTAGTGAAGTTACCTGAATTTTCAACTCAGCCGCTTTACGTAAAATAGCCTTGATGCGAGCATGGGTGTATTGCACAAACGGGCCGGTAAAACCCTGTAGCTGGATGGACTCGTTCGGATCAAACAGCATCCGCTTTTTCGGATCAACTTTAAGAAGGAAAAATTTAAGTGCCCCCAACCCGATTAGTTCGAATAACTGCCTGGCTTCATCATCGGTAAGCCCCTCAATTTTACCCAACTCCCGCGTTTGCTTCTCAGCTTCGGTAACCATTTCGGCCATCAGGTCATCGGCATCTACTACCGTGCCTTCGCGCGATTTCATTTTACCGGTGGGCAGATCAACCATGCCGTACGACAGGTGATAACATTTTTTTGCCCACGCATAGCCGAGCTTGCTTAAGATCAGGAATAAAACTTTAAAATGGTATTCCTGCTCATTACCCACAGTATATACCTGTCCTTCAATATTCGGAAAATCGCGGAAACGGAGAATAGCCGTGCCAATATCCTGCGTAATGTACACCGAGGTGCCATCGGCACGCAGTAAAACTTTTTGATCGAGGCCATCAGCAGTAAGGTCAACCCAAACAGAACCGTCCTCTTTCTTAAAGAAAACACCCTGCTTCAGTCCTTTCAATACTTCTTCTTTACCCAACAGGTACGTGTCCGATTCATAATACAGTTTTTCAAAGTCAACACCCATGCGTTTATAGGTTGCCTCAAAGCCGGCATACACCCAGCCGTTCAGGGTGCGCCACAACGCAACGGTTTCTTTATCCTTTGCTTCCCACTTTCGCAACAGGTCTACAGCCAGTTGCATAATGGGGGCTTCTTTTTCGGCTACCTCCTGGCTAATGCCCTGTTGCTTTAATTCCTCTGTTTGCTTTTTATAGTTCCTGTCAAACTCCACATAATATTTACCAACCAGGTGGTCGCCTTTCATGCCGCTGCTTTCGGGCGTTTCGCCATTACCAAAAAGTTTCCAGGCTGCCATCGACTTGCAGATGTGAATACCCCGGTCGTTGATAATCTGTACCCGGTGAACGGTATAGCCGTTGGCCTTATAGATTTCGCTGACGCTCCATCCCAGAAAATTATTCCGCAAATGCCCCAGGTGCAACGGCTTATTGGTATTGGGCGAGGAATACTCCACCATAATCTCTTTGCCGGATGGAGGCAGGTGTCCGAAATCTGCTTCGCGGTGGGCTGCCTGAAGAACAGTGAGCCATGCAGCATCTTTCAAAACCAGGTTTAAAAAACCTTTTACAACATTATACCCGGATACAACAGAAGAATGGGATGCAAGGTATTCGCCAATCAACTTCGCTGTTTCTTCAGGGCTCTTTTTAGAAATTTTCGTTAATGGAAAGCAAACCAGCGTGTGCGAACCTTCAAACTCAGGATTGGTGGGCTGCAATTGAAACTGATCGGCCGTGCCGTTAAAAAGTTGCTGAACAGCTTGTTGTATTTCGGAGCGAAGTGTCTGGTCGAGATTCATAAGAGACGTTAGTAGCAAGACATGAGTAGCAAGATAGTTTCATTTAAAGTCTTGCTACTTAAGTCTTACGTCTGACTATTACATATCAAGAATGTACGCGAAAATCAAAGGCGCAACAATTGTTGCATCCGACTCGATAATATATTTTGGAGTTTCGATGCTGAGTTTGCCCCAGGTGATTTTTTCATTCGGCACGGCACCGGAATACGACCCGTATGAGGTGGTGCTGTCGCTAATCTGGCAGAAGTAACTCCAGAAGGGAACGCCATCGCGCTCCAGGTCCTGGTGCAGCATGGGTACCACGCAAATCGGGAAGTCGCCCGCGATGCCTCCGCCAATCTGGAAGAAGCCGATGCCTTCGGTGCCGGCATTCTGCGTATACCAGTCGGCCAGCCATACCATGTATTCAATACCACTCTTCATGGTGGAGGCTTTCAGTTCGCCCGTTACACAATACGAAGCAAAGATGTTGCCCATGGTAGAATCTTCCCAGCCGGGCACAACCATCGGCAGGTTCTTTTCGGCAGCGGCAATCATCCACGAATTTTTCGGATCGATCTCGTAGTACTGCTTCAGGTCACCGCTGTTGAGCATGCGGTACATAAACTCATGCGGGAAGAGGCGCTCGCCTTTGTCTTCGGCATCTTTCCACACTTTAAAAAGATGCTTTTGCAATCGCCTGAACGCTTCTTCTTCAGGGATGCAGGTATCGGTAACACGGTTTAAATGATTTTGCAGCAGGTCCCACTCCTGTTCAGGGGTCAGGTCGCGGTAGTTGGGTATGCGCCTGTAATGCGAGTGAGCCACCAGGTTCATAATGTCCTCCTCCAGGTTGGCGCCCGTACAGGAGATGATGTGTACTTTGTTCTGGCGTATCATCTCCGACAAGCTGATGCCCAGTTCACCGGTGCTCATGGCCCCGGCCAGGGTAACCATCATCTTCTTGCCTTCGGCAATATGTTTTTTATATCCTTTGGCGGCATCCACCAGGGCCGCGGCATTAAAATGGAGGAAATTTTTTTCAATAAATGCTGAAATAGGGCGGTTTGAACTCATGGCAAAAAGTTTGGTGCGAAATTAAGGAAAGTAGTTGTAACCCCCACCTAATTTAGTCAGGGTACAAAATCGAAATTACTATCTTTACCAAGGAATGATTAACGTGATTGTTTATACCGGGTTTGACCAGGAAAAGTTGTTTCTGGATAAAAAGGGCATTGCATTAACCGATCAGGAAGCATTAATTGCCGCCCTGGATTTCATGGATTTCATTTCAGCCTTAAGGAGCCAACATAAAACCGAGCAAACAGACAAGGCCATCTCCTGGATCAGCCTTACTATGAAACAAGGCAATGATTGACAACGAAGTACGGAGTTGGCTAAAAAAAGTATGCGAGGCGTTAAACCAGTGCAAGGTGGAATATCTTGTAGTTGGAGGTACAGCGGTTGCCTTTTACGGATACAGCAGGATTTCGGGCATCACCTCTAAACAACCACAGGTTACCATTGACCTTGACTTCTGGTACAAGCCAACTCTTAGTAATTACAACAATCTGGTAACGGCCCTTAAAATTCTTGGGGTAGATGTTTCCGCCCTTTCAAATCTTGTTTTCGATCCTAAAAAGACATTTCTTAAAATTCCGCGTCCCAATTTTCACCTGGATTTTCTGCCAGAAATGACCGGGTTGGATTCGTTTTCAGTTTGTAAAGCAAACGCAAAACAAGTTAACCTTGATGGCAACAATATTTACATTTTAGGTTACAATGATTTAATTAAAAAAACCGGCAGTTGGCAGACCCGGTGATGTTGATGATGTTGAGAACCTGCCGGACCAGTAATATCTCCAAACTAAATTTTTGTTTCAAAAAACACCAGGTTATGGATGGGTTTGAACAGGTGGATTTCGATGGCATCGCCAATTTCGTACTTGTTAAATACTTTTTTCCTAACAAATACTTCAAGCCCATCGATGACCAATTTATAATGGGTGCTGTTCTCATCGGCATCAGTCAGTTTATCCGTAACAATTCCGCGTACTATGGTTTTCCTGCCGGTTTTAACTTTCTCATCATGCTTACGTATGGTGTACAGTAACCCCGCACCAAAACCTGTAGTGATAAGAATAACCAAAGCAAGCTGATAGTACAAGGCGTTAGGAACTCCGGTAACCCAAAGAAGAAAAACTCCGCCACCCGTTATAACCACAGTTCCCGCAATTACAGACAGAATCAGTTTTATCCGGTAGGCATTGAGAATCAGTTTATCCGATTCGTTCAGTTCTTGTTCGGTTTCAGTTAAAAGTTCGTGGCCTTCTTTACGCAGCTGGTTAATCTTTTCAAGTAAAGGCCTCCTTTTTCTTTGAGCGATGCGATAGCGGATAAACATAAAAACCGCTATTGCTATAAACACAATCACTGTAACATATACCTCATTACCTTCTTCGCGGGGAATAAAGAGAGCAGACAAGACCATGGCAACCATGACTACGCCAACGAAGTAAAAATCTTCTTTTTTCCAACTCATTTTTAGATTGCCGTTAAAGTGCTTTTAAATTGTTCGTACCGCTCCGGATCTGCATCAAATAATTTGCGATGAAAAAGCACGTAAGGATACCAACCTGTTTTATCGAATACATGCAACTCCACACCATCACCAAGCTGGTAAGTCGAAAAAACTTTTGAGTTTATACTCATCCTGATACCACTGATTATAAAAATGTTTGTTATAAAAATTCCTAACTCACCCCATCGCAGCAGATCATGGAATTTATCAGCAAGAGCTTTAAATTACTCTACAAATACCGGCCTGTCAACAATTGTTTTTGCGGTTGCTTCCAGAATTTCAAAAGCGTTCTCGGCCATCCGGTTCTCGGTGTCCAGTGTCGGGTTTACTTCCACAATTTCCCAGGCTACCAGTTTAGGGCTTTTAGCCAGCTCCACATTAAGCGTTTTTGCTTCATCAACGGTTAATCCGTTGGGCACAGGCGTGCCTGTTCCGGTGGATATACGACTATCAAGACTATCCACATCAAACGAAACATAAATCAGGTCGCAGTGGTCGAGCATCTCCAAAACACGGGTGGCAATTTTTGCGGGGCCCAGTTTCTTTACTTCATCGGCTTCAATGAAGTTGATGTTGTGCTTATTGATTAAATAGTTCTCGGGCTTTTCTAAGTCGCGCACGGCAATGTACACGATGTCTTCCGGGTAAATTTTAGGGCCGGGCATGCCTACATTTTTTATCTGCTCCCAGTACTCCAGCGTTTCACCCCGCGGATCGTTTACTTTACACTCCAGGTTATCAATACCGCAGGCCATGGCCAGCGGCATGCCGTGCATGTTACCCGATGGTGTGGTGAACGGTGTATGGATATCGGCATGGGCATCAATCCACACAACACCCAGCCGGGCATTGGGGTTTGCTTTTTTTATTCCGGCAATAGTTCCATATGCGGTACTGTGATCGCCCGCCATGATCAGCGGAAAGTAATCGTCCCACAGGGTTTCGTACACTTCCAGGCACACACGTTCCTCCATGATCATCACACCATCAATAAACTTGGCGTAGGCATGCTTGGCGCCATCGAATAACAATTCGTTAACATGCTCTACTTCTACCGACTCGTGTTGTTTGAAAAAATCAGACTTCAGGTCCAGGCTGGCAATTTTCATCGCCTCCACACCCAGGCTGGCCCCGCGGGTGCCGGCTCCGATTTCTGATTTTACCTCTATGATCTTTATCTCTTTCACAAAATACCAATTGAAATTAACGAATAAACCTACCTCTGAAAAGAACAGAAATTACCGCCCCCGGGTTTGCCTTAGAAATCGGGCAACGGGTTAAGCCCCTGATAAATTCGGGCGAAAACGAGGTTTTTAACGTGGTTTACCATGCTGTACAAGCGTTGCAAAGATGGTGAAATTATGGCAATATTGCACTCTTTTTTAGCGCTTCACTCCGTGTTACCTGTTGGGGTAATACCCGGAACAACCACCCCGGTAACGGTCGTGAACGGTAAACAGGCAGAACAAAAAAAATGAAATGAAGAGTTATCGCGAACTGATTGAACAAACCTTTGAATTCCCGCAAAAAGAATTTAAAGTACGCGACCATGAACTGTTGTTTAACGATGTTCCGCTCACTGAAATTATTGAGCAATACGGAACACCGCTAAAGCTAACGTACCTGCCCCGCATAAGCGAAAACATCCGTTTTGCCCAGGCCACCTTTAACAATGCCATCGAAAAATTTAAATATAACGGAACCTACACATACTGTTACTGCACCAAATCATCGCACTTCTCATTTGTATTGGAAGAAGCGTTGAAGAATAACGTGCACCTCGAAACATCTTCTTCTTTTGATATCCCCATAGTAAGAAGTTTGTACGAAGCCGGCCGCATCAGCAAGGACACGTACATCATTTGCAACGGCTTCAAAATGCCGCTCTACCTGCAGTACATTAACGAGTTACTCAACGAAGGCTTTAACTGCATTCCCATTCTCGACAATATGAACGAGTTGGAAGCCTATGAGAAAAATGCAACGAATCCGTATCGCGTAGGCATACGGGTTGCGGCCGATGAAGAACCGAATTTTGAATTTTATACTTCGCGCCTGGGCATCCGGTATAGCGACATTACCAATTTTTATAAAGAAAAAATTGCAACCAGCAGCAAGGCAACCCTTAAAATGCTGCACTTCTTTATCAATACAGGTATTAAAGACACCGCCTACTATTGGAGCGAACTGAGCCGCTTTATTTTCAAGTATTGCGAACTGAAGAAAATCTGCCCCACGCTCGACTCGGTGGATATCGGGGGCGGCTTTCCGATTAAAACATCGCTCACTTTCCAGTACGATTACAAGTATATGATCGAGCAGATTGTTGAAAACATCAAATGGATCTGCGACAAGAACAATGTGCCGGTACCCCATATTTTTACCGAGTTCGGAAGTTATACCGTAGGCGAAAGCGGAGCTGTGCTGTATAAGGTAATTGACCAGAAACTGCAAAACGACAAAGAATTGTGGTATATGATTGACGGCTCGTTCATCACCCACCTGCCCGATGCCTGGGGCCTTAATCAGAAATACATACTGCTGGCATTAAACAAATGGGATGATCCCTTCCACAAAGTGAATATTGGTGGACTCACGTGCGACAGTCACGATTACTATAATTCTGAAGCCCATACCGGTGAGGTGTTTCTTCCGATGATCAATGATGAGGAGCCTTTATATATCGGTTTCTTTCATACCGGAGCCTATCAGGAATCATTGGGCGGGTATGGCGGCATCCAGCATTGCCTGATACCGGCACCCAAGCATGTGTTGATTGACCGGAATGAGGATGGTGAAATTTCTACCTTACTTTTTGCCCCGGAACAAACCGAAGACAGTATGCTTAGTGTGCTTGGCTATAAAAAAACATTTGCACACTCCTGATAAGGGTTCACGCATAACAAAAAAACCTCCCGATGGGAGGTTTTTTTCTGGCGAATCAAAAGACGCTTCAGAAGGTAACAACACCTTGAATAACAAATCCTTTAAACTCGCCATTGGCAAACATGCTCGTGTCTTTAAAGCCAGCAGCAGATGTGGAGCGGTTGTCGAAGAATTCGGGGAATCCGGTATACTTCTGATTAACATACTCCCCTTTCAGGAGCACATTTTTGGTAATAAACCAACCACCGGCAAAGGCCGTCCGTTTGATGGTCACATCAACCCGGTCGCCCTGGTAAATGTAGCTGGCCGTGTTCGTAGCCTGGCCCAATGCAATTTCGGCATCAACTGAGTTGTACTTCACGCCCACAAAAAACTGTTCTTTCTTACCAAACCGATACAGTAAATCAACAGCAGACTGGGTGGCTTTGCGTTTATCCAGCTTATCGAAAACCGGTTTCAGGGTACCATCATTGTTGGTCGGATCACTGTATTGAAGTTCTCCATTTTCAACCGGTGAATTTCCGGTTGCCACTTCATACGTACCGAATAATTCAAGCCCTTTGAATTTAATGAAGGGGTTAATCACCCAACTTGTAATGTTATCTGTAATTCCCGGGTTAAAGCGGCCCGAAGTAAAGGCAGTGGTAACGGTTGCCGCATTGTTATCCATAACAAACTGATAATTTGACCCGGTGCGGTCGCCACCATATAACGTATTGCGTATAGATGACTTGGTGGTCAAGAATGTTCCGCTGAGTCTGACACGCAGATCCTCATTAACATTTTTATCATAGGCAGCTTTCCAGTACAGATTGGGGTCACGCTCGTTTGGCTTGGTAACGTTACCCTGGATTTCACCATCGGTATAGCCCATCATCAACATGAGGTCATTCTTATACCAGTACAGTTCCCAACCGATTTCGGTAGTGAAGGCATCCATGATGTTGTTTTCGATAAACGGATTCCATAGGGTATGCCCGCCATCTGACCTGCGGAAGTGTGCATCACCATAGTTAATTTCCATGTGGCCAACGCGCAGCGACAGGTTGGTCCAGAGTTTATCCATAAATGCGCTGTTCAGGAAACTCACTTTATCAACTTGCAGGTAGCCGCCCTTTACCCAAAATTCGTTATGGTGGTGGGATGCCATGTAGTTAGCCAGGTGTAACCGTACCCCATCGGCAAGCTGAACATCAAAATATAAGTTGGCCTGCGCCAGCGGGAATCCTGCGGACATTTCATACAATTGGTTGGAATTGGTTAATACCCGCTGGGTATTGGGTGCACCAATCGGGTCGGGCGTGTAAACCCAGGCGCCATATACATTCGGGTCGGGAGCGAAAGTACCCGGAGCCGCCACACCCGTTACCCGGTTAATAAAGTTACCGTTATCATCTTCAATCCAGGTGGTAGCACCATCAGCCAACACCACACGCGCTGAATTTGAGTGGGTAAATTTCTGAAAGCCTTGTGTAAAACCTGCGCCAATGCGCAGTTTAAAACCATCGTACGCTACGGTGTCTTTGTGCTTGTTTATTTCAAATACATTGACCCCTCGCTGATCATAAGGGCGAAAATACTGGATAGCCGGTTGTTGGGCCAGCAGGGGGCCCGCAAAGAAAGTCAGCAGCAGCGTACTGACTTTACCGATATGTTTTAAGTTGTTCATAACATGTTATTTAGGTTATACATCTATTTGTTCGGAGTAATAGTTAAATCAAATCTTACAATCACCTCCTCGCCTACTTTAATAGTGCCCATCATAGCGGTTGGCGGTTCCATTTTATAATCCTTCATTTTAATCTTATGCGATCCCGTAAACCGGATCTCGCCCGATGGCATTACTGTGTATTGAATTTCCATGGCAATGGATTGAGCGGCACCTGCCATGGTTAATGCTCCGGTGGTTTTCAACAGTCCATCGTGTACAGAAAGGGTTACCAGCCTATACGTGATGGCCGGGTATTTATCGTACTTAAATGCCTCCCATGTTTTGTTGTCCATCATTTTCCCTTTGGTACTCTTAATGGATTCTACCGGGATTTTCACATTTACATCTTTTACCTCCTTAAGTCTTGCGCCTTCTGTAACGAGGTTTCCGGAAAATTCAAGTTTAGTAACATCCGAAATCCAGTCGTGAAGTGTGGAGGTTCCCTCAATTGTCATCTTAAAGGTTTTGGTCTGATAATTCTGGGCGATGACCGTTTTTGCACAAACAATGGCGGATAAAAAAAATACTGCGAACAGACACTTGGAATTCGGATTTGGCCTCATGGTTTGCTGATTGATCACGCCATGAATGTATTGGCCCCTGTGTCGATCAGGAATGATAGCCATCACTACGTTGCGTGATAAATATCACATATCGGTATGTTTATTATCATGCCTTTAAAAGTTAGTGAGCCACCTGGAACAATTGTTTTGAGCCATGAGCAACCCAATGAGCACTTGCTTAAAAATTTGAAACAGCCTTAAAACAACGGACTTTTTTCTTGCAGCAATTTTCCTTTATTGAGTATATTCAAATCCCGTTTCTGTTAATTAAATCGTCAAACCTGCTAACCCCGCACGCCTATGAAAGTTTATGATGAAAAACACCTGAAAAACATCGTTTTGCTGGGAGCCCCGAAAACCGGCAAGACATTACTTGCCGAAGACATGCTGTTCGAAGCCGGTATCACCCACCGAAGAGGAACCATTGAAGGGAAAAATACGGTATCAGACTACCACGAAATAGAACAGGAACGGGGCAACTCCATTTTTGCTACCGTTTTACATACCGAGTGGCGCGATTATAAAATCAACATTATTGACACCCCGGGTTTTGACGATTTTATTGGTGAGATGATTTCGGCTATTCGCGTTGCCGATACCTGCGTAATGGTTATTAACGCACAACATGGTGTGGAGGTGGGCACCGAACTGATTTGGAAATATGTTGACGAATTTAACAAACCCGTAATCTTTGCCATTAACCAGGCCGATCACCCTAAGGCTGATTTTGAAAACTCGCTGGAGTCGCTGAAAAAGACATTCGGTAAAGCAGTAACCCAGATGCAATACCCCGTAAACCAGGGCGATGGATTTGATGCCATTATTGACCTGCTTAAAATGGTGATGTACAAGTTCCCGGCTGATGGCGGTAAGCCGCAGAAATTACCCATCCCCGACAGCGAAAAAGAAAAAGCCACCCACCTGCACAACGAACTGGTTGAAAAAGCGGCTGAGAACGATGAGAAGCTGATGGAAAAATACTTTGAAAAAGGAACCCTTGATGAAGACGAGATGCGGGAAGGCCTGAAATTGGGAATGATTCATCATGATGTTTTTCCGGTATTCGTCATGTCGGCCAAAAAAAACATGGGCAGCGGCCGCATGATGGGCTTTATTGATAACGTGGCCCCCTCGCCACGCGAAGCAAAACCCGAAGTTACTACTGATGGTAGGGAAATTCCTTACGATCCGACAAAACCCACAGCACTCTTTGTATTCAAATCGCATCTGGAACCCAACCTCGGCAAACTGTCATTCTTTAAAGTCATCTCCGGTGAAGTTACTTCCAACTCCGAACTGATTAACAGCCAAACGGGAGCCACCGAAAAGTTTCACCAGTTGTTTATTATGGATGGCAAAACACGCAACCCCGTTGATAAACTGGTGGCCGGTGACATTGGTGCAACGCTGAAATTAAAAGATACCTTCACCAATCAAACGCTGCACGCCAAAGGGTTTGATGTAACCATTCAGCCCATAGCTTACCCCGAACCCCGCATACGCACAGCCATTGTAGCACAGAGCAAAGGCGATGACGAAAAAATCGGTGAAGTATTACAGAAAATTCACCAGGAAGATCCTACACTGGAAGTCGGCTATTCGCGCGAACTGAAACAACTGATTATCTCCGGGCAGGGCGAAATGCACCTGGCTGTTTGCAAATGGTTTTTGGAACAGATGTACAAACTACATGTAGAGTACAAAACTCCCCGCATCTCCTATCGCGAAACCATCCGCAAGCCGGCTACAGCCATGTACCGGCATAAAAAACAATCGGGCGGTGCCGGCCAGTTTGGTGAAGTACACCTGAAAGTGGAGCCGTATTACGAAGGCATGCCAGAACCCACCGACTATTCGGTGCGCGGCAAAGAATTCATTGATCTTGAATGGGGCGGCAAACTTGCCTTCTACAACTGTATTGTTGGCGGAGTAATTGATGCGCGGTTCATTCCCTCCATATTAAAAGGCATAATGGAAAAAATGGAAGAAGGGCCGATTACCGGATCGTACGTACGCGATGTGCGTGTTTGCGTTTACGATGGCAAAATGCACCCCGTTGACTCAAACGATATTTCCTTTAAAATAGCCGGCATGATGGCCTTCAAAGAAGCTTTCTTAAATGCCGAACCCATTTTGCTTGAACCTATTTATGATATTGAAGTGATGGTGCCCGAAGAAATTATGGGCGATGTGATGGGCGACCTGCAAACCCGCAGGTCGATGATTATGGGTATTGACTCGAAAGGAAATTTTCAGGTAGTAAAAGCACGCACCCCGCTTGCGGAACTCGACCGGTATTCTACAACGCTTCGTTCGCTGTCGCAGGGAAGAGCAAGTTTTACTCAAACGTTTGCCGAATACGTGCAGGTACCGTTTGAACTTCAGCAAAAATTAGCGAAACAAACACAAGAAGCCGAACTGGTTTAAGTACTCGTAATCCGGCTAACCACACAGCAGCGTAAAGGAGGTACAACGGTTACACAGAAGGAGGTTACTATATTGCATTCTTCGTGTCCTTTGTGTGAACCCTGCGACCATTTGTGTTCATGATTTAATTTTAAGATACCATTTAATTACAGGTGTCGTCAGGCAATAAAAATTAGTAGTTTTGCCCGTAACCAGTCCCACTGTGAGCGATTCAATCGTTATCATACCTACATATAACGAAAAGGAAAATATTGAAGCCATTATTGCTGCAGTATTTTCTTTACCCGTTCCCTTCCACATTCTGGTTGTTGATGACAATTCGCCTGATAACACAGGCGATATTGTAGGGTCCCTTCAGTTACAATACAACACCACCGGCACACGCCTGCACCTGCTCAGGCGCAAAGAAAAACAAGGGCTGGGCACGGCCTACATAGCCGGCTTTCATTACTGCCTCGACAAAGGATACGAGTACATTATGGAAATGGACGCGGACTTCTCGCACAACCCGGCAGATCTGCCGCGACTGCTTAACGCCTGTAAAGACAGGGGGTATGACATGGCCATCGGCTCGCGTTATGCTACCGGTGTTAACGTGGTAAACTGGCCTATCGGGCGGGTGCTGCTCTCGTATTTTGCCAGCTCGTATGTTCGTTTTATTACCGGTATGCCCATTCGCGACACTACGGCTGGATTTATCTGCTACAAACGAAAAGTTCTTCAAACAATACCCTTGGATAAGGTAAAATTTGTGGGGTATGCCTTTCAGATTGAATTAAAATTCAAAACCTGGAAATACGGATTTAAAATTACTGAGGTGCCCATTATTTTCACCGAACGCGAGCGCGGACAATCCAAACTTTCGGCCGGTATTTTTAAAGAGGCTTTTTTAGGGGTAATTCAGCTTGAACTTCAGAGTTGGTTTAAGAAATACAATCACCCAAACTAAACTTTACCTATGCGAGCATTCCTAGTACTCTTCGCGTTAACACTTGCTTATCAAAGCAATGCCCAACAGGATATCGGCTTTCCATTTGGAAAGGTTACTCTGGAGGAATTGAAAATGACCACCTACACCAACGACACTTCGGCCAGTGCAGTTTTTTTGAATGAGTTTGGTGATGCTTTTTTCGATCCGCAGGATAATCAGTTGATATTCGACTACCACTGCAAAATAAAAATCTTAAAGCCTGAGGGAGTCCGCTTTGGTGATTTCGAAGTTTCACTTTATAAATCAATTATTTCACCAGGTAAAGAAACCTTAATGTCTGTAAAGGGTTCAGTATTTAATCTGGAAAACAATCAGATAATAGAAAGTAAACTTGAACAACGGGATGTTATATCCGAGTCAGTGAACAAAAACTATGATGTTAAAAAATTTGCACTGCCCAATGTTCGCGTTGGCAGCGTCATTGAAGTTATCTATCAAACCAGTTCACCATTTATTTACAATTTCCATGGCTGGAAATTCCAGGCTGAAATTCCAAAAATCAAAAGCGAGTATCATGTTAAAATTCCCGGAAAGTATATCTATAACATCCAGCTAAAAGGCTTTCTCAACTTGTCGAAAAACGAAAGCACCATTGTAAAAGATTGCATGGGCAACAGAAATTCCCCGGGTTCACCTTCCGTTGATTGTGTTGAAAATAAGTATGGAATGGAGAATATCCCGGCCTTTGATGAGGAAGATTACATGACTGCAAAAAAGAACTTTATATCTGCAATTACATTCGAACTCTCCGAAATAAGGCACCTCGATGGGCATGTAGAGAAAATTACCAAAGAATGGAAAGATGCCGAGAAAGAACTTAGCCTTGAACAACGCTTTGGGCGTCAACTCAAACGCGGAAAAGAAATTGGTAAACAGATTGACCTTGCAATTGGAAATGAGAATGACCCGCTTGAGAAGGCAAAAAAAATATATACCTACATAAAGGATCATTTTATGTGGAACGAGGTTTTCGGCTTTCTTAGCGACCTGGGTGTAAAAAAGGCATTTGATACCAAAACCGGTAGCGTTGCCGATATTAATCTTACGCTGATTGCGGCACTGGATTATGCCGGATTCCAGGTTGAACCCATGTTGCTCTCAACCCGTGCAAACGGACTCGCAACTGAGTTACATCCTGTATTAAGCGACTTTAACTATGTGGTCGCTAAACTGAATCTAGATAACACCATTTATCTTCTCGATGCGACCGACCCTTATCTCCCATTTGGGATGTTACCCGAACGGTGCTGGAATGGAAAGGGGAGGGTTTTTGGAGAAAAAAATTCTTATTGGCTTGACTTAAAACCGTTAGAAAAAGATAAAAAAGTGAGTGTATATACTTTGGAACTTGACCCCAATGGAGTTGTAAAAGGAACTGTTCAATATAATTATTACGGATATGCATCTGTAAACCAACGCAAGAAGATTCTTGCCTTTGGTGATACAAAAAATTACGTTTCGGACCTTCAGAAAAAATCCGGTTTAAGCAATATCCTGAATTATACCATATCAGGGCTAGAAGATATTTATGCACCAATTGTCGAGAAATTTACCGTAGAAATCGAAGGCATTGATAATCTCAACAAGAGTACGCTATTCATAAATCCCTTTTTCGCCAGCAAAATCGTAACCCAAAATCCTTTCAGGTCTGCACAACGCCTTTATCCGGTCGATTTTGGTGTACCTATGGAAAGGACCTCTGTGTTGAACTTGTCTATTCCAGAAGGTTTTGAACTTGTTGAGCGTCCGGACCCTGTAACCCTAAGTCTACCTTCCGGTGGTGGACGATTTGTTTACCAGGCACTTGCACTGGGCAACAATAAGTTTGCAATCAACTATTCACTCGTACTTAATAAAACAGTTTATAATTCACAGGAATATCAGTTCCTCAAGAACTTTTTCGGAAGGATTATACAGATTCAGCAAGCAGATTTGATTTTCAGAAAGGCGAAATAATCCTTATTCCAGTCCACAATTAACCAGCCACCATGCGCAAAGGAATAATGATCCTAGCGGGTTTTACAGGAATAATATACCTGCTGTTACTCATACCCGGGCGCCCAATAAATCACTTTGCACCTGCTACCTCCACTCCCTTTACCTGGAACATGGATACACGCTGGCAGGAACTGCAAATGCAATTTGAAGAAGCCAGGCTTTTCTCTGCCGAAAAAAAAGATTCATTTGTTACGCAGCACCGGCACCACCTTGAACAATTGATCGCAGGCTTTGAAACGGCCGGTAATCCATTGCTGGCCGAAGAGTATCCCAACCTGCTGAACGCCCTCTTTAATGCCGCCCCCATCGTAGCAGCAAGCGGTGAAACCGATTGGTTTATTCGAGCATACAATCAAGCCCGAAGGCATGTTAAGTACCAAAGCAGAAACATGGATCTTAATGATCAGGAAAACCGGGCCATGCTATACCGGCTGCTGTACGGACTTCGCGCTGCCGTTGAAGAGGTGTTACTGCAGCAAAACACCACCCACTTTAACCCTGTTCAGCAAGTTACCGATGAACCTTCCGTTACACCTTCAGCTGTAATAAATGGCATTCACGTGCATAGCGGTGACTTGCTGGTATCACGCGGAGGTGCCGAAGTTTCTGCTTTCATTAGCAGGGGCAACGATTACCCTGGAAATTTCTCGCACGTAGCTTTACTGCATGTGGATGAGGCAGGCAAAGCCAGTTTAATTGAAGCCCACATCGAGAAAGGTGTTGCCCTTGCCACGGTTGATGAATACCTGAAAGATAAAAAACTGCGTTTCATGGTACTGCGCCCCCGAGCCGACTTGCCGCAACTCATTAAAAACCCCATGCTACCCCACCGGGCTGCGCAAACTGCGCTGGCTGAAAGCAACCGCAGGCATATCCCCTACGATTTCAAAATGAATTTTTACGATTCATCGGCCATGTTTTGCTCGGAAGTAGGCTCGTATGCCTACCGCAAAAACGGCATTCAATTGTGGCAGGCCGTTTCTACTATTTCTTCAGCCGGAGTGGCAAGCTGGCTAAGCGCTTTTGGTGTTGAGAATTTTGTAACACAGATGCCCTCTGATCTGGAATATGATCCACAACTTTCCGTTGTAGCCGAATATTGCGATCCGGAAACTTTATTTAAAGACCATCTTGATAATGCCGTGATGGACGTGCTTTACGAACAGGCTGATAAAGGCAAACAAATTTCTTACATCCGCTGGCTGCTGCCTGTTGCGCGGATTATTAAAGGTTACTCAATCATTCAGAATACACTGGGATACCCGGGCATCATTCCTGAAGGCATGACAGCAACCCAGGCGTTGAAAAACAGTACGTTTGTTGCACTTTACCAGGAAACACGCCAATCCACCCGGGAAAAAGTTGATCGTTTTATTACTGAAAAAAAGTATCGGCCGCCCTATTGGGAGCTGGTTAACATGGCACGCAAATCGGTGCCAAACTAATCAAAACGAATAGCTTTTATAGGACTGATGCGCGTTACGATTGTAGTTGGTAATAACAATACAACCGCAACGACAGTGAAGGTAAGCAGGTTGAGCGAAACCACCAGGGGCCAGTTCCAACTGATGGGAACAAAACTCATATAATAGTCTTTTGGATCCAGGGGTATCAGTTTAAACCGGTCTTGCAAAAAACAAAAACCCAGGCCGATAAGATTTCCAATGGCCAGTCCTTTTACGATTAACTGAATACCACTGTAAACAAACACCCATCGGATTAATTTATCGGTAGCGCCCAGCGCCTTCAGCATGCCAATCATTTGGGTACGTTCCATCACCAGGATAAGAATAATCGAAATCATATTAACGCACACAACTGACAGGATGATGGCCAGTAAAATATTAACCTGGCGGCTAAGCAGGTGCAGCCACTCAAACACCTGTATGTACTTGTCTTTAACGGCATACACATTCAGGTCAAAATCAATTTGTTCGCCCAGCGCATAGCCGGCTTCATCAATCCGGTTTACATCGTTTACAAACACTTCAATGCCTCCGGCAATGCTATCGGCCCAGTCATTCAACCGGGCGATCAGCCGGATATCGCCAAGGATGATTTTGCCATCAAAGTATTCGGAAAGGTTTGTCTCGTAAATTCCGCTAACACGCAACCGCCTGAAACGCGGGGGGTTCTGAAAAAAATGAACGATTACCTGATCGCCCACATCCAGGTTAAGCTTATTGGCAATGGATTTACTGATAACAACTTCGTTCGAGTAGCCCGAATCCGGAAAGTGGATGAACCTTCCCGTTACCATATTGGTATGGAATGAAAGGGTATCAAAACTTCTTCCCACACCCTTCAGCACAATACCCAGTACTTCCTCACCGGTTTTGATAAGCCCGGCTTTATGGGCATACTCCTGCATGTGCCGCACCAGGCCCGACCGGTTGAAATTTTTATACAAGTCCACATTAACATCCATCGGTGTTTCCTCTACCGAGTTATTCATGGTAAACTTGTTGATGAGTAAATGGCCGCTGAAACTGTAAATCTTGTTCTTAACCGTATCCTGAAAGCCCCGCATGATTAGAAACGAGATGATGGCAGCGGCCAACCCGATGCCGATGCTGGCCACGGCTATCTTATGGATGGTGGATGAAAAACTCTCGCCCACCTCACGGCTGATTCGCTTTGATATAAAATAAGAAAGGTTCATTTATATTTATAAGCAAGATAACGAAGATATGATTCGCACTCTACTTATGGTACTGGTATTAAGTTGCTCCAATAATCCCAGGTATTCTTATCCAGACCAACAACATGAAGAAATGCCTGCAAACGAAATAATTGTAGGAGCCCGACAATTGGATGTTCTGCTCCCAAAACTCGTTTCGCAGCGGGTAGCGCTGCTGGTAAACCATACCGCGCTGGTCGGCAAAACCCACCTGGCCGATACCTTGCTTAAACGCAACGTAAACCTGGTTAAAATATTCGTTCCTGAACACGGCTTTCGTGGTACAGCCGATGCCGGTGAAGAAATAAAAGATGGAACCGACACAAAAACCGGACTACCGCTGGTCTCCTTATATGGATCGAATAAAAAGGCATCCCCCCAGCAACTGGCTGATGTGGACGTAGTGATATTCGATATACAGGATGTAGGTACTCGCTTCTTCACCTATATAAGTTCCATGCATTACATGATGGAGGCCTGTGCGGAGAACAACAAAAAACTTATTGTGCTCGATCGGCCTAACCCCAACGGGTATGTTGACGGGCCGTTACTGCAACCCGAACTAAAATCGTTTGTCGGTATGCACCCGGTGCCCATTGCACATGGGCTTACGGTTGGTGAACTCGCCCTGATGATTAATGGCGAAAGGTGGCTGGGTGAAAATAAAAAATGCAACCTCGAAGTGATTACGGTTAAAAACTGGAAGCACGATGACTTTTATTCCGTGCCGGTTCGGCCATCGCCAAATTTGCCCGATGATCAATCCGTTAAACTGTATCCCTCCACTTGTTTGTTCGAAGGAACTGTACTGAGCGTGGGTCGCGGAACAAAAACTCCCTTCCAGGTTATCGGGCACCCCGAATTAAAAGGTATGTCCTTTCAATTCACCCCCGTAAGTATTAACGGCATGTCGAAAAACCCACCGCATGAAAACAAAGTGTGTTACGGCATTGACCTGAGGAACGTTCCGGTAAAACGGCAGATCGATCTCAGCTACATCATCAGCCTGTACAAGGCATTTCCTGACAAGGAAAAATTTTTCATCAGCTATTTCGATAAGCTGGCGGGCACAACGCGGTTGCGGGAACAAATCACGCAAGGACTTGACGAAGCAACAATCCGGCAGAGCTGGCAGGAGGAATTGAACGGGTATAAGGAAAAGAGGAAGAAATATCTTTTGTATCCGTAAAGTTAGCTGCAGGTTACAAGCCACAAGCTGCAAGTTTATCGTTGGATCTTGAAACTTGTGGCTTGTGGCTTGCTGCTATAAGTTGGCAAATGAAAAGTCTGAGATTTTAAACATGACCAAATCCGAAAAAGTAAACGACATCCTCCGCCTGCTGGATACGTATGTTCCTGACGTTCCTGTACCGTTGCACCACAACGATGCCTACACCTTATTGATTTCTGTTTTGCTTTCAGCCCAATGCACCGATGAACGCGTAAACAAAACAACACCTCATCTTTTTAAACTTGCCGATAATCCATTCGATATGATGAAGCTATCGGTGGAAGAGATCCGGGAAATCATCAAGCCCTGCGGGTTGTCGCCCATGAAATCGAAAGGCATTGCCGGGCTGTCAAAAATACTGGTGGAAAAATACAACGGCCGCGTACCCGACACCTTTGAAGAACTGGAGGCATTGCCGGGCGTTGGGCACAAAACCGCCTCCGTAGTGATGACGCAATGGTTCGGAAAACCAGCCTTCCCGGTAGATACGCACATCCATCGGCTGGCCTACCGCTGGGGGCTTTCCAGCGGAAAAAGCGTAGAACAAACCGAGAAAGACCTGAAACGACTCATTCCGGAAAAAAAGTGGAACAAGGCTCACCTGCAAATCATCTATTTCGGGCGCCAATACTGCCCGGCACGGGGCCATACTTGGAGGGAATGCCCCATCTGTTCAAAATACCTGCGCAAAGAACTTCGTGACTGAATGGGTTCACTATTTTTACGCCTGCCATGAATGACCTCCGCATCATCTTTATGGGCACACCCGAGTTTGCCGTGCCCAGCCTGGAAATACTGCTTGAAAATAAATTCAATGTAGTGGCGGTGGTTACGGCACCCGATAAACCCCAGGGGCGTGGGCAAAAAATTACAGGTTCACCGGTAAAGGAATGCGCTTTGCGGCACAACATTCCCGTGCTTCAGCCCGCTAACCTCAAATCACCAGCTTTCATTGAAGAACTGAAAAGTTACCATGCCAACCTGCAGGCAGTTGTGGCCTTTCGGATGTTGCCCGAAGTGGTTTGGGCGATGCCAAAACTTGGAACATTTAACCTGCATGCCTCCCTCCTTCCTCAATATCGCGGAGCCGCACCCATTAACTGGGCCATCATCAATGGCGAAAAAGAAACCGGGGTTACCACGTTTTTCCTGAAACATGAAATTGATACCGGCAGCATCATCTACCAGGAAAAAGAACCCATTTATGATACCGATGATGCCGGCTCGTTGTATGAGCGCTTAAAAATTAAAGGAGCAACACTGGTTTTAAAAACTGTTCAGGCCATTCAGTCGGGTAACTACCCTTCACTACCGCAGGATGAATCGGCTACCATTAAACACGCTCCTAAAATTTTTAAAGAAACCTGCCGGATAAACTGGCACCTGCCCGCCCAACAGATTTACAATTTTGTACGCGGACTTAGTCCGTACCCGGCAGCCTGGACAGTTCTCAACGATAAAGCGTATAAAATCTTAAAAACTGAGGTTTTACAAAAGCAACTTGGGGTAGATGCCGGAGGAATTGAGACCGACAACAAAACCTATCTTTATATCCAAACTTCCAACGGTTGCATTTCTATTGCTGAACTTCAGCCTGAAGGAAAAAGAAAAATGAGTATTACAGAATTTT
Organism: Flammeovirgaceae bacterium; assembly: GCA_015180985.1. NCBI lineage: Bacteria > Pseudomonadati > Bacteroidota > Cytophagia > Cytophagales > Flammeovirgaceae > Flammeovirgaceae bacterium. Next base: position 41,628 of record CP054185.1, read on the forward strand.
TCAGGGGCAATAAATTATAAATACAAGAAACAGAAGATGATTATTTCATTAATAGCCGCATTAACAAAAAACCGGGTCATCGGTAAAAACAACGACCTGCCCTGGCACTTGCCCGATGATATGAAGTACTTTATGCAAACTACCAAGGGGCACCACGTTATCATGGGCCGTAAAAATTATCAATCCATACCCGAAAAATTCAGGCCGCTGCCGAACCGCACCAATATTGTTGTAACCCGACAGTCGGAATTTTCAGCGCCCGGTTGTATCGTAGTGCATTCTGTAGAACAAGGATTGGAAGTGGCACGTAACAACAACGAAACCGAGGTTTTCATTATCGGTGGTTCAGAAATTTACCGCGCTGGTTTTGCTTATGCCGAAAAGCTGTACCTCACCGAGATTGACACAACCCTTGAAGGCGATACGTATTTTCCTTTATTTGATAAACAACAGTGGAGAGAGATAGCCCGCAGGCATCATCCGGCCGATGACCGCCATGCCCATGCTTTTGATTTTGTGGTGTACGAAAAAATTAACTAACCTTTCATGTAGTACCTTTAAAATAAAAAAGCAAAGGCTTATTCATGGCAAGCAGATATTTTTCGGATAAAGTAGTATGGCTAACCGGTGCCTCGTCAGGTATTGGTGAAGCATTAGCCTATGAACTTTCACAAAAGGGCGCTAAACTGATTTTGTCATCGCGCAGAAAAGAGGCCCTCGAAAAAGTAAAAGGCAACTGCCCGGCAGAAGCCCAACCGAATATCCGCATCCTGCCGCTCGACCTGGCGAAACCATCCACCCTCAGCCTGAGCGTTGAAGCAGCCTTACAACTCTTTGGCCGGGTTGACATCCTGATTAACAACGGAGGTATTTCCCAGCGAAGCCTGACAAAAGAAACCACCCTTGAGGTTGACCGGCACCTGATGGAGGTTGATTACTTCGGAACGGTTGCCCTGACGAAATACCTTTTACCGCATTTCCTTCAGCGCAAGTCCGGTCATGTGGTAACCGTTAGCAGCGTGATGGGTAAAATCGGAACACCATACCGATCGGGCTATGCAGCCGCCAAACATGCCCTGCACGGCTTTTTCGATTCCCTCAGAGCTGAATTGTGGAGAGAAAGCAAAAATATTCACGTAACCCTGGTTTGCCCCGGATGGATTCGCACCAACATCACACTCAATGCCCTTACGGGCGATGGAAGTGCATTGAATAAGATGGACACCACCACCGATCGCGGCATGAAGCCCGATGTATTTGCCAAAAAAATGGTTCGGGCCATTGAAAAGAAAAAAGAAGAAGTGTACATCGGGGGCGCAAAAGAAAAATTTGCCGTTGTGGTAAAGAGGTACTTTCCGAAAGTTTTTTCACGCATCATCCGGACAGCAAAAGTGCGGTAATGGAAATTGATTACCTCACCAACCTGTTCATCATTGTCATCGGATTTATTGCCGGTTTCCTGAACACCGTGGCCGGTGGTGGCTCGCTGATTAGTTTACCCATCCTTATTTTCCTGGGGCTCCCCGGTTCGGTGGCCAATGCCACAAGCCGTGTGGCAATCCTGGCGCAAAATGTTTTTGCCGTTACAGGCTTCAACAGCAAAGGCATTAAACTGCCCATGCCGTACAGCATCTTTCTATGCATTGCCTCTCTCATAGGCGGATTAATCGGTGCGAAGCTGGCAGTTGACATCCGCGATGCACTGTTTAACCGGATCCTTGCTATCATCATGATCCTGGTAGTGTTGAGCATCGTACTGGAGAAAAAGGTTAAATCCGAGCATCGTGCCGAACGGCTTTCAGTCAGGCATCAGGTGTTGGGAACCTTTGCCTTTGTGCTGCTGGGCATTTATGGTGGATTTATCCAGGCTGGCATCGGCTTTCTGGTTATTGCTGTGCTCACCAACATCAATCACCTTAGCCTGGTAAAAACCAATTATGTAAAAGTATTTGCAGCCATTGTATATACCGGAGTTTCGGTGATTGTATTTACACTTGAAAATAAAATCGTGTGGACTACCGGGCTGGTACTGGCCATCGGCCAGGGGTTTGGCGGGTGGTACGCCAGCCGGTGGAGTGTAGAGAAAGGCGATGTATGGATTAAACGTATTATGATTGTTACCGTTATTGCATTGGCTGTTAAACTCTGGTTTTTCTGATGACCGATATAACCTTACTGACCGACTCGCGCTACGTTAACCCAAAAGAAATTAACTGGTATATTCAGAATATTCTGGATGAAGACCACCTGCTTCGTACAGCATTAAAAAAGCGCGGCCTGCGTGTAAACAGAACAAACTGGGATAATGCTGATTTTGACTGGACCAGTACCAAGTTTGCCGTATTTCGCACTACGTGGGATTATTTTGATCGTTTCAATGAATTTTCGCAGTGGCTTGCGTTAACTGCAACCAAAACAAACTTCATTAATCCGGTAGAATTGGTACGCTGGAACATGGATAAACATTACCTGCGCGATTTAAACAATCAGGGCATTACAATACCTCCAACCATATTTATTGAACCGGGTGATGCTCGTTCACTAACTGAAATTGTCAATGCTTCAGGCTGGAAAGATTGCATCTTAAAACCCGCTGTTTCAGGAGCGGCACGCCATACCTACCGGCTTAACCTAAAAAACAGTACTGAGCATGAAGCCATCTTCCGCAAATTAATTGCCGATGAATCCATGCTCCTGCAACAATTTCAGCAGCCGGTTATTGAAAGAGGCGAAGTAGCTTACATGCTTTTCAACGGCCGGTACAGCCATGCCGTATTAAAAAAAGCAAAACCCGGTGATTTCAGGGTGCAGGATGATTTTGGCGGTACGATTCACGATTACGAACCTGTACGAAGTGAAATTGAGTTTGTTGAAAAAGTTGTTGCCAACTGCAATCCAAAGCCTGTTTATGCCCGCGTGGATGTAATTTGGAATAATCAGCAGGAGTTATGCGTATCAGAACTTGAACTGATAGAGCCGGAACTGTGGCTCAGAAAAAATAACCTGGCCGCTGATCACTTTGCAGAGGCCATAGTACTGGCTATAGATCGATGATTATTCAACAAAAAACGTTGCCATTTCGTATCTTGAATTCAAACGATAAGGCATGGAGTTATACTACACGTTTTCAATCCTGATTGTACTCTCTGCGTTGTTTTCTTACCTCAACAGCCGGTACCTGAAACTCCCGCCTGCCATCGGTATTATGCTGCTGGCCATCATTACCTCACTCAGTATGGTGGCCGTGGGCAAATCCCATCCCCAGTTTTCAGCCTGGATTTCCGATTTGATTGCAAGCGTTGATTTTCCTTCGGTGCTCATGGGCGCCATGCTTAACTTTCTGCTCTTCGCAGGGGCCATCCACATCAGCATGGCCGACCTGCAAAAACAAAAAACGCCCATCCTTATTCTTTCAACGGTTGGCGTAATCCTCTCTACATTCATTGTTGGTTCGTTGCTTTACGTTATCCTGTTGGCATTGGGGTTAATCGTTCCGCTTATTCAATGCCTGGTGTTTGGGGCACTCATCTCCCCTACTGATCCGCTGGCTGTTATTGCCATTCTGAAAAAAGCCGGTTTAGGCAAAACACTGGAGGTAAAGATCTCCGGAGAATCACTCTTCAATGACGGTGTAGCCGTGCTGCTGTTTGCCATCCTGCTGCAACTGGCGCAAGGCAGCGAAGTAGATATTACGTTTAAACATATTGCAGGCTTGTTTGTACAAGAGGCCATTGGCGGGCTGGCCATCGGATTTCTGTTGGGCTATATCGGTTCGCAAGGCATCAAGCGCATTAACGATTATCAGGTAACTGTTTTAATTACGGTTGCCATTGTTATGGGTGGGTACCTTATCACCCGCTTCCTGCATATTTCCAGTCCGCTTACCATGGCGGCTGCAGGCCTTGTAATCGGCAATTATGGTAAAGCCAAAGCCATGTCGGCTCTTGATAAAGATTACCTGGATAAATTCTGGGAGATGATTGATGAAATCCTGAATGCCATTCTGTTTCTGATCATCGGCTTCGAAATCCTGCTTATCCCCGACATCCGGCAATACTGGCTGATTGGGTGTTTAAGTATAGGCATTGTATTGCTTGGCCGCTTGCTTTCCATCTGGTTGCCTGCCCGGCTTATTCCAGGCCTCGAAAGATTTGATTCCAAAACGCTGACTATTCTGGTATGGGGCGGCCTGCGGGGCGGTGTATCGGTTGCGCTGGCCCTAACCATTGACCCTCATCTGAATCAGAATTTATTTCTCTCAGCAACATATTATGTGGTTGTGTTTTCAATACTCGTGCAGGGTCTTAGCATCGGCAAGCTCATCAGTTTGATGAATTCCCGTAAGAAGGGCTGATGTACCCCCTTAAACAGGCCTAACAGGTTCGCGATGCCCCACCCAGGTAAACCGTTTAATTACATACTCCGGATTGGTGAATGAGGCGTTGCCGGCCGGGTTACCACCGGTAACATGGAAATCGCTGAAGCCGGCATTTTGATTCATGTAAATACCCCCGGTAAGATTAAACGAAACCGGTGTAGCCGCAAGCGCCATTGCATCAGCAATTTTTTCGCGCATCCCGGCATCGGTGGTGTAAGCACCACAACTTATCGCGCCATGCTGTCGTGCCAGTTGCTGAGCCAGCTCAATGGATTGGTCGGTATTTTTTGTTTTGATAAGTAAGGCTATTGGTCCGAATAATTCTTTATCAAAAATATCTTTTTTAGATGCATCAATTTCCACCACTACCGGGGTAGTTGTTCGGGCGTTGGTAAACACAGGGTTGGCAATGGTTCTTGATTTTAACCATACTTTGCCCGGAAGCTTTTCTGCTTCGGCTACCCTATCGCAGGTTTTTTTATTCTGCACTGTGCCCAGTACAAACGGGCCGGCTTTCGGATTATCCACCAGACTATTTACATTGTCCACAACCTTTTGAGCAAACTCATCAAAGCGTATAGTCCCGTTTGGCGTTTTAATTCCGCTTTCGGGTATAAAAAAATTCTGGGGTGCCGTACACATTTGTCCGCTGTACAGCGAGACTGAAAAGGCCAGGTTAGCTGCTACCTTGTCGGCATCTTCAACGGAATCAATGATTACCGAGTTTACACCCGTTTTTTCGGTAAAGGTTGTTTTACCGGGCAGCGTTTCCAGGTAATTACCAAATGCGGAGTTGCCGGTAAAGTCAATCAATTTTACATCCGGGTGTTCAGCCAATTCCTTCGTAATCATTTTTGAAAACGTATCGGGGGCCAGCTGGCAGATGTTTGTATCGAGATTATTTTCTTTCAAAACGTTTTGAATCTCAGCAATCACAATGGCAATAGGCAGAATGGCCCCCGGGTGCGGTTTAACAATTACGGGGTTTCCGGTAATCAAACTGGCATAAAGGCCCGGTACGGTATTCCATGTCGGAAAGGTAGAGCAACCAATTACCAACGAAATTCCTTTTGGTACGGCACGCCACTCTTTGTTAAGTTGAATGTTGAATTTACCCATAGGCTTATCCCACAATGCCGCTGCCGGAAAGCGGTTCAACTCTTCGTAACCGGCTGCAATGGCTTCCAGTGCGCGATCGGCTGCATGGGGCCCCGATGCCTGAAAGGCCATCATATACCCCTGGCCGGTGGTGTGCATAGTGGCGTAGGCTATCTCAAAGAAGCGGGACTTCACACGTTCCAATGATTCAATTAAAATCCCGGCACGATCCTGTACGCTTACTTTGCGCCAAACATGATAAGCCTTAGTTGCCCGGTCAATTAATGTATTGCTTGAGAACGATGGGTAAGAAATACCAAGCGGCTCCTGCGTATAAGGCGACTCTTCCTGCCCTATCCAGTTTTCGGGATTATCCTGCTTTAGTTCTTCAAACTTCTTGCCCAGCCAGCTTTTGAATTTTGCCTGGCCGTCTGCATCAGCAGTCTCTCCGTAAACAGCCGGTGCAGGGTGTTCAGGATAAGCGGCAAAGAACGTGCGGTTGTGAAGGGCCTCAATGGCTTTTGCCAGAAGTAACTTATGCTTTTCAAATAGCGTCATGTTGATCATTATTTATTATACCCAAAAACTTTCTTCAGCAAATCGGTTGTACGTGCCACTGGATCTTCGCGTATGCTTTTTTCTTCTTTAGCAATCATCAGGAACAAACCGTCAATGGCTTTATTAGTGGCATAGTCATCGAGATTGGGATTTACCTTTTCAACCGTTGGAATTTTATTGTACCGCGTTACCAGGTCGCTGTAATATTTGGTGGCATTTACTTTGTTCAATGAGTTTTGAATAACGGGCTTAAACTTTTCTACTAACTGGGCCGATGTGGTGCGCTTCAGGTACTGGGTGGCTGCGTCCTGATCGCCTTTCAAAATTCCCCAGGCATCCTCAATCGTCATGGATTTAATGGCACTGATGAAAATCGGCTTGGCTTCCTTGGCGGCATCTTCTGCACCCCGGTTGAGCGTCATAATAAATTTATCCACTTCACCACCCAGGCCGATGTCACGAAGTGTGTTCTCCACTTTTTTAACATCGGGCGGAAAGGGGATTTTTATTTCCGGGTTTTTGAAATAGCCATCCAATTGTGAAACCAGATCCGATCCCTTTGATATACCATTGATCAGCGCTTCCTTCAACCCTTCCGCTACTTCGGCAGTTGTGAGTGGTTTTTCACCACCGATGGATTTATTCAAATCGCCAAGCGCCTGGTTAAGTTGGGTGGTGGTGCAGGAAAGAGAAAATAAAAGAATAGCCACGCTAATTCGGTTCATATCCTTTGATTGAGGGGCCTAAATTACCGAACATTCACTAAAACCCAGTATGTAAAATTTTCAAAATCCTAAGGTATTTAATTTATTGCATCTTAGGGCCATTAAAATGAAACCCATCCTAGCTGAAATACTGGCCATTGGCGATGAACTGCTCATCGGGCAAACGCTGGATACCAACTCGCACTGGATTAGCGGAGAGTTGGATAAGGCTGGTATAAAAACCATCCGCAGAACAACCGTTGGCGATACAGAAACTGAAATTCTTACAGTTTTTGCCGAAGCCGAACAACGTGCCGACATTGTACTGATTACCGGTGGTCTGGGCCCCACCAGCGATGACCTGACCAAACCCTGCCTGGCGAAATATTTTAACTGTGAAATCAAAATTCATGAAGAGGCCCTGGCCGAAGTAACCGAGTTTTTTAAAAGCCGCGGCCGTGAACTTACCGAAACCAACCGGCAGCAGGCAGCGCTGCCCGTGTGCTGCGAAAAAATTACCAACGCCATCGGCACCGCACCGGGCATGTGGTTTGAAAGAAACCGGAAGGTTTTTGTTTCCATGCCGGGCGTACCCCACGAGATGAAAAGAATGATGCAGGAAACGGTCATTCCGAAACTTCAAAAAACGTTTACCCTTCCGGTAATCCTGCATCGCATCATCCGCACGGCCGGCATTGGCGAATCTTTTCTGGCCGATAAAATTGCCGGGTGGGAGAAAGCGCTTCCGCCAAACATGAAACTCGCTTTCCTGCCCGGATTAGGGGAAGTAAAACTAAGGTTAACAGCCTTTGGTAACTCCAGCGAACACCTTCAGCAACAAATGGATGAGCATATTGAACAGTTGAAACCCCTGATAGGGAATTTTATTTATGCATTTGAAGATGTGGAGTTGGAACAGGTTATCGGTCAACTGCTTCGCGACCGCAAACTTACATTAGCTATAGCCGAAAGTTGCACAGGCGGTTACCTCTCGCACCTGATCACCACCATACCCGGAAGTTCCGATTATTTTATGGGAAGCATGATCCCTTACGCGTATGATATTAAAATGCGGCAACTGGGTGTGAAGCCCGAAACGCTTGAACGGTATGGGGCAGTAAGCGAACCGACCATTGTTGAAATGGCCAACATCGTGCGGGCAAAATTCAATACCGATATTGGCGTAGCCACCAGCGGCATTGCCGGACCCGGTGGTGCAACTCCCGAAAAACCGGTAGGCACTGTTTGGATAGCCTACTCCGACAAACACCAAACTGTAACCCGCAAACTACAACTTTCGAAAGACCGGATACTGAACATTAAACTGGCTTCCACAGCGGTGCTGAATCTTATCCGGCTAAGCATGCCGAAATAATAAGGGACCGGCACCTCCTGCACCAGCCCCTTTATTCAACCAAACCCTCTTAGCCGAATTCAGTTGCTATGATACCCGAAGGTAATCAGGCTGCGGAGCGTTGAACATGACCCGGATCATGCAAAAGCCCTGATTCTGGTCAACTGGTAAAGCGTTAACCCGCTTAAGGGTAAGGAAGAAAATAGTAACTTTGGCCGGTCTTAAACTAACGTAGCATGGCGCTGGTTGAACTGATTATGCCCAAAATGGGCGAAAGCATTATGGAAGCCACCATTCTTTCGTGGCTGAAAAAACCAGGTGACAAAATTGAACAGGACGAATCGGTACTGGAAGTAGCTACCGATAAGGTAGATACTGAAGTTCCTTCCACTCATGCCGGTGTGCTGAAAGAAATCCTGGCCAAAGAAGGCGAAGTGGTTAAGGTTGGTAAACCCATTGCTGTTATTGCCACCGAAGCCGATGTAACCGCCACTCCGGTTACTGAAAAACAGCCACCAGCCAAAAAAGCTGAACCGGTTAAAGAAACCGGTACGCCAGCCCCCACCAACGGGGCATCAAAAACCGTTGCCACTGATTTTAAATCAGCCTCCCGTTTTTACTCGCCCCTGGTTAAAAACATTGCCCGCGAAGAAAATATACCGGTCATGGAACTGGAAACCATACCCGGCACCGGCCTGGAAGGGCGGGTAACCAAAAAAGATATTCTTGCTTATGTGCAGCACCGCAAGCTGGGCCAAACCATCCAGTCGGTACAACAACATGCCGGTGTAACCACCGCGCCAAAAGCCGTTCCGGTTTCCATTTCGGGCGGAGATGAAATTATTGAAATGGACCGCATGCGCAAAATGATTGCCGAGCGGATGGTGGATTCAAAACGAATTTCTCCACATGTTACATCCTTTGTTGAAGCTGATGTAACCAACATCGTATTCTGGCGCAACAATGTAAAAAACGAGTTTCAGAAACGCTTCGGAGAAAGTTTAACATTCACACCCATCTTCATCGAAGCCGTGGCCAGTGCCATTAAAGACTTCCCGATGATCAACATCCAGGTGGATGGCGACCGGATTGTTAAGAAGAAAGACATCAACATCGGTATGGCCGTTGCCTTGCCCACCGGCAACCTGATTGTGCCTGTTATTAAAAATGCCGACCAGTACAACATCACAGGGTTAGCAAAAATTGTAAATGACCTCGCCAACCGCGCCCGCGACAACAAACTGAAACCCGATGATTTGGCCGGGGGTACTTACACGGTCTCCAATGTCGGCTCGTTCGGCAATGTGATGGGCACGCCCATCATTATGCAACCGCAGGTAGGCATCCTGGCGCTGGGCGCCATCCAAAAGAAACCGGCCGTAGTTGAAACGCCTTACGGTGATGCCATTGTGGTACGGCATAAAATGTTCCTCTCGCATTCGTACGACCACCGCGTGGTGGACGGAGCATTGGGCGGATCGTTTGTTCGCAGGGTAGCCGACTACCTCGAAAAATTCGATATCAACCGGGCACTGTAACAAGGCAATGGCCAAAATCATTTCCTTCATCAGCCGCAAAGGCGGCACCGGCAAAACCACCAACGCCATTAACCTGGCCACTGCGCTGCACCATGCCGGAAATAAAGTGATGTTAGTTGAAACGGATACCAACTACACGCTTAATACGCTTCGCAAAATGGAACAGTTAAAAGGCGAGGCAGGCGGAGCATTATTTGAAATACTTGGCTCGCATGATCACCAGGTGGCCGATGAACTCATCCGCATAAAGCAAACCCAGGGCCTGCACTATATTATTGTCGACAGTGCCGGTAAAACCACCGATGAGGGCATAAAAAAACTGTGCCTGGTAAGCGATGCGGTGATTGTTCCAACCAGCCTTACTCAAAATGATTTGCTGGTAACTTACCAAACCGTGGCCGACCTGGCTCCCGCGCGGGTACTCAATCCAAACCTGAAAATTATGGTATTGCCCAACCGCATCCACAGCTTTACCAAAATGAAAACTGTGCACGACAGCCTGAGTAATGTAGATGCCATCATTCTGGATGTGATGGTGCCGCAGAAAAACGTTTTTGTAAATTTCAGTACGGTAAATGCAGAAACAGGGTATCAGCCTGTTGTTAATGAACTGATGAAGCATCTGAAATGAGTAAAAATAAAAACCCGCTGAAAGACCTCGACCTGTTTTTGAAACAGCAGGCTGCTTCGTTTGTAAACCCTACCCCATTGAGCGAGCGTGTGGTTTCCGCATCCTCAGAACCCGTACCCGAAACTACTGATGATCTCATTACCCGCCTTTCAGCACTGGCCCAGCAAGACCGTGAAAAATTTTTAGATCTGATTATTCAGGCTGCAGAAAAAGACCCTTCACCCGGCAGCACCATGCTTATTAATACTGCGCTCTACCTGAAAAGCGGGGCCAACTGGAAAGAGGCTGTACGCCAGTATTGGCAAAACAAATAATCCGGTATTTTTGCCGGTCGTTTAAAACAATCAACTATGAAATTTGGTACTAAAGCTGTTCACGCAGGCGTTGAGCCCGATCCTTCAACCGGGGCCATTATGACGCCTATATTTCAAACATCAACATACGTGCAGGAAGCACCCGCCAAACATAAAGGATATGCCTACGCACGCGGGGCCAACCCCACCCGAAACGCCCTTCAAAAAAGTATTGCTGCGCTTGAAAACGGAAAATATGGGCTTTGCTTTTCCTCCGGCATGGGAGCAACCGATACCGTAATTAAACTGCTCAATGCGGGCGATGAGGTAATAACAAGCAACGATTTATATGGCGGATCATACCGCATGTTTAAGCGCGTGTATGAGCGCCTGGGTATAAAATTTCATTTTATTGATTTAACCAACGCCAACAACATTTACCAATACCTCAACGATAACACAAAGTTGATTTGGCTGGAAACACCCAGCAACCCGTTGATGAATGTAATTGACATAAAAGCCTGCGTGGCAATTGCCAAAACAAAAAATATTCGTGTGGCGGTTGACAACACCTTTGCATCGCCCTATCTGCAAAACCCGCTTGACCTGGGCGCTGACATCGTGATGCATTCGGTTACCAAGTACCTGAGCGGCCACTCGGATGTGATTATGGGTGCCCTGATAACCAACGATGAAAAATTGCACCAGGAGCTTGCCTTCATTCAGAACTCCTGCGGTGCAGTGCCGGGGCCACAGGATTCATTTTTGGTGCTACGGGGTATTAAAACGCTTCATCTCCGTATGGAACGCCATTGCCTGAACGGCCGGAAGATTGCTGAGTTCCTGGCGGCTCACCCAAAAGTGGGCACCGTCTACTGGCCCGGTTTTACCACACATAAGAACCATGAAATTGCCAAACAGCAAATGCGCGACTTTGGTGGGATGCTCTCCTTCACGCTTAAGAATGATGCACTTGAAAAGGCATTTACACTGATGAAAAGCGTTCAGTTGTTTTCATTGGCCGAATCATTGGGCGGTGTTGAATCGCTTATTAACCACCCCGCCTCTATGACGCATGCCAGCATACCGAAAGAGGAGCGTATTAAAAATGGTTTGGTAGACTCATTAATCCGGTTAAGTATAGGTATCGAAGATGCCGATGATTTAATCAGCGATTTAGAACAGGCACTGGCTAAAGTATAAACTTGATTAAGCAGGCTCTTTTGGCAACCGGACAGTAAACTCGCTGCCTTTACCAGGTTGTGAATTCAGTTCGATACTCCCGTTGAGGCGATCGACCAGAATTTTCACAATGGCCAACCCCAGGCCGTTTGAACTTTCTCCCCCGGTTGGCCGGGCGCTTAGTTTTTTAAATTTCTGGTAGAGAAATTTTTTGTCTTCTTCGCTGAATCCGGGTCCCTGGTCTTTAACCGATAGCAAAACCATACCGCCCTCATCAGCCAAAGAAATTGTAACGACCGATTGTGCCGGTGAAAATTTTATGGCATTGGACAACAGGTTATCGGTTATCCGGGTAACATAGTCAAAATCGCAAATAATTTCACCGGCAGACCCTGCTTGTTGTATTTGTATTGATTTGCCGTTAGCCGTGTGGCTGAAGGCTCCAATCCTGTCGGCAATTAACTGGTCAAGGTTAAACGGGGCAAAACCCGGTTCGCGGTTTACATCCAGCGAGTTCACATCGAGCAGGTCGGTAATCAGGTCAAGGCCGGCCCTTGTTGAATCCAGCATCAGGCTGAGGTATTTTTTTTGTTCGGAGTTCAGCGAACCTTCCATTTCAATTAAACTGGCCAGTCCGCGGATGCGATTTAAAGGCGATTTCAAATCGTGCGCCACAATATTCATCAGGGTGTCCTTCTCATGGTTTAAATCCGAAAGCTCGCGGTTGTGCTTTGCCAGTTGTTCGTTCTGGCGAATAATTTCCCTGCGCTGCGCTTCGATTTCAGCATTCTGCAGCATCAGCCGTTCGGCCGATTCCTTGCGTTTCTTAGTATTGCGCCACTGCATAAATACAACCAGGCTCACAAAAAATATTACGACATACAGGATGATATTCTGAAGCCGCTGCTGGCGAATCACGGACTCATTTTGTGCAGCCATTGCTTTCAACTGTTCATTCTCCCTTTCCTTTTTTTCTATTTCCAGTTGAAACTGCAGTTTCTCAATTTCGCGGGCCAGATCAACACTTACCAGCGACTCCTTCAGAATCAGGTATTGGTTGATATACCTTGTAGCTTCTTCTTTCTTACCGGTTTGTTCATAAATTTTTCCAAGGTAAAAATTAGCATCCCGTTTCAAATCAAGGTGTACATCGGATTTTAGCTCAACAACCTGTTTCAGGTAAGGAACTGCATCACTAAACTCTTTTAACTGATAATGGACATTTCCCATCAGCAGGTTGGCACGGGGCATCAGGCGCAGATTTTTATTTTTTACCACCATGGTATAAGCCAAGTGCGCCAGGCTGTCGGCTTTCTTGTAATTTCCACTCTTCACAAGGAACTCAGACCATCCCAGCCTGATTTCCGCCAGACTTATTTTATCGTCTATTCGTTGAGCAATGGAGTCAGCCTGTTCAAAACACCGGTTCGCCTCATTTACCCGTTTTAATTCACTATACACCAGGCCCAATTCTGAAAGAGCCGAAAGCAGGGTTCGGGGCTCACCCACTCTTTTACGCAGGTTATATGCCTTTACCGACATATCCAGCGCCTTTTCAAAATCATTTTGCGATTTATAAATATTGGAAAGGCTGCGATACACATAAGCCAATCCGGCCGGCTCCTGAATCACTTCAAAAATCTGAAGGGCCTGGATAAGATTCTCGTAAGCCCGGGTATAGTCGCCCTGATCAAAAAACAGGCGACCGAAATTGTTATAGCCATAGGCAAGCTGCACCGAATCGTTTTGCTGCTGAGCAACCTCAATGGCACGGGTATGGAAATCAAACGATGATTTATAGTCGCCCTTATAGGCCTTTGCCAGCCCGATAAAACTTAACGGCTTGGAAAGTTCCTTGGGTAAATTCAATTCCTGGCCGACTTCGTAAGCACGTGTACAGTACCAGATGGTGCTGTCCGGGTACGACAACCGGTAGGCGAATCCGATATCATTGAGCAGATCAAATTGTTTGCGTTTATCAGAACGGGGAAGCAGGCTGCGGAGGCTGTCTATGCGCGAAAATTGCTGACCAAACGAGGCCTCTGCTAGAATAAGAAGGCCGGCCAAAACAGCAATAAAGAACCGAAAAAGCATTCCCTGGTAACTTTTACCTGCAAAGGTAAGGATTACCTTGCAGCCCACAATTTTATTGAATGATCAGCGTGTTAATCCGATTCAACAAAATCCAGATCCTTACCAAACGTTTCACTCAGAAAGGCAAGCGAAACCAGCGCAATAATAATGGTAGCTATACCAACCATCAACGCACCGGAAACAATACCGTACGAATCACGCAAAAACTTAAAGGCTATGGTTAACGGCACAACGGTGCCACGGATAAAATTCGGAACCGATGTGGCCACCGTTGACCGCAGGTTGGTGCCAAACTGCTCGGCTGCAATGGTAACGAACAGCGCCCAGTAACCCACACCAAACCCAAGGAAAAAACAGGTGAGGTAAAAGAACGAGGTTGATTTTACCGGTGCCGAGAGGTATACTAAAATAAAAGCCAGCGTGAGTAAAATATAAACGCGCACTATACGCTTGCGCGATCGAAACCACTGACTGAATAATCCGCTGCTCAAATCACCGGCCACCAGGCCAAGGTAACTGAACATCACGGCATCTCCGGCAACAATTGCACCGGGTATTCCCAGATGAGCTGAAAATTCCGGTGAGAATGTTATCAGTATGCCGATGGTAAACCAGATGGGCAACCCGATAAGGATGCAGTTTACAAACCGTTTAAACCGGTCTGCATTCGTAAATAATTGAAGGAAGTTGCCGCGCTCAACAGTTTTCTCTTTCAGTTGCATAAACATACCCGATTCGAAAACACTGATGCGTGTAATCAGCAACAACAAGCCAAGCCCACCGCCAATAAAATACGATACCTGCCAGTCAAACTGCTTGGCAATAAAGTTGGCCATAACAGCCCCCAATAAACCCACGCTGGCTACCAGGGTTGTACCGTATCCCCTCAATCGGGTGGGTAACACTTCCGAGACTAATGTTATGCCTGCACCCAATTCACCGGCCAGCCCAATACCGGCAATAAACCGCAGCCAGGCATATTGCTCCACCGTGGTAACAAAGCCGTTGGCAATGTTGGCCAGCGAATACAACAAAATGGATCCGAACAAAACCGAGAGCCGCCCCCTTTTATCACCCATAATGCCCCAGATGATACCCCCGAGCAAGAGGCCGGTCATTTGCACGCGCAAGAGAAACTCACCCTGATCAAACTGCTCGGCCTGGGGTACACCCAATGCAGCCAGGCTGGGAATGCGCACAATACTGAACAGCAGCAAATCGTAGATATCAACAAAGTAGCCGAGGGCCGCTACAATTACCGGAATACTGAAAAGCTTCCGCAGGTCGCCTGGTTGCATAGGTAAAATTTCCCTGAAAATAGAGGTCTTTCGCCAAAGTCAAAATTTCAAACGAAAGCGATATCTGCCACTGATAGAAAAGTTCAAGGCCAATTGATAACTTAACCCTAATCTCACGTCCAAAATCAATGCCTATGAAAAAGTATTACCTGCTTATTGTATGCCTGCTGGCCTTGTGGCCGCACCTGCATGCACAGAAGAAACCGGCTGCTGCACCGGCAACCGCATCGTACGACCCCAAACTTTACCAGGCCCTTGAATGGCGAAGCATCGGCCCCTTCAGGGGTGGCCGCTCGGCAGCCGTAACCGGGGTGCCCGGCAAGCCAAACCTGTTTTATTTCGGGGCCACCGGTGGCGGTGTCTGGCGAACCACCGATGCCGGCAACACCTGGGAAAATATTTCTGATGGTTTCTTTGGCGGCTCCATTGGCGCGGTTGCCGTTAGCGAGTGGGACAATAACGTAATTTATGTTGGAGGTGGCGAAAAAACCGTTCGCGGTAACGTGTCGTACGGCTACGGCATGTGGAAATCGGTGGATGCCGGCAAAACCTGGACGCAGATTGGATTAAAAGATTCACGGCACATACCCCGTGTTCGCATCCATCCGAAAAATCCTGAAATTGTCTATGCTGCAGTACTTGGCGATTTGTTCAAATCATCGGAAGAACGTGGCGTTTATAAATCCGTTGATGGCGGTAAAACCTGGAAGCGCACCCTGTTTGCCAATGCCGATGCCGGGGCCGTTGACCTGTGCTTCGACCCGAATAATCCGCGCGTGATGTACGCCTCCACCTGGCGTATCCGCAGAACGCCCTACAGCCTTGAGAGCGGTGGTGATGGATCAGCCATGTGGAAGAGCACCGATGGCGGAGATACCTGGACCAATATTACACAAAGCGAAGGCTTGCCTAAAGGCACCTGGGGCATTGTAGGTATAAGCGTTTCGCCCGTTAACTCCAACCGCGTTTACGCCATTATTGAAAATGAAAATGGTGGTGTTTACCGCAGCGATGATGCCGGCAAAACCTGGCGCAAAATGAACGACTCACGCGATCTGCGCCAGCGTGCCTGGTATTATACCCGCATTTATGCCGATACCAAAGATGAAGACATGGTGTACGTGGTGAATGTGTCCTACCACCGATCCAAAGATGGCGGCCGCACTTTTCAATCATTTAATGCTCCTCATGGCGACCACCACGATTTGTGGATTGCACCCGAAGACAACCAACGCATGATCATTGCCGATGATGGCGGTGCACAGGTAAGCTTTGACGGTGGCGAAAACTGGACCACCTACATGAACCAGCCTACGGCCCAGGTCTATCGGGTAACTACCGATAATGCATTTCCTTATCGTATTTACGGGGCCCAGCAGGATAACACCACCGTTCGGATTTATCACCGCACCGATGGGTTTGCCATTACCGAAAGCGATTGGGAAATAACAGCCGGCAGCGAAAGCGGCCACCTGGCACCCGACCCGACCGATCTTGACGTTGTTTATGGCGGAAACTATGGTGGGCTGCTTGAAATGGAAAACCACCGAACCAAAGAAAACCGTGCCGTTAACGTGTGGCCGAACAACCCCATGGGTCACGGAGCCGAAGACATGAAGTACCGCTTCCAGTGGAACTTCCCGATCTTCTTCTCACCCCACAACCCTAAAAAACTATACACCACCTCCAACCACGTACACGTAACCTACAATGGCGGGCAATCGTGGGAAACCATCAGCCCCGACCTGACCCGGAACGACAAGTCAAAACTTGGCCCTTCGGGCGGACCCATTACCAAAGACAATACCAGCGTAGAATATTATTGCACCATCTTCGCTGCCGGTGAGTCGCCTTATGAAAAAGATTTTATCGTTACCGGTTCGGATGACGGCCTCATTCATGTTACTACCGATGGCGGCAAAGAGTGGAAAAATGTTACTCCCAAAGACATGCCCGAATGGATGATGATTAACAGCGTAGAATTTGATGCTCACCAGAAAGGCGGCATTTACATTGCCGGCACCCGCTACAAACTGGGCGACTACCAACCCTACCTGTATAAATCGAAAGACTACGGCAAAACCTGGACGAAGATTACAGCCGGCATTGACCCCGGCCACTTTACCCGCGTGCTGCGCGCTGACCCGAAACGCAAAGGGTTACTCTATGCCGGCACCGAATCGGGGATGTATATATCATTTGATGATGGCACAAGTTGGAAACCCTTCCAACTCAACCTGCCCATCGTGCCGATTACTGATCTGACCATCAAAAATGATAATTTGATTGCCGCTACGCAGGGAAGAAGTTTCTGGCTGATTGATGATTTAACCCCGCTGCACCAGTTAACCGACCAGGTAGCTGCTTCCGATTCATATTTGTTTAAACCGATGCCCAGCTACCGCATGGGCCCGGCCTTCAGTTTCGGTCGTGCCCCCAGAACTGCAGGCCAGAACCATCCCGGAGGTGTTATGGTGCATTACTACCTGAAGGATACCACGAAGGCGCAGGTTAGCCTGGAATTTTTAGAATCAAGTGGAAAGCTGATCAAGAAATTTTCCACAAAGCCCGACCTGAAAGCCAAAGAAGAAAAACTAACACTGAAACAACCGGGCATGAACCGGTTTAACTGGAACATGCGCTACCCCAATGCCGAATCGTTTGACGGCATGATTCTGTGGGCCGCTTCCCTCAACGGCCCCCGTGCACTGCCGGGTACCTATAAAGTAAGGCTAACGGTAAATGGAAAATCGATGGAAACGGATTTTGAAATTCTTAAAGATCCGCGTTCAACCGCTACCGATGCCGACCTGAAAGCCCAGTTTGACTTTGTGCAGGAGGTACTGGCCAAGGTAAGCGAAACCCACGGGGCCATAAAAAAGATACGCCAGGCCCGCGAGCAGATTAACCGTGCCATCGACCCGATTAAAGATCAGAAAGAAGCCATGAAGGATGTGCTCGATAAAGCCAAGGCTATTCAGGACAACATGAAAGCCATTGAGGAAACGTTGTATCAAACCAAAAACCGCAGCGGACAGGACCCGCTCAACTTTCCGATACGGCTGAATAACAAACTGGCACATTTAAACTCTCTGGCCGGTAACGGCAACAGCCGCCCTACCGACCAAATGGTGGAGTTTAAAAAGGAAATTACAGCCGAGATTGATAAGCACCTGAATGCCCTTAACAAAATCTTCAAAGAAGACATACCGGCATTCAATGCACTGGTTAAACAGAAAAATATCGATGCAGTAGTACTAAAAGATTAACTACCTGGTTTTTAGAATAAAGGCCCGGACAAGTCCGGGTCTTTATTTTTATAGCTTGATGATCTTGCGGCTCACCAGGTACCACGCCAATGGACCCAGCAGGGGGAAGACAAGGATAATTACAATCCAAAGCACCCGCTTTTCCATTGATGATTCCTGTTTCCACACATCCAGTATGGCCAGTACATCAATAACAATGATGAGTATATAAAATAATCTGCTCATAAAAATTTAGTTGGTTTCGAGTATCCGGAATAATTCGTCTAGGTTGGGAGTTATGATAATTTCCGTTCGCCTGTTTTTCTGCTTGTTCTGTGGAGTATCATTAACCGCCAGCGGAGTAAATTCTCCCTTGCCTGCGGCTGTAATTTGTTTTGGCGATACACCCGCTTTGGTCAGGATCTTGGTGATTGCCGTAGCGCGCATCACGCTTAAATCCCAGTTATCCTGCATGTACTGCGATTTTTTGGAAATCGGAACATTATCGGTGTGCCCTTCAACCATAATGTTTATGTCGCGCTGATCTTTAATAGCTTTGGCCAGTTGTTGCAAAGCAGTAACTCCTTTGGCATCCACCTCGGTACTTCCGGAAGCAAACAGCAGTTGCTCGGCAAGAGAAACATATACCTTTCCGTTTTTAACATTAACAGTCAAATCGTTTTCTTTAAAATTCAGCAGCGCATTCGAAATTTTATTCTTTAGGTCATTAACGGCTTTATCCTTTGCGGCCAGCACTGCCTCAAGTTCGCGTACTTTCTTCTCGCGTTCCGAAAGACTGGTACTCAGCGAGTCGTTCATTCTGCGGGTTCGTTCCAGGCTGTTTTGTATAGCCAGCAATTGCTCCTGCTGCTGGGCCATATCGCGGTTCAGTTTGCCGCTGCTGGTAAGCAGGTTTTTGTAATAGGCGTTCAGTTTATCGTACTCCTGGTTTAACTCGGCCAGCCTGGCAGTTTTTGCCTTCAGATCTGCGCCAAGGCTTGAGGTATCAGCGGCCAGGCTTTTCACTTTTTCATCCAGGGCGGCTAATTCCTGGTTAGCTTTTTCCAGTTGCTGGTTACGTTCAGCCAAATCGGCCTCCAGTTTAACTTTTTGTGCCAGCATGTCGTCATACTTCTTCTTGGTAACTACACATGATGAAAACAAAAAAGGTAAGGCAAGTACCAGTGTGATTGTACGCTTCATAAGTTTAAAAAATGGTTTGGTAAATATCGAAAGAATCATTGGAAATAAAAGCTCAAACCACGGAACAACCAGAAACGGATTCTACTAACTTAAAGCAAAACTTTAATTACTATGGAAGGAATGCTCAAACCCGGCTCGCTTAAAAACAAAACCATTATCATTACCGGTGGGGGCACCGGCCTTGGCCGCTCCATGGGCAAATACATGCTTGAGCTTGGCGCTAACCTGGTTATCACCAGCCGTAAAACTGAAGTACTCACTAAAGCGGCCGATGAGTTAATGAAAGAAACAGGTGGTAACGTACTGGCTGTGACTTGTGATGTTAGGAAGTACGATGAAATTGAAAATGTACTCAAGCAAACGGAGGCGTCCTTCGGGCAGATTCATGGTGTGCTGAACAACGCAGCCGGAAATTTCATCAGTCCAACTGAACGGTTATCGCACCGGGCATTTGATATTGTGGTCGACATTGTTTTGAAAGGAACCTACTACACTACCCTGGCCGCTGGTAAAAACTGGATTACCAAAAAGCAACCGGGAGTATTTCTGAACATTGTTACAACGTATGCCTGGACCGGCTCCGGTTATGTTGTTCCTTCGGCCTGCGGCAAGGCCGGTGTGCTTGCGCTAACCCGTTCATTGGCTGTAGAGTGGGCCAAATACAACATTCGCAGCAATGCCATTGCGCCAGGTCCTTTTCCTACGGAAGGGGCCTGGAGCCGGTTGCTCCCCGGTGATTTGGTGAAGAAATTTGACCCGGCTGAACGCATTCCGTTAAAGCGCGTTGGCCACCACCAGGAACTGGCCAACCTGGCGGCCTACCTCATGTCGGATTACTCGGCCTACATTAATGGCGAAGTGATAACTATTGATGGTGGCGAGTGGCTGCGCAACGGTGGGGAATTCAGCCACCTGGAGGCCATTCCGGAAGCCTTGTGGAATGAGTTGGAAAAAATGCGGGGTAAATAAATCTGCTATAACAAATCAATAACGAGTATTCTCTCATCCGCATAGTACAATTTTGCAGTACCATCCCAACTCATAGTGCTAACTCCGGCATTAACCGGTGCAGAAAGGAGGGCATTGCCGCTGCCATCATACACGTATGTGAGGTTTTGCTCTGCATCGGTAAGAGCAATAAAAACCCTGCCAGAACCAAAATCGTAATAGTGTAGCTCCACCGGGTTCATTCCAACATAATCGTTGGCAACAAGTTCACGGCCGTCATCATCAAATACCGTTAAGCGTTTTGCGCTCTGGCGAACGATGATGTATCCATTGCCGGATTTTTCTTCAACCAGTGAAAACTGATCGGTTACCGTTGACTTCACCAGAGGCTCGCGGGTAAGAATTTTTCCTTCGGCTGTGAATCGGGTTTTTATTCCATCTTTCGAAATACAGGTAAATACCGAACCTGCAAGATTACGCCCGGCCTCAAAACCAAAAGCACCTGATGGCCTGAAATCCAATGACAGAGGAAAACCTTTAATTGGTTCGCCTTTTCGGTTCATCACCAGCACCTGCCCGTCTTCGCGAAACACTACGATATAATCTTTGCCTTGTATGCGGTAATGACGGGGTGGTGCGGTCGTCCTCCCTTCAATGGATTTCGGCTTCCATCCATCCAGTAGCTGCCCCTGCTTATCAACCATCCATAACTTTCCGGTCCGATCGGAAATTATAAACCGGTAACGCTTGCTGTTGTCGTAGTCGATAACATTAATAAACTCAGGTTGCTGTATGGGAATCGACACGGGAAACGGGCTTACGTAATTCCCCAGTCGGTCAACAACATGAAGTTTTCCCGGTGTAACAAAAAGAAGCTGGAGTTTTCCGTTGTTGAAATAGTCAATCTGCTTTATTTCTCCGGCAATCATGCCGCCAGGCGAAAGGCTCCATTGAGTTTTACCTTCCGGTGATAAGTAATGCAACACACCCAGTGAATCCTGAAATACCAAATCATTTTGTTTTGTTGTGTGGTTGCGCACGCTGTACAAGGATGACTTAACCGGAGCATTTAAAACAACCTGGATGCGTTTATTAATTGCTTGATCCGGCAAGGCTGCCGAACCGGAAGGCATTACAATGGCATGGGTATAAACCATTCCGCTCAGGTTGCTGAACTGAATAGCCCCCATGCCCAGTCGGTTAAGTACAGGTAGATTTCCGGTAAAAAATGCCTTCCAGGAAGGCGCCAACCGCTGTACCAATGCACTTTTAAGCAGCGGCATATTAAAATAAAAACTCACATTGGATTCTAGCAGGGTTGACTCAAGGAATTGATTGGTAGCTACGGATTTACCCCAAACTTCTTCCTGATCAATGTCGTCCAGAAAACGTTTCAGATCACTCAGATTGTCGGAAAGAATTAAGGTTTTGCCTGAAACGGTATAATAGGTCAGGTCGGAGCCTGCTACCAACGGATGAAAAAGTTTTTGAGCTAAGTTCTTAATTTCAATTTTGCGAAGCTGGTACGAACCATACTGCTCTGCGTATAAGGAATCACCGCTCTCGGTTGCTTTCGATAGCTGATTGAATATGGTTATCCAACTCTCTTTATCCAATAAATCAACCAACACAACCCGCGTCTGTTCGCTCTTTCTCCGTTCGAATAGGCATACTGAAAGTTCTTTACCCAATCCGGAAAACAGGTTTTCAAAATTAATAGGTGCCAGCGAGCGCAATGAATCCTGAAGTTTACTGTTGCCGGCCAAAGGTAAATTTTTATAGAAACCTGTTCCATCGGTAATACCGTAGTTGGTAACGGCCAGTGCCCTGTTTGAAATAAGTTGCTTATGTGAAAAGGCAACGGGGTTCTGACCGGCAAAGTAGGATAACAACGAACCGGTTGCCGACTGATCGGTAAGTGAAAAACCACTCAGGGTTAGCGAAGTATTTTCCTTAATGTCAAGCACCGCAGTTTGACCAATCACGGGCTTTAACACGGCACCCTCCGGCAGGAAACTGCTAATAAATGCGTTTAAGCCTTCGTAACGGATAAACAGGTTGCCCACATCATTTTTCACAACCGGTAGTTTTTTAACCTGTTGAAGCTGGTTTTCAAATCCACGGGTTCCGTTTGCTTTGTGGGTTCGTATAACATCTTCTACCAAAAAGGGAGTGAAACTGCCAATCCAGAAATTTTCGATAACCACCCACGATAAAACCTGTTCATTTTGCTTTAATTCATAAATGGTGAAGCCTGCATACTCTCTTCTGGCTGGTTGTGTTACTGGCTTTATCCACCGATCAGTTGCCTTGCCCAAATCATCGGTTGTATAGAAAACAAAGTCAAAATTGTTTCGCTGGGTTACATGAAGCGAAGCCAGCCAGGCTGAGGCCCCTGTGATATCGTTTAGAAAGTTGGTAAATAAATCACCGGTTTTATTATTTACTGCAACCTGGCTAACCGACAGCCAAAGGGGATTATTCTGCAGTTGTGCAAAGCACGCTTTACAGTTGCCCGATTCATACACCAGCACGGCCTGTTCAGGAATAAGGCTCCAAACGGATAATGCTTTCTTTTGCGAAAAATTGAAGTACCCTACAATGCCCGCGATTACAAGCAGAATAAACACAACTGATAAAAAAAGGGCATTTCTTTTCACGCCACCGTCATTCAATTTTATTGAAATATAGAACCTCTTTTGTAAGGTAAAAAACAGGGTACGAAGGCCGGTTAAAATTAAGCCGCTACCTGCTTCCGGAAAATAGTTTGCAGCCGATCGGGGCCGGTTGACACCAGCGTTATAGGCACATTTAATTCCTGTTCAATAAACTGAATATACTTTTCAAGTTCAACGGGTAGTGAATCTCCGGTTTTATGAGTTAAGGGTACGTTCCATCCTTTAAACTCCTCGTACACGGGAAGGATTTTCTCATTAACCAGCTCATAAGGCAACATGTCGGTAGTGGTGCCGTTTTTAAGCTGGTATTTTACACATACTTTTATGGTGGGGAATATGCTCAACACATCCGCCTTCATCAGCAGCAGCCGGGTTACTCCGTTTATCATAATGGAGTATTTTAATGCCGGTATGTCAATCCAGCCGCATCGCCTGGGCCGGCCGGTGGTTGAACCGTATTCATTGCCCTCCTTTCTCATCCGTTCACCTTCTTCATCAAAAAGTTCAGTAGGAAAAGGCCCGCTGCCAACACGGGTGCTGTAAGCCTTAAAGATACCATATACTTCACCAATATGTTTTGGCGCCACACCCAGGCCGGTACACGCACCGGCTGCAATGGTGTTGGAACTGGTTACGAACGGATAACTCCCGAAGTCAATATCCAGCAGCGAACCCTGCGCCCCTTCGGCAAGTATACTGGCCCCGTCTTTCAGTTCATGATTAATCATGTATTCGCTTTCAACCAGATTAAACTGGCGAAGGAATTTTACCGCATCAAAAAACTGGTCGCACAATTCGCTCCAGTTAAAGGTTACCGGGTAGTTTTTAAGGATGGCCAGGTGACTTTCGGCCAGTTTATTGAACTTGGCATTAAAGTTATCAGAAAGTATATCACCTACGCGCAGGCCCTGTCTGCCTATTTTATCCTGGTACGATGGGCCGATGCCTTTAAGGGTTGAGCCTATCTTGTCCTCGCCTTTGGCTGTTTCGAAGGCCTGATCGAGCAGGCGGTGCGAAGGAATGATCAGGGTTGCCTTCTTGGAGATAAACAAATTAGCCTTAAGGTTAAGGTTGAATTTGATGAGCGATTCAATTTCTTTTTTGAAGATAATGGGATCAAGTACAACTCCGTTGCCGATAATGTTTTTTGTCCTTTCGCGGAAGATGCCGGACGGAATCTGGTGTAAAACGTGCTTTATACCTTCAAACTCCAGGGTATGGCCGGCATTGGGGCCTCCCTGAAAGCGTGCAACCACATCATATTTTGGAGCCAGCACATCAACAATTTTTCCTTTTCCTTCATCACCCCACTGAAGGCCTAACAATACATCAACTTTAGCCATAGCCGGTTACATATAAAGGATTTGGTTAAACTGCTTCGGTTTCGGATTGAACTACCTGAAAAATAGAGTTCAACTTAGTGATAACCAGTAATTTCTTCACGCTCTCAGAAGGCTTTAACAGAAACACTTCTCCGCCCTTGTTTCTGAACTTGGTTAAAATGGTAATCAGCACACCAATGCCGCTGCTGTTAATGTAACGCAGGTTGGAGATATCAATAATGCATTTACTTACCTGGCTGTTCAGCGCATCCGTTACAACCCCGATGATTCCGGCCCCGTCATGCTCACCAATTAAGTCGCCCGATAAACGAAGCACCAGGCTTCCGTTTTTATGTTCACTCAAAAAAGTCATTTTTTTAAATCGTTACGTTTTTTATTCTGACAAGTGGGTTGTGTACATGATCCGTACAGGATGAGGGAATGGTGAACAACATCAAAATGCAATACTTCACCTACGGTTTTCTGAATAGTGTGGATGCGGGGATCGCAGAATTCAACCACCTTATGGCAGTCGGTGCAGATTAAATGATCATGCTGCCTGTACCCATACGATTTTTCGTACTGCGCCAGGTTCTTACCAAACTGGTGTTTACTTACCAGGTCGCACTCCACAAGTAAATCCAGGGTGTTATAAACTGTGGCCCGGCTAACCTGGTATTCTTTGCGCTTCATGCTTTGGTAGAGTGATTCTACATCAAAGTGACCGTTGTGGGAGTAGATCTCTTCCAGGATAGCATACCGTTCGGGGGTTTTCCGCAACTCCCGGCTTTCCAGGTAGGCAGTAAAAATCTTCTTTACTTCTTCAAAAACCGTCAGATTAGCCACCATGGCACAAAGATACAGGAGAATGGCAGAATTAACAGTTATTCTTTTGAATCGAACCGGCTCACTTTAACTACCCCCTCAACCTTTTCTAATTTCTGTATGAGTTGTTCCAGGTGGCGGGTATCGTTTACATACAGCATAATTTCGCCTTCAAAGATGCCGGAATCAGTATGGAACGACATCGAACTCATATTCACTTTCAGTTCCTCCGAAATGATTTTGGATACGTCATTAATAAGCCCTACCCTATCCGTTCCTCTGACTTTCAGACCCGTAAGGAAAGCCACTTCATGCTGCGATGTCCATTTTGCTTTAACTACACGGTTGCCGTGGCTGGCCAGCAATTCGGTGGCATTGGGGCAGGTAGTGCGGTGTATTTTTATTCCTTCATTAACGGTAACAAAACCGAAAACATCATCACCCGGTATGGGCGTACAACATTTGGCCAGCTTGTAATCAACCACATCCATATCTTCGCCAATCAGCAGGATGTCTTCGTAACGCCCCTTTATGCGGGTAATTTCCTGCTCAATTACCTTGGCATCGGCCACGCGTACATTAGGTTTCGTTTTGAGGGGTGAGGCCGGTTTATACTCTTTAAACCGCTTGATGTCGGCCGTATTGATAATACCTTTACCCACCCGGTAGTACAACTCGAAATGACTGGCCAGGCCAAAGTATTCGCGCATCTGCTCCAGTATAATGTGGGTGGGTTCAACTTTTAGCTGCTTTAGCTTACGCTGAATGATCTCCTTCCCTTCTTCGGCAATCCGCTTCTTATCTTCTTTAAGGTTGTCTTTAATTTTTGAGCGGGCCTTAGAGGTTACCACAAACCGCAGCCAGTCTTCATGCGGTTTTTGCTTTTGCGAAGTGAGTATTTCAATCTGGTCGCCATTTTTGAGTACATAATTAATGGGTACCAGTTTGTTGTTAACCTTTGCACCAATGCATTTTGAGCCCACCTGGGTGTGAATTTCAAACGCAAAGTCTAAGGCAGTGGCCCCGTAGGGCAAGGTTTTTAATTCACCACGAGGTGTAAACACAAATACTTCATCGCTAAACAGGTTACCACGAAAGTCATTTACAAAGTCGAGTGCAGAGTGATCGTTCTGTTCCAATGTATCGCGCACTTTGGCAAGCCATTTCTCAAGGTTCGATTCGTGCGCAGCCGATGATTCTTTGTACTTCCAGTGGGCAGCATATCCCTTCTCCGCAATTTCATCCATGCGCTGCGTGCGTATTTGCACCTCCACCCACTGGCCGTTCTTGGCCATTACGGTGGTGTGCAGCGATTCGTACCCGTTGGCTTTGGGGGTGCTTATCCAATCGCGCAGCCTGTCGGGATTGGGGGTGTAAAAATCAGTTACAATAGAATATACCTGCCAGCACAACGCTTTTTCCTGCTCAAGGGGTGCATCCAGTATAATGCGTATTGCAAACAGATCATACACTTCTTCGAAGGGTATGTTTTGCTTACGCATTTTGTTGCATATGGAATAAATTGATTTTGGCCGGCCTTTGATTTCGTATTTGATTTTAAGCCTGTCCAACTCTTCCTTAATCGGCTGCATAAACTGCTTAATAAATTTATTACGTGCAGCCCTTGTATCGTCAATGTTACGCGCAATGGAGTCGTACATCGGGCGGTCGGTAAACCTGAGGTACAAATCTTCCAATTCACTTTTTATGGCATTCAGGCCAAGCCGGTGAGCCAGTGGCGCATATAAATAAATAGTCTCGGAGGCGATTTTGAGTTGTTTGTTGCGCGGCATGCTGTCGAGTGTGCGCATGTTGTGCAGCCGATCAGCCAGCTTTATGAGGATTACCCGCACATCCTCCGAAAGGGTAAACAGCATTTTCCGGAAGTTTTCAGCTTGCTGCGATGTGCCATACTCAAATACGCCCGATACTTTTGTTAACCCGTCAATAATACGGGCTACCTTTTTGCCGAACATCCGTTCAATGTCGGTCAGTTCAAGGTCGGTATCTTCAACCACATCGTGAAGCAAAGCAGAAATTATGGAGGTGGTTCCCAGGCCGATTTCCTCAACGCAAATCTGGGCTACCGCCAGGGGATGAAAAATATAGGGCTCACCGGATTTCCTGCGCATTTCCTTATGCGCCTCAAGCGCCATTGTAAAGGCTTTCTTTATTAACCGGGCATCACCTTCCTTTAAAACAGGTTTGGCTTTCCGCAGCAGTTTCCGATACCTGCTGATAATTTCCCTTTTCTCCTGCTCTACATCAATAACCATCCGGAAAGTGGTTTACTTATGGTTTACCGAACCTACCCAAGATAACAAATTATTGGTGTTCCTAATTTCTTAATTATCTATAAATTTGCGCTCCTTTTACCGAAGCCGGTTCACTAAATATACCAGCGGATGTGGCGTAATTGGCAGCCGCGCCAGACTTAGGATCTGGTGCCGAAAGGCGTGGGGGTTCGAGTCCCTCCATCCGCACCATGTTGTAAACCTCACCAACAGCCGATGAGGGTACATATTGCTAATTCAAAACTGAGAAACCTTTGGAAATAACTCTTGACAAACAAAGTAAAACGGAAGGCCTGATTAAGATCCGGTTAGGACAATCTGATTACCAACCCGGTGTGGAAGAAAAAGTACGCACTTACGCCCGTAAAGCCAATCTAAAGGGTTTCAGGCAAGGCAAAGTACCAACAGGTGTCATTAAACAAATGTTTGGCAAGTCCATCCTTGTTGAAGAAGTAAACCAACTGCTTTCCAATAAACTCTCCGATTACATCAAAGAAAACAAGCTGCGTATTATAGGCGAACCCCTGCCCAACCTTGAAAAGGCCAATGCATTAGACTGGGAAAGTGCCAACGACCTGGAGTTTGAATACCAGGTTGGTTTGGTAGAGGACTTCACCTACGACCTGTCGCCCAAAGTAAAAGTAAAAGTGTACCCGATTGAAGTGACCAATCAGGTAGTGGAAGAAACCCTGACCGACATTCGCCAACGATTCGGTAAGATAACCCATCCGGAAATCAGTGAACCCGGTGACAGCCTGATTGGCGACCTGCGTTCGGCCGATGGCTCCTTCCAGCGCGAAAACGTGATCATCAAAACCGAAACCCTCTCAAAAAAATACCAGGATTTTTTCCTTAACCGGAAACCGGAGGAGGAAATTACACTGGCTATTGAGGAGGTGTTTGATGCCGGCACCCTTTCAAAAATGCTGGGCGTTTCCGAAGAAGAAGCAAAACAACTGAACGGAGAGTTCACCTTCAAGGTAATCTCCCTCGGGCGCCTTGAACCCGCTGAATTAAACACAGCCCTGTTTGACCGGGTATTTGGAAAAGACAGCGTTACTACCGAAGAAGAATTTTTAAACAAGATAAAAGAAACTATTCAGCAGAATTATCAGCGCGAAACAGATCATTTTCTTGACCACGAAATTGAAGATTACTTCATTACCAATACAAAAATAAACCTGCCCGAAACTTTTCTTAAAACCTGGCTGATGCAAACCAGCAAAGGAGAACTAACCCGGGAAACAATTGAAAAGGAGTTTGATGCCTACCTCCGTTCGTTGAAATGGGATCTGATAAAAAACCGCATAGCCGAAGACAATAACATTACCGTTGAATCCGATGAGGTACGAGCCCGCGCCAAAGAACTGATCATCTCCCAATTCGGTGGCCCCTCGGTAGCCGGACAGCTAATGGATAAACTGGATGCCATTGCCGACAACTACCTGGCTCACGAAAACGGCCAGCATTTTATGCGCCTGTACAACCAACTGCGTCATGAGAAAATACTAAAACTCATTAAAGAAAAAATTACGCTCACCGAAAAAAAGGTGAGCCTGGATGAATTCCGGAAAATGGCAGAGGAACATAAACATTAAAACATAGTATAACCCACAAAAAAATGGTTTTGCACAACAGCAAAGCCATTTTTATTTTTTATCCACCGGAATTCGCTGTTTTATTCTAATTTACTGCACATTTAAAAAACAATTTTGCTATGAACGAATTCAGAAAATATGCCGTACACCACCTGGGCATGAGCGGCAATACCGTTGACAGCTACGCCCAGAAAATTGAAAACATGACTCAGTATGTTATTGAAGAACGGCCGGGCAACTTCAGGGCTATTGATGTATTTACCCGCCTTATTTCCGACCGCATCATCTTTTTAGGCATGGGCGTTGACGACCAGATTGCCAACCTGATTATCGCCCAACTGCTTTTTCTGGAATCGGCTGACCCGAAAAAGGACATTATCATGTACATAAACAGCCCGGGCGGCTCGGTATATGCCGGCCTCGGCATTTACGACACCATGCAGTACATTAATCCTGATGTAGCCACCATATGTATTGGCCTGGCCGCTTCGATGGGAGCTGTATTGCTGGCGGCCGGGGCACCCAAAAAGCGATCGGGGCTTACTCACAGCCGCATTATGATCCACCAGCCGTCATCGGGCATGCAGGGCACCTCAAAGGATATGGAAATCTCTCTGAAGCAAACCCTCGAAATCCGCGAAGACCTGTATAAAATCCTGGCTAAACATACCGGCAAGGATTTCAATACCATTGAAAAAGATTCCGACCGCGACTATTGGATGCGGGCAACCGAAGCAAAGGATTATGGCATGATTGACGAGGTGCTGGAGCGCAAAAAACAGCGTAATTAATCGGCTTTAAAAACTACCAAATTTTAGTGGTACCTTTGCACCAGAACTGATTTCGGTTATGGCTGAAGTTACCTGCTCATTTTGCGGACGCAATAAAAAAGACGTTGATCTGATGATATCGGGCATTCATGCCCACATTTGCGATAAATGCGTTACGCAAGCCAGTCAGATTTTACAGGAGGAAAAGAAAAGCAAAACCGATGGCGGCCTGGCTCCCAATTTTAAGCTGATTAAACCGCGCGACATCAAGAAATTTCTTGACGAATATGTTATCGGCCAGGATGAAGCAAAAAAAGTGATGGCGGTAGCCGTTTACAATCACTACAAACGGTTGATGCAGCGTAAAGCCGAATCGGATATTACTATAGAGAAGTCGAACATCATTATGGTAGGCGAAACCGGAACCGGAAAAACCTACCTGGCCCGTACGCTGGCCCGCCTGCTGCAGGTGCCGTTTTGCATTGCCGATGCCACCGTACTGACCGAAGCCGGTTATGTTGGCGAGGATGTGGAGAGTATTTTAACCCGCCTGCTGCAAGCTGCCGATTACAATGTGGAGGCAGCCGAACGCGGCATTGTGTACATTGACGAAATTGATAAAATCGCCCGCAAATCGGATAACCCCTCCATTACCCGCGATGTGAGCGGTGAAGGTGTGCAACAGGCGTTGTTAAAATTATTGGAAGGTACTGCAGTTAACGTGCCACCACAAGGCGGCCGTAAGCACCCCGACCAAAAGATGATAACGGTTAATACCGAGAACATCCTTTTTATCTGCGGAGGAGCATTTGAGGGCATCAGCCGGTTTATTGCTAACCGCTTGAATACAAGGCCTTTGGGCTTTACTTCGGCCAGCGGGTTACACCCTGCTGATATCGATAAAGACAACCTGATTCAGTTTGTATCCGCCCAGGATTTGAAAAGTTTCGGCCTCATTCCGGAGTTGATCGGTCGCTTGCCGGTTATATCCTTCCTTCATCCGTTGGATAAAGCAGCCCTTCGAAAGATATTAACCGAGCCGAAAAATGCCCTGGTTAAGCAATACAAAAAACTGTTCGAGATGGAGGGCATTCAACTGGAATTTAAAGACGGTGCCCTTGACTTTATCGTTGAGAAGGCCGTTGAATTTAAACTGGGCGCCCGCGGCCTGCGCAGCATTTGCGAGGCCATCATCAACGATGCCATGTTCGATTTGCCTTCGGAGAAAAACACCGAACGGCTAACCATTACCCGGGCCTATGCCGAAGACAAGTTCAGCCGGTCGCAATACAGTAAACTAAAAGTAGCCTGATTTATTTCTTCAGGTAATTGAGCATTAAACGGGCTGTTTGCTCCGATGCCGAACCGGTATCGAGCAAGTTTATTACCTGCTGATAGCCTTCAATTATTTGATTGCGATAAATCGTATCCTGAAGAATCCGGCTCAGTTCCAGAATAATTTCTTCGGCATTCGCATGGGTTTGAATCAGTTCTTTTACTACTTCACGTCCTGCAATAAGATTAACCAGCGAGATAAAGGGCACCCGGATAAGCCGTTTACCGATTTGGTAACTAACCGGACTCGTCTTATACACCACCACCTGGGGAACTCTAAACAAACACGTCTCCAAGGTAGCCGTACCCGAAGTTACCACTGCCGCTTTTGCATAGGCGAGCAAATCGTACGTTGACCCGGTAAGCAACTTTACGTTTGGTAATTGCCTGAGCGGGCTGTACAGAACTTCATCCAGGTTATCGACACGGGCAGTAATAAATTGATAATCAGGAAATTTAATAGCTACTTCGGCCAAAACCGGCACCAACCGGCTTACCTCCTGCTTTCGGCTGCCTGGCAATAACGCAATAACATTGGAGGATGACCGGTTGTAGTTACGTAAAAAATCAGGATCAGTCCGATGTGCTTTTACAGCATCAAGCACCGGGTTTCCCACATAATCAACGTCCCAATGGAATTTTTTAAAAAAATCTTTTTCAAAAGGCAGGATAACAAACATCTTATCGACTACTGCTTTTAATTTCGTGGCCCTACTTTGGTTCCATGCCCATACTTTTGGTGAAATATACCAGAACACCCGAAAGCCCTTTGCCCTGGCAAAGCGGGCAATGCGCAGGTTAAACCCGGCATAGTCAATTAACACAACAGCATCGGGGTTAAATGTAAGTATGTCCCGTTTACACTGCTTCAGTTTATCATAAATGGTTTTCAGGTTTGCAAGTACCTCGGCAAAACCCATAAATGCCAGTTGACGGTAATGAACGGTTAACGCCATGCCGGCCTGTTCCATGGCGTCACCGCCAAAGCCCCGGCATTTCAGGTTGGGATTAAGTTTTCGTAAAGAAAAAATCAGGTTGCTGCCGTGTAAATCGCCCGACCGTTCACCTGCAACAAAATAGAATTTCACAATGCCAAGGTAAGGCTATTCGCCAAAGTACTCAACATAATTGCGGGGCGTTTCATAAAGCCGTATGGCGTGCAGAGTTCCATACGATGTAATTTTAGGAATCTCCAGGTTTAGTATATCCCAAATACCTTTTACCAGGTTTTCGCAACTGGCAAGTTTGCCCTGCATAAAATCAACATCAAGATTTAGATTCTTATGATCCAGTTTCTCAATGACTTTCCCGCGGATTAGCGTGCTTAGCTTTTTCAAATCAACTACAAAACCGGTTTCAGGGTCAGGCAGGCCTTTTACGGTAACAATCAATTCAAAGTTATGGCCGTGCCAGTTTTCATTAGCACAAGGGCCGAAAACGGCCAGGTTCGTTTCTTTAGACCAGGCCGGGTTGTAAAGCTTATGGGCAGCGTTAAAATGTTCTTTGCGTGAAACGTAAAACATGCCCAAATATAGACACAAAAAAAGAGGCTGCCTGCGGGCAGCCTCTTCAAAGATAAAGTCGAATTAGATTAAGGAAGTTTCTCCAGTCTTAAGTAAACCCTGCGGAACCAGGTACAATATCCGTTGCGTCTGCCGTATTCATCGGCATCGTCATCCACGGCTATGGTAAACACCTGGCCAGGGGTTAAACCATCCTGGTCAATGCGGTAGTAACCGCGGTTCGGAATGGTATAGCGCGGAAGACCAAAACGCAAGGTGTTATTTCCGGCAAATGTACCGGCCAACGGAGTAACCATATAGAACTCGCGTTGCGAAGTACAATCCACACCGCTGTTAATCAACGGTACGAAAACTGTCCCAAGGTTAGCGTTCGTAGCACCAGCCATGCCCATACCATTACCCGGGCCCGGAGGGCCAAAGGCACTGGTCAGGGTTGTTAAGGCGGCAGCCGGCAAACCCGGGTTCGGACCACCTTCCAGGTTAATACGCATGGTTATAGTCTGCCCCCTGTAGGTACAGGTAAACTGACGCTCAGTGGGCAACCCACCGGGAACAGTAGCCAGGGTAACCGTTTGGGTAGAATCAGTGGCTGATGAACCAAATATAAACGGCTTAACCATGTAATTAGGAATGCTCTGGTGGAGTTCCAGGTTATGGTTAGGCGACCACACCGCCATTTGGGTCATCCGGTATGTACCCGTATAAGCTGTTGCGCTGAACGGGTTAGTAGCCTGACGAACCGTAATGGTGTAAAAGTAAGGCGCATTGTAAAACTGCCCTGCCGTTACGTTAGGTGTCATGTTGGCTTCCTCAGGATTCCCCAGGCTGGGAGAGGTAACTGTTTGCGCATTGGCCACAGTAAAGGTACGGCCATCCGTTAAGCGAGCCTTCCAGCGAAGCAAAATCTGGTCACCAAGAGCCAAGCTGCCCGGGTAAGCAACACACGGACAAACATCCGGATAGATGTTTGAACAATCCACTCCCGGTATTCCATCAGGATCAGTTGTAAGGGTGGCCAGTGCAGTCTGAATCTGAGCGGCCGTAATGCGAACAGCTCCTGAACGGAGGTATTCCGAATAGGTAGGCTGGGGAACAGCAGCCAGGTTCATAGCGGATGCCGGAATTGTGGTTACCAGCACTTCATCCGTAATTAAACCGGTACCTCCGTTACGATGCGTGGCATAAAATTCCACTTCTTCCAACAAGGCGCCTTTTTCCTCATCAACGGATTCGAAAACAAACTCAACAGCCGAATTGGCCAGATCATTAAATTCCAATACGTTCGATGTGACCTTGTAAATCCGCAAATAATGACCACTTGTACGATCATCATACGGTAGCGGGTACAGGCTCTCGTCACGGCAGGCTATTGTAACCATGCCGGCCACCAGCACCACACCTAAAATATATTTCTTCAAGTTCATAGTCATGTCTATTAAAGGTTAAAAATCAAGGTTGGTGGTATTCGTATCCCAGAAAATTTTACCCTCCAAATCAGTCTTTTGCTGAATCTGGTTATTCAGGTTAGCTGCATTGGCAGGATACCAGAACGAACGCGGAAACGCACCCGGTACCGGATTTTGCGTGGGCTGCATACCAGTCGGACGGCCAGTTCTGCGGTAGAGGTTATAGGCCTCAACACCGTTACCGTATAGTGCAATCCAGTACTCACGGGCCAGGTAGTTCAACGCATTGGCTGCTGAAGAATTAAATGCAAATACGGCAGCGGTTACATAATTGTTTACATCCGTAGTATAGGTTGCAGCAGGGTAAAATCCATTAATGGTACCTGCTTCAGTAGGAGCCGCTGCAACGGGGGTTGTACCATACGTACCGTTTACAGCCCAGTCGCGCACATCAGCCATCGAAGCACGAATACCTTCCTCAAAATGCTGTACAGCCGTTAAAGGCGTAGTAGCACCTAAACGAAGGTTCGCCTCAGAAAGCATAAACTGTACGAAGGAGCGCATCATAATGGGCTGGAAGCCCGCACCGCGCATACCTACACCCGCGCTAACACCTGTATTCACGTTAGCATCAAAACGTCCTCCTGAAGGATACGCCCCCCAGGCTGTACGCAATAAGCCGTCCGGAGGGATCCCCTGGTTATCCTGATGATCACGACCCCAATAGCCGCGGTCAGTCGGGTAACAAAAGGTTCGTCCCCAGGCCGGATCAGTCGGATCAACGGAAGGCTGACCTGCCTGTTCACCCATGGGAGGGATACCCGCTACATCGTTGGGTACAATGGCAGAACCCGTAGATATCGGATAATGCGAAGGAACATTTTCAGTTAAACAACGAATCTGGTTAGCATCCGTACTGTTAGCGTTGGTCTGGCGATAGAAATAGAAACGAATTCTTGGATCTCCCGGATCACCACCGCGGTGGGTTGCATCGTACCCGTGAAACATGTGCCAGATGAGCCAGTTCGACATATAGTTTCCACCACCGGCAGGGTAGTTGGCTACAAACCTGGGGTGCCGGGAATCTGGTGCAGAGGCGTTGGTTCCATAACGGAAAACAAAATTCTGATTTGCAGCGGCAATCAAACCGCCCGGATCGGCAATCACAGCATTTAACTCAGTTACATCTCCTGTGTTCAGGTAAATCTTAAGCAAAAGCGTATTGGCTAACCGAACCCAGCTACCGTAGCTGTTATTGTAGTACATATCGGTAATTGCCGGGGCAACCGGGTTTTGTAAACCACCGGCTGTTGTAAGCGGGGTGGTCAAATCCAGTTTGGCTTGCTCTAACAGCGCAATGGCCTGATCATACACATCCTGCTCATCATCCGGTACCGGATTAAAGTTACCGGAACCCTGAAACGCCTGGGAGAACGGCACATCGCCAAAGAAATCAACCAGCAGAGTCAGGGTATAGGCTGAAATCACGCGGGCAATTCCGGCATGGCGCATATAACCCGCAGCTTCAACCGAAGGAATAAGCGCATTAGCCTCTACAAGAATACCGGCATACGCTGTTGACCAAATACCATTAAAGTCTTCCGGGCGAACAGAGTTTTGATACTCTGTACCAGCTCCGTTTTGCAACCGGGTTTGCTGCATCCCATTGGAACTCGCAGCCTGGAACATGCCCGCCAGGTTTATTTGCAATGTATTTAAAACTAAACTTGGTAATTCCTGTCCTGGCTGTAAGGCGTTCGGGTTTTCACGCAGGTCAAGCGTACATGACGCGCCCATAACCAAGGCCAGCGAAAGCAATACTATTTTAATGTATTTCATTTTCATTTAGGGTTAAAAGGTTAGAACGATACCCGCAATACAACACCATAACGCCTCATGCTGGGGCCTGTCAGGTAGTCAAAACCGATACCTCCGTTAACACCCAGGCTGGATACTTCCGGATCAAAGTTCACGTACTTAGGCACGTTAACCGCATTAAACCAGAGGTTATTGCCGGTAAATATGATGGAGGCACTCTTAATCGGGGTTTTGCTTAACAGCGATTTAGGCAAGGTGTAACCAAGGTTCACTTCGCGAAGGCGGATGGTGGTTACATCAAACACGCTGTTGTCGTTACGACCAAAGAACTGTGAGTTAAAGCCGTAGTCAGCTGCCGTAATCTGGATGTCGTTTGGAGCATAAATAGGGTCGCCATCGGTATCCACACCAATCTGCTTCACGCCAGGCAGGATAAAGATCTGGTCGCGGTCAAAGTTATCACGACCAGCCAATACACCCCGTGCCAGCAAGCCGGCAGGTGTCCAAGCCACCATTTGTCCACCATGACGGTAATCAAACTGGAAACTCAGCGATATCCCTTTAAAGGAGAAGTTATTGATCAACGTGGTCAGGTGCTTAGGGTTCGGATCGCCCAGTTCGCCAATCTGCGGAGCGATTACGTGAAGGCCGTCTGAACCTACAACGCGATTACCATCCGGATCTTTCAAAATGGTAGTTCCTTTAATGATGTTCATCGGTCTGCCCGGAACGGCAAAGTTACCCAGGTCAGTAAAGCCTGAAAGCGCGATTTCATCCAATCCTACACCCAGCGAAACAACCTCTGTTCTGATGAGGGTAAAGTTAAGGGTTACATCCCACTGGAATCCCGAAGAAAGTTTAATGGGCGTTCCGGTGATGATGGCTTCAATTCCCTTGTTATCAATTTTACCTTGATTCAACAGGGTGCTGGTAAAGCCGGTTGATGGATCAATCGGTGCATTAACAATACCTTCGAGGGTTCTCCTGTTAAACGCTGTAAGGTCTACAGCTATCCTTTCATTAAGCAGTTTCGCTTCAATACCTGCTTCAATCTCCTGATATAACTCGGGTTTCAGGTTAAGGTTACCCAGGAAATTGCTAATCTGGTGTGTTGAAATTACGTTGTTACCGGCATCAACAAAGGAACGGGCATTGGATGCAATCACAGTGCGGGTTCCGTAGGGAGCCGGGTAGTTTGCCGATGTTCCTACACCAACGCGCGCTTTGAGGAAATTAAGCGTATTCGATTTCAGGTTGCTAAAGGCATCGGTAGCAATGAACGAAGCGCTTACGGAAGGATAAAACTGTGAATTATTTCCTTTTTCCAAAGCCGATGACCAGTCATTCCGGCCGGTCAGGTTCAGGTATGCAAAGTCCTTATAACCGAGAACAACTTCAGCATACGTTCCATACAACTGACTTTCGGATGTTGATTCGAAGAATCTGCCGTCAAAAGCCGCACTATTTGGTGCTGATGTATTGAAGTTACTGTGCCGGAAGAAACCGAATACAATCTGGTTTTCAGAATAGATACCGTTTCGATCAAACCGGTCATTACGGGCATTCAACCCAACCAGACCTTTCAAAGAAATATCACTGGATATTTCGCGCTGCAACGAGAAAATTAGGTCGTGGTTCCAGATGGTATTCTGAATAGACTGTGTTTGGTAAACACCGTTATTAATTACCTGATAGGTAGGGCCAATACCTTTGTTATACTGCCGGCTTTGGTTTTGCGTATAAGTGTCAAGACCTACCCGGTATTGCAACGACATGTTTTCGTTGAAATCATAGGTGAAACTTGAGCTACTGAAAAACCTGTCCGTCACATCAGTTTCCAATGTGTATTTGGCAATCCAACGCGCACTGGGAATGTCATTTGGACCCCGGTACCATACAGATTTGTGCTCTTCCGGGGTTTCAAAAGGAAACAGGTCCGTATCATTTATATCCAGGTTTCTCGGGGTATAGAGAAAGTTGGCATATAATGAAGGAACACCACCAAAAGAAGCACCACCACCGGTAGCACCGTTAAGCGGAGGCGTCTGGAAATCGCTGTTGGAGTACATGAACGATGAGCGAACTGTAAACTTATCCGTTACAGAACCATTAAAACCTATGGAGGCGTTTACACGGGTAAGGTCGTTACCGGGGGCATAGCCCTCCTCTGTAGTATAGCCCAACGATGCGGTAATGTTCATTTTCTGGCCCCCTCCTGTAACTGTTAGGGCAGTGTTTGAAATCATGCCTTTTCTAAAGAACCGGCCCACGCTGGGTGCCGCTTCCCACGGAATGCGCTTCCAATAGGTTTGGCTGGCAAATGGCAACCTTAACGCAGGATCGGATAAGAACTGATACGGATGCCCGATGGAGTCGAACTCATCAAAGTGCGCACCCCAGTTGCTAAAGAAGTTACCATATAGCTGCTGAAAACCATTGCCGTAGTCATTCTGAAATTCAGGCAGGGAGGCAATCTCATTTTGAGCAAGTGTTTGCTGGAATGTTACTTCCGGGGTTTTCTTCTTTCCTGAACCTGCTTTGGTGGTTACGAGAATAACACCGTTACGACCCTGTGTTCCATAAAGCGCTGTGGCAGCAAGCCCCTTCAACACACTAATGCTCTCAATGGTGTTGGGATCCAAATCCTGAAAGCGGCTTGTAGCAGTTGCTGCACCCCCGGTAGTAAATCCGGATTGGTCGTTTGTACTGGAGTTAAAAGGTACTCCATCAACCACCCACAAGGGTTGGGTATTACCCGTAATGGTTGAATAGCCCCGGATGTTAATCTGGGCACCGGTACCGGTTGTACCGCCCACGGGATTAATTACAACCCCCGGAATTTTCCCCTGCAACACGCGGGAAATGTCACCAATCGGTCGGGCGGCTATCTGCTCTGAACCCACCGAGGTAACAGCATAACCCAACGCTTTCTTATCGCGGGCAATACCTTGCGAGGTAACAACCACTTCAGACAACTGAGTTACGTCAAGCGCCAGGGAAACATCAACCACTGACCGCTCACCGATTGGCACCTCCTGTGTTTGGAGACCAATGAAAGAGAAAACCAGCGACCCTCCGGAGGAAGGAACACTGATTGTGTAACGGCCGTCTGCATCCGTTACCGTACCCGTTGCCGTGCCTTTCACAACAACGTTCACGCCAGGTAAGGCCGATCCATCTTCCGTGGACGTTACCCTACCCGATACCGTTCGCTCCTGTGCCCACACCGTGAACACAAACGCTAACGAGAAGCATAGTAGTAAAAACTTCTTCATAGGTTAGTTTTAGGTTAAACAATCGTTTTAAAGTTCCAAATTAAATGATGTTGGGTAAAAATTAAAATAACAGGCAAAGGATTTTCAACCAAATAATATTTGGTAATCCCTACCTGATAAGAAATTCAATTCTTCTGTTTAGTTGTTTACCCTCCTCGGTAGTGTTAGGCGCTACCGGGCGCGTATGGCCATAGCCCTTGGATACAATCCGTACTTCGGGTATTCCTCTGTTAACCAGGTAGTTGTAAACAGCCTGTGCTCTTCGCTCAGATAACTGCTGGTTGTAGGCCGGGCTACCCGTGTTATCCGTATGGCCACTTATTTCAATAGAAATAGATGGGTTTTCCTGTAAAAACCTCACAGTCTTCTCCAACTCGGTGATTGACTTTTCTTTTAAATCGTATTTATCTGTATCAAAAAACAGGTTTTTTAATATGGCATGAGCCCCACTGACGGCTCTGTCCAAAAGAATATTCTGTGTGATGGGCTCAAAATCGCTGATTTCGGAATAGTTGAAATTAAGACTCTGAAATAAGTACCCTGTTTTGGTAACATAAAGTGCATAATCGGCACCCTGGGTTAGCACCATCAGGTATTCGCCAGTCAGCGAGTCGGATTCAACCACCGATACCCGTTGGTTTTTCTCAATATTATAGAGTTCAATTTTTGCCTTCAGCCGTTGTTCTGTTTTCCTGTCGGCCACAACCCCCCGCACATAATTGCTTTTTTGTTTAATCTGTTGCGATTCGGGAATATCAATTTCGTAAATCCTACTACTGGCACCCGCCAGCGTGCTCTCTTCATGGGAATAATAGCCCTTCAGGCCATCAGCGGTGATAAATAAGGAGAACTGATCTTCATGATCGTTGAGCGGCCGGCCTAAATTGACCGGGGCAGCCCATGTGTCACCGCTCCGTTCTGAAAAAAAAATATCGTAACCGCCAAAACCGGTGTGCCCGGTAGAAGCAAAATACAATACCTGGTCGTTAACATGAATAAAGGGCGATATCTCATCACCAGGAGTATTTACCGGTGAGCCCAGGTTACGCGCCCGGGTCCACTGCCCGTTGTCGTCAGAAACCGAAACCCAGATGTCTCTCCGGCCCTGTCCACCCCTGCGATCAGAAACAAAGTACAAGGTTCGTCCATCGGCTGAAAGTGCCGGCTGGGATTCCCATTCAGTTGAATTGACATTGGGTCCCAGGTTTTTTGGTACAGTCCATTCGTTGCCGATTTTCACCGTTTCATATAAATCGCAACTGCCGAAACTTTGGCGACCCACACAAGATGTAAAGATCAGCTTCCGGCCATCGGCCGAAATGGTACACGTGCCTTCATTCAAGGCTGAGTTTACATTTTTTGACAGCGACTGCGGCTTGCCCCACCGCCCGTTGCTTTCCTTGCGGGAAATAACCAGGTCCTCATCGTGTTCAGGCGCATTACCGAGCCTGCGGGTAAATATCAACTCCTGCTGGTCGGCTGTAAGCACCGGAAAATATTGTAGAGGGAAACAATTTACTGTATCGCTTAGCGGGTGTTGATTATAGTGTGCTTTAAGTGCCAGGTTTTGCTTTGCAAATTCTGCGTTGCGCAGCCATTGCGAAGCGCGTTCAATTTTCTGCCGATTTTGATTTTCAGCACGTAAAAAATTCTGTAGTGTAACAACCGCGTTATCGTACTGCCCTGTGTTAAGATAGGCCTCACCCAAATCAAACCAGATTATGCGTTGCTTTTTAATGTCGGTGGTAAGCGAAGCGGCCGTTTCAAAATGTTGTACCGCCATTGGGTAACGCTTGGTTGACATATACACCAGGCCCAGCCGATAGTACGCCTCCACAAATTTTTTATCGCGGTTTATCGCCTCGTTCAACAAATCGATGGCCTGCTGATACTGCCCCCTTACCCGGTAATTATCAGCCTGATTGTACAACTCAATGGCTTTTTTGGATTTGGTGCTTAACCCGGATTGAGCGGGCAGCACAACAGGAACCAAGCAAACCAACCATAAAACAAACGCACGATTCATGACTAAAACTAAAAAAGTATATGCGTTACCGGAAATTCCGGTCCATTAAATCCGACCAAGGCAT
This sequence comes from Flammeovirgaceae bacterium, assembly GCA_015180985.1. Lineage (NCBI taxonomy): Bacteria > Pseudomonadati > Bacteroidota > Cytophagia > Cytophagales > Flammeovirgaceae > Flammeovirgaceae bacterium. Next base: position 83,089 of record CP054185.1, read on the forward strand.
TAATCAGTTTTATTTTTTTAAAACGATTTAAATGGCTTAGCATTAGTTCCTCTTCCTGTATTTCTCCGGCATCGAGTAGTACAGCGCGCATAACTCCGGGAAGCAACGGCATAGCGGGGGTTATCCACCGGAGTCCGTCATAAAAAACCACATTATTGTATGAGGTATCGGTAACCAACCCGTTTTTTACAATCAGGATATCGTTAGCCCGGCCTCGTTTATTAAATAGCATATCCAGTTTGCTTCGATCCGCATATTTATAATCATACTTGATCGCATTATCATACATTACTTTTAACGAGTGAATTGGCATCGCCTTATACGGAATTAATTCATGCTGCCATTCACCATCGGTTGTGTATACCACACGGTATTTATAAATTCCGTTTTGGGGAACGACTAACTTCTTTATTACTGTTTTAAGGATAACCTGATTTTGGCTTCCTGCAAGTTTCTGCACGGTGTTGTCCATGCGGTGCTGGTGGTACGGCAGGTGATGAAACACACCGTTCTCTAACCGGATAGACTCAATTAACCGGTACATATATTTTATCAAGCAGTTCCTGATACTCCTTTGCTGCTTCACTCTGCGTGGTAATGCCCCCTCCGCTGCGATAGTAATATCGACCATCCTGGTGTTCGATAAACCGGATCATAACACCGCTGTCCAGGTTAATACCATCAAAATAACCCAGAACGCCCGAATAAAATCCCCGATCGCAGCCCTCAGCAGCACGAATAACAGAGCATGTTTTTAATTTCGGGGCGCCACTAACGGAGCCGGCTGGTAAAAGCTTTACCAACAGGGTGCCCAACTGGCAGTGGAAATCATCCGGCAGCCGGCCGGTTATCTCCGAACTCACCTGCAATAACCTGGCGCGATTTGTTTTGATTTCTTCCACATAGCGGAAACGCGTTACCTCTACTGCTGTCGCCACCTGGCTCAGATCGTTGCGTATCAGATCAACAATGGTAACGTGCTCAGCTTTTTCTTTTGGATCATTTAGAATCTGGTCGGTCGCATAAGGAACCGAGGCATCAATCGTGCCCTTCATGGGGTATGCATAAATTTTATTGCCCCGAATCTGCACAAACGTTTCTGGCGAAAAAACAATAAACTCATTTTGGTACCAGCACTTGTATCGGGCCTGAGCCCTGTTAAAAATTTCCTGCAGGGAGCAATTCAATCCAACCGGAGTTTTTACGGTAAGATTCAGCAAAAAGGAATCGCCATAACCGAGGTGATGCTGTACCCGCTTAAAACGGGTTTCGTATTCCTGAAAAGAAATTGGAAACAGTTGTAAATCAACCGAACCTGACGGCCTCGTCAATATCGGGCTATTTGAGAAACCATTAATGGAATATTGCAATACGTTAGGATCAACCTCATCCAGCCGGAAAGCCAGGGGTTGGTTCAATTCAAAATCGGTAAGAAAGAAAAAGGGTGTTCGCGAAGCGCCCCAGGTATTTAATGCCGAAACAAATTGCTCCAGGTTCAACGTTAAGGTATATTCATGTACTTATGCACCTGCAATGAAATACGCCAATGCGGATTGGTCTTGCAGTAATCAATGATTAGCGGCAGCATTTCTTTTTCTTTTGACCATTCCGGCTGCAGAAAAAGTTTGCAATCTTTACTTACCCGTTCGGCATGCTCGGCAGCCCATGCAAAATCACTCTTATTATATATAATGATTTTCAACTCATCAGCCCGGTTATAAATTGAATCAACCGGGGGTTTGAATTTTTTAGGTGAAAGCGTAATCCAATCCCAAACCCCGGTTAACGGGTAAGCACCCGAGGTTTCGATGTGCGTGCGCATCCCGGTAGTACGCAAGCCCTCAGTTAATGGCTTCAGATCATACAGGGCAGGTTCACCTCCGGTAATTACGGCCATCGGGGCCGATGACGATTTTGCACGAGCCACGATGGTATCAACATGTACCAGCGGATGAGCCGAAGCATCCCACGATTCTTTAACATCGCACCAAACACAACCCACATCACAACCACCCAGCCGGATAAAATATGCCGCACATCCCTGATAAAAACCCTCACCCTGAATAGTGTAGAAGTCTTCCATGAGGGGCAGCACAACGGTTGAGGCAGGAGTAACCATAATCAGGATTAGTTCAAAGCACCTGAACCAACTTATGAATTGCGAAGTTCAGTGGCCCGCAGCGTATTTAACAACAGCGATGCGATAGTCATTGGGCCAACACCGCCCGGTACGGGCGTAATCATGGAACATTTCGGGGCAACGTTTTTAAAATCCACATCGCCTTTTATGGCATATCCGTTTTTATATTGAGGTCCTTCTACCCGGGTTGTTCCAACATCAATTACGATAGCTCCTTCTTTCACCATATCAGCCGTAATCAAACCGGGTTTGCCCACCGCCACAATTAAAATATCGGCACGCCTTGTAAAATCGGCTAACCCCTTTGTGTATTTGTGGCATACCGTTACCGTAGCCCGGCCGTGTTCTACCAACATCATACTAAGAGGTGCCCCCACTAACCTGCTGGCCCCAACCACAACACAGTGCCTGCCTTCAGTTTCAACACGATAGCGTTTAAGCAACTCCATCACCCCAAACGGAGTAGCCGGCAGCAGCAACGGATTTTTTGATACAATACTCCCGAAATTGCGGTTGGTAAAACCATCCACATCCTTATCGGGCTTAATGTGTTCGGTAATTTTTTCTACCGAAATGTGAGGAGGCAACGGCAGTTGAACAATAAAGCCATCCACATCCGGATCTTTATTAACCTGATCGATATGCTTGAGTAATTTGTCTTCGCTGATGGTATCCGCAAAGCGCATCATGGTGTAGTGAAAGCCCACTTCTTTGCAGGCTTTTACTTTATGATCGACATACGTTTGGCTGGCCCCATCATCGCCTACCAAAATGATAGCCAGGTGCGGAATTTTGCCGCCTGCTTTTTTAATTTCGTTTACGCGTTGAATGATTTCTTCCTTAATCTCAGAAGCGACCTTTCGTCCGTCAATCAGCGTGTAAGTTGATGTTTCTGTCATTTTATGCTTTTCGTTTAAGCCTCCTGGTTTCTACCCACAGTTCGATAAACTCACCTGCAATTTTTCTATGGAGGGCTTTGATTTTGAGTAATTCGATTTTCTTTTTTGAAAGTTTGGCTTCCAAACGATTTACCTGTTCACTCCATTTGTTTTGAGTTCCTGACCTCCCCTGCCTTGATTTAGTTTTTGCCATTCTTGATTTGACTAAGGAAATAACGGATCAGTTGAGCTTGCATCCGGATAAACTCACGTTGGTTTTTAATGGACTGCTCTAATTTTCTGTTGAATGATTCCAGGTTTTTATCAAGTCTTTCCACCCTGCGAAGTTAATCAATCTTCAGCACTGCCATAAAGGCCTCCTGGGGTATTTCCACATTGCCCACCTGGCGCATGCGCTTCTTTCCTTTCTTTTGTTTTTCCAGCAGTTTACGCTTACGCGTGATGTCTCCACCATAGCATTTTGCCAACACGTTTTTGCGAAGCGCCTTAACGGTTTCACGGGCAACGATCTTCTGACCGATAGCCGCCTGGATGGCTATTTCAAACATCTGGCGAGGCAGTAATTCGCGCAGTTTTTCACAAAGTTTTTTACCCCACTCGTACGCTTTGCTGCGGTGCACAATAGCCGAAAGGGCATCTACCTTCTCTCCGTTTAACTGGATATCCAGCTTTACCATATCGGATTCACGGAAACCAATCAGGTGGTAATCGAGCGAGGCATATCCTTTCGAAATCGTTTTTAGCTTATCAAAGAAGTCGAACACAATTTCTGCCAGCGGCATTTCAAACGTCATCTCTACCCGGTCGGTGGTGAGGTATGACTGGTTTTTGATCACTCCGCGTTTGTCCATACACAGTTTAATGATGGGTCCGATAAACTCGGCTTTCGTAATAATCTGTGCTTTGATGTAGGGTTCTTCAATGTGATCAACCGTATTGGGCTCCGGCATTTCGGAGGGTGCGTTGATTTCATACATGGAGCCATCGGTTTTAATGGCGCGGAACTGCACAGATGGAACCGTGGTAATAACCGTCATGCCAAACTCACGTTCCAGGCGTTCCTGGATAATCTCCATGTGAAGCATGCCGAGAAAACCACAGCGAAAACCAAAACCCAGGGCAGCGGAAGTTTCAGGTTCCCAAACCAGCGAAGCATCATTCAACTGAAGTTTTTCCATGGAAGCCCGCAGTTCTTCAAACTCGGTGGTATCAACCGGATAAATTCCGGCAAACACCATGGGCTTTACATTTTCAAAACCTTTTACGGCTTCGCCCGGGCGGTCGGCATGGGTAATCGTATCGCCCACATGCACTTCGCTGGCCACTTTAATTCCGGAGATGAGGTATCCTACATTGCCGGCATGGATGTGATGAAGCGGATGCTTCTCCAGTTTCAGTACACCTATCTCGTCTGCCGTGTACTCCTTTCCTGTACTAACAAACTTTACTTTGTCTCCCTTTTTTATCGATCCGTTAAATACGCGGAAATAAACTTCAATGCCGCGAAACGAGTTAAATACTGAATCGAAAATCATAGCCTGAAGTGGGGCGTTCGGATCGCCCTTCGGAGGTTTTATGCGCTCAACAACGGCTCGCAGAATATCGTCAATACCAATACCCTCCTTGGCGCTGGCGCGAATCACATCCTCAGGTTTACAGCCAATCAGGTCAACGATTTCATCGGTAACCTCTTCGGGCATGGCGTGCGGAAGATCAATTTTATTAAGCACGGGTATTATTTCCAGATCGTGCTCCAATGCCAGGTAAAGATTGGAAATGGTTTGGGCTTCAATACCCTGGCTGGCATCAACAATCAGTAACGCCCCTTCGCAGGCTGCAATGGAGCGCGATACCTCGTATGAAAAGTCAACATGGCCCGGGGTGTCAATCAGGTTCAGGATGTAATCCTTTCCATCCATCTTGTAATTCATCTGGATGGCGTGGGCTTTTATGGTAATGCCCTTTTCACGTTCCAGGTCCATATTATCAAGCACCTGGTCCTGCATCTGCCGGTCCGTTAATGTTCCGGTTGCCTCTAACAGCCTGTCGGCCAGCGTACTTTTACCGTGGTCAATGTGGGCAATAATGCAAAAATTGCGGATGTTCTCCATACCCGTCAGTTCCTCGAAAAATTTTGAGCCACAAAAGTACGATAAATGGCCAAAACCAACCCATTATCGTACAATGCGTTGATCAAGCTTTAGCGGATAAACCTTCCAAACAATCTTCCGAAAGTCAGCAGCAAGCGGATTGATTACATAATTAACCGATGTGCGATCGACCACCGAAGGAACGGCAAAGCTAACAACACCTTTTGCCAGTAATGCATCGCCATAGCGTTGCGAGGCTTTGCCTGCAGGCAGGCTATCCCAGCCAGCAGGCAAGTGGCTGAGTTCCGGGTAGAAAATCAGGATATCAGGAATAGTAAACTCCTGAACAGAATACAACACGTACCGTTCAGCCGCAAAAAGTTCCGGATCAACGGTGAGTCGCTCCAGTAAACCCGATGCAACCGAACTGCTTGCATAGAGAGCCGGGCAGCCGGCAGAATTCCAGCGGCCGCCATACCGTTTGGCCCCTTCACCGCTACCATCGCAAAACACGGTTCGCGCAATGCGGTACGCCTTCATACGGCAACACCATGTTGCAACCGCATGATTTCAGTTTTCAACATGGTAATACCTTCCGATACATCAATTAAGTCAAGCGGACGGATATTACCCAGGCTGAATAACGGGCGGTCCATCCACCTGCGAAAACCTTCCAAACCAAAATAGCCGATACCCGCAGCATAGAGTTCGGCCAGCGCATACATTTTTTCTGACTGAACCGAATCAAAAACATCGGTTCGCTGAATAGTTTTTGATGAAACTGCCAGCGCAGAGGCCAGTGTTTCGTTGTCCAGGCCCGTTACTTCTTTTAGGCGATCGAATACACTTTTTTTAAAGCCAGACCGGAAAGTGCTGATACGATTGAGCGGTTCCGTTATACTGCCCGGTTCAACGCCCAAAACTGAGAAAACCGAAACCGGTTCACTTAAATTATAGGCGAAAGCCGGTTCACTAACCGATGAAAACTGCCTCCTTTTGGAGTATTTTTTAGGTTTCACTGAAGTTTAGTGGATAATTGTCCACTAATATAACGCAATTTGTCCTCCAACGATTCACTAAATGAAAACTATTTTCTACTCATTACCGGGTTGCTTAATGGTAAAGCCCGTTTTAGCCTTTTCGTCAGCCACGATTTTACGCACATCAGCCAACAGCTTTTTGGCATCATAAACAATTCCATCCTTAATGGTGTATTTCACTCCGCCCACACGTACAGGTTTGTTCTCGTCTGACAGTTTAATGGCACCCGTACCGTAAAGCACCTGTAAATTTTCAAGCGGGTTTTGGTCAACAATAACAAAATCAGCAAGCTTGCCTACTTCAACTGAACCTAAATCTTTTTCCACACCCAATGCCTGCGCACCGTACAACGTAGCCGAACGGATTACTTCAAGCGGATGAAACCCTGCCTCGCGGAGCAATTCCAGTTCGCGGATGTAGGCAAAGCCGTACAGTTGAAAAATGAATCCCGAATCTGATCCGGTAGTTACCCTGCCTCCGCGGTTTTTGTATTCGTTTACAAACGTCATCCACAGCCGGTAATTCTCGCGCCAGGCCACTTCCTGCTCGGTACCCCAGGCAAACCAATACGAACCATGCGCCCTTCGGTTAGGTTGATAGAAAGACCACAACTGCGGCAGGGTATACTCCTCGTGCCACTCGGCCCTGCGTGCGCGGTGTAAATCACGGCTGGCTTCATAAATATTAAAGGTAGGATCGAGCGTGAAATCCAGTTTCAGCAACTCATTCATTACGTTATTCCAATGCTCCGAGTAAGGGGCCGCGGCCTGCTTCCAGAGTTTACCGGCATTTTCAAACCGATGCTGTTCGTTCTGATAATTATAATCAAGCGGATAATCCTGAATGGTGCGATCGGTAAACAAGGCTTCGGGTAAGCCATACCAGTGTTCCATGCTGGTTAGCCCGGCTCGGGCCGACTTGACCACATTCCAGCGGGCCACATCCATTTGCGCATGGTGGCAGCATGACCGCAAACCGAGCTTCTTATTCTCTTCAATGGCCGCCTGCATTATTTCAGGCGCGGCACCGAAAAATTTAATTCCATCAGCGCCTCTGGCCTTGTTATTGCGCACCCACTCGCGGGCCATTTCCGCAGTGCTGATTGGTTTATCACTTCCCTGCCCAAAGGAGGTATAAGCAAAAAGCCGGGGGGCAGTTATCAGATTTTTTGCGCTCTTCTGTTTCTGGTCGAGTACCCAGTCCAATCCGTTACCGGCCGAAGGATCGCGAACGGTGGTAATTCCATGGCTCATCCACAATTTAAAAACATACTCGGCATTGGGCGCCTGAAAGCCGCCAATGTGGCCGTGCATATCAATGAAACCGGGCATCAGGTACATGCCTTCGGCATTTAATTCTTTACCGCCTGCATCGAGTTTTGGGCGCCTATCTTGGTTAACGGGCACACCCGGGTAACCAACATTAACAATACGTTCAATGCGGTTTTGCTTTACAACAATATCAACCGGGCCAATGGGTGGCGCACCGGTACCATCAATAAGGGTTACACCCCGGATGATTAATTGCGGATAAGGGCCCTCGCCTTCTTTAACTTCAGGAGCCTTTGATACATTGCCCTGAGCAAACAATGCGGTTGAAAACAACACAACGAGGTAGAGTATGCGCTTCATAAAATTTTGTTTATCACGCAAAAGCTAAACAACTTCTTGTGAAAAGAAAACCAATCCGTGATAACCGCTATAAGAAATTATGCAGTTGTTGATTTGTTGGTCTGAGGTGCAGTTGGGTCGCTCAGTCGGTAGGCAAACCGGCTGATTTCCTGTTGAACCTGATCGGGGTTATTCCACCAATTCCGGCTGTGCAGGCGTAACCAGGGCCACCCTTTAGCCTCCAGGAGAAGCGGTATATAAATATGTCCCTCTTTTGCAGTTATCATTTGCTCGTAGGCTTCATCATCGCACACCAGTATTCCAACATTACCTGTGGATTCACTAATAAGGATATCGCCTATAGGCCAGGGACACGGTTTTAATTTGATGGGCACATTCGCGGGGCCACCCATTTTCAGCACGGATGCCGACAAGTACCACGAGGCAGCATGTTTTGGTGCTTGCAATGCGGGTGCAAACTTGCCTTCCGAAACCAATCGGGCAAATTCGAGGTACGCCCGAAGCAGTTTAGGGCCATCGTTTTTAATTCCCTGTAGCTTCAGTTCCTCCGGCCATATACTGGTTATAACAATTACCTTTTGCCTGGCGCGTGTTATGGCTACGTTAAGCCTGTTTTCGCCACCCAAAACATTAAGGCTGCCAAAGTGCATATTGAGTTTACCCGATGAGTCGGGTGCATAGGCTGTTGAAAAGATGATTACATCCCGCTCATCGCCCTGCACATTCTCGATATTCTTAACAAATAATGACTCGGGTACGGCATTGCCCTGCAGCCGTGCTACTTCCAGTAAGTCCTGAATAAGTTCCTGCTGCGATGCATTAAAGGTTACAACACCTATTGTCCATTCCGGATTGGTATGCCCTAAGTCTATGACTTTGATTATCACAGCTTCGGCTTCTTTCTGATTGGTTTGATCCTTCCATTGACCTTTTACATTCAAATATTCAATAGCCCTGATATGCGGGTTTGACATTTTTCGGTGCGGAAGGTTACGCAATTTGCCTTTGTAAAAATGGCGATTTGAAAAATCTATCAGTTCTGCAGACTGGCTGCGGTAGTGGTGCTGCAGTAACACCGTGGGCAAATACCGGGAGGTCAAATCCAATAGTGATTCAAGTTCAAGATCGGGTATTTCATCTTCCTCGTGAAACCGCACCTGGTACAAATCAAAAGGCTTTAACTGATTACTGTCGCCCGCCACCACCACTTGCCGGGCGCGGTAAATAGCCGGCAGCCCCCGCTCAGCAAAACACTGGCTGGCTTCATCAAAAATGACGAGGTCAAAAATTTCGCTGAAAGGAAACAGGGCCGAAACGGTTTCGGGCGAAGCCATCCAGCAGGGGATCAGGTTAAACAACTCGTGGTGAAATTCGCTGATGAGCTTGCGCAACGGCCACAGCTTTTTCTTTTTGTTTACCTGGTGAAATAAATCGCGGTATGTTATCCGGTTATTCAGGCGGTTATATTCAACCCGCTCATACGTTCGTTCGCGTGCGCGGATCAATACCAGCTCTGCACTGAGTTTTTGCTTTTCAGCAACCGCCCTGGCTAACTCTTGTTCCAGTTGTTCTAACTTTGTGGTTGCCACCAGGCGCAGCACCGGAAACTTAGCTTCCAGGTGTTCAATCCATGCCAGGCGCAAACTGTTTTGAAATACAACTTCAAAGCGGGTTTCATCCCAGGTTTTTAATTCATCGTAAAGCCGGTAAACAATTTCCAATTCATGCGATGACAAACTTTCTTTTAACAAATCGGCTTCGCGCAATACATCAAAGTCCAGGCGCAGTTGCTGAATCAGGTTAAACCAAAGCCCCGGCTGTTTAGCCAACTCACTAATCTGGTAAGGAGTAAGGTGGGTTAACCACCCGGATTTCCGTTCGGCCATCTGCTTCAACAAATCGAAGATGTCCCATAATCTTCGCAGAAACTCCTCTCGTGAAAACAACTGAACCGGCAGGGCTTTACTGATGGTGCGTAAAGAACCGAACAACAACCTTGCCCGAACACCCAACAACTGCTTTTCGAACCATTTTTTAAATTTTCGCTTGTCGTACTGATCCGGTATATCCAACAGCCACTTTTTTTCTTTTAGCGCGGTGAGGTGATGCTCCAGATTAAGGCGGTTGTCAAGGCGTTCCTCCAGTGTTTGTAACCCGTGCTTATTGTACGGAAGGTTGTTGGCAATGAGAATGCGTTTCAGAAAAAACTTGTGCTCCGAGAAAAGCTCCCACCGGATTAACCGAACGAGGTTTCTGCGGGCCGTAAGGCGCTGCTGCAAGGCCACCTGGCACTTCCCTATCTGATCATCCGTTAACGTTGCCTCAACACCGGCACCGTCAAAACAATTCATACACACCCGTTCCATATTTTGAAGCCACAACAGGTTGGTGGTTTCCTCCTTTTCTTCCGTCATGGCTTTAAAGAATCCAAACACCAGTTCATCGGTTAGCAGGCCTGCCAGTTCATCGGCATCCGCTTTTCTGGTTAGCAGGTTTTCAGCCTCCTCAAATGATATCGGATAGTGCAGCAGGTCGGCCAGCCGGAGGCTGCAGTCCTCCTGAAATTCCTTCACGTCTTTAATTGTCCGCTCAATTTCATCCCGATCGGAAAGCTGATAGCGGGCAAACGATTTTCTGTTTTTCCACAGGTAGTCATCCGCTTCCGTGCTTTTTGCATGACGTACAAATGCCTTTATTTTCCGCAAAACCGGGGGCAATGTTTGAAAATCAAACAGTTGATACTCCTGCCGGAGGTTGATGCGTTGGGTGGTCGGATCGGTGGTGAGGTAAAGTTCTTTGGCTGAAAGTCCGCATTCTTTGTCAGTAAAGAGCGCCTTTCTATATTCCTCGAGTTCTTCGGTAAGCTGATCAATTATGCGGGCAAGTTGTACAAAATTACGTTCGGCTTGAATAACGTCTATCGTCCGGTTTTGTGCACGGTAGTCGTCAACCCGTTCAACCTGGTTGGCAATTTTTCCGAAGAGGCGTTTGCGGTCATCGCGAAAATCATGCACAAGGGCGGTAAATGCCGACAAGCCTACGGTACGCAATCGCTCATACACAATATCTAACGCTACCCGTTTTTGACAGACCAGTAAAACCCGTTTGCCTGAAGCCATGCCATCCGCAATCAGATTGGCAATAAGTTGTGATTTTCCGGTACCTGGAGGCCCTTGTACCACCACCGAATGACCCAACTTGATGCTTTTCAGCGCATGCTCCTGCCAGGCATCCTGTTTAAACGGGGCAAAAACGCGCTCTTCTTTAACTGCCAGGTTAACTGCTATGGTATCCTGCAAGCGCACAGCATGTGTTGCCGTTGATTTTGAAGCAAAAAAATCTTCGAGGCAGGGAAATGAATTTGTTTCAATAAGTTGGAGATAATCCGGCACCAGTTGTGAATCGGCCTGAGGAAAAATTCCCAACACGGCTTCCTGAAACAATTTCAGCTCACCGTTACGATGCAGTTTATCAAATTGATCGCGCGTAAACTCATCAAGTGTCCGTATCGTGCTGGTAAAAGTGTCGGGATTAAAATTGATTTCTATCTTTTCTTTTAAAAGCTGGTAGAGCTGCGTGCGGAAAACTGTACTATCCGAATCAAACTCCTCAAAAGAAGTATCGAGCAATTCTTCTTTTACGGCAACCTGGTTAAAATGAAAATAGGCCAGCAGCAACGATTTGTTGAAGGTTATCTCTCCATCGGCCCGCCTGCGTATAACCCATGAACCATTTTCTGCCTGCAGTTCAACCGGAAAAAAAAGTAAAGGCGCACGCACGGGTGTTCCATCGGCAAATTTTCCACGAAGCATTGGCCAGCCAACATGCAAATCGCGCGTGCCTTTTTCATCAAACAGAAATTTTTCCAGTCGGTGTAGCCGCTTAAGCCTGGTGCTTACCAGATTTACCGCTTCTACACGGCTGTCGGTCACCGGGCAAACCGCAAGGGGTCGCTGGGCAATTAATGCCTCAATTATTTCAAATGCATTTTTAACTGCCAGGCGATTAAGTTGAGCCAAATCGAGTACCTGGTGCCCTGTTTGGCGCAGCAAGAACAACAACCGGTTATTGCCCGCAAGGCGTGTAAGTCTGCGTAAGTAAACTTTAAAAATATGTTCCACCTGGTTATTCAACAGTAAGGTAAGGTTTAGTTTTCAGGTACACCTCTGGCGGTACCAACTGCACATGGGCAAGGTCAGCGATGGTACGAAACCGGCCATGCTGAAATCGGTAGGTTACAATAGCACGGGCTACCGCCCTCGAAAGATAGGGATGAGCCGCCAGCTGCGCTTCGCTTGCTTCATTAATGTTAAGAAGTACCGGTTCAAAATTGGCATTAACCGTTAATTGCCTGTTAACCTGCTGAACTACTGCCGAATCCAGACCGTACACTTCATAAAGTTGATTGGTATTGACAAATCCACCGAGGGCATCGCGGTACTTAACAATGCGCCTGGCCAGCACCGGTCCGATACCCTTAAGTAACTGAAGTTGCAGCGTATCCGCCTGGTTGAGATCGAAAACAGGTATTACCGTTTCGGTAAGCGACCTGCTTGCATTACCAGGCAGGTACCCCTCTGGCGCTTCGGTTATAAAAACGTAAGGCCGCAACTGTGTGTAAAGGCCGGTATCCATTGCATATAGCTTCAGCAAATCATCCGGCTTTCGGAAGCGGCCGCCTTTGTCACGGTAATGGATTAGCTGATTGGCAAGCCGGGCAGAAAACCCCAGCATCACCAATTCGGATTGAGTTGCCAGGTTGGGGTCAAAACGAAATAAGGAATCAGGTATCGGTAAATTTTTTTTCTCTTTACCTGCTGCACCATTGCGAAAACGGGCAACAAGGGTGTCAAGTTTTGACGTTTCCGTGCTGCCAATCATAGCAAAGCGGGTTATCCTCCGGTAAAGCGGTTCAGAAAAAATAAAGAGCACAATCAGCGGCAGCAATAGCAAAAATGCATTTACCTGAGCACGGGTAAACCCAAAAAAATTACCTATTTGCTTCCGGAAGCCCATGCCAATAAGCTGGATGCGTTAAGCCAAATTAAACTAAAAACCAATCTATTCAAGAATATCAATTAACCTCCAAGTAATAATCTTTCATACCTTTCGACTGATTCAATACGAAACGTGCAGCCGGAGAACGGACAAGAAGCCTACTTCATTAATCTGATCAGTGAACATCAGGGCCTTATCCACAAGGTTTGTATGATGTACGAAAATGATCGGGAGGCACGCAATGATTTATTTCAGGAAATCGTACTCCAGTTATGGAAGTCATTCCACACCTTCCGGGGTGATGCCAAAATTACAACCTGGATGTATCGCATTGCCCTGAATACGGCCATATCGGGTTTGCGAAAACAAACCCGCAAGATTCAGACACAGGATTTGAATGATTACCACCTGAATATTGCCGAACGCGAACCCGACAACCCGGAAGAAGATTTTGACAAGTTGCAGTGGGCCATCCGCAAACTTTCAGAAATCGACCGGGCCATGATTATGATGGCACTTGACGAAGTGCCTTATGATGAAATTGCCGAAACGATGGGTATTACGCAAAACAATGTACGGGTACGGATGAACCGCATCCGTGAAAAGCTGAGAAAACTAATGAACGGATAAGTTATGGAAGAGTTCAATGATTTGAAATCCATCTGGAAGCAGCAACCTGCGGGCATTGATGCCAAAAACACCGATGAGATTGCCCGTATGTTACAGGGCCGAAGTACCTCCATTGTTACGAAACTTAAACGGAGCGTGTGGTTTGAACTTTCCTTCACCATCGCCAGCGGCATCGGGCTGGCCGTTTACGGTTTGTATGCAAAAAGCGGCCAGTTGAAATGGATGGTGCTTACCCTGGCCATAACCCTGGCAGCCTACATTTTTTACTATGCAAAAAAACTTAAACTGCTCAGCCGGTATGAACTTAGCAGGGGCAACCTGAAAACCAACCTCGAAAACCTTGTTGAAGGCCTGACCGCATACTTATCGTTTTATAAACGCAGCTACACCATTCTTTACCCGGTATTTTTCTGCATCGGATTGCTTTTTGGTGCACTTGATGCCGGGTGGGATAATTTTCTCCACCGGTTTACACAAACCGGGTTTCTGATTTGGTTTGTACTGGTTGCTACCCTTTTTATGGTAGGTGTTTTCAAAATTACCGACTGGTATCTTAAAAAGCTTTATGGCAACCATCTGGCAAAGTTGAAAGAACTACTCAACGAATTATCGGCATCCGGCTGAGGCGTTCACCCCAAAAATGGGCATTTCGCCCCGCAAAACACCAACAGGCCTGATTCTTATGAAAAGTTTGCTTCAATCGTTTCTTCTTTACCCGGTACTTCAAAACCATAAGTTATGGATTTCGTAATGGCCACAGGAAGAGCATATGAATCTGAAAACCAGGCTGCGTGAGCCATTCCCCTACTATTTGCAGGATGACCGCAGAAACCTTGCACTCATTGCGGTTATCAGCTTGTTTGTGGTGGTGTTTATGTTTGCCTTTAAAACCCCTGGCGATCACGACCTTACCTTACCGCAGCACTTTCTCTTCGGAGGGATTACCTTTCTGTGTCTGGTTATAACTATTATTGTCCTTCCAAAACTATTCCCTGCCTGGTTTGACCAGTGGACACTTGGTAAATACATCCTCATCAACATAGGGCATTTGTTCCTGATCGGGATGGCCAGTTCAGTGGTTGATATCGTTTACATTTGTCCCCACCTGTCGGTTGCCGAGAATCTCATCCAGGCTAACAGCCGTGTACTGATAAAAGGAGTAATACCCATTGCGCTTACAACGCTTATCATTCGTAATACCCAACTGCGGCAAAACCTGAGCAGCGCTTTACAGGCCAATCGGGAATTGCAAAAAATTCAACATCTAAAAACAGACTCCGGCAAGGAAACAAACCGTATTACCCTGCAAAGCGAAACCAGCGAAACACTGGAAGTTAACCTGCCCGATTTGTTATTTGTTGAGGCCGATGACAATTATTCAACTGTATTCTGGCGAAACGGGCCTGGTATTCAACATAAATTGTTACGGGCTAATCTCAAAAACATAGAAAACCAACTCAATAATTCATTTACGCTGCGGTGTCATCGATCGTTTCTGGTTAATATAAACGCCATCGATTCTGTTTCAGGCAATGCCAACGGATACAAACTAAAAATTCGAGATACCGATATCATCATCCCGGTGTCTCGGCAGAAGGGCAAAGAAGTAATGGAAAAAATTCACCAGCTTCGAAGCATGATGGAACTCGCCTGACCAACCACCCCATTTAAATTGCCAATAGCCCCAGAACTTTTTTCTTACCCCATTTGCTTTACTACTTACCCCAAACCAACGGATTTTACTTACCGCCAGTTTTGATTGGCGTTTATTTCAAAAAAAAATAACCGCTTATGAAAAAACTACTTGCCCTTACCATGCTGGTTGCTGGTGTTGCCGTCATCAGCCCGGCCCAAACACCACCACCCACAGAATACACAATTCAACTAAGCCAATCGAAACTGACCGTTAAACCCGGAGAAACCAAATCGGTAGTGCTGGCTCTTAATCGTTCAAAACGTTTCTCTGGCTATAAAGCTCAACTGGCCATTACATCCGTTTTGCCAACCGGCTTAAACGCCCGATTTGATCCTGCTGAAGGCCGGATTAACTCCAGCACGATCTACCTCGAGGCCTCCAATGAATTAAAGCCCGGACAATACCAGCTTACGGTACGGTGCGATTTGGGCCGTAAACTTAAAGCCACAGTGTTAACGGTAGTGGTAGCCGAAAATACATCTGAAGTGGCAACAAACTAATGGGTAATGCAGGTTTCGGTCTATTGCGACCGAACCTGCTTTAAGGTATAAATAACTTATTTTGTGAAAGGCAGTCGGCCAGGTGCCGGTAAACCGCCAGCCAGGCACCCGTGGTAGTAACTGATTTTGTGATTCGGGTTGCCAGCGACCCTTCACTAAAGATAATTTCCAGTTCGGGCTTCCATTTTTCAAGCGCATCGTTACCCCGGTAAATTAACCGGTCGAAAATATGCCTCCATAAGCTTCCGGCAGTTGTTTCCTTGCTGTTGAATCCAACCAGTTGCAGGTAAAGCTGATCGTGGATGATGGCCTGCTCGGCACGTTCAATGGTCAAATCGAGTATTGGCACAAGCGTTTCGGTGCGGCATTTCATCTGCGCCTCAAAGTCGCAAAACACCTCAGCTACCAGGGCCTTCACCGTTTCAATAAGTAAAGTAAGGATGGCCATTTCTGCTGCAGGGCATTCCTGCGAGTCCATGAGCCGCAGTTCGATGGAACCCCGATCGAAGCGGGGTACTGCACCACGGGCATTTACCCAAATGGGGTTAAGTATACCATTCGGATCATATGGCGCCAAATCGGACTTTATCTTTTCGTAAATGGTATTGAGGTAATTGCGTTTTGAAAAAACGGCTTCGGGTATAAGCCGGCCGGTAATGGATGGAATTTTCGACTGGTTGGTTTTATAGTATTTCAGTCGGGTATCGGCCGAGCCGGTTATCTTACCTTCAATCAAAGGTGAACTCGCGCACACTGCCGGTAAAATGGGCAGCACCAGCCGTACAGCAGCATGAAGCCGCGCAAATTCTTCATCGTCATAAAACGGCAGATTCAGATGCGTACTCTGCAGGTTTGACCAACCATGACCCCGGCAATCAAAAATTTTATTGTACATCTCATACACTTCGCTGCTTTCGTGAGGCCATAATTTTGTTTCGGTTAATGGATTAAACGATGGATGACAACCACCGGGCAACAGCCGGGCCTGCCAGGTTGAAAGAATGGCATTGATGCGTTTCACTTCATCGGCAAATGCATTTTCCAAGGCATTAAAATTTGATTCCGGTCGGGTGGACTTCAGTTCGATAACATGCAGCACCATTTCGTTTGACCAGGTAATTGCCTCACGGGTAAAATCGCTGCCGTAGTAACCCAGTTCATGCTTCAGTAACTCATCGGCTATAGGCTTAATGGTAAGCGTTTCGCTATCCACAATCATGTATTCCAACTCTACGCCATAACCCTGGAAAAGATGAATGCGTGAAGGTTGCGTCATGAGAGAGAGGTAATTGGTGTAAACTCGTTTTGGTTAATCACAGCAATTTAGAAATAATCAGGTCGAAAACTTCAACCAGTATAAGGATGATAATAATTAATTCCAGCAAACTGCTCTCACGCTGGTTGCTAATCTCCCGAAATACGGTAAGGTTTTCTTCAATGATGCGCATCATATACTCCAGCTCACTGAAGCGGACACGCAGGTCGAAGTGTTTAATCAACCCCTGGTGGAGCTTATCCAGGTACTCATCATCCCACACCAGTTCGGGCGCATCGAAAATGTAAATATTCTCGGCCACCTCGTTTTGGGTATTGAGCGCTTTGCCTATAAACCGCAGCATGTTCTTCCGGCTTATTTTCAGCTGGCCACTGGTTTCGAGGTGGTAAGTAAAGCCTTTTACTTCGGCCAGCAGTTGTTCGGTAACCGCATGGTAATGGTCCATGGCTACCGACTGGGCCAGGTTAAACATGGCGATGCGGATTACCTTTTCATCGCAGGTACTTAACACCACCTGGCCAAACTGAAATTGCATGTCACTTCCGGACTCAACCTGAAGAATGTGTTCATCGCGAAGCCATGGCGTAACCGGATTTTTATGAAAGGCCTGAACGGCTTTTACTGCCCATTTAATTTCGTCATCGGTGTATCCTGTAAAAACAATTACACCATAATTAAAATAGTATTGATACTTACCCCCTTCAAAACCATAAAACAATTCCGATGACAGATCGGCAATGGGTTTAATATCAAGGAAGTTTTTGATTCCCTTAATATCCAACTGGTTAGCCACCAGCAAGGCCGTAAGTTTAACGGTTTGTGCCATAACCTGCCCGCTGCCTTAAATTTAAAATAATGCATGCAACAAAAATGCATTAGCCTATTTTAAAGATATTTGCCGCTTAAATGAGCATGTTATGAATAAATTAATCAGTGTCATTCTGCTTACCGTTACATCATTCGTGGCGTATGGTTGGGGCCCAACCGGCCACCGCGTTACCGGATACATTGCCAATAAGTACCTGAACAAAAAAGCACGAAAAGCACTTGAACGCATTTTAGAAGGCCAGTCGCTGGCGATGGCCAGCACCTGGATGGACGAAGTGCGGTCTGATTCAACCTACAATTATATGACCGACTGGCACTGGGTAACTATACCGGATGGAATAACGTATGAAAACGCGGAAAAGAATCCCAATGGCGATGTGATTCAGGCCCTCGAACGAATTATTGCCGAACTGAAGTCGAAAAAATTAACTCCGCAGCAAGAACGGGAGCATATAAAAGTACTGATCCACCTGGTAGGCGATATCCACCAGCCGCTGCATGTGGGCCGCGGTAATGACCGCGGAGGTAATGACATTAAAGTAATGTGGTTCCGCACCGACAGCAACCTGCACCGGGTGTGGGACAGCGACATGATTGACGACACCAAACTGAGTTATACCGAACTGGCCGAATCACTCATTCTTCCTTCAGCTACCGATATTCAGGCTTTACAAAAAGCTTCCGTACGCGAGTGGGCTGCTGAAAGCATGACGTACAGAAAAAAGGTATACAACATCGGCAACAGCCGGTTAGGCTATACCTATTCTTACTTATACTTTGATGATGTTCGCCACCGCTTGCTGCAGGCCGGCATCCGGCTGGCCGGAGTGCTGAATGAGATTTATGGGAAATAGTGGCCAGCGCAGGTCACAAAGCCGATACTTAAAAATAATTTGTTCTTACTCCTTTTTTCTGTGCGGCAATTGCCCTACATTTTCTGATTAATCAGATAAAAAAGAACCTTCTTATGCAAAATCCAATTCAATTTTATTACAACCAATTTGAAGAAGTGCTGGTGGAATACAAAATTGATCCGGCCACCGCACGCGGCCAGCAGCCCGGCCAGTGGAACCTGAAACTCGGCTCCGCCAGTGTTTGGGTTGATATATTTCAATCTAAGGATGCGCAGGGCAACCTGACCAACTACGGGTACTTCCAGGTTATGGCTCCGGTTTGTGATGTACCCGTAAACAACCAACACTTGTTCACCAAGGAACTGCTGGAGATTAACCACTCGCTGTACGGTGTTGCTTTTACCATCTTTCAGGAAAAAGCCTATATCAAAGCCATCCGTGAGCTACAAGGGCTTGATAAATCGGAAATAAAAACCACACTCGACAGGGTGGGTATTTATGCCGATGACTACGATGACAAACTGAAAGCAAAATACTTTGCTTTTTCAGGCGGAGGCAGGGGATAATCCCGCGTTGCATTATTTTTTACCAACACTAAAGCCGATAGGCTTTTTGCCGGAATCGTATTCCCTGATTTCAAATTCTTTCACATCATCAAAAATGATGGTGCGCATCAAGTCAGCGGTGCGATCTTCCTTTTTCATAGCTGCCAGGCGCAGGTGCTGATTTTTAACCGCTTCGCCAACCACCTGCCGTACAGTGCGGGCGTTGCCAAAATGCTTATCGCGATTGGCGTGCAGGAAAGTAAAATAGTTCTTCAGGTGTGCAGTTGCCGGGTCATCAGGCTGTACTTCTTCACGCTTGAAAATAGATAAGGCAATGGTGAGCATATCCTCCGGTGAGTAATCCTCAAACACGAAATACTTATCGAAGCGCGAACGCAACCCCGGATTGGAATTGATGAACTCGTGCATGTTATCGGTATAGCCGGCCACAATCACCCCAAACTTTCCGCGAAAATCTTCCATCCGTTTTAGAATGACCTGAATAGACTCCGCACCAAAATCGTGTTGCGACCCGCGTTCGTTAGCCAATGCGTAAGCTTCGTCAATAAAAAGAATGCCGCCCATGGCTTCCTCAATCTTTTCGGCCGTTTTAATAGCCGTCTGACCAACATAGCCGGCAACTAACCCCTGCCGGTCAACCTCTACTAAATGTCCCTTTTCCAGGATACCCAGTCCTTTATAAATCTTGGAAAGAATTCGTGCAACGGTGGTCTTTCCTGTTCCCGGATTGCCTGTAAATACCGAATGGAGTGAAAATTTGTTTAAGAAATCCTTTCCGGTTTCCTGGTAAAACTTTACAAGTTTTACCATTTCGTTAACATCTTCCTTAACTGTTTTAAGGCCGGTTAACGCATCCAGTTCAGCCAAACTTTCATTCAATATTTCATCCAGGCTTTTATCGGTTAACGGATTAGCCAAGGTGGTTGATTTGGCAAACTGGTTCGGATCGGTGATTAGCGCTACAGTTCCTTCCTGGGCACTATCGCCCACCTGAAACACCACCGAGGCGATAAGGGTGTCCATAAATACAACCTCCATGGTATAGGTATCGGTTTTCCAGGAACCGGGTACATCGTTACCCCAGGAGGGGTAAAGGTTATACACCTGGCCGGCCGTATTTGCCGGTATGTAAACAAGCCGTGTACTGCGCCCTTTTAACTGGCCGGCATCATCGCAGAAGTTGAAGAATAACTCGGCATAGTAATCGGTTTGTGTTTTATTCTTAAAGCAAAATTCTCCCCAGATGTACCGGGTGTCTTTCTGGTTAAAGCGGCTCAGGTATTTTTTTTCGGGCTGGGTTGATGCCTGGGCATCGCCTTCAAACAGCTTAATGTGTTGGATATCGAAAAAACGGTTTTCGCCTGGGGCCGAAGGCCCCAGGTCTTCAACAAAAAATTTGGCTTCACCAACCAGTACGCCATTCAGGTAGGCTTCCCAGGCATAGTTACCGCGCAGCCAGTAGGCACCCGGTGCAGCGTTACCCCAGGAATCGCGGATGTAAACAATGTTTTCGTCTTTCAATACCTTGCGTTGTTGCTCCAGGCTGCACAGTTCCTGCTTGCCGCTTTGTGCAAAATGGAAGCATTTCAGGGTAACAGTTACATCCCATTCGGCTTCGTCAAATAGTTTATTATAAAATGAGAGTTCAGCACGCATAAACGTGGTCTCGTACCGGTCGTACACCTGGCGGTACTTTTTGGTGCCATCAGCCATCCATTCATCGGAGGCATGGACTTTTAAATCGCGGAATTTGTAATTGGTGGTTACAGGCGCAGAGCCGGTATTTTCCGGACGATTCTGATTATTTTCAAGCGACATGCGAAGAGTTTTGCCGCATAAGTTAGAAACGCGGTAAGCATTTTCAAAGCATGCAACCAGCTTTAACTAATATGTGGTTTGGCGGCCTGGAGGGAAGAGGGAATGGTGGTCTCACCGGGAGTCGAACCCAGATCAAGAGTTTAGGAAACTCCTATTCTATCCATTGAACTATGAGACCAGGCAAATGGCAGAACCAAAACTATTAAGCTCGCTTTAGCGAGGTGCAAAGGTAAAAAAAACGATCGGATAGCAATTATCCGGATTTAACAAATCAAAATTATCATGCTTGAACTATTTTTTAACAAGACGTTTTGTGGATGGTGTCTTTTTGTTTTGCAACAGCAAAAAAGTATATAAACCTGACTTTAGATTGTTACCATCAAGTTCAAGGCTATTTTCTCCGAAAGATTCCTCAAACTGCGCCCGGTAAACCACACGACCGGTTATATCCATAACAAGAACCGATGCATTTCCTGGATTGTGTGTTGTGTACCGAACGGTAAATTTTTCATCGAATGGATTGGGATAAACTTCCAAGGGTGTAGTCTGGTTGTCTGTCTCAATGCCGGTAACACGATCAACAATGGCATCGAACTGAATAACCGTTGAAGCATTATAATTATCGGTTGCCGTAATTGTAATTTTTGTTGTGCCTGAAAGGCGCGGGTTAATTGTTAAAGTAGAACCCGTCATAGAAACCGTGGCAAATTGCGGCAAGCTTGATGAAACACTGAACGTCAGGGGGTCTCCGTCCGGATCGTAGAATACATCATCAAGCAAAATCTGCAAAGGATCGACAGTTAATAGCTGGGGCCCGGGCGCTGCAGTAACCTGCGGATGTTTGTTTGGCAGTGTAAATAAGAGCCTGACGGGTACCTGGGGGTTTTCAGCATCATTTGAATTAATTACTAAAGTATAATCGAGGAATGGATCACCGAAAAAGGCAGGATTAAATGTAATGTCAATAACTTCTTCCTCCAACCGGTGCAAAGCTCCAGATGATTTACTTGCACTAAGGTTGAATGGAAGCACACCAGCAATGTTCCAAGTAAGTGTTTCTTTTCCTTTATTTTTAATTCGCAGAGCAAACGTTTGAGGTATTACCCTGTCCACGGTGTCCTTAATTTCACCGGGCACTACAATCGAAGGCGCAGGATTCATAACCTTCATATTTACTGTTACCGGGATTAAATTATTTACCGGATCGTTTGAGGCAATATTCAGTAAGCCCTGATATTGGCCCACTGATAAACTATACGAACTGACATTTACCCCCAACTGTGTATTTTGTACAGCTTCCAATTTTCCGGCCAACGGCACCGGTCGTAACCAATTGAGGATATTCTTTGGTTTAAATCGGGCAAATCCTGGCCCACTCCGGCCCTGAATAAAATAAACGCCTTGATAGTCTGGCTGATTACTGACTATTATTCCGCCATCGTTAACTTCAAACTCCTCGAATAAATACGTGCTCCACACATTATATCCTATATCATATTCATACACATACGTTAACTGTTCTTTACCATAAGCATAGTACCTGTTTCGTACCGGGTCAATTGCGCTGCCTAATACGGCAGAGCCGGGCATCGCAGGTAAATTTTCCCATGCTTCGGTGAAGATGTTAAAACGTGCAAAACCATTTCCTGAACCTCCATGGGCATAAACAAATCCATTATGATATTGAAGTCCGCCCTTACCATCCAGAAACACGAGCGAAGGAAGGGGTAAATTTTTCCATGTTTTAGTTGCCAAATCATATCGCATAAAGTTGCCCCCTCCTGCAAGGTAAAGGGCAGTTCCATCGGTTGTTATGGTTCCGGTGCCTGCGCCAAGTTGATTGGGTATTACCGACCAGTTACGAAGGATCATATGAAAAATATAGAGATTCAGCGAGTCGTCTGAATAAACACAATACATTCGGTTATTTAGTATAACGGCCCCTCCTGATTTATTGTTGCCTACTCCAATATGGGTATTGAAAGACTGAACCCAGGTATCACTTGACGGTTGATACCGGTAAACACGGTTATAGTAAAGGTGTTGCGCATACAGGGTCTTAGTTGCAGGGTCTACTACCAAACTCGTCAATTCGGCAGGCGATGGCTTTAGCAACGTAAAATCATTTACGGGAATAGGAAATTCAGTATTCGAGTAAACTTTCCAGGCAAGTTCACTGCCTCCTGTATTCTGAAGAATGACAGATTCGGCCAGAATTTCATCCTGAAATAACTCTACTTGCAACTCAGCAACATCAGTTGATGCCACCGGTGGATTAACACCGGTGCCCGTTACCGGAATAGCATACGTACTTTCATTGGGATCGTTGGATTGAAAAACAAGGTTACCTGCATATGAATCAGTACCTTCCGGTTGGAAGGTAACCCCAATCGCCAAACTTTGCATAGGCATCAATTCAACGGGGCCTGTTTCAGAAATGCCGAAGGCAGGATTTGTTGATTCGATAGAGGTGATTTGCAACGGCAGCACTCCTTTGTTCACCAGGTTGACTTGCGTTGAATGCGTATAACTTACAAAGCGGTCACCGAAATCAACTACTTGCGGATTGGTATAAATACCGGGTGCACTTATCACCGTAAGTATTACCTGCACTTCCGCCCTTATTTCACCCTGGTGCCATAAAACAAATTTTCCGTTATAGGTTCCACCTGTCAGCCCAGTGGCATCAATTGTTACCGGAATCAATAATGATTCCCCTGCCGGCAGGTAACCAAATGAACGACTAGGCAGCCACGACTCATCGGAATCAATAAAATAATCCATTAATCCGCCTCCCGTATTACTTAAAGTAAGGTATTGAACAAGTGTATCTCCGGACATCAGATTGACAATTAATGAGGACGGTATTAATTGAGGAACAGGTGAAGTAGTTACATTCATTGAAAAGGACCACGCAACTGCCGACTCGTCAGGGTCATTATTGGTAAACGTGATTTGACCCTGCAACAAACCTTCGTGTGAAGGAAGAAAATAAGCAGTTACCGATTTTTCTTCACCCGGTGGCACAATAAGGTTGGAAGAAGAAACAGAAACATCAGGGTGGTTAGGTGCAATGTCAGTGACGTATAGAAATGCCGTTCCGGTATTCTTTACGCGAACAGGCAAACCAAATTCCTTACCTAACCAGACTACACCAGGTACCAAACCATTACCGGTAACCGAGATATCAGGTGCACCAACAACAGTTAATGTCAAAGGAACTTCTTTGCTTAAAAACGGGTGATTCCCCTTAACCAGAATATTACCCGTATAAGTACCATCAATCAATACAGAGGCATCCAAAATTATATTTATGACCTGGCTTTGTCCGGGCGAGAGAGTGCCTCCGTGTGTTCCAAAGGAAATCCATTCGGGGGCTGGCGGAGTTTCATAGTAACCGAACGATGTTCCGTTCATTTCAACAAAATAAAATCCGCTGTACCCAGCCTTACTTACATAGATAGGATTTGATGCCGAGTTTAATGGAGATAGAAGAGTTGTCCATTCACCCTCTAATATGTCCAAAACAGAAATCTGATTTACAGCAGGATTAGATGGGGCCCTTCCTGATACAAAATAGGTTTTACCTGCAGGGTTAACAGCCGAACCAAAATATGCTTTACCTGTAATTGATTTGGTACTGATCCATGAATTACTGTCTTTAAAATATTTGAAGAGAGGTGTGTTGCCATCCCCCTCGATTCCGGATAATCCATCATCATGCGCAAAAATAGTTCCGCTGAAATGACTAAGACCCGCAACATGACCGGAAAATCCAGGTGGTACATCCGCGAGTTGCACCCAAACCGTTGCAACAGGATCATACCTGTAAAAGCTCCGTAAAAATGTTACAAAGATGTATTGGCCATCTGTAACCAGATTCATGGTTGATTGTGCGACCGGAAATGAAACCGAAGACCAGGTACCTGATTGCAGATCGAATACATGAAGACGGTCTCCGGCAAAATACAACTTGCCATTCAGAAAGGCCGCCTGGCCAACCACATTTTCCGGTGTAAACCCTATTAATGTCCAGGTATCCGTTACCAGATTATACCGGTAAAAGTTGTTACCAAAGAATGATTTTGCATAAATAAAATCCGATTGAGGCGGGTGCACCAGGCCTGTGATTGGCTCAGGAGAATTGGCCTTTACACTAAATCCTTCTTCCTCGAACATCATTGCTGGCTCCGTTCCATTTGTTAGCGTGTCACTCCAGGCAGTCATTGATGTTATCCAGGGAGCGTTTGAACCTACAAACCTGACAACATAATGAAGATCAGACTCTCCTGTGTTTGTTACCGTAAAGCTCACTGTTTTTTGTTCGCCAACCTGCATTGTGGTACTTAATGAAGACGGGCTGACCTGAAGCGCAGGGGCAAGCAGCACCTGGGCCCGAACCGGTATTACCAACTCACTTTCATCGGGATCATTACTGCTTATGGTAAAGTGCGATTCAAATACTCCGGTTTCATCAGAAAGAAATGTTACGATAACCGGCAGTTTTTGTCCTGGCGATAATGTTGCAGAACCAACCGATAATGAAACCCGCGAATCCCCTGAGGTAAAAGCGGTTATTTCCAAATCAGAAAATCCTCTGTTCTCAAGCATTACTACCGTTTCGGTTTCAACATTTTTGTATTGAATACCAAAATCAACCGCTTCAATTCCTTCAATATCCGGAGCTGCGGTTACCTGCATGGTCACCGGAACCTCCAGTGGCTGATGTTGGATGTTCATTGGCAAGACCCTCAAAACCCCGTGCCACTGGCCATCACTTAACGAAGTAGCAACAAAAGTTAGTGGGAGGCTCCGGGTACTTCCCGAGGGGATCTCAACTGCTTGTTCCGTTACCTGCACCCATCCGGGTTTGTATTCATCGGCAGCTAATGCTGTTGTAAACGGATAAAGAAATGAATATTCAACTTCGCCTGTATTTGGATTTAATGCCTGAATGAAATTATTTTTTGAAATAAACAGCAAATCCTCGGTGGCCGAGTATCCAAGCCCTTTGGCATTGCCACCATTATTAAATTCTTTAATGCCATTGCCTGTCTGAGCGTTCCGCTCCGTAAGAAAATTTCCATTCACTGCAAATAAAGTACCCCGATTACCTCCAAAAGTTAATCCCTGATAAAACCCGGAGGTTATCGTACGTAAAATCAATCCTGAATCAACATCTACTTCATACAAATAGCTAAGGTTACTACTAATCACTGAAACGTAGAGGAAGCGACCTGACCACGCAAGGCCAGTTATGCCATACGGGTTATCGAGGGTGAATGAGCGAATTACCTGCCCGGTGCTTACCCGGATTTTGTAAACTGTATTCGCATTACCGTAATAAAGGTACTCTCCATCAAAGGCCAGTCCTTCATTATTCTGTGTAGATGGCACCGGCAATGAAATCGAGCGGATAAGAATACCGGTTCGGCAATCAAGTTCATCAACTCGATTAGCTAGAGTATTAATGGCAAAAAGTCTGCCCTTGGCACCGGTTGCAAATCCAACCGGAGCCGGCTGTAATTCTGGTACTGCCAACCTGACAACAAGATTATCCTCTCCAACATTCTTTACCAGAATTTCCGAGGGCACTACTGCACCGGTATGAAGATTAACCGATAACCCCGTTGTGACCAGTTCGGGAATTGGTGGATTGAGGGTAGTGACCGCAATAACATTAGAAATATCCGATACATTGTAAAAGACATCTTCACTTTTTAATGCAAAAAAGTATTCAGTTGCCGGAAGAAGATTCCTTACTTCAAAAACTATCTCTTGCCCTGACGGAGGCGGATTGGGGAGCCCGGAAACTTTGGTTGCGGAGCCAAAGTTGGATGGAGTAATGGGTGTAGTAGAATATCGTAAATCATAAGCCAGGGCTTGTCCTTCGAAATCGTCCTCACCTGTTGCGGTCCACTTCAAAACCACGGATGACGTTGTGACCCGTTCTGTCCGGAGGTCGGTAATTGGGGCAGGCGGAATATTATCTGGATCACGTAATGCCAGACTGGCATCCAATCTGCCGGCACCAAGCAACCCCTGAAAGCCGGGGTTTTGTTCATTTATCGTTCGGGCCGAAAGTCGTAACCTGTTCCAAACATCTGCCGGAACCAATCCAGGTCCTTGCAATTTCGAAATAACCAATGCCGCCACACCCGATACATGTGGGCACGCCATTGAGGTACCGCTTAAATAGGCATAGTTATTACCGGTGTAGGTACTGAACACATTACTACCTGGCGCAGAAATGTCAACCCACGTTCCGTAATTTGAAAATGAAGACTTCTTATCATCACGGTCAGTAGACGCTACGGCAAGAACTTTTGGGTAAGAAGCCGGGTAACCCATGTTTGGATCAGACGTGTTGGAATTGCCTGCGGCAAAGATGACCAACCCGCCTGCCATGGGGCCGGTCTGAATGTTCTGATGGAACTGAGAAGCTCTGTTATCCATCCCGGCACGATTAACAAAATAATTAATAGCTGTTTCAATTGCTCTTGAGCCACCCCCCCAACTGTTTTGCGAAATTACTGCGCCATTGTCAGCGGCATAAACCATGGCTGCTTCGAAACCCCCGGTAAAAATGGTACCAAAACCCACACATGACATCAACCTGGCTCCGTTATAGCTGCCGCTGCCTCCTGCTATACCTGAAACACCCAGGCCATTATTCGTAACCGCCCCGATGGTTCCTGCAACATGGGTTCCATGAAAATGACCCTCAATAAAAGAACTATTGTCAGCAAAATTGTATCCATGTACATCATCCACATAACCATTTCCATCATCGTCAATTCTGTTACCCGGGATCTCCCCTGGATTTACCCATAGCGCTCCCGTAAGATCAGGATGGGTTAGCTGAATACCGGCATCTATAATGGCCACAATAACATTGGAGGACCCTGTTTCCTTTTTCCAGGCATCCAGTAACTTAATATCAGCGCCCGGGGTGCCTCCGCCTTGCCCGGTGTTGTTAAAATGCCATTGATTGGCAAAGAGGGGGTCATTGCTTCCGGATTCCAGAATTGGTTGCTCGCTGATTTCAGACCAAACCGATGTATAGGGTTTGCATTCATCTACGTACTCAAAATGTTGGAACTTCCTGTAATCTGAAAGAGCCTTAGCAAGTTTAAGATCTTTCCTGAACCGGATTTCATACCACAAGTGCAAGCCGTAGGCCCTATGCGCTTCTTCAAAAATTCCGGCTTCAGGAAATATCCGGTTTAAGCTAACTGCCTTGTATTTTTCGCCAAGTTTATCGATTGCCGATATACCAAACCTTCCGCCAATACCCAACATTGCCTTTGTTGGATTGTTGCCTTCCCTAAATTTTACATGAATAACGGTGTACTCATTTTTTACAACACGTTGAGCAGGCCCCTCGGTTGGTAAAAATACATATGAGCAAAGTGGAAAGATCGACCATATCCATAACCGGATTTTTGTCCTGCTTTGCATCGATATCGGCATACATTATAAAATTATTAAATAATAGTTTATGCTTTTACTACCAATTTAAATTGTTTAAAAAAAAAATAAAAACACTTCTACATTAGCTTGCCTTATCAGGAGATTTTTAAATTAATAAACTCATACCCATCCTTCAGGTAATTCGGGTAGATCGTAAGAAAAATTTTTTTCACCTCGTCAAATAACAATTGCTTCAATGCGGGGATGCCTTCGCCTGTTATGGCCGAAACGAAAATTACCCGGTCAAACCCCTTGCCGCGGTAGTAGCCAGTCATCTCGGTAAGGTCGGCTTCGGGATGTTGCTTTTTCATAGTGTCAACCTTATTTAATACCAGGATAGTCGGCTTGTTACCCGCTTCAATGTCGGCCAGCGTATGGTTAACCACTTCAATCTGGTTATCATGAAACGGGTGCGACACATCAACCACATGCAGCAGCAAGTCGGCCTCGCGCACTTCATCTAAAGTTGATTTAAACGACTCAACCAGGTGGTGCGGAAGTTTACGGATGAAGCCCACCGTATCGCTAAGTAAAAATGGGATGTTTCCAAAAGTTACTTTTCGCACCGTTGAATCAACCGTGGCAAACAGGCGATTCTCAGCAAGCACATCGGAACCGGAAAGCAAATTCATTAATGTGGATTTACCCGCGTTGGTGTACCCCACCAGCGCAACACGCACTTCATGTTGCCTCGACTTGCGTTGAGTTGCCCGCTGCTTCTCGATTTTCTCAAGCCGGTCCTTCAGCACGCTAATCTGGTTGCGGATGTTCCTGCGGTCGGTTTCTATTTCCTTTTCACCGGCACCGCCCCGCGTACCGGTACCGCCCCGTTGCCGTTCGAGGTGTGTCCACATGCGGGTTAACCGGGGTAACAGGTATTGGTTACGGGCCAGTTCAACCTGCGTTCGGGCTTGTGCGGTTTTTGCACGTAAAAGAAATATATCCAATATCAACAAGCTACGGTCATAAATTCGCACAGTAGCCTCTGTTTCTTTTGGGTTAAATTCCTTTTCCAGATTCCGAAGTTGTGAAGGTGAAAGATCATCATCAAAGATGATGGTATTCGCCTTTTTAGCGCTAACCATTGCTTTCAGTTCGGCCAGTTTTCCTTTACCAATAAACGTTCGGCCATCGGGCCGGTGCAGGTTTTGAACCAACCTGCCAACCGCGGTTATACCAGCTGTTTCGGCCAGAAAGGCGAGTTCATTTAAATGCTCCTCCGTAACCTCCGGATGACGGGTATTGCCCAGGGCAACCAATATGGCAAGTTTGCTTTGCATACTTATCAAAGCAAGTTTACAAGAATGTTGGGTTGCCGTTTCCGTGCCGGTTACTTTTTTTTACTTTTGTCCATTCAACGCTTGGCTGAACCACTGGACCCCCCGTTTTTTACCTTTGGCGAAGCAGGTTGCTTTAATCTTAACCTATGCGAGTTGCTGTTGTACTGAACACCTCCTGGAATATCTACAATTTCAGGATGAACCTCATAAAATCCCTGCAGGCGCGGGGACATGAAGTACACACGGTTGCCCCGAATGATGATTACACTCAACGACTTATCGAAGCCGGGTGCACCCACCACGAAGTAAGAATGGACAGCCGGGGTGCAAACCCTGTTAAAGATATAGCCCTTGTTTTCGAGTTGCGTTCCATTTATAGGCGGATTAAACCCGATGTCATTTTACATTATACCATCAAACCCAACGTATATGGCACGTTAGCCGCAGCCGGACTGCGTATTCCTGTAATAAATAATGTTTGCGGTCTGGGTACGGCTTTTCTGAAAAACGACCTGATTTCAAGAGTGGCTGTTTTTCTTTACAGGCTTAGTTTTCGCTTCGCCAGGAAGGTATTCTTCCAAAACCCGGACGATCTGAATTTGTTCCTCGCCAAAAAACTGGTCCGGCCTGGCACAGTTGATTTACTGCCCGGTTCAGGGATAGACCTGACGAGGTTTTCGCCAGTTGCCTTAAAGAACAATGTTCCTTTTACCTTCTTGCTGATCTCCCGCCTGATTACCGACAAGGGAATACTTGAATACGTTGATGCCGTTAAAAAACTGAAAGCCGAGGGTATCGAAGCAAAATTTCAAATCCTTGGCGCCATTGATGAAGAACATAAGCGGGGCATCAGCAAAACCCTTGTTAACGAGTGGATACAATCAGGTACGATTGAATACTTAGGCACTACCGAAGACGTACGTGCTTTCATTGAACAGGCACATTGCATCGTACTTCCTTCTTACCGTGAAGGAACACCAAGAACATTGCTGGAAGCAGCCAGTTCAGCAAGGCCCATTATCGCGACCGATGTACCCGGCTGCAACCAGGTGGTTGATGACCACGTAAACGGATTTTTATGTAAGAGAAAAGATGCTGCCGACCTGGCCGATAAAATGCGCAAGATGGCAAGTCTTGACCCACAGTCACTCAACCGGCTCGGTCAAAACGGAAGAAAGAAAATGGAAGCCCAGTATGACGAATCTATCGTCATAAATAAATACCTTGAAGCGCTGACAGAGATTAAGTGCGGTTCCTGAGGCTACCATGCAGATTATTGAAACAGAAATTGGTGGTTTACTTGAAATCATCCCGGTAGTTTATACCGACAACCGGGGTTGGTTCTATGAATTCTTCAAAAAAAATGAATTTGCAAAAGCCGGTATTACATACGCATTTACACAAGAAAATATTTCGTTCTCAAAGAAAGGAGTTGTGCGGGGTCTTCATTTTCAGGTTGCACCTTATCAGCAGGTAAAACTGGTTAGTGTTCTGCAGGGAAAAGTTTTGGACGTGGCGGTTGATTTGCGAAAAGGATCCTCCACATTCGGTAAATGGCATACCTGCGTATTGGATTCCGACAAACACAACATGGTGTTGGTACCCGAAGGCTTTGCCCATGGCTTTGCGGCATTAGAGGACTCACTCTTTATATATAAGAGTACCTCTGTTTACCAACCATCCGCAGAGGCCGGAATCATCTGGAACGACCCGCAACTTGGCATACCCTGGCCATTTGCCGATCCTACACTTTCTGCAAAAGACAGCAACCTGCCAACGTTGGATGAGTTGTTAAGAAAATCTGTAATTTCACGGGATTAATAGTGTGTTTACGTGAAAATGATTCTCCGAAGCTTCCGGTTATTAATTATCTCAACTTTGCTGCTGGTATCGTGTACATCCTATAAGCAAAACATTATGTTTAAGTACGATGGTACAACCCAACTTCAGCAGCAGGCTGCCCAGGTGGAGCGCAACTATGTTATTCAACCCAACGATTTATTGAAACTGCGCGTTTATACCAATAAAGGCGAATTGATTATCGATCCTAACTATAACTTGTTACGCGAAATTCCCACCCAGTCATCACAACTGAGGCCGGACCCCACCTACCTGGTTGATATTAATGGCGTGGTAAAATTTCCAATGGTGGGCGAAGTGCGAATGGCTGGTCTAACCCTTCGGCAAGCAGAAGAATTGCTTGAGAAAGTCTACGCTGAATTTTATACAAAACCTTTTGTTAACCTTACGTTTACCAATAAACGCGTTGTTGTTCTTGGATTACAGGTTAGCAAGGTAATACCCCTTGAAAATGAAAACACCACGTTAGTTGAGGCAATTGGTCTGGCCGGTGGATTGGATCGCGACTCCAAAGCACAGAATATCCGGGTTTTACGTGGCACTGAACTTTATATTGCCGACCTCAGTACACTGGAGGGCTACACACGATCTAATATGATATTGTACCCCGGAGATATAATTTATATTGAACCTATCCGAAGACCGGTTAGTGAGGCGCTTCGCGATTATGTTAGCCTGATTTCAATTATTGCCAGCCTCACTACATTGGCTATTGTTATTTCAACCCTTTAGTGCATTACCTTGAGCACTGAAAAAACCATAATACAATCCTCAGCCGAAAACATTGATTTTAGCAAACTTAAAATCATTGTCAGAACAAATTTTATATGGATTGTGCTGATTTTCCTGCTAACAAATGCAGCGGCTTATTTTTACCTGCGTTATACCAAAGATTTATATGAGTCGGTGTCAGAGATAAAACTGGATGTAAAACAGGATGCCACCGAACTGGGCATTCGTGAAATAATTCCTGAACGGCAGAATGTTAACCTTATATCATCCGAAATTGAGACGATTAAATCAAAATTGTTTTTAAGCAGCGTTATTGACTCACTAAACCTGCACGTAAGTTATTATAGTATTGGAAAAATACTGAATACCGAATTACACACCAGTTCACCGTTTGTGGTTGAGCATCAGGTTAACAGCCCGGCCTACTTCGATATTCTTTTTCTTATCGAACCCACCTCTAACAACACCTACCGGCTCCGCATACCTGTGTATGCCTCAACCTATGAGGGAGAATTTGGTAAACCGCTAACCTCCAACCATTTTTCACTTACCATCAAAAAAAAGGATGCACCAGCCTTTGAACCTGAAAATCAATACTCGTTTATTGTGAACAGTAAACGCGCATTATTGGATTACATACTCACCAACCTGACGGTTGAACCGCTTAATGTTAATGCCAATACCATTCGCGTGTCCTTCCGCGATAACAACCCTTTTAAAGCACAGGACCTGGTTAATGGAATCGATTCGCTTTACCTGCGGTACAGCAATGCGCAAAAAAATCTGGCCAACCTCCAGAAAATAGCCTGGCTTAACAATGAATTGAGCCAGATTGAACAACAGATGGAGCAGTACGAAAATTACTTTGAAAACTTTACGCTCAAGAACAAGACCAGTAACCTGAATGATGACCTGAAGCGAACCATCATCTTAATCAACAAAATTGATTCACAACGATTTGAAACAAACCGGAGAATCAACGAAGTAAACCGGGTAATAGACGGCCTTGCCGGTAATGAATTTTATGTAAGTCCCTCACAACGAACCCTCTTTTCCGAGTCGGTAAATAAGAACATTGAGAAACTTCAGGAGCTTTACCTGGATATAGATAAAATGAAACTCTCCTACAGCGAGAGTACCTTCGCCTTTAAACAAAAAGAAGCTGAGATAGAAAGCATTCGGAAAAAAGTCTATGGGCAACTTACCGAAATTAAGTCCGACTTAATGAAACGCCTGCAGGACCTGAACAAATCTAAGACCGCACTTGAAAACGAGTTTGCCGGCATGCCCGATAAGAATACGCAGTTCAATAAAAATGCCCGCTTCTATAAATTATATGAAGAATTGTACTTAACCCTGATGCAGCGCAAATCGGAATTTGAAATTGCACGGGCAGGAAGCACCCCGGATTTTAAGATTCTCTCAACGGCCGATCTTCCGCAAAAGCCCATTGCTCCGCAGCGCATACTCATCCACGCCATTGGGTTTGTGGCCGGCATTGTTCTGTCGTTTGCTTTTATAGGCATTCTCTATCTTGCCAACGATAAAATTACCAGTGTATATGAAATTGAACGGATGGCCGGTGTACCCTTGTTAGGCGTGGTGCCGGCATTTCGTGGCCAACCCGAAGAGGGAGTATTCATTATTAATTACCCGAAATCCATGGTTAGCGAAGCCATACGCACCTTGCGCACCAACCTGGATTTTTTTAGTCCGGCAATTTCCAAAAAGATAATAGCAATATCCTCAACCATTTCGGGAGAAGGCAAATCATTTCTGGCCATGAACCTGGGCGGCATTGTTGCATTATCCAGAAAAAAAGTTGTGCTGCTTGATTTGGACATGCGAAAGCCCAAGTTAATACAGGTGACCAACGGCTCCGATCCGAATAAAGGCATCAGCACCATTCTGATACGCAAAAACACCTGGCAGGACTGCGTGGTTAAAACGCCTATTGAAAATTTTGATTTTATACCGGCCGGGCCACATCCGCCAAATCCTGCTGAATTATTACTTAATGGCGAATTCAGCACCATGCTGAATGAACTAAAAGAAAAATATGATTTCATACTATTGGACACACCCCCGGTGGGCCTGGTTACCGATGGCATCATGGCCATGAAGCATGCTGATGTTTCGGTGTATGTTTTCAGAGCCAACTATTCCCGTAAGGAGTTTATACACAACCTGCAGCGCATCGTTCGCATCAACAAATTCTCCAACATTACAGCCGTTGTCAATGCGCTGCCGGCTACCAGCGAAACAGCCTATGGCTATGGCTACTATGAAGATCGGAAACCCTCAGGATTGAAGTCAATTTTTAATCGCAGTGTTTAGCTGGTTCTCTGGCACGAAAAAAGCACCTCAAAGACCGCTGGCAGCTGACATCCATTCACACCTGCTGCCCGGGCTTGACGATGGCGTGCAATCCTTTGACGAGGCCGAGCGAATCATCCGGGACTTTCAGGATATGGGTTATAAAAAACTAATTACAACGCCCCACATCATCAGCGACAGTTACCGAAACACTCCGGAAGCAATACTATCTAAACTGGCCGAACTAAAAATTTACCTGGCCAAAAAATCAATACCCATTGAAATTGAGGCCGCAGCCGAATACTACCTGGATGAAAATTTGGTGTACCAACTGGAGAACAATGACCCGCTATTAACCTTTGGCAACCGGTATCTTTTGTTCGAAGTAAACTTTATGGTTGAACCCTTAAACCTGAAAGAATTTATTTTTAAACTCACTACGCGTGGATACAAGCCTGTATTGGCACATCCTGAACGGTACGTTTTTCTTCAGCAACATCCGGAAAAGATTGAAGACCTTATTAACCGCGGTGTACTGTTTCAACTCAATATCAACTCCCTCACGGGCTATTACTCCAAACCCGCACAGGTAGTGGCACGAAAACTTATTGAAAACAAGTGGGTGCATTTTGCCGGCAGCGACTGCCACAACGCCAATCATCTCCACCTGCTTAAACAAGCCCAGGACACAGCGCTCTATCAAAAACTTTTATCTTTGCCCCTGCTCAACCATTCGCTGATTTAACCCGCACAACATGATTGCCGTAACCGGGGCCAACGGCTTATTGGGAAGTTATATAGTAAGGAAACTTCTTGCCGAAAAAATTCCCTTCATTGCATTAAAACGTTCAGGCAGCGATACCTCGTTACTTAATGATATAAACAGCCAGATTACCTGGCGCGATGCAGATGTATTAGACTTACCGGCATTACATAATGCACTGCAGCATGTAAGCGGTGTAATTCATGCGGCCGCGCTGGTGTCCTTTAATCCACGCGATAAGAAGAAACTCTTCGCAGCGAACATCGAAGGCACAAAGAATATGGTCAATGCCTGCCTGCTGCTGGGCATTACACGTTTTTTGCACATCAGCTCGGTGGCAGCACTTGGCCGGTTAAATGGCCAGCGGGTAATTACCGAAGAAAACAAGTGGACTGACAGTACACTAAACAGCGCCTATGCCGAATCAAAATACCGGGCTGAACTGGAGGTATTCCGTGGGCAGGAAGAAGGCCTCAGCACCGTCATCGTTAATCCCTCGGTTATCCTTTCGCGTAGCGATTGGAACCGCAGCAGTTCACAACTCTTTAAATATGTATGGAACCAACGCCCCTTTTATATTGATGGATCGTTAAATTATGTTGATGTCCGCGACCTGAGTGAGGCCATCGTAAGATTATACCAATCCGATTTTGAAGGAGAACGTTTTATACTCAATGCCGGATCGATACCGTACCATGATTTTTTTGCAGCAGTGGCGAAGCAATTTAACCGGACACCCCCCCGCATTAAACTTTCAAAAACCATGCTTACCTGGCTTGCCCGCGCTGAGCGGGTACGGTCGGCCCTTACCGGTGCCAACCCGCTGATAACACCTGAAACAGCCCGCCTGGCCGGAACGAGTTTTTTCTATTCCAACCAAAAAATTAGTGCTGCCCTGAACATGGCTTTTCAACCGATTGAACAAAGTATTGACTGGTGCTGTGACTGGTATAAGGCGCAGGCCGGTAAAAAATAATTTTTTTAGAATAACTTTGCCTCAGATTTTTTTAACTTGGGCAAACCCATACGCAAATGGCCAAAGAATTTCGCAGGCGTGAGGATGAGGGGAACGATCTGATAAGGCGCTTTGAAGACCACCTTCGCAAAAAGAAATCCGATTATTTTGATCTGGAAGCATTCGAAGAAATAATTGAATTCTATTTACTCCGGTCGAAGTACAACAAAGCCCTGCAGGCCGTTAACCTGGCCATCACCCAGTTTCCTTATTCCACCGGGCTGCTCATTGCAAAAGCCCAGGTGCTTACACACCTCGAAGAATTCTCGGACGCGCTTGACCTGCTGGAGCAAGCTGAAAATCTGCAGCCCAACGATCCGGAAATTCTGCTTTCAAAAGGCTCCCTGTTTGCTGCGCAGAATAAGCACAGCGAAGCCATTGAATGCTATGAACGCGCACTTGATTTTTCAGAAGATAAAGACGAAATCTACTATAACATCGGGCTGTCGTACCAAACCCTGGAAAAATATGAACAGGCCATTCAGGCTTACAAACAGGCAGTTGAATTTAACCTGAACCATGAAGGCGCCCTGTACGAACTGGCCTATTGCCTCGATATAACCGGCCAACTGGAAAGCAGCGTGTCGTATTACAAAAAATTTATTGACGAGGACCCCTACTCGGCCGCAGCCTGGTACAACCTGGGAATTGTGTACAATAAACTGGGCCAGTTTGAAGAAGCACTTACCGCTTATGATTACGCATTAACCATTGACGACACGTTTGCCTCGGCTTACTTCAACATGGGCAATACCTGCATGAATCTGGGTCACTATACAAAAGCACTCGATTCGTTCAAGAAAACCATTGAACTGGAGGGACCCAGTGCAGAAGTATATTGTTCCATTGGTGCCGCTTACGAAAGCCTGGAACAATTTGAACTAGGCCTGAAATACTACCAGAAAGCGGCCAAGCTTGATCCGATGTACGATGAAGCCTGGTTTGGCGCTGGCGTATGCCTCGAAAAACAGGAGAAGTGGTACCAGGCGCTTCACTTCTATAACAAAGCGCTGAAACTTCATGCCGAAAACCCCGAATACTGGCGCGCCATTGCACACGCTGAATTTAAGGTGGGCAACATTGTTTCGAGCATTGATGCCTACGAAGAAGCTTCGCGACTCGATCCGAAAGACAGAGAAATCTGGTTAAACTGGTCGTTTATTTACTACGAGCAGGGCGATTATCAGAAAGCGGTTAATGTATTATTGGAAGGTTTTGATGAATTGCCCGATGATGCCGAATTGTATTACCGGATGACCGTTTACTTAATTGAAGCCGGTAAGTTTAAGGAAGCCTTTAATTATCTTGAAAATGCATTAATTTTGAACTTTGAAGGACACGCCACCTTGTATGAGTTCTTCCCTCAGATCGAAACACAGAAGGCGCTGTTCAAAATCATTGAACAATTTAGAAAAGAAAACAAGTAATGAATTACGAGTTAAAGAACCTGCCTGAGCGAACACGCAAGCCCAGGCAGTACGGTTTTACCATGGCCATGGACAAAGGCCTGAGTGTGCGTGAAGCCGAGGATTTTGTTAATGTATGTGCCGATCATGTTGATATCGTTAAACTCGGTTGGGCCACTTCGTATGTTACACCTAACCTGAAGGACAAATTAAAAATATATAAAGATGCCGGCATTCCGACCTATTTTGGCGGAACCCTTTTCGAGGCATTTATCATCCGCGACCAGTTTGATGACTACCGGAAGGTACTCGATAAGTACAACATGTCATTTGCTGAAGTTTCGGATGGCTCCATCGATCTGGACCACGATAAAAAATGCGATTACATCAGCAAACTCTCCGAACAGGTAACCGTGCTTTCGGAAGTAGGATCAAAAGATGCCGATAAAATCATCCCTCCTTATATGTGGATTGAACTGATGCAGAAAGAACTGGATGCCGGTGCCTGGAAAGTAATTGGTGAAGCACGCGAAAGCGGTAACGTAGGGTTGTTTCGCTCAACCGGTGAGGTGCGATCAGGCCTGGTGCAGGAAATTCTTACCAAGATTCCATTTGAAAAAATCATCTGGGAAGCCCCCCAAAAAGCACAGCAGGTTTGGTTTATTAAATTGCTGGGCGCCAACGTAAACCTGGGCAACATTGCCCCCAACGAAGTAATACCACTCGAAACCATCCGCCTGGGCCTGCGGGGCGATACCTTCCTGCACTTCCTGGGCATTGAAAAAAAGAAAACCAACACCGCACCGCCTTTCGA
The DNA here is from genome assembly GCA_015180985.1 of Flammeovirgaceae bacterium. Lineage (NCBI taxonomy): Bacteria > Pseudomonadati > Bacteroidota > Cytophagia > Cytophagales > Flammeovirgaceae > Flammeovirgaceae bacterium. The sequence continues at coordinate 121,715 of CP054185.1, forward strand.
AGTTGACTAATCGCTGATACTTGAAACGACCAGTCGACTATATATTGCTTTACCTGAAAGGACTAAGCATGGGCGCTGCCGATGTAATTCCCGGTGTATCCGGGGGTACGGTTGCCCTGATAACCGGCATCTATAATGAACTCATCCACTCCATCAAAGCCATTGATGCAGATGCTCTGAAACTGCTGCGGCACTTTCGGTTTGGCGATTGCTGGAAAAAGATAAACGGAAACTTTCTGGCCACCCTGCTGGCCGGTATCCTTACCAGCCTGGTGCTGCTGGCCGGTGTGATGAACTACCTGCTAAAGAACCATCCTATTCTTATATGGTCGTTTTTCTTCGGATTGATTCTAATCTCTGCCCCATTGGTCATGCGTGAAATTAAAATCAAAAATCCGGCAATAATTTTTTCGTTCATTTTCGGAATTGCCATTGCTTACTTCATAACAGTGCTCACGCCAACCGAATCGCCCGATGCCCTCTGGTTTATTTTTTTCGCAGGAATGCTGGCCATCTGTGCCATGATTTTACCGGGTATATCAGGCGCCTTTATTTTGCTGTTACTGGGCAAATACCAGTTTATGGTTAATGCTTTGTTAAATGCCAATGTGGTTGTCATTGCTGTTTTTGCTATGGGGTGTATGGTAGGCATCCTCTCCTTCTCACGGCTTCTTTCCTGGATACTCGATCGGTATCACGGCATTACAGTCGCCTTACTGGCCGGCTTTATGCTCGGTTCACTGAACAAAGTATGGCCCTGGCGACAGGTTCTGGAGTATCAAACATCCGAATCAGGCGAACGGGTATCGGTATTTGATAAAAGTGTATTACCTTGGGACTACCTCAACCTGACCGGAAAAGACCCCCAGCTTTTCCAGGCCATTTTAATGATGGCCCTGGGCGTATTACTTGTAGTAAGTATTGAAAAAATTGCAACGCGTTTAAAAACAAAAATCTGAACATGGAAAAAGTATTCGGGCTTATCGGCTCAACCGTCAGTCACTCTTTTTCAAAATCCTATTTCGATGAAAAATTTTTTCGGGAAGGCCTCCGCGATCACCGCTACGAACTGTATCCGCTAACCAGTATTACTGATTTTAAAAAGCTTGTTTCGGATACTAAAGGATTAACCGGCCTGAATGTAACCCTCCCGTACAAAGAACAGGTGGTATCATACCTTGATGATATCGATGCAGAGGCCAGGAAAATCGGAGCGGTTAACGTAATTAAAATTAAAGACGGCAAACTTATCGGTTACAACACCGACAGCGAAGCGTTTTATGAAACCGTATCGAAATGGCTGCCGAAGGACAAAAAATTCACCGCACTTATTCTTGGTACAGGCGGCTCCTCCAAAGCAGTTCAGCAGGCACTTAACCGGTTAGCCATTCCGCACAAAACCGTTTCGCGCAGCGAAGGAAAGGCAGATTATACCTATGACGAATTAACTGCTAAAATCATCAAAGAAAACAAACTCATCATTAACACCACCCCACTGGGCATGCATCCCAATACCGAAAGCCTGCCCCCTATTGCCTACGAGCATATTTCAAAAGATCATTATGTATACGACCTGATTTATAACCCGGCACGTACGCAGTTTTTACAAAAAGCTGAAATCCGCGGGGCTACCATTAAAAACGGTCTTGAAATGCTGCACGTGCAGGCCGAAAAATCATGGACTATCTGGAATAACTAAGTTATAGAATATGTTTGGTTAGTCGTAGGCAGGATTCTATCTTACCAAGCACGATTAATCAACCTTAATTGAATTTCAAACTTACCAGCGAATATGAGCCTACAGGCGATCAACCGCAGGCCATCCGCCAGTTGGTTGAAGGCCTGGAGCGGGGTGAACCTCACCAAACCTTGTTGGGTGTAACCGGTTCGGGCAAAACGTTTACCATGGCTAATGTGGTAGCCCGGGTTAACCGGCCTACCCTGGTGCTCAGTCACAACAAAACCCTGGCAGCCCAGTTATATGGCGAATTTAAAAACTTCTTCCCCGGAAACGCGGTGGAATATTTTATCTCGTATTATGATTATTACCAACCGGAAGCGTACATTCCATCCTCTAATCTATATATCGAAAAAGACCTCTCCATTAACGAAGAGATTGAAAAGTTAAGGTTAAGCGCTACCTCTTCCCTGCTTACCGGCAGAAGAGACGTACTTGTAGTGGCCTCAGTATCGTGTATTTACGGTATCGGTAATCCGGATGACTTCGGTAAAAATGTTATCAAACTAACCGTGGGTGAGACTATCGCACGAAATCGCCTGCTGTTTGCCTTGGTTGACATTCTGTACAACCGTACTGAAGCGGAGTTCAAACGGGGCACCTTCCGCGTTAAAGGCGATACGGTAGATATCTTTCTGGCCTATGCTGACTATGCCCTGCGTATCTACTTTTTTGGCGATGAAATTGAATCGATACAGCGTATTGATCCGGTATCCGGAAAAAAAATATCAGACGAAAAAATCGTGACCATCTTCCCCGCCAACCTGTTCGTTACCGGTAAGGACTCCCTCCACCAAGCCATTAAAGAAATTCAGAATGACCTGGTGATGCAGGTTGACATGTTTGAATCGGAAAAGCGCCACCTCGAGGCCAAACGGTTAAAAGAACGAACAGAATTTGATCTGGAAATGATGCGCGAACTGGGCTACTGTTCAGGCATTGAAAATTACTCGCGCTATTTCGATCGCAGAAAACCCGGTGCCCGACCGTTTTGCCTGATTGATTACTTTCCCGATGACTTTCTCATGATCATTGACGAAAGTCACGTTACCGTGCCGCAAATCAGGGCCATGTGGGGTGGTGACAGGTCGCGCAAAGTAAACCTGGTCGATTACGGATTCCGGCTGCCTGCAGCCCTTGACAACCGCCCGCTCACGTTCAATGAATTTGAATCGCTGATAAACCAGGTTATTTATGTAAGCGCAACACCGGGCGAATATGAATTGCGGAAATCCGAAGGCGTGGTCGTAGAACAACTCATCCGGCCAACCGGGCTGCTCGACCCGGAAATTGACGTGCGTCCCAGCCGCAACCAGATTGACGACCTGCTGGAAGAAATTGATCAATGCGTGAAGAAGAACGAACGCGTATTGGTCACTACCCTTACCAAACGCATGGCCGAAGAGCTGACCAAATTTCTGGACCATGCTGGCGTAAAATGCCGGTATATCCATTCCGAAGTAACCACACTGGATCGTGTTGAAATTCTGCGGGAATTGCGCCTTGGGGTATTTGATGTACTGGTGGGCGTAAACCTGCTGCGCGAAGGGCTCGACCTGCCCGAAGTTTCACTAGTAGCAATTCTTGACGCAGACAAGGAAGGCTTTTTACGCAACCAGCGATCGCTGGTGCAAACCATCGGGCGGGCGGCACGAAATGTTAACGGCCGCGTGATTATGTATGCCGATTCGGTAACGGAATCGATGCAGGTGGCCATTGATGAAACTAACCGCAGGCGCAAGGTGCAGATGGACTACAACAAAGCAAACAATATTACTCCGCAAACCGTCATAAAATCACGCGACTCTATTTTGCGTCAAACGAAAGTGGCTGACTCCAAGAAATCGGCTAAGAAATACTATGTGGAGAATGAAGAATCAAGCCTGGCAGCCGACCCGGTAGTGGCCTACCTGGGCAAAGATGAGTTAATTAAAATGGCCGACCGAACACGTAAGGCTATGGAAAAGGCAGCCAGGGAACTGGAGTTTATGGAAGCTGCCCGGCTGCGCGATAAGTACATGGCTATTCAAAAATTAATTGACGATCGTTGATAGAAAAATAAGAACCTAACCGAATGTACCGTTTTCGGGCTGTCAGAAATTCAGTTCATCCGCAACTTCAGCTTTTTACCCAGTTCTTCAACCGAAGATTTAAAGTTCGCATCGGTCTTCATCATGTCTTCCACCGATTCGAGCGCATGGATAACCGTGCTGTGATCGCGCCCGCCAAAATTTTCGCCTATCAGGGCCAGGGTTAACTGGGTATACCGTTTGCAAAAGTACATAGCTACCTGGCGGGGGATTACAATTTCGCGCTTTTTAACCTTTCCCTTCATCGACTCCAGGTCAACTTTAAAATACTCTGAAACGGTTTTCTGAATAAAGTCAACGCTTACATCAGCTTGTATTTCCTTAATAATGTTTTTAAGAACTTCCTTTGCCAGATCAAGATCAATTTCCTTCTTCAACAAGGTGGCGTGAAAAATGAGTGAATTCAGCACACCTTCCATATCGCGCAGGTTGGTATCAACACTATAGGCCAGGTATTCGGCCACTTCGGTGGGGATGGTGATCCCATCAGCCTGCATTTTTCGATGAATGATGGCTAATTTGGTTTCAAAATCAGGCTCCTGTAAATCGGCAGTAAGGCCCCACTTGAAACGCGACAGCAGCCGCTCCTGGAATCCCTTCATATCGCGGGGCGGGCAATCGCTGGTCATAATTACCTGCTTGCCCGACTGGTGCAACTGGTTAAAGATGTGAAAAAACATCTCCTGCGTTTTCTCCCGGCCGGCCAGAAACTGCACATCATCCAGAATCAGTAAATCAACCTGCAGATAAAAATTCTGGAAGTCCTGCAGTTTATGGTTTTGAAGTGCATTGAGAAACTGCGTGGTAAAATCATTCTGATCAACATAAAGCACGATTTTATCGGGCATGTTGTTGCGAATTTCGTTGCCGATGGCCTGTACCAGGTGGGTTTTTCCTACACCCACACCTCCGTATAGCATTAACGGGTTAAATGATGTTACCCCGGGCTTTTTAGCCACGGCCAACCCGGCCGACCGGGCCAGCCGGTTGCAGTCGCCTTCTACAAAGTTATCAAAGGTATAATTGGGGTTGAGACGCGAATTAACCGTTTGCGGATTCAGTGCCTTGTAGGTAAATGGTGAATATTCGCTATCCAAACCATTGGCTGAAGCCCTGCGCGAACCCATACCATTAGGGTAATGCACCGTAACAGGAGGTGTATTGGTGTTGCCGCTGTCAACAATTACCGAATACTCCAGCCGTCCGGTAGGACCTAACACTTTTTGTAATGCTTTCTTAAGTACAGGCACATAATTATCTTCAAGCCACTCATAAAAAAACTGCGAGGGTACCTGAATGGTTAACACATCTCCCTCCACTTGTACCGGAACAATCGGCTTAAACCACGTTGAATAATTTTCTTCACCGACCGATTCGCGAATTACTTCGAGACAGTCGTTCCATAGGGTTGTGCAATCAGCTACCATGAAATGTTCGGTTTAAGAATTAACCTTCCGTGGGGAGAAAGGGAGACAAAGATGTGAAAAAAGGTTTTACGAAAACAAGATCGCCAACGCTTGATTTTGTCAAAAAAAATTTCGTAATAATGAGGCCAACAATTTACCTGCCTGAATCTTTATTTTTTTGAATTAAAAAACAATCGGACAAACGATTGGGTGTTTGCTATCTTGCACTATGGCCGAGAATTATTCTAATCTTTTCAGCGAATTCAATATACCTGATTACAGCGAATGGCTTACCGTTGCGCGTGAAGAATTACAAGGCACCGACCCCGAACAGGCTTTGGCTTGGCAAGTTACTGATTTACAGGGCAATCCGTACTATACACCCGAGCATTTAAAAACCAAACAGGCCATTGGCCTGGTGCTGCCTCCCTGGCAAAATAGTCCACTTATATCTGTTACCAGCGAAGCAGCCGGCAACGTACAGGCGCTTGAACACCTGAACCAGGGAGCTGACGGTATATTATTTTACATCCCTAATCCGTCAACGATTTCACTTGAAAAACTGCTTGAAAAAATCGAATGGCCGCATTGTACGTTGTCGTTTTTACTGGATGAAGCTGATGACTCGTTTTCCGTTAAGCTGAAGCAATTCATCGGCAAAAAAAAATATTCGCCTGATGAACTGACCGGATCTTTTTTTGTAAAAACTTATCCACACCATCCACAAACGATTAACAACATTGTCCACAACCTCATAGCTTTCACCAATCTTAATTGCATCGGCCTGTATATTTCTTCCGGCCAACCGGTGGAACGGCTGGCTACCGGTTTAGCCCGGGCGGTACAGACCGTTGAACAACTTGCGGCAGCGGGCATTAGTGCACAGGTCTCACTACAGCGGATGGGTTTTGTTGTTGAAACAGGCAATGATTTCTTTATCGAGGCAGCAAACCTGCGGGCGTTGCGGTTGCTGTTTTATCAAATTGCAAGGGCATACGGTGTAACCGAATATCAACCTTCCGACCTTTACATTCAGGCGCTATCAACGCCCTGGGTTCAAAGCGAATTAGGGCCGCACAGTAACATGCTTAAAAGTACAACCGCGGCCCTCGCTGCAATTACCGGAGGCTGCAACGCATTAACTGTTTTACCCGAAAATGAGACCGATGCCCGCATGGTACGGATAGCCCGCAATGTTTCTAATTTATTAAAAGAGGAATCGCGGTTAGATAAAGTTACCGATCCGCTTGCCGGCTCGTTTTATTTCGAAGCGCTAACCTTTCAACTAATTGAAAAAGCGTGGACGCTGTTCCAACAAAAAATAGCTGCCCGATGAAACCGGATTTCTCCAAAATTTCAGTGGCTGATTTTGTTATACCCGTCAGGCCGATGCCGGTGCTGCAAGAATGGGAAAGTCCGGAAGAAATTCTGATAAAAGCGTTTTATACCGAAGCGGATACAAAGAGTTTAACTCATATCCATTTTGCCTCCGGTATTCCGCCTTTTCTGCGTGGTCCGTACGCCACCATGTACACCATCCGCCCGTGGACGATCCGGCAGTATGCAGGCTTTTCAACAGCAAAAGAATCCAATGCATTCTACCGTAGGAACCTTGAAGCCGGGCAGCGGGGACTATCAGTGGCCTTTGATTTAGCCACCCACCGCGGTTACGATTCTGATCATCCGCGTGTAGCGGGCGATGTGGGTAAGGCAGGCGTAGCTATTGATTCGGTACTCGATATGAAAATCCTGTTCAACCAGATACCATTAGATAAAATGTCGGTATCGATGACGATGAACGGGGCAGTTATTCCTATCATGGCGTTTTACATTGTGGCAGCCGAAGAACAAGGGGTTAAGCCTGCCCAACTCAGCGGCACCATTCAAAATGACATCCTCAAAGAATTTATGGTGCGCAACACGTATATCTATCCTCCGCAGCCTTCCATGCGCATCGTTGCCGACATTTTTAAGTATACTTCGAAGCACATGCCAAAGTTCAACTCCATCAGCATCAGCGGCTACCACATGCATGAAGCAGGCGCTCCCGCCCACCTGGAGTTAGCCTACACCCTGGCTGATGGGCTGGAGTACATCCGCACCGGTTTACAGGCCGGCATTGCCATTGATGACTTTGCACCACGGCTTTCATTCTTCTGGGGCATCGGTATGAACTTCTTTATGGAAATAGCCAAGATGCGGGCCGGCCGGCTGTTGTGGTCGAAAATTGTTAAACAATTCAATCCGAAGAATCCCAAATCGATGGCCTTGCGTACACATTGCCAGACATCGGGGTGGAGTTTAACCGAGCAGGATCCCTACAACAATGTTGCCCGCACGTGCATCGAAGCACTGGCTGCCGTGTTGGGCGGTACCCAATCACTACACACCAACTCGCTGGATGAGGCCATCGCCTTGCCCACTGACTTTTCTGCCCGCATTGCCCGAAATACACAACTGTTCATTGAAAAAGAAACCGGAGTAACACGGGTAGTCGATCCGGTTGGCGGATCTTATTACATTGAATCGCTTACCAACAGCCTGGCCAGAAAAGCCTGGACGCTGATTGACGAAGTGGAGCAATTGGGCGGCATGACCAAAGCCATTGAAAGCGGATTGCCCAAAATGCGCATCGAGCAGGCCGCAGCCGCCAAACAAGCCCGCATTGATTCGGGTAAAGAAATTATTGTTGGTGTTAACAAATACCAAACAGATGAATCCGCGGATTTTTCAATCCTGGAAGTGGACAACAACGCTGTACGTAACGAACAGATAGCACGCCTGAACCAACTCCGGACCGAACGAAACAGCACAGCGGTTGAAGCCGCGCTTTCTGCATTAACACAGGCGGCAGAAACCGGCAAAGGTAACTTACTTGAACTGGCCATTATTGCAGCCCGTCATCGGGCAACGCTGGGTGAAATTTCAGGCGCGATGGAAAAAGCGTTTGGCCGCTATACGGCATCCATCAAATCGGTTTCAGGTGTATATTCGGGTGTAATGAAAAATGAAAAGTCATTTACCCGCGCACGAAAACTTTCCGATGATTTTGCCGTACGAGAAGGAAGGCGACCGAGGATACTGGTTGCCAAGATGGGCCAGGACGGGCACGACCGTGGCGCCAAAGTAATTGCTACCGGTTTTGCCGACCTGGGTTTTGATGTGGATATCGGGCCGCTGTTTCAAACTCCGGAAGAAGTGGCTATTCAAGCTGCCGAGAACGATGTGCATATTGTGGGCGCATCTAGCCTGGCCGGTGGGCACAAAACGTTAATTCCGCAACTCATCGAAGCACTAAAAAAGATTGGCCGCGAAGATATTCTGGTAGTGGCCGGTGGGGTTATTCCGCAAAAAGATTACGATTTTCTTAACCAGTCTGGTGTATCATTTATTTTCGGCCCCGGTACCGTTATCAGCGAAGCAGCTATAAAAATTCTGCAAAAACTAACGCCAGGCCGATGATGGGCAACGCCCGCTTTGTACTCCAAAAACCAGTTAGAATTTAGTAGATTAGTCGCCCGAAACAGGTATAAATAAACTGAAGTGTTATGAGAAAAATGCAGGTGTTTGTGGTGTTGATGGCATTTGTGCTGCCCCTGGCAGTACAGGCGCAAACCAAGTTTGATAAAACCCTTAAAAAAGCCGATAAGTACTATAATAGCGGTAGCTACGCCAAAGCCCTGAAAACACTGGCCAAATACAAAAAAAGTATTAAGGGCAACCAGGCCTATATGCCTAACTATTATACCCGCGAAGCGCGCTACAACCTCGGCTACGGTATTCTGACCGATTTCGATAAAAACATCACAACAGCTATTTCAACCAGCGCCTCCGTTTTTGGCGAAACCTCCATTAATCACGCCAACATCCTTACCGATGTGGCTGAAATTTTTAACCAGTACGGCTATTACCGGCTGGCTGCCGATTATGCAGCCAAAGCCCTTGAAATAAACAGCACAGCAGAAACCGAAGATGCTGCACTGAAGAGCCGCGCACTGCTTGCCCGTGCCGAAGCACTGATAGGCCAGGGTTTTTCAAACGAAGCTCTGGCGCTTTTAAAAACCAACGAATCATTTATGGCTTCGCGTGCAGTTGAAAAAGAAACTTTCGTAGAGAATGGTAAAATCCAAAACCGCAGGGTACCTGAGGAAGAACTTGCGCCCCGTTTCAATAGTTATGCACGGTTACTCATGCTGCGATTGGCCGCCTACGGTAAGAAAGGCGACATTGACAGTGTTGATGCCACAGCTGCAGCAGGCCGGCCCTGGATTTCAAAAAACATTCGCTATATGGGCGAAACCAGTTTAACATTAATTGAACACGATTTTATCTATACCAAAATGTTTGCCGAGAACAATAACGGCATCCCGCCTCCAGGATTGACTAAACGCCAGAAATGGGCCGAATACAGTGAGCAGTTAAGCGAATTAAAAAAACGCACCTCTCCTTCGGTGCCCCTGGCGCACGATTTATACCTGGCCAACCTGGATATGTTACTTCGCCTGAGCGGCAAGAGCGTTCAGTTTGCCAACCTCAAGGCCGAGTACGACCGCATGCTGGCCAAGTACTTTAACAAAGCCAGCGTAATGAACATTAACCTCAAGGCCATTGAGTTCAACTCCAAACTTGAAAAAGATAAAACCCGAAACCTGGAAAACGATGCTCAAAACGTGTTGGGCTCATCAACAATGCCAAAGTTTTACAAAACCCGTATCAGCACACTTGAATTTCTTTATGATCTCTCCGTACAGTTAAGACGTTACACGAATGCCGAATCGTACCTGAACCAGGTTATTGAACAGAAAAAAGAATTGTATGGCGAATTGTCACCCGAGTACCATCTGTCGCGCATCAAGCTGGCTAATTTTTACATGGATTATACCAACAAGCTTGAGGAAGCCGGTAAAATTTACCGCGAAAGTTATACGGGTGTTATCGAAAAACAAATTGCGCCCAAACACAAGGATAACCTGGACATCCTCTACCACCTGGCCGCATACTACGAGATAACCGACAAGTACAGCGATGCAGCAAAAATGCTGGAAAAGGCCAGCGGCATTGCCCTCATCAAATACGATAATGTGGACCCTGTTTACGCCATCGCCCTGAACAACATGGCTAAATTGCGTATCAAAATCGGTGATTACGAGCGCGCGGAAGACGACATCAATAAGGCCCTGGCGGTTTTTGACATGAAAGAAAACCGCGATGACAAATGGAAAGCCGATTACATTAATGCCATTGAAACTCAGGCAAAACTCTTCGGTATAAAAGGCTTATTTGACGAGGCCCAGGATAACCTGGACCGCACCCGCAAAATGATCCTGAAATCCAAAGTACCACTCACCAATGAATTGTCAACAGCCGAAGAACTGTCCGCCCTGCTGATTCAGCTTGGCAAATATTCACAAACCGACCAACTGCTCAACCAGCTCATTCCGGAATATGAGCGGCTGTATGGAAAAGAATCGCTACACCTGATTGACCCGCTGGTTAACAAAGGAAGAATTTTACTGGCCCGTGGCGATTATACCGAAGCCGATAAAGTTGCCCAGCGCGCCAACCAGATTGCCGTTAAAACCTATGGCGAACTCTCCACTAAAACCGCACCTTCTCAAAAGCTGATGGCCGACATTTATTATCAGCTCGGTGACTATGAAAAAGCTGAAGAAAATATAAAGAAAGCGGTTGCCAGCCAGGAAAAACAGTTCGGCCGAAACCACGTGGAGGTAGCCAAATCGCTGTCGCAACTGGCGCTGATCCAGTTTCACGGTGGTGGCGACAAAAAGACCATCGAGAAAAACATGTTCGAAGCCCGCGATGTGGTTGCCAACAAACTGGGCAAAGACAACCCGCAGTATGCCGAGCAACTCAAAAACATAGCCGTGTTGTACATTTCGGAAAAGCAATACGAACTGGCCTTTAATTCGCTGAATATTGCCGTTAGCATCTGGCAGCAAAAAACCGGCTCTAAACGAAACATCAATACAGCCAGCATCTATACCCTGATGGGTGATGTTTACTACCAGCAGAAGAATTATAGAAAAGCCGAAGAATTTTACAATAAATCCAAGGATCTGTACGAACGGAATTTCAGCGCGACCCATCCCGAATACGTAAAAATCCTGTCGAAGTTGAGCAAGGTGCATTACATGGAAAAAGACTATAAACGCGCCAAGCAACGCATTGAACAGGCACTGAATAATTACCAGGATTTTATTAACAAATTCTTCCCCGCCCTCAGTGAACGCGAAAAAGCAAAGTACTGGAACACCATTAAAGGCGACTTTGAATTTTACAACACACTGGCTTTAGGCCGGTTGGAAGACTTTAAAGATTTGAGTGACCAGGTGTATAACTACCAGTTGCTCACCAAAGCGCTGTTACTGAACTCATCCATTAAAATCCGCGAACGCATCCTGAGCAGCAACAACGAAGATCTGATTAACAGTTTTAATACCTGGGTACAAAAAAAGGAACTGCTTACCCTGGCCCTTTCCATGAGCCCCACCCAACTGGCCGAAAATGAAATAGACCCGGCCCTGCTGAACCACGAAGTGGAAAGGTTGGAGCGTAGTTTAAGCCAGCAATCCGAATTATTCGGGCAGAGCTTCGATAACAAAAAGATCACCTTTGAGGATGTGAAAAAATCACTGAAGCCCAACGAAGTGGCCATTGAAATGGTGCGGTTCCGGTACTTCAACCACACGTTTACCGACTCGGTTATATATGCAGCCCTGTATATTAAAACCGACATGAGCAAACCGAAGGCCATTATCAATGGCAACGGGGCGCGGATGGAAGGCCGCAGCTACCGGTTGTTCCGCAACTCCATGATCAACCAGATTGAAGATAACCAATCCTACAAAACCTATTGGGAGCCTATCCATAAAGAACTCGGTCAGGTATCCAGCATTTACCTGTCGGCCGATGGCGTTTATAACCAGATCCCGCTGGATGCCCTGCTGATGCCCGATGGAAAATACGTGCTGGATAACGCGAATATTGTGTACGTAAGCAATACCAAAGATCTCTACCTCCGCAAGGTAAAATCTTCGGCCAGGCCTGATAACAAAGCGTCCATGTTCGGCAACCCGACATTTTATGTTACTGCTTCGCGCGAAAACGCACCCATTACCCAGCTGCCGGGTACCGAACGTGAAATCAATCAACTCCAGTTTTTGCTCAAACAAAAAGGCTGGATGACCGAGGAGTATATTGAAAAGTCAGCCACTGAAGAACAAATAAAGGAACTGAACAGCCCGAAAGTATTCCACGTTGCCACACACGGCTTTTATAAACCCACTTCTGAAGTTAGTGCAGAAACTGAACTAGAAGGCAACGAAGCGCAACTTGCCCAAAACCCACTGATGCGCACCGGGCTCCTGTTACGGGGCGCAGGCGACCTGCTGGATAAAACTGATTACAATTACAATATGGAAAACGGTATCCTAACGGCTTATGAAGCCATGAACCTGAACCTGGATAAAACCGATCTGGTGGTGCTGAGTGCCTGCGAAACCGGGCTGGGTGAATTGCAGGCAGGCGAAGGGGTATTCGGTTTGCAGCGGGCCTTTCTGGTGGCTGGCGCCAAAGTGCTTATTATGAGCATGTTTAAAGTAGATGATGAAGCCACCCAACGGCTGATGCTCAAGTTTTACCAGAAGTGGCTCAACACAAACAATATGCGGCAAAGTTTTACCGAGGCCAAAAAAGAATTGCGGGCTGATTACCCCGACCCGATTTACTGGGGTTCGTTCATGATGATTGGTCTTGACTGATCCGATTGAATCAAATGCAATGCCGGGCTACTCTCCCGGCATTTCTTTTTTATACTTGCATATGAAATCATTTGCCAGCGACAATTACTCCGGGGTACACCCCGAAATCATGGAAGCCCTGCAACGAGCCAACCACGCGCATATGGGTTCGTATGGAAACGATGTGATCACTGATCGAGCCGTGAACCGGTTTAAAGAATTCTTTGGCGATGACATCAAGGTGTATTTTGTGTATAACGGAACGGGCGCCAATACGCTCGGGTTACGGGCACTTACACAATCCTATCACGCCATCATCTGTTCTGATTTGGCTCATATCAACGTGGACGAATCAACAGCCCCGGAACAATTTACGGGTTGCAAACTGGTGGGTGTGCCTAACCAAAACGGAAGGATAAACGCACAACAAGTTGCTGAAAAAATACAACGACTGGGCGACCCCCACCATCCACAAGCAAAGGTCATCTCCATTTCGCAACTAACAGAATATGCAACGGCTTATTCGGTTGATGAAATTAAAGCCCTATCCGAAGTAGCCAAACAGCACAACCTGTACCTGCACATGGATGGGGCGCGCATCAGCAATGCCGCGGTAAGTCTGAATAAAAATTTTCGGGAATTTACACGCGATGCCGGAGTGGACGTACTCTCTTTTGGAGGAACAAAAAACGGGATGATGTTTGGTGAAGCCGTTGTGTTTTTTAACCAGGAGGCAGCAACATACTTTCAGTACATCCGCAAACAAGGCATGCAACTCCACTCCAAAATGCGTTTTATCAGCGCCCAGTTCGAGGCATTATTAAGTAACGATTTATGGAAACGAAACGCATCGCATGCCAATGCCATGGCAAAAAAACTGGCTACAGGGTTACGTGAAATACCCCGGGTTACCATCACCCACCCGGTTGATGGCAACGGAGTGTTCGCCATCATGCCAAACGAAATCATCGCACCCCTGCAACAGGAAGTTTTCTTTTACGTGTGGAATGAACCAACCAACGAAGTGCGCTTAATGTGCTCATTCGATACAACAGATGAAGAAATACACCGGTTTCTTAAAAAAATAAAAGCGCTGGTCAGCGCTTAAGAAATTTAAAGGTACCCTTGAATTTACTGCCTTCATCCCGAAGGGCAATCAGGTAATACCCTGCAGCAAGGTCTTTTATGCGCATCCGGATTTCGTGCTGATCGATTACTTCTGTTTCGGTGCGGATTTCATTACCGATAATATTATGGAGTGTTAACTTCACCTGCCGGGCATCCAGATCTTCCATTCTTACAAACACATAATCATCGGCAGCCGGATTGGGATACACCGAAATAGTCTTGCCCGGATCGGACGTTTCCCGGGCAAATTGTGCTTTTGCAGGCAGTGCAAAGGCAATTAAAACAACTACTATGGTGCTATTGAGAAGGCGCATTACTAAGTCAAATTTACGCAAAATCCACTCCAAAAGTTCAAGCCTGCGTTGCTTTATAGATTCAGGAAAAGGTCAAAAGGTTTAAAAAACCGGTAAATTTTATTGAATAGCCTGTATGGCTTCGGGTATTTTTTCAATTAAATCGGAGGTTATCAGCCCTTCTACCCCTTTTTCGCGCATTGCCAGGTCGCCTGCCAGTCCATGCAACCAGCACCCCAGTTGGGCGGCCTCCACAGCCGTATAGCCCCGGGCCAGTAAAGCGGTAAGCATACCGGTAAGGGCATCGCCACTGCCTCCTTTGGCCATACCGGGATTACCTGTATTGTTAAAAAATACTTTACCCGATGGAGCGGCAATAGAAGAATAGGCGCCCTTAACAATAAGTACCGATTTAAGATTAACCGCCAGTTTACGTTGTCGTTCAAGCCTGTCGAAACTATTTTTCCAATCGCCTGCCAATCGTTTAAACTCACCCGGATGCGGAGTTAAAATACTGCCCTCCGGTATAAGTGCCTGCAATGCCGGGTTAGCCGATAAAATAGTCAATGCATCAGCATCAAGTACCATTGGTTTTTTGTAACGTTCCATAAGTTGCTCCAGTGCTTTGGTTACCATGGTATTGGTACCAATACCCGGACCAACACCAACGGCATTGTAAGTATCAAGCTCAGGTACGCGGGTGAAGTAAGCATCATCGTCATCCACCGACACCATGGCTTCTGGGACGGCTGATTGAAGGATGGTGTTGCCCTGCCTGGGAATATGCGTTGTAAGCAAGCCAGCGCCACTGCGCAGGGCAGCGCGGGAGGCCAGCACAGCCGCTCCCATTTTTCCGTAACTGCCGGCAATGAGCAAGGCATGACCAAACCGACCTTTGTGATCAAAGGTGGAGCGGGGTTTAAGATTTTTTTTCAAATGCTTTTTCGAAAGCAGGTAATTGGTTGTTTCAGACTGGTTGATAAACTCCTTGCTTAGGCCGATATCAACCATTGTCCACGCTCCGACAAAGGGATGATTTTCGGGCATGAAAAACGCCAGCTTCGGCAACTGGAACGAGACTGTATAATTTGCTTTGATAATCGCCCCTTCTGATGGCTTGTCGGCAAACAAGCCGGAGGGAATATCCACGGCAATACGGGTGGCATCGGTCTGATTTACAGCTTCAATTACCTGCGCATAAATTCCTTCCACCGGCCGCGACAGGCCCGAACCGAACAGGGCATCAATCAGTACATTACATCCTGCAAATTCATTAGCCGCTGGCGCTGATGTGATTTGAGTTACTTCCACTTCCTCCGGCAGGCGTTCACGATTTTTTTTGAAGTCATCGGTCTCCGTCACCGAACCGCGAACAATCCAAACTTTTACCGTATAGCCCCAGTCGTGCAACAGGCGGGCTATACCCAGGCCATCGCCACCGTTATTGCCCGTTCCGCAGACAATGCCGATTTTTTTTAAATCATCAATGTGCTGCGAAAACCATGAGCAAAATGCCCGGCAGGCGCGTTCCATCAAATCAAGAGAAGCAACAGGTTCGTGCGCAATGGTGTAAGCATCGAGCGCTTTGATTTGATCCGAACTCAGGACTTTAATCATAAGGCAATTATCAAATTGGCGGCATTCCGGCAAATGGATTAACACTTTACAATCATACGCTGTTACGAATATAACAGAACCTTCGCTTCGGGTTCATAACCTTTGGTTAAGGCCTTGTTGTCATTCGATCTGTTTAGCCGTTCGGCTAACGTAATCCAGCAGTATTCTGAAAAATTCAGCAGGTTGCTCTTCCACAATTTCATGGCCGCATTTTTCAATCACATGCATTTCGCTGCGCTTTAAACATTCCTTTTGCAAATAAAATGTCGACTCGCCCTGGTCATCTTGCCTGCCATAAACAATTAAAGCTGGTATCCGCAGTTTTTTCAATCGGTTAGTGATATCCCACTTTGTTTCGATTACCTCCTTATCGATTATCGGAATAGGCTGAAAATTGAAATCGTAAAAGAGTCGGTCAAAATATTCCTGGGATATTTTATTCCTATCGTAATACATTGCCCGAACATGAATAGCCATAAAGTTCTTATAGGCAACAACTTCTTTACTTAACGGATCGGCCCGTTTGAGTGAATCCAGTTCCTTATCAGTCTTTGTTGCAAAAATCTTTTGCAAAAAGTCCATTGAATCTAGTTCAGCTTTCGAACGCCTGGCATATTGATTGTCGTACAGGAAATGCCAAAGTGTATAAGATGGCGGAGCCGAGCACACCAGTATAAGATTTGAAACAACCTCTGGGTAGTACGCTGCATAATTCATTGCAAGCAAACCACCCCACGAAACCCCTAATAAGGTAACTTTTTTATCACCGCGTTCCCTTCGTAAAAACTCAATATCTTGTGTATAGTTTGCAATGGTAATTGTCTTTTCATTGACAGGTATATTCCTTGATTTTCCTGAACCCCGTTGATGTATCAGAATACATGTATAATATGATTTCAGGCTGTCAATTATCTGACGATACGGATGGTCAGGTGCTTCCCCTGGTCCGCCCGATAAAATATATAGTGCAGGCCCTTTGCCAAATTCTTCATAGTACAATTTTAAGGTACCGTTAGTATAACTTTTAAGAGTCTGAGCCGGGCTAGTTGAATAAGCTAATAGCAGAAGAACCAGTAACAAAGAAGAACTTTTCATTTTTACCTCAATAGCTAATCATATCTTGCTCTTAAGAATTAAGCAAGTCGGGTAAGTATAACAACAGATTGCTTCATTTTTCCGGTTATAAGGTCACCACCAAAATACCTATTGCTACCGCTGCACGCCAAAGAACTCGTAGTTCTTGGCAATGTAGCCCTTCCACTGGTCGGGCACCTGGCTCTCCTCAAAAATGGCATCCACGGGGCAGGCCGGCACGCAGGCATCGCAGTCGATGCACACTTCGGGGTTGATGTACAGTTGCTTGCCGGTTTTATCGAAGCCTGGTTCTTTTACTTCCTGGCCGCTGCCATCGGTCTTCACCGGGCCGTGAATACAATCCACCGGGCATACATCCACACAGGCGGTGTCGCAGGTACTTACGCAGGGTTCGCAGATGATGTAGGGCATGGTTTGATATTTTTTAGGTTTTCAAATGATTTCAGTCATAGTTAAAAATAGGCAATAAAATTAGCATCGCCCAACCTCACCGGCCTTAGTTAATCTGGAGCAGGTGATGTAACTTAACAGACCTAAATTGAACAGCTATGGATGATACGCTGGTAAATGGCACAAAAACCACCAAAGAACTGGAAAAAGTGGTAATCCGGTTTGCCGGAGATTCAGGAGACGGCATGCAGCTTACCGGTTCGCAATTCAGTTTTACCTCGGCCCTGTGGGGTAACGACCTGGCCACCTTTCCGGATTTTCCGGCCGAGATACGGGCACCGCAGGGAACCGTGGAAGGCGTATCGGGCTTCCAGGTGCAGATTGGCAAAATTGATATCTACACTCCGGGCGACCAGGCCGATGTGCTGGTGGCCATGAACCCCGCGGCCTTAAAATCAAACCTGCAGTTTGCACGCAAAGGCGGCAACATTATTATCGACATGGATGCCTTTGTCGATCGCAACATCGAGAAGGCCGGGTTTAAAACCAACCCGCTTGAGGACGGAAGCCTGAACGACTACAACGTAGTTGAAGCCCCCATCTCATCGCTTACCAAAGCGGCACTGGAGGGTTTGCAACTTGACAACAAGAGTATTATGCGGTCGAAGAACATGTTTGCCCTGGGCATGATGTACTGGCTGTTCGATCGCTCATTAAAGGAAACCGAAAAATACATCGAAGATAAATTCCGCAAAACTCCGGCCCTGGCCGAAGGAAACAAGCGTGCACTGAATGCCGGCTACCATTATGCCGAAACCATCGAAGCGCTGCCGGCCCGTTACAAAGTGCCGCCCGCCTCTATTGAAAAAGGAATTTACCGGCACATTTCAGGTAACACTGCCACGGCCTGGGGGCTGATTGCCGCTGCGGAAAAACTAGGCAAACAACTCTTTCTGGGTTCCTACCCGATTACTCCGGCATCGGACATCCTGCATGAACTGTCGCGCCACAAAAACCTGGGAGTAATTACCATGCAGGCCGAAGATGAAATTGCAGCCGTGTGTTCTGCTATTGGCGCCAGCTATGCCGGGCAGGTGGGCGTTACCACATCAAGCGGGCCGGGTATTGCGTTGAAAGGTGAGGCTATTGGTCTGGCGGTGATGGCTGAAGTTCCACTGGTTGTTGTGGATGTACAGCGGGGCGGACCTTCTACCGGTCTGCCGACAAAAACCGAGCAAGCCGATATAAATATTGCCGTGTATGGCCGCAACAGCGAAAGCCCGGCCGTAGTCATCGCGGCCAGTACGCCCAGCAATTGCTTTGAGTTTGCCTACCAGGCGGTGAAGTTAGCCGTGGAGCACATGACGCCCGTCATCCTGCTTACCGATGGGTATCTGGCCAACGGTTCGGAACCCTGGAAGTATCCGAAACTTGCCGACCTGCCACCGATAAAAATAAATGAACCGCAAAAGTCGAATGGCACTTACTACCCGTATGCACGCGATCCGGAAACACTGGCTCGTGGATGGGCCATTCCCGGAACCACCGGACTGGAGCATCGGATTGGCGGCCTGGAAAAACAAGACCTTACCGGCAATGTTTCGTACGACCCGCAGAACCACGAAAAGATGGTCCGTACCCGGGCCGAAAAAGTTGCCCGCGTGGCCAACTACATTCCTGAATTGGACGTCATCGGTAAGGGCGATGGCAAACTGCTGGTGGTGGGCTGGGGCGGTACCTATGGAGGATTACTCACTTCAGTGAAAGAATTGCAGCAGGCCAACAAGAAAATTGATTTTGCTCATTTCAACTACATCAACCCGTTGCCAAAAAATACGCAGCAAATTTTTGAAAAATACGATAAGATACTGGTTTGCGAACTCAACATGGGGCAGTTTGCATCGTTGCTCAGAAGCAAATTCCCCGGCTTGAATATTCTTTCATACAACAAAATCCAGGGGCAACCTTTTCTTGTTACTGAATTAAAAGAGGTTTTCATTAACCACCTAAAAGACTAACACATGGAAAATACCATTGATATACCGCAGCAAAAGCTTACCAAAAAAGATTTTGAAAGCGATCAACTGGTGCGCTGGTGCCCCGGTTGTGGCGACTACTCGATATTATCGGCTATGACCAACGCGTTGCCCCAACTGAACATTCCGCGAGAGAACATCGTGTTTATTTCAGGCATCGGGTGTGCCTCCCGCTTTCCGTATTACATGAACACCTACGGCTTTCATACCATCCACGGGCGCGGGCCGGCCGTGGCTACGGGTGTTAAGCTTGCCAACCCCAAACTAAGTGTTTGGGAAATCCAGGGAGATGGCGATGCCATGGCCATTGGCGGAAACCACTTTATCCATGCCCTTCGCAGAAACATTGACATTAACATCATTCTGTTTAATAATGAGATTTACGGGCTTACCAAAGGGCAATACTCACCCACTTCGCCTACCGGGCTGGTTACCAAGTCAACCCCATATGGCTCCATTGAGCGCCCCTTTCATGCAGCCGAACTGGTTATAGGGGCACAGGGTACTTTCTACGCCCGCACCATTGATACCAACCCGAAACTAATGACCGAAATTTTTGTGCATGCAGCCAGGCATGTGGGCACCTCGCTGGTTGAGGTATTGCAAAACTGCGTCATCTTTAACGATGACGCCCATGCGGCCGTAACGGCACGCGAAAACCGCGATGAGTTTCAACTGCACGTAAAGCACGGGCAACCTTTGCTGTTCGGAAAAGAAAACAAGAAAGGCATACGCCTGAACGGGCTTAAACTGGAAGTTGTAACACTGGGCGAAAACGGCATTACCGAAAAGGATATTCTGGTACACGATGCGCACACTGAAGATCCTACCCTGCATTTAATGCTGGCCCGCATGGCCCCTCCGCATTTCCCGATGGCGCTGGGCGTTATCCGCGAAGTGCGTGCAAAAACGTACGATGAGGCTATTACCGAAGAGCGTGAAAAAATTACTAAAAACGCCAGGTACCACTCGGTTGACGACCTGCTGAAGAGTGGTGAAACCTGGGAGATTAAATAACCATGGGCAGCGAAGCATTGGTGATTTTGTTTATATGCGCCATCATTATGGTGGGCGCGGGTGTTTTGGTTTCGAACCTGGTGGCGCCCAAATCAAAAAACCTGCAGAAAGATGAACCGTATGAGTGCGGCATTCCTACAAAGGGCACATCGTGGATTCAGTTCCGCGTTGGCTACTACCTTTTCGCTATCATCTTTCTGATTTTTGATGTAGAGACCGTTTTTATCTTTCCATGGGCCGTAGCCATGAAGCACGTTGGGCTTGCCGCTTTTATTGAAATTGTGATATTCTTCCTTGTATTGGGATTGGGGCTGTTGTACGCCTGGAAAAAGAAAGCATTAACATGGGAGTAAACCAAAATACAATAACACCACAGCAGCACGAAGAACTGTTGAAAGATTTTCCCGGCCAGGTTGTTCGTGGGCCGGGAAGCAACATCGTCATCACTTCGGTGGATAATGTGGTGAACTGGGCACGCGCCAATTCACTTTGGCCGTTGGTTTTCGGTACCAGTTGCTGCGCCATCGAGATGATGGCCACCGGTGCCAGCCGGCACGACTGGAGCCGGTTTGGAACTGAGGTAGCACGGGCTACTCCGCGTCAGGCAGATTTGATTGTGATTGCCGGAACCATTGTAAATAAAATGGCACCGGTACTGAAAAGATTATATGACCAGATGGCCGACCCGAAGTATGTAATCGCCATGGGTGCTTGTGCTACTTCAGGAGGACCGTTTTACTACAACACCTATTCGGTGGTAAAAGGAGCCGACCACATTATTCCGGTTGATGTGTATGTACCCGGCTGCCCGCCACGGCCGGAAGCATTGTTGTACGGAATAATGCAATTACAAAAGAAAATCCGGGGTGAGTCAGTAACCGAGCCGCGTAACCCGATGGAAGACTTTGTTTGACCTCACTCCCTTTAATCCCTATCCTGAAGGAGAAGGACGCTAAGAGATAAACAGACTATATGGATAACGAAGCGCTGAAGGAATTCATTTTACAACGGGTACCCGAGGCTGAAATCAGCCAGGGCGCCCAATATCTGCAGGCCGTTGTTCCTTCCGAAAAAGCACATCCCCTCCTCTCCGAACTTAAATCCAACCCGAAAACTTCATTCGATTACCTGTTTTGCCTTACCGGGGTTGATTGGCCCCAACACATGGAAGTGGTTTACCATTTGAAATCCACTTTGCTCAATCACATGGTGGTGATTAAAGCAAAAATCAATACACGGGAAAATCCGCAAACCGATACCGTCTGCGACCTCTGGCGAACAGCCGAATTTCATGAGCGCGAGGTTTACGATTTATTCGGAATAGCATTTAACAATCATCCCGATTTAAGGCGGCTGTTATTAACCGATGACTGGGTTGGTTACCCGATGCGAAAGGATTATGTGGATAAAGTAAACATGATTGAATACTGATGGAAGAGGTTGTTACCACAGCGCTGGAGTCGCAGGAGTACTTCATTAACATGGGGCCGCAGCATCCATCCACACACGGTGTGCTGCGCCTGGTGCTTTCGCTCGATGGGGAGATCATCCGCAAAGTAGAACCCCACATCGGGTACATTCACCGCTCCATCGAAAAAATGTGCGAGCACGACAGCTACCAGCAGATTGTGCACCTTACCGACCGCATGGACTACCTCTCCTGCCACATTAACAACGAGGCGGTTTGCCTGGCTGTGGAAATGGGCCTGCAGGTTGAAATCCCTGAGCGCGTAAAAGTCATCCGCACCATCATTGGTGAACTGACACGCCTCTCTTCGCACCAGTTGTGGTGGGGCGTAATGGGCATGGACCTGGGCGCGATTACTACGTTCCTCTATGGTTTCCGCGACCGCGAACTGATTACCGATATTTTTGAAGAAACCTGCGGGGCACGGCTCACCATGAACTACAATGTGCCGGGCGGACTGATGTTCGACATCCACCCGAATTTTCAGAAGCGCACGAAAGATTTTGTAACTCACTTCAAAAAGAAATTGCCTGAATATGATGATCTGCTGTCCAATAACGTCATCTTCCGCGAACGCACCATCGGCATCGGTAAACTATCAAAAGAAGATGCGATTTCGGTTGGCGTAACCGGTCCTTCGGGCAGGGCCTCCGGCTTTTCGTGCGATGTTCGCAAGCACCACCCGTACAGCGCCTACGATAAGGTGCAGTTTAAAGAAATTATCCACACCGAAGGCGACTGCTTTGCGCGGTATCAATGCCGTATTGCCGAGATGTGGGAATCGCTTTCAATCATTGAGCAACTGATTGATAACATACCGGAAGGACCTTTTAAAGCTCCGACCAAAGCGGTGATCAAACTGCCCAAGGGCGAATGGTATCAAAAAGTAGAAACGGCCCGCGGTGAGTTTGGGGTGTACATAATCAGCGAAGGGCAGAAAAGTCCGTACCGCTTAAAATTCCGGTCGCCAGGCTTTAGCAACCTTTCGGCACTCGACCACATGGCGCGCGGGTGCAAGATTGCCGACCTGGTAGCCATTATGTCAACCATTGATTTAGTAATACCCGATATTGACCGATGAAAGCTCTGTACGATTTTTCTTACCTGACCAGCGCCATCCACGAGTGGCTTTCATCCTTCCTTTCTCCAAATGGCGTGATGATTACTGAAATGATTCTGGTAGGCATTGCCTTCATGTTGTTTTTTGCCGTGCTGGGATTGGTGCTCGTTTATGCCGAACGGAAAGTGAGCGCCTTCTTTCAGCAGCGCCTGGGCCCCATGCGTGTAGGCAAATGGGGTACCGCGCAAACCATTGCCGATGTAATTAAACTGCTGATGAAGGAGCCCATCATTAACAAAGAAGCCGACCGGTTTCTCTTTAACCTGGCTCCGTATATAATTATGATGGCCGCGTTCATGGCCATGGCGGCATTGCCTTTTGCCAAAGGATTGCAGGCACTGGATTTTGATATTGGCATTCTCTATGTGGCGGCTGTATCTTCCTTAGGCGTTATCGGAATTCTGCTGGCCGGCTGGTCATCCAACAACAAGTATTCGTTAATCGGTGCCATGCGGGCCGGAGCACAGATCATCAGCTACGAACTTTCGGTGGCACTTTCTCTTCTTACCATTGTTGTACTCACCGGCAGTTTGCAACTCAGTGTGATTGTTGAATCGCAGGCCGATGGCTGGTGGATATTTAAGGGTCACATCCCGGCCATGATTGCCTTTCTGATCTTCTTAATTGCCAGCACAGCCGAAACCAACCGCGGGCCGTTTGAT
Source organism: Flammeovirgaceae bacterium (assembly GCA_015180985.1). Classification (NCBI taxonomy): domain Bacteria; kingdom Pseudomonadati; phylum Bacteroidota; class Cytophagia; order Cytophagales; family Flammeovirgaceae; species Flammeovirgaceae bacterium. Next base: position 145,535 of record CP054185.1, read on the forward strand.
TTGGCTGAGGCCGAATCGGAACTGACTGCCGGTTTTCATACCGAGTATTCAGGATTGAAGTTCGCGTTCTTTTTCCTGGCTGAATTCGCCAACATGTTTATCGTTTCGGCTATTGGCGCTACCGTTTTTCTGGGCGGTTGGATGCCGCTGCACATCGGCAACTGGGAAGGTTTTAACGCCATCATGGATTACATTCCCCCGGTCTTCTGGTTTTTCGGAAAAGTATCGTTTATGATTTTCCTGATGATGTGGTTCCGCTGGACGTTCCCGCGCCTGCGCATCGACCAGTTGTTAACATTGGAATGGAAATATTTATTGCCCATTAACCTGGTAAACATTTTAGTGATGGCCTTTATCGGATTGGTGGGCTGGCATTTTTAACTCAGTCGTCCTACCACTTGAAGTGGTAGGACGACTTTACTGCGCTATAAATGAAAAGTGTTGTAAACTATTTTAAGGAAATCTACTTCGGCCTCCGGTCGCTAATAACCGGTCTGCGGGTAACAGGGCATTATATTACCCACCCGAAAGAAATCATCACCCAGCAATACCCCGAAAACCGCGATACTTTAAAAATGTTTGAACGCTTCCGGGGCGAGGTGGTGCTTATTCACGATGAGAAAAACGAGCACCGCTGCACAGGCTGTTCGGCCTGCGAAGTGGCGTGCCCAAACGGCACCATTGAGATTATTCACAAGAAAGTTGATGTTGACGGAAGAAAAGTAAAAGCCCTCGATAAATTCGTATATCACCTGCAGATGTGCACCATGTGCGGGCTGTGCATACCGGCCTGCCCCACCGATGCCATTAAAATGGCCAACACGTTTGAGCATGCCGTGTTCGACCGGTCGAAGCTCACCAAAATTTTAAATAAGCCGGGATCAAAAATTATGGACGGAATAAAATGATGGGAACCAGCGCACTCTTATTTTATCTGCTATCAGCCGTCATGATCCTGTCGGCCATAGCCGCAATTACGGCCCGCAGAATTTTGCGTGCTGCCGTTTACCTGTTGTTCGCACTGGGAGGCACGGCTGCCATCTACTTTATGGTTGATTACTATTTTCTGGCAGCCGTTCAGCTGATTGTGTATGCTGGCGGTATTGTGGTGCTGATTATCTTCTCCATCCTGCTCACCACCCATATCAATGAGAAACTGGAGCTTCCCCGCTGGAGCAAGATTGCCGCAACCTTTACGCTGACAGCGGTGGGATTTACTATCACAATTTATGTACTTACTCACCACCCCTTTGCAGCAGGCACGGGCACTTTAGTAGATGCCACCGTGGGCCTGATTGGTGAACGTATGCTGGCGTATAATGCCGGAGGATATGTGCTGCCCTTTGAGGTAATCAGCATCTTGTTATTGGCTGCACTGGTAGGCGCCATTGTTATTGCTAAACGAAATCCGCCCGCAGCATGATTGACCAGGTTCCTTTATCGCACGTGCTCATTGTCTCCACGCTGATGTTCTTCATCGGTGCGTACGGTTTTCTTACGCGAAAAAATTTAGTGACGATGTTAATTGGTGTCGAGCTGATGCTCAATGCGGTGAACATCAACTTTGTGGCCTTCGACCGGTACCTGTTCCCATCGGGTATTGACGGCCATTTTTTCGCACTGTTTATCATTGCCATTGCCGCTGCCGAAGCGGCTGTGGCTATTGCCATTTTCATTAACCTGTACCGTAACATCCGCTCCATTGATGTGGAAGAAGTTGACAAAATGAAATATTAATGAATCCGACCCTGACCATACTCATCATCCTGTTGCCCTTCGCGGCCTTTGTTATTAACGGTTTGCTGAGCGATAAACTTCCGCACAAAGCAGCCGGGTGGCTTGCGGTAATTGCCATCGGTATCTCAACCTTTCTTTCATGGCAATCTGCGGCTAACTACTTTTCACAATTCGGGCCATACATCAAACAGCTTGCCTTCAACATAACCTGGCTCCGGTTTACCGATGCGTTGCAGATTGACATGGGCATCCTGCTCGACCCGATTTCGGTGATGATGCTGGTGGTAATCACCACCATATCGCTGATGGTGTTTTTGTACAGCCTGGGTTACATGCACGGTGAGAAGGGTTTTGTGCGATACTTCGCGTTTCTTTCCTTATTCAGCTTCAGTATGCTGGGGTTGGTGGTGGCTACCAACCTGTTTCAACTGTATATGTTCTGGGAACTGGTGGGCGTTTCATCCTACCTGCTTATAGGTTACTATTACGACAAACCCGAAGCGGTTGCTGCGGCTAAAAAGGCGTTCATCGTAACCCGCTTTGCCGACTTCGGTTTTCTTGTGGGCATCCTTATCATTTCGTATTACACCGGCACGTTTGATTTTATTACAATTACCAATCCTGCAAATCCGGCCATCGCTTCCATTACCGGCATATCCTTTATGGGCATTTCGGTACTTACCTGGGCGCTGGTGCTGATTTTTATGGGCGGGGCAGGTAAATCGGCTATGTTTCCGTTGCACATCTGGCTACCCGATGCGATGGAAGGCCCAACACCTGTATCGGCACTAATCCATGCTGCTACCATGGTGGTGGCCGGTGTGTTTCTGGTGGCCCGCATGTTCCCGGTATTTGTATTCCATGCACCGGTTGCACTGGATGTAGTTGCCTTTATCGGAGCCTTCACCTTGTTGTTTGCCGCCATTATTGCCTGCACGCAAACCGATATTAAGCGGATACTCGCGTTCTCCACCATGTCGCAAATCGGGTACATGATGCTTGCCATCGGTGTTTCCGGTTACGGCCAGGAAGGGCTTGGGTTTACGGCCTCTATGTTTCACCTGTTTACGCACGCCTTCTTCAAAGCGCTGCTGTTTCTTGGTGCCGGTTCCATCATCCATGCGGTGCATGCGAATGATATCCGGGAAATGGGCGGGTTGCGGAAGTATCAGCCGGTAACGCACATTTTATTTCTCATTGCGTGCCTGGCCATTGCAGGTATTCCGCCTTTTGCAGGATTTTTCAGTAAGGATGAAATTCTTACCGCCACACTGGCTTCAAATCCCGTTTACTTTATCATGGCCACACTCGCTGCGGCACTTACTGCTTTCTATATGTTCAGATTGTACTTCCTGGTATTCTGGAACAACGATCGTACTTATGAACATACCCCGCATGAATCGCCTGCCGGTATGCTGGTACCAATGGGTATTCTTGCCATTGGATCAATCACTGCAGGATTTATACCGTTCGGAAACTATGTTACTTCAGATGGAAACCCGCTGGAAACACCTCTTCATCTGAACGTGGCTGTTATTTCCGTAACCGCAGCAGTAGCCGGAATTGCCGCTGCATGGTTATTCTATAAAAAGAAATCAGAAACACCGGACAAAATCGCTTCTTCCCTTGGCGGATTGTATCAAACGATTTACCGGAAGTTCTACATTGATGAAATCTATGTTTTTATTACAAAGCGGATAATCTTCAACCTGGTATCCCGACCGCTGGCCTGGTTCGACCGGCACATTATTGACGGCTTTATGGATTTTACGGCCGCAGCCACCAATTGGATCTCTCTTCATATCAGGGAATTTCAATCGGGACAGTTGCAGAAATATGCGTACATCTTTTTATCGGGTGTTATTTTAATTGTATTGGTTGTACTGTATTCACATAGGTAAAATGATACTGATATCGCTCATCCTCGTTCCGGCCCTTACCACCCTGGCTATTGTGTTTGCACAAAACTCAAAGCAGGTTAAGGTTTTATCTGCAACCGGTATGAGTATTCAACTGGTGCAATCGTTTTACCTCCTCTATGCCTTTCTTTCCGAACGTGCATACGGAAATGCTGAACCTGTATTGTTCTATCACCGGTTTCCGTGGTACAACAGTTTGAGCATCTCATTTGACATTGGTGTAGATGGTATTTCGGTAGCTATGATTGTGCTTACCGCTATCGTTATCTTCACCGGTGTTTTTGCAAGCTGGGAAGTGGAGGATCAGTACAAGGAATTTTTCATCTCGCTGATTGTGCTGGCCACAGGCGTGTTCGGGTTCTTCATCTCCCTCGACCTGTTTGTGATGTTTCTCTTCTTCGAGTTGGCCGTCATCCCCATGTACCTGCTCATCGGCATCTGGGGCAGCGGCAAAAAAGAGTACAGCGCCATGAAGCTAACGCTGATGCTGATGGCCGGGTCGGCCCTGCTGGTGGTAGGTATTCTCGGCATTTATTTCAACTCCGATTTTAACGGGCATCACAGCTTCAACATTCTTGAACTGGTCACACAAAACTTTTCTATGGAAATGCAGCGCATATTTTTTCCGCTTACCTTCATCGGGTTTGGCGTAATCGGTGCCTTATTTCCGTTTCACACCTGGTCGCCTGACGGACATAGTTCCGCTCCCACCGCAGTATCGATGCTCCATGCAGGGGTGCTGATGAAACTGGGCGGGTATGGCTGCCTGAAAGTGGCCATCTGGCTTATGCCCCAGGCCGCTAATGAACTGGCCTGGATATTCCTAATCCTAACCTCTATTTCTGTTATCTATGGTGCACTGGGTGTAATAGCCCAAACCGATTTGAAATACATTAACGCATACTCTTCCGTAAGCCACTGCGGGCTGGTATTGTTTGCGTTGCTGATGCTGAATAAAACCGCAACCACCGGTGCAGTCATTCAAATGATTTCACACGGTTTGATGACCGCTCTTTTCTTTGCTTTGATTGGCATGTTGTATTCACGCACGCACACGCGCATTGTGCATGAAATGGGCGGGCTGATGAAAGTGCTGCCCTTCCTGTCGGCATGCTATGTGATTGCCGGTCTGGCTTCGTTGGGCTTGCCCGGCCTGAGCGGCTTTGTGGCCGAGATGACCATCTTTGTCGGTGCCTTCCAGCACCCGGACTGGTTCCATCGCTTCATCACCATTATTGCGGTTTCCTCCATCGTGATAACAGCCGTATACATCCTTCGTGTGGTGGGCACCTTACTGATGGGGCCGGTTAAAAACGATGAGTACAATAAATTTCATCCTGCAACCTGGTATGAAAAACTGGCCACTGTTTCGCTGATTGCCGGCATTGTGGTTATCGGCATCGCACCGCTGTGGCTATCGGATATGATAATGAACAGCCTGGGTACAATTTTGGATTAATGCGATGACCTGGAACGAACTTTTACTGATGCGACACGAATGGGCCCTGATCGGGCTGGCCCTGGTGCTGATTATTCTTGAGATTGGAGTTTCCGATGAACAGAAAAGCAGGATAAATGTTGTTGCCTGCCTGCTGATGGCTGCGGTTGCCCTGTTTGGATTTTGGCCCGCTGAAAGCGGAAGTATTTTTGGCGGAATGTACATTACCGATCCCTTGCGCATGCTGATGAAAAACATCCTGAACATCGGGGTGCTGATTATTTTTCTGCAAAGCAACGTGTGGCTGGGTAAGGCCGGCATGAAAAGCCGGATAACAGAATTTTACCTGCTGCTGGTTTCAAGTTTGATTGGTGTAAACTACATGATTTCGGCAGGACACTTCCTGATGTTTTACCTCGGGCTTGAGTTGCTCACTATTCCGATAGCTGCACTGGCTGCTTATGAACAATACCAGAGCAAATCGGCCGAAGCGGGCATCAAACTTATTTTGTCATCGGCATTTTCATCGGCCATTCTTTTATTTGGGCTATCCATGCTGTATGGGGCAACCGGCAATTTATATTTTGCCGATTTCTCCCTAAGTGATTCACTGCTTACCATCCTGGGTTTTATTTTCTTCTTTTCCGGTTTGGCCTTTAAAATCAGCATTGTGCCCTTTCACCTGTGGACGGCCGATGTATATGAAGGAAGCCCCACCAATGTTACTTCGTACCTGTCGGTTATTTCAAAGGGTTCAGCTGTGTTTTTACTGGTTATCCTCCTGTTCACATTGTTCCGTACGATTCAACCCGTATGGCAGGAAGTATTGTATGCCACGGCCATCGTCACCATGACCATCGGTAACCTGTTTGCCATCCGCCAGCAAAACCTGAAACGTTTCCTGGCATTTTCGTCTATAGCACAAGCCGGTTTTATGCTGCTGGGCGTTATCAATGGTGATACCCTGGGGATGGCCACTGTTGTTTACTTTGTACTTGTTTACGTGTTCAGTAACCTGGCTGCTTTTGGCGTGGTACAGGCGGTAGAACAGGCTTCAGGAAAACTAAACATTGATGATTACAACGGATTTTATAAAACCAACCCGCTGCTGAGCCTGACCATGATGCTTGCGCTGTTTTCGCTGGCCGGCATACCACCCCTGGCTGGCTTTTTCGGTAAGTTCTTTTTATTCACGGCTGTTGCCGAAAGCGGCTTTTACACCTTGCTATTGATAGCGGTACTGAATACGGTAATATCGCTTTACTACTACCTGCTGGTGGTTAAGGCCATGTTCATCAACAAAAACGATTCGCCTGTGCCTGTCATCACCAGCGATGGGGCTATGCGAATTTCGCTTATACTTTCTGTAGCCGGTATTGTAATATTGGGTTTTTACAGCCCGGTGTTTGATTACATTAACGAACTTTGTAAATCCTTCTGATGGCACTCGATAGATTTCAGCACGTAACCAAAGAGATTGACGGAGTGAACTACCGCATCATCGAAGCTGGTATTCCGAAAAATCGGGCTGATTTTCTTCACCGGTTACTCACCCACAACAAACTGGAAACGATTGTCGAAACCGACCCACCCAAAGAGGGGCTGGAACCAACTTATACCATCATCACACCCGATGTAACGTTTAACCCGGTTGTAAAGGTGTATAACCGTGAACTCCGCACGTTGGATGGCCGCAGGGTTACCCCAGATTACTGGAATCAGTTAACGGAAAAAACGGAACCCAACTACTGGGATCTGACCAAAAAGGACTTTCTTAAAAAGTAGTCAGCGCTTCACCAATACGCCCGGATAATTATTAACTGCCCGTTGGTTTTGGTACACCGGCTCACCATTTACCCAAACCATCTCCACACCAGCAGATAGTGCCGATGGGTTTTCAATGGTAGCGTTATCCATAACGGTTTCCGGATTGAATAAAACAAGATCAGCAAAGTACCCGGGCTGAATCAGGCCGCGGCCTTTAATACCCAGATTCTGTGCCGGTAGCCCCGTCATTTTATACACTGCTTTTTCCAGCGGCATCAGGTTTTGCTCGCGCACATACCGGCCAAGAACCCGTGTAAAGGCGCCATGTCCGCGCGGATGGCCATCAATTGAGCCATCAGAACAAATGCTGCTGTATTCCCATAGTAAAAAATTTTTAATATCGGCTTCGTTCATGGATGTGGCCACAATGTAACCGCTCTCCCCGGCAGCTTCCCCTTCGCGGATGATGCGCAGTAAGGCTATGGCTGCATCTTCATTGTTTAGTTTTCCAATATCCGTAATTGTTTTTCCTTCATACGCTTTGTTGGGCGGAAACCAGGCCATTACCGATGCGGACGGATCAAATAATTCAGTAGTTGCATAACGCGCAGCGGCCAGGCTGGTAAAATCTTTTTTAGGAAACAACACCCGCGGTGTTGAGCCCCACATGCTGTAGGGATACACATCGGCTGTAACAGTTACACCATGCTGGCGCGCTTGCTGAAGTAAGGCGAGCAGGGATACCGAACTACCCCATTTGCTTCGCAACGCTATTTTAAAATGCGAAATCTGCACGGGTATGCTGGCCTGCCGGCCGATATCAATCAATTCTTCAAGCGCCCTGTCAATGTGTACATCTTCACTGCGGATGTGGCTGATGTACCGGCCGTTGTATGCTGCAGAAATTTTCGCCAGTTCAATTACTTCATCGCGGCTTGCATAAAAGGCGGGTTCATACTCCAGCCCGGTTGAAAGGCCCAGGGACCCCTTTTCCATTTCCTGTTTCAGCATGTCTTTCATGACAAGCAGTTCTTCAGGTGTGGATTTTCGGAGCACATCACCGTTCATAGCTTTTTCCCGTAGTGAGGCGTGCCCGGTAAACGTGGCGATGTTAATGCTTACCGGTTGTTGATTGAGCAAATACTGAATGGAGTCAATCGGTTTTGAGCCGCCATCCTGCCCCACCACGATGGTAGTAATACCCTGACTGGTGGCTGCAATGCACGATGGGTTTTTCTTCAGGCCCCAATCGTGGTGACTGTGGCTGTCGATAAAGCCGGGTGCCAGCACGTTTCCTTTTCCATCGGTAGCAGTTTCACCGGGCAGCGGTGTCAGGTTGCCGATGTCGGCAATCCGGTCGTCAACGATGCGCACACTGCCACTAAATGCCGGAAGCCCTGTTCCGTTAATGATTCTCACATTGGTAATCAAATGGGTGGATGGAAGTGTGTATGGTTTATCTTCCCAAATGTCGCGCACCACGCGGGCAGTACTATTTGTATTATTCGATAAGACAATAAGTGTTTGATTTTTATCAACATACCGAACAATCAAGGTGCGAAACCCTACCCAGCTTCCGGTATGCGAAACAGTTTTTCCTGGCTCATCAATCCGCCAGCCGAATCCGTACTGGTGGTTTTCCCCCGAATTCAGTTTCCCTGCTGTAAATGCTTCATCGCGCGTTGCTCGTTTTACCAGCTTTTCAGTATATAAAGCCTGGTCCCACTTATATAAATCCTCAGCAGAAGAATACACATTACCATCGCCAACAACACCATCAAACTGATTCAGGTCGTTGATTACCGGCTTGCCTCCTTCGTAACGAAAACCAATTACACGGCCGGCAGGACTCCTGCCCAACTTCAGCGTATACACATACGTGTTGGTTAACTTCAATGGCTTTGCAATTGACTGACTGAAAAACCGGTTGGCCGGCATACCTGATAGTTTTTCAACCAGTGAACCCAGCAGGATGTAATTGGTGTTGCAGTACTCCCAACGTTCACCCGGTTTAAAAACCAACGCGGGTTTCTTGGTTGCCAGTAAATCAAGCACCATGCTGTTGGTAAGCGTATCGAGCAGGTTCATGTCGCGATCAACCAATTCAAAATATTCAGGCAAACCGGAAACCTGGTTAAGCAAATGCCGGATAGTTATGGCCGGATAAGGGAACGTTGGAAAATAGTTTGCAACGGGATCATCATATCGTAGTTTACCTTGTTCTTTCAGTATCATGATCATCATGCCGTAAAACTGTTTGGATACCGAAGCAAGATTAAACGAAGAGGAAGTAGTTAACGCCTGGCCGGTTACCGGATCGGCCGGTCCGAAAGCTTTTTTGTATACTGCTTTACCTCTCTCACCTACCAGCACCACTCCGTTAAACAGTTGCCGCTGGTGGAGGTATGTTAATACAGAATCAATTTTTGCAATCTTCCTGTTGGTTTGTGCCGATACGGTTACTGATAATCCAATACAAAAAACAAGGGCAAGTCGGTTTATCATGGATTCTGAAGAGATTATTTCGCGAAGTTAGTCGTGGAGGGGTCGTTTCTTGATCATGCCGCCTTTTACATCATTAATGCTATTCTCTACCACAAAGGCGTGTTCATCAATTTTAGAAATTTCTGTTTTTAGTTTTTGCAACTCCAGCCGGGTAATGACTGAGAAAATAACATCCATGTCCTTTACCCGGTGCCCGGTTTTGCCAAAGCCGCTTTGGCCCTTTAAAATGGTAACCCCGCGGCCCATGCGGTTAGTGATGGCGTCTTTAATCTGCTCGCTTTTTTCTGAAACAATCATTACACTGGTATATTCTTCAATGCCATGCACAACAAAGTCAACCGTTTTGGAGGCTACCAGGTAGGTGAGTATGGCGTACAGGGCCGTTTCAATATTGATTAAATAGGCCGCCACTGAAAATATCAGGATGTTTAATCCAAGAATTATATCACCTACAGTAAGCGTGGTTTTGCGGCTGGTATAAATCGCCAATACTTCTGTTCCATCCAGTACGCTGCCTCCGCGTATGGATAAGCCGATGCCGGCCCCCAGGAAAAAACCGCCAAAGAAAGCAATCAGCAAATCGTCATCGGTAACCAAAGGGAAATCAATCCAATACAACGCCAAGGCCAGCCCGACAATGGCAACAAGTGTTTTAAATGCAAACAACCTGGAAACCTGGGTGTAACCGATAACAATAAATGGCGCATTGAGCACCACAACCAACAACGATAAGTCGGTTTTGGTAAGTTGATTAACCAGCAGCGAAATACCCATTACACCGCCATCTAAAAATTTATTGGGCAGCAAAAACCCTTTAAGTCCGAACGATGCGGCCAGAATACCAAGGGTAATAAAAAATGTGTCCTTTACAGCTCGTTCAAACTGGATTCGCCTGATGCGGATAGCCTTCAGTTCCTGAAATCGCTGCTGGGTACTCATGCCCAACAAAATAGCAAATCCCGATGGTCTTTGAAAATCATCGCCCGGTGTGACTGAAGTCATAGTTGTACCCGCCCCTGCTGTGCACCTTTACATAAAATTTTAAATCATGACGTACACACATGCTTATACCGTAAACCTGCGCTGGGATGCGGAGCGGAAAGGGACTCTTTATTCTGATGAACTTGATCAGAACCTCTCCGTAGCTACCCCCCCGCCCTTTCCGAAAGGCATGGAAAAAATCTGGTCGCCCGAACATTTGTTTACTGCCGCAGTAAGCAGTTGCCTGATGACGACTTTTCTGGCTATTGCCGAAAACTCAAAACTGGCGTTTGAACGTTTCGCGTGTAAGGCAACCGGCAAACTGGACCAGGCTGAGGGCAAATACCGGATGACGGAGGTGCTGCTGGAGCCGGAACTGGTTATTATCCGTGAAGAGGATTATGCACGGGCCGAACGGATTTTGCAAAAATCAGAAGCAGCCTGTTTAATCACCAATTCTATCAACTCAAAGGTGGAAATGAAACCGGTGATTAAAGTACTGAAACCGGTCTGATGCCGTCTATCAGCCGATGCGTTTCACTTTATACCCGCTTTTAGTAAGCAGGGTTACCAGTTTATCGCGCTGGTCGCCCTGCAAAAGAATTTCACCGTCTTTTACCGAACCGCCAACGCCACACTGGCCTTTAAGTAGTTTTCCAAGGGCCTCCAGGTCAGCTACTTTACCAACAAACCCGGTAACAAGGGTAACGGTTTTGCCGGCACGCCCGCTTTTGTCGAGCAGCACGCGTAGCTGTTGTTGCTGAGGCGGAAGGGTGCCGGGTTCGTACACAGTACGGGTTTCGTACTGAAAATTGTTGTTGGTAGAGTACACAATTCCCTCCCGTTGTTTCCAATTGTTTTTCTTAGTCATTACGAAACGAAAATCAGTATTATGGTAAAAATAATAAGGAACACACTAATAATACCCAGATTAAACCTGAACTCTAAGCTACCGAGGCCTAAAATCCACAGCACACTGGCAACCACCAGTAAAACCGGAACAAAAATAAAATTACCGTATAACGAACCCAGGTTGGTAATCACAAGGGTTCCGTCTGTGGTTTGAACTTTCATCAATATGTTGAAGATGGCCGATTCAGTAAACACCATTTGTGAACTAACAGGTAACGCCTGCACGTCTTCAACCGCAATCTTCACTTCTCTGCCTGTATTGGTAACGAGGTAATCCTGCCACCCGCGCCTGAACGCTTCATTACGAAATTTCACCAGTGTTTCAACAGCTTGCCTGGGGGGCAGAAAGTAATCCGCCACCAGCAATGCAAAAAGCAGGCATCCCGCAATGGCCACCGGCCTGAGGAATAGCAGTGCATTGATCATGAGGTCGCGTTGGGTTGGTCCCTTCGGTTGTGGCGGCCGGTATGCACCATTGCCCCGATAGCGGGGATCACGATGTGAAGGAACAGGCGGTTCAACAGTTTGGGTGAACGGATTTTCCAACCGGTAGTCGTATTCACTCCGCTTTGCTTGGTCACCCAACACATCATAGGCCTCGTTAACCAATTTTATCAGTTCCTGTGCATGCGGGTCAGGATTTACATCGGGATGCAACTGCTGGACAAGCTTCCGGTAAGCCCGTTTGATTTCAGCCGGCTGGGCGGAACGCGAAACTCCTAATACCCGGTAATAGTCTTCCATAAAAGGCAACTACAGAAAAATATCGCCATAAAACAAAAAACCCGGTTGCCCGGGTTTTTACATATAAACTACGTTGGATTATTTCCGATGCTTCACTACAAACGTTAACACCGGGCGTTTGCTGTGGTTTACCACATCTTCAGCAATACTGCCTGCCAGTACGTGCGCGAAGCCTGTGCGGCCGTGGGTGGCCATCGCTATCATATCAGCATGGATACTGTCGGCAAAATAAATAATACCTTCTTCCTCGGTAACATCGTTAAACACATTAATGGTGTAATTTTTCAACTGCAGCTTTTTAGCAAAATCCTGCATGTATTTTTTTACTACGGCATCACGCTGAAAGTTGCCGGGTGTATTAATGCGCACCAGGTGAATGGTTGAATCGTACATGGCCTGGGCGCGTTTTACAATACGGGAGAAAACTTCTTCATCCTTGCTCATGGAGGTAGCGTAAACGATGTTTTTAAAGTTCGTTCGCGTGGGTTTTTTCTGGATAGTGAGCACAGGGCACTTGGCATGGCGTACCACTTTTTCAGTGTTTGAGCCAATAATCATTTCGGTGGCACCGCTAACACCGGTTGTTCCCATTACCACCAAGTCAACTTTGTGTTCGGCAATAATGGTACGCATGCCGTGGAAAGGAGACCCGATTCGTAATTCAGGTTTAACGTTTACTCCGTTAAACACCGGGTCGGCCGCAAATTTGGCCATTTGTTTTTTTGATCGCTCTATGAGTTTCAACATAAACAACTTCTCCTCCATGTCAGCGAATTGAATCTCACCGGTTACGGCAAAAGATCCTTTGGAACCTTCTTCTATAACGTGAAGTAATATCAACTCGGCACCGGCTTTTTTGGCGATACCGGCCGCCACCTCGGCTGCCGTCTGGGCCGTTTTAGAGAAATCAATAGGTACAAGAATTTTTTTCATGGCGTTGATTATTAATGTTTTTAAAGATAAAAACTTTCATGTTAGTTCTAACCTTTCTTTACGGAATTAACACAAATTTTAAGGTTGGGCCTGCATTTCAGGCACAATCAAAACCGGTACCGGGGCCTGGCCTATAAATCCTTCCAGGGTCATCCCTTTCTGTTCAATTATTTCAGAGGCCAGGCGTTGCCCGATTACCACAAACCCCACGCGGTTTGCCTGCACCGAACTTTTAATCCGGTCTGAAAGAAATCCCACTTCGGCCCGGAATTCATAGGGTATCGAACCGTTCAGGCCAAGTTTTTTTTCCAGTTGTGCAAAATTTTCCTGGGCTTTTTTCACAATAGTCCTCCTGTAATCGGCAATGGTTTCATTTTCCGGAATAATCCGGTAGGCATACAAAACGATTAGCCGGGTATGAAAATGGGCAGCCAGATTAACAGCTGCCTTCAGAACAACAGGCGAATTCTCCGAAAAATCAAGTGCGCAAAGTACAGGGTCCATGCATGGTAACTAATGCTAACATACAGGGTTTGGCCGGGTTACGTGCTTGATATGCATCATACCAAAAACTGATTTTTATCATGCCCGGTTGTTGCTATATTTCCACTCCGTGAACGAGCAGCCATTCAAGATACCTTTTGCCTCACCCGAAACGCTGAGCGAAATCTTTCAAAGTTCAGCCGAGGGGATTCTGATGGTGGACGAGGCCGGCATAATCCGGTTGGCTAATAAAGCATCTGAACTTATGTTTGGATACCAGGCCGGTGAACTGCCTGGTAAATCACTGGAGATATTGCTGCCTCAGCGTTACCGCGCAGGGCACGTAAAATACCGGGAGTCGTTCCGGCAGGCACCTGCGCCCCGCAAAATGGGTGTTGGTCGCGATTTGCTGGCTGTTCGGAAAGACGGTACCGAATTTCCGGTGGAAGTAAGCCTGAGTCATCACCGGATAAACAATCAGTTCATCGTAATTGCCTTTATCATTGACATTACCGAACGCAAAAAGGCTGAAGAAGCCGTAAAACGCAGTGAGGAACAATTACTGCTGTATGCTGCCGAACTGGAACGCAAAGTTCGCGCCCGCACCGATGCACTCAACAAATCCGTTGAAGACCTTGAGCGGGCTAACCGGTTTTTACAGGAACAAATTGCCGAACGAAAAAAGGCGGAGGAAGAAGTAAAGCATGCCCTGGAACGCGAGCGCGAATTAAATGAACTGAAAAGCAAGTTCGTTTCCATTGCCTCACACGAATTCCGCACTCCGCTCAGCACGGTACTCAGCTCAGCTTCGCTTGTGATGCAGTACAAAGAAAAGGGCGACCTGGCAAAAATTGATAAACACATACAACGGATAAAATCTTCGGTAAGCCACCTGACCAACATCCTGAATGATTTTCTTTCGCTGGGCAAACTGGAGGAAGGCCGGATTGACATTGCCAAAGAAACGATACCCCTGAGCGAGTTGCTGCACGAAGTTATTGAAGAAATGAAACCCCAGCTTAAAGAAAAGCAGAACCTTACGCTTCAGATCATGGGAAAGGAAAAACCCATATGTACTGATCCAAAGGTGTTACGCAATATACTGTTTAACCTCATCTCCAATGCCAGCAAATACTCCGAAGCGGGCAAGCCCATTGCTATCCACGTTACCTTCTGGGAAAATCATTTCGACATTGCCGTAATCGATCAGGGTATCGGCATCCCGAAAGAGGATGTAAAACACCTGTTTGAACGTTTCTTCAGGGCCAGCAATGCCGGCCAGGTTCAGGGCACAGGGCTTGGCCTGAACATTGTAAAACGGTATGTGGAATTATTAAACGGAGAAATTAATTTTACCAGCCAGGAGGGAAAAGGAAGTACCTTTACCATTATACTGCCAACTACCTAATGCATACCATGAAAAAGATTCTGCTCATTGAGGATAACCATGAAGTCCGCGAAAACACCAGCGAAATACTTTCGCTGGCGAATTATGAAGTAATTACTGCCGAAAACGGAAAAGTTGGCGTTGACCTGGCACAGAAAAACATGCCCGACCTGATCATCTGCGACATCATGATGCCAGAACTCGATGGATATGGTGTATTGCACATCCTTAGCAAGAAACCTGAAACCGCCAGCATTCCGTTCATCTTTCTTACCGCCAAAACCGAAAAAGCCGACATCCGCAAAGGCATGACACTCGGTGCCGATGATTACCTGACCAAACCGTTTGATGACACCGACCTGCTAAATGCCGTGGAGACGCGACTTAACAAAGTGGCTCTCTTCAAAAAGCAGTATGAAGCAACCGCTTCAGGGCTCAACGAATTTATTGAAGATGCCCAGCGGGTTCTGAACTTAAAAGATCTGTGTAAAGACAAAAAAACAAGAGCATTTAAAAAGAAGGCAGGAATTTTTATGGAGGGTGAGCTTCCCAACTTTATCTACTTCTTACAAAAAGGAAATGTAAAGGCCTTTCGTACCAATGCCGATGGTAAAGAGTTTATTACCAATCTTTACACCACGGGGGATTTCTTCGGCTACGAACCGATCCTTGAAAACACCAATTACACTGAATCGGCTGTAGCCATGGAAGACAGCGAACTGATTGCCATACCCCGCCACGATTTTCTTACACTGTTGCACAGTCACCCTGAATTATCGCGGTCTTTTGTATCGCTACTCTGTAAAAAAATTGAAGAAAAAGAATCGCAGTTGCTTACACTGGCCTATAATTCGGTGCGGCAACGAACAGCCGAAGCACTTTTGAAAGTACATCAGCTAAAGGAAGGTGAGTTAATGAATGTATCGCGCGATGACCTGGCTAAAATGGTGGGCACCGCCTCGGAATCGGTAATCCGGGTGCTCTCCGATTTCAGGGAGGAAGGTATTATTGACATTGAAAGCGGCAAGATAAAAGTACTTTACCCTAACAAACTGGAACAGGTAATTAAATGGAATGTGGCCCGGCATTAATGCAGCGGATAACACAGCACAGTTTTATCAATGGCGAATAGCCCCTCTATTGAAACACCACGCCAAATCATGATAAAGGCCATGAGCCCAACAAAAACAAGTTGAATTTTTTTTACCGGAATCGGAATAACCCCTATAATGTTGGTGTACAACCAGGCTGTAACCAACATGGCCGGCACGGTTCCAAGCCCAAATGCCAGCATAACCATTACACTGTTAATCCAGTTGGTTTGCACCAGTGAAAGTACAACAGCTGCATAGACCAATCCACAGGGCAAAAAGCCATTCAGAACACCCATCAACACGGCCGAGCCTGCACTTCGCTGACGAATAAATTTTGAAATACCTTGCTTTAGAAAATTTATTGCCATAAAAGTTTTTGGTAACACCCATCTTTCAACCTGTTTGAAAAGCAGAACACCCAATACGGCTAAACCCAGCATAATAGAAAGCCAGCCCTGCCATCCGCTGAGTTCAATCAGGTGGCCGAATAAACCAGCCATAAGGCCCAACAAACTGTAGGTAACAACCCGACCCGTGTTGTACAGCGCCCGGTTCAACACCAGCTTTTTATTATTTGGGGCCTGAACCTGCACAGCCAGCGGGCCACACATACCGATGCAATGGAGGCTGCCTGTAAATCCCAGAATAAAGGCCGCAGTTAGCATACCCGTAATTGAATAATATACGAAGGAAACTTTTAGATTACTACAAACTTCTCAAGATAGTATTCTTTACCTTCCATTGTCCATTCCATTTTTACCCGATAAGCACCCGGCCTGAGGTTACTAACCCGAAACATCTGCACAGAGTCTGCCGAGGCACTTAATTTAAACTGCTGATCGAGCTTATCAGAAGATGGCCGGAACAATTGTAACTCACCTTGTTCTATAAACCTGGCTTCCGGAAAGTAGACCTTTAAATAGGCGTTCTCAACAAAAGTGATTTCTGGCTTAACCAGTAGTTGTTCGGTATTGTTTTTACGATCGAGTTTTTGCTGGTACGCCAGTTCATCCTGATAATAGGTTCTGGATACCAGGTTTACATCCTGCCGCATGCTAATTGCAACAATACTGCCGATGAAAACAGCAAACAACACAAACGAAACAATTATCCACTTGCCCCAATTCATAGTTTCTCTATCGTCCTCCTTTTACACGGTCGCGATGCGAATGCACCGGCCCTACAAACTTGGCTTTTACAATTTCTATCTGCTCACCGCCCTTGTAAACACCCACCTTCACCACCATTTTGGCAGATGATACCAATTCGGCCGGAATTTCAATGAAGCAAACACCTTTATACAACCCCCCTGGCGTAACCACAATTTCCTGATCGCCAACTTTACGGATGGTTACACCTGGAGGCGATTCAGCCTTAAGTGTTAATTCAATAGCATCAAAAGTTTTATTGACAAACTCAATATTATACAAATTGGTGATTTTACCGTCATCCGTACGCTGAAATAATGTGCCAGGGACTTTTAATATAGTTGTTTCAATATCAGACCGGGTAGCGATCATAAAACTGAGTAACCCCACGAGCGCGGTAAGTACAACCGAATAGCCCGCCACACGCGGTGTAAATAATTTTTTAACACCATCTTTTATTGAATTGTACGATGCAAACCGGATAAGTCCTTTTGGCTTACCGATTTTTACCATCACCTCATCGCAGGCATCAATGCAAGCCGTACAGTTAACACATTCCAGTTGTGTGCCGTTGCGGATGTCAATGCCGGTCGGGCAAACATGTACGCACAGTTTACAGTCGATGCAATCGCCCCGGTTTGCCTGAGTTTCTCCTTTTTTTATTTTTCCCCGGGGTTCTCCGCGCAACCAATCGTACGCTACAACAATACTGTCTTTAACCAGTAAAACACCCTGAAGCCTTCCATACGGGCAAACCGCAATACACGCTTGTTCCCTGAACCAGGCAAAAACAAAATAAAATACACCTGTAAAAGCCACCAGACCGATAAAGCCGGCCAGGTGTTCAGTGGGTGGCTGAGAAACGATTTCTTTTACCTGCTCAATCCCGATGAGGTACGCCATTGCCGTATGCGAAATGATCACCGAAATCAGGATAAAGACTACTTGCTTGCCTGCCTTTTTAAAAATTTTTCGGGGAGTCCACGGTTCCTGGTTTAGTTTGCGCTGCTGGTTGGCATCGCCTTCAATCCAGTATTCAATTTTTCTGAACACCATTTCCATGAACAAGGTTTGCGGGCAGGCCCACCCGCACCACACGCGGCCAAATACCACTGTAAACAAAATAATAAATACAAAAAGCGTGATGAGCGTAAGGGCCAGCAAAAAGAAATCCTGAGGCCAGAAAACCTGACCGAAGATGACAAACCTGCGTTCAAACAGGTTGAGCATAAGCAAGGGTTGTCCCCCGATTTTTATAAACGGCCCTGCAAAGAAAATACTAAGTAGGGTAACAGTTACTGCGATGCGGTAGTTATGAAGTTGGCCTGCAGGCTTTTTTGGATATATCCAAACACGTTTGCCCTTTTCATCGACCGTGGCAATGCTGTTCCGGAATTCCTCATCGTATTGATAAAAGTTTTCACTATCCGTGGTCACGTCTCTTCAATTAACTTAGTGGCGTATTAATTTTCTCAGCCGCGATGCACAGCAAGTTACATGGAGGCTCCTTCGCTTGTGGCCGGAGTGGTTTCTTCCTTGTACAATTCACCCTGCGGAGCTTTCGGGTTTGGCGGGTTGCTTCCCTTAATGCTCTTGATGTAAAAGGTAACATCGCGTATCTGCTGCGGAGATAACACCGGACCCCACGGAATCATTCCCTTCTCCTGCACTCCGTTTTTAATTACTTTATAAATATCGGTAACGCTGCCGCCATGAAGCCAGTATTCATCCGTCAGGTTGGGGCCAATGTTCCCCTGCCCGTCAGGCATGTGGCATGAGGCACAATTCACCACATACACCTGCCGGCCGTTTTTAATTATTTGTTCATCCGCTTCATATACCAGGTTATTTTCATCAATGGCCAGTGCAGGCTGGGAGGCCAGCAGTTTTGCTTTTTGTTCCTCTGCAATAGCCACTTCGTTTTGATATTCCTGGTCCATCAGCGGCAACGAGTCGGTAACATGGTAAACAACCAGGTAAATAGCCCCCCAAACAATTGAACCGTAAAACAGCCAGGTCCACCAGGGCGGCAGGTGGTTATCCAGTTCCTTTATCCCATCGTAATTGTGGTCGAGCATGATTTCTGATTCCTTCTCAATGGGCCGGTAGCCGTTTATCCAGTTCCAGAATTTTGTCCAGGCTCCTGGTTCAGGTACATACACCTTACCCGTTTGCGCAGCTTTCTCCTCTTCGGCCTTGCGGATGAAAACATTTAACACCTGCAGCATGTAAATGGCCACAATAATTACCAGCAAGGCTACTACAAATACAAAGGCAATCACAACATAAAACGGAAACAACGGATCGCTTAAGGGGTCGCTCCAGAAGCTTCGGGCGGGTGTACCCTCCTGCGCCAAAAGCGGGCCGCCCAACAGGAATAAACTGATTAGGGATAGTATCTTTTTCATGACTTGCTGGTTTTTTCGGTTACGGATTGCGGGTCATTATTTTCATTCAGGGGCATTTCTTTCATGTAGCGGATAAAACTTTTATCGGCTGTAAAAACATACCATAAAAGAAAAAGGAAGAACAGGAAGAAAATCACGAACGATATGATGGGCCATACCTGTACGTTATCAATCTGCTGAAGCACGTTTTTATACATAGCCTTTACTGGTTACCCGTTGACAAATTATTATCGGCTGTCTTTGATGCTTTAATATCCTTACCCAACCGCTGCAAGTAGGCGATCAGCGCAATAATTTCAGCATCCGGCTCTACTTCAATGCCCTCCAACTGCAGGTTTTCGGCCATGCGCCTGGCTTGCATATCCAAATCATCATTAGCCCTGCTCTCGTATCCTTCTTCATACGGTACCCCTATCGTGCGAAGGGCCTTTATTTTGGAAGCCGTGGTACTCTTATCAATCACCTGCTCAAACAGCCACGGATAGGCCGGCATAATCGAACCGGTTGATACGGCATCGGGCGCTAGCATGTGGTTGTAATGCCAGCTATCCGAATACTTGCCGCCCAGGCGGTGCAAGTCGGGGCCGGTACGTTTTGACCCCCACAGAAACGGATGGTCGTAAACATATTCACCCGACTTGGAGTATTCGCCACCCAGCGGATCGTACCGCTCCACCTCCGAACGGAACGGGCGAACGAGTTGCGAGTGGCAGCTTACGCATCCTTCGCGTATGTAAATATCGCGGCCGTGCAGTTCAAGCGGAGTGTAGGGCTTAACACTGGAAATAGTCGGCACATTTGATTTAATCAGGAAAGTGGGCACCATCTCAACAATACCGCCAATCAGTATTGACACCAGGGCCAAAGCCGAGAATAATACCGGTTTGCTCTCCAGCCAGTGGTGCCAGCCGCCACCGCTTGATTCTGTTTTAACCAGCGGGGCCGCTTCGGCTGCTTCGTTAGCAATGAAACTTCCGGCATACGCGGTTTTAACCAGGTTATAGGTCATTACAATTGCGCCTGTCAGGTATAGCAAACCGCCAAATGCACGCAGCATGTGCATGGGTAAAATCTGCACGGTGGTTTCAAGAAAGTTTTTGTATACCAAAAAGCCTTCGGGGTTAAACTCTTTCCACATCAGGCTTTGGGTAACACCCGAGATATACATCGGAAGGGCATAAAAGATGATACCCAGGGTGCCAATCCAGAAATGGAAGTTGGCCAGTTTATTCGACCAGATTTTGGTATTCCACATGCGGGGTACCAGCCAGTACAGCATACCGAAAATCAGGAAGCCGTTCCAGCCCAGACCGCCTACGTGTACGTGCGCCACAATCCAATCGGTAAAGTGGGCAATGGCATTTACATTTTTAAGCGACAGCAACGGACCTTCCAGTGTAGCCATGCCGTACGCGGTAACGGCCACCACCATAAACTTCAGCACTACATCTTCGCGCACGCGGTCCCACGCTCCGCGCAGGGTCATTAACCCGTTAAGCATACCGCCCCATGAAGGCGCAATAAGCATCACCGAAAATACCGTTCCGAGTGATTGCGCCCAATCCGGTAATGTTGAATAAAGTAAGTGGTGCGGACCAGCCCAGATGTATATAAAGATCAGCGACCAGAAGTGTATTATCGATAACCGGTATGAATATACCGGGCGGTTGGCTGCTTTGGGCAGAAAGTAGTACATCATGCCGAGGTAAGGTGTGGTAAGAAAGAAAGCCACGGCATTGTGCCCATACCACCATTGCACCAGGGCATCCTGCACACCGGCATACCAGGAGTAACTTTTGAACAAGCTTACCGGCATTTCGAAGGAATTAACAATATGCAGTACAGCTACGGTAACAAACGTGGCGATGTAAAACCAGATGGCCACATACATGTGCTTTTCCCTGCGGTTCAGGATGGTTCCGATCATGTTCCAGCCAAAAACAACCCAGATTAACGTAATGGCAATGTCAATGGGCCATTCCAGTTCGGCATATTCTTTTGATGTGGTAAGCCCCAGCGGTAAGGTAATGGCAGCGGCAAGAATTATCAATTGCCAGAGCCAAAAGTGAATCCAGCTGAGTGTGTCGCTGAACATGCGGGTTTTAAGCAACCGCTGCATAGAATAATACACTCCGGCAAACATGGCATTGCCTACAAAGGCAAAGATTACCGCATTGGTGTGCAGCGGCCTGATACGCCCGAATGATGTGTACTGAAGTTCGAAATTAAATACCGGCCAAACCAACTGGAGGGCAATGGTAAGGCCCACCAACATGCCCACCAGGCCGAAAATAACGGTGGCAATAATAAATGCTTTTACGATTTTGTTATCGTAACTGAATTTGTCGAGTTCCATAGGCAGGGATAGTGTTAATGGTTCAGGTAAAGCTACGAGTCTGGGCTTAAAAGTAGAAGATTGAAATTGCCCGCTTTTATGACTTCGGTTACAGAACGGTATGATTTTCGTCAGGAAACAATTCTCCTTTCAATAAAAAAGTCCGCGGTTGCGGACTTGCCTGATGGTGGAGCCAGTGGGAGTCGAACCCACGACCTCTACAATGCCATTGTAGCGCTCTAGCCAGCTGAGCTATGACCCCGAATGGGCTGCAAATATATTTTTAAATTCCCATGTGCCCAAACTACCGTCTATCCCTTAATAATTCAGTTATCCTTCTGATTTTCTCCTCATCGGCCACCCATTTACCCGAATCATCTGGCAATGATTCCGTCAGACTGATGAGGTGGTTAAACCGTTGATATTCCGATGGTTTGTAGGTACGTGCTGAAAAATGAATTTCCTTTACACCAGTATTCTTAATAACAGGGATAACATTTGATTGATTAATTCCGACCCCGGCTATAATCGAAATCTTTCCTTCCGCACGCAGCACCAAGTCTTTAATTACATCTGCGCCTTCTGCCGCGCTGGGCTGCCTGCCGGAGGTAAGGATGCGGTCAAAGCCTGCTTCCTGGCAATCCTGAAGCGCCTCGTAAGCATCGCGGGTAAAATCAAAGGCGCGGTGGCAGGTAACCTTCAGAGGACGGGCCGCTTCAATAAGTTTTCGGGAACGTTCCCTATCAATTGTGCCTTCCGGTTTTAATATTCCAAACACCACACCATCCAGGCTGGCCCGCTTGCACATTTCAATATCGCGTTTCATAGCATGATACTCGTAGGCCGAGTAAACAAAATCACCGCCCCGTGGCCGAATCATGGCATACACATCAATGCTTATTGCTTGTCTTACGGTTGCCATTACGCCAAAAGAAGGTGTAGTGCCGCCTTCCGAAGGATTATCGCACAGTTCTACCCGGTCGGCCCCACCCTTTTGAGCATACAGGGCCGACTCAATGTTAAATACAGCTACTTCAGTAGTTATGGCCACGGCTCAGTTAAAATAACTTGCTGATTTGATTACAACATGCAACTGATCAGGAGACGTAATGGTGTATTCAAACACGTTGTTTGTTGAATAAGCGCCAACCTCGCCATGAACATTTAATGCCAGAAAGGCAACGCTTAATTCCTTTGCCTTTTCTTCGCCCCGTTTACGGATAAGCCTATTAATCGCTTCTTCACAGGCTTCCTGCGGTGATCGTCCGTTGCGCATCAACTCTACAATGGTATGGCTGCCGGCAATGCGAATCATTTCTTCGCCCACACCGGTAGCTGTGGCCGCTCCTACTTCGCCATCTACATACAAGCCGGCCCCGATGATGGGCGAATCACCCACGCGGCCGTGCATCTTATAAGCCATGCCGCTGGTGGTGCAGGCGCCCGAAAGATTTCCGTTACTGTCCAGTGCAAGAATGCCGATGGTATCGTGCTGGCCGGGATTATGATACGGTTTGTATTCCGATTTTTTCAACCATTCCCTCCATGCCTTTTCAGATTCCTTGGTTAACAGATTTTCCTTTTTAAAGCCCTGGCTTAGGGCAAACTGTTCAGCGCCTTTACCCACCAGCATCACATGCGGGGTTTTTTCCATTACCAGGCGGGCAATGGATACCGGATGTTTAAATCCCTGAACAAACGCTACCGACCCGCAATTGCTTTTTTCATCCATGATGCAGGCGTCAAGTGTAACCATACCTTCACGATCGGGCAAGCCGCCATATCCGACAGAAGTATCCTTCGGATTAGCTTCAGGCACGCGCGCCCCCTGTTCCACTGCATCGAGTGCATGGCCCTTGGCGCTCAGCACCTTCCAGGCAGCTGCGTTGGCATCGGTATTCCGCCAGGTTGAAACCACAATTGGTTTTACAATTAACGGAGCCTTTTGTGCTGAAATTTTTGTAAGCGAAAAAAATGCTGTTGATAATGCCGAAATCTTCAAAAACTTTCTTCTCGAATTAAATTCATTCATAGTGCCAGAGGTAATCACCAGTGAAGGTAATAAAACTTTCAGGCAACATTTACAGAGGCCCTCATTCAATCACCCGCCTGGCTAACCTGAATCGTTTGATGTAGTACTCGGTGTAGATGTTGGTTTCAACCACGCCCAACGTTGTTGAGGCATGAATAAACTTAACGTTGTCTTTGGATTTCTTATCGGTAACCAAGCCCACGTGGGTAATTTCCCTTCTTTTCTTTCCGGTGGCAAAAAATACCAGGTCGCCCGGTTCAACTTCCTTTAACTTTACTTCCTTGCCCACCTTGCTTTGTGCTTCGGAGGTTCGCGGCAATTCCAGATTAATAGCACGGAAAGCATTGAGTAACAGTCCGCTGCAATCCATACCGGAACGGGTAGTACCACCGTACTTATACGGTGTACCCACGTAACTCCGGGCAGCAGTAATCACTTTTTCAACCTTCTCTTCTTTAACCCTGGCTTTGTGTGAGGCGCAGGAAGTTAACAACATCCAGGCAATCAGAAAGTAAAAAGGTTGCTTACCTTTGAGGTTAAAAAATAGCATCCTTAATAAGTTTAAAAAATGGCTCTGTAAATATACGCGTTGTATGGCATTTCCGGAAGTAAGCAAAGATGTTGTAAGCCAATTTGTAACCATTGTAGGAATAGAGAATGTAATTCTTGATGAAGAAAAAAGGCTTGATTATGCTCATGACAAAACGGAAGACTATTCCTTTTTGCCATCGCTGGTTCTGAAGCCAGGCACCACGCAGGAGGTTAGCCAGATTATGCAGTTATGTAATGAGCACCGTATTCCGGTTACTGCACGGGGTGCCGGTACCGGCCTTGCCGGGTCGGCCTTACCAACACATCACGGCCTGGTGTTGTCGATGGAGCGGTTCAACAAAATCCTGAACATTGATGAACTGAACCTTCAGGCTATTGTTGAGCCGGGCGTGATCACAGAAGTCTTTCAGAATGCTGTGAAAGAGAAAGGTTTATTTTACCCCCCCGATCCGGCCAGTAGAGGGTCCTGCTTTCTGGGTGGCAACCTGGCGCAAAACTCAGGCGGGCCCAAAGCCGTGAAGTATGGTGTTACGCGCGATTATGTATTGAACCTGGAAGTAGTTTTACCTACCGGAGAAATTATCTGGACGGGTGCCAACGTGCTTAAAAATTCAACAGGGTACAACCTCACCCAACTGATGTGCGGCAGCGAAGGCACATTGGGCATTATCACCAAAATTGTTTTTAAGCTGCGGGGCTATCCGCAGAAGAACGTACTCATGCTCATTCCCTTTGTAACAAATGAAGAAGCCTGCAGGGCTATCGCGGCAATCTTTACGGCCGGTATTCAACCCTCGGGAGTTGAGTTTTTTGAGCGCGTGGCCGCCCTTCAAACATTGGCATATTGCCAGAAAGTTCTGAACAGTCCGGTCACCACCACGTTCCCCGATAACATGGATGCCTACCTGCTGTGTGAACTGGACGGCAACGATGAGGAAGTGCTGATGCGCGATGCCGAACGCGTGATGAACGTGGTGGAAATATTTAATTCCGGTGAAATTTTATTTGCCGAAAGTGCTGCGCAAAAAGAAGAACTGTGGAAAGTACGGAAGAATATCTCGCCTGCTGTTAACTGGTTTACACTTACCAAAAGCGAGGATGTGGTTGTGCCGAGGGCCAACCTGCCTAAGTTGATTTCGGGAATTAAAGAAATAGGCAAACGCTATGGATTCAATACCGTTTGTTTCGGGCACCTGGGAGACGGCAACCTGCATGTTAATGTACTCAAAGAAAAAATAAGCGATACGGATTGGGCTACCAAAATCCCCGAAGGCATTGGCGAAATATTTAAACTTACTGTGAGCCTGGGCGGAACGCTCTCGGGCGAACATGGCATCGGCATTGCCAAACGGCCCTATATGCCCATTGCCCTGGGCGAGACGAACCTGGAACTGATGCGCGGCATTAAAAAAGTATTTGATCCAAATGGTATATTGAATCCGGGAAAAATCTTCTAACCATGCGTATAGTTTTATTCCTGGTGGCCGGTTTGATGCTCACAACCTGTGAACTAAAAAAACAACCGAAACAACCAGCCGATAGGTACAACCAGTTAACTGTTGAAGAAAAAGATAATGGATGGACACTGCTCTTCGATGGCAGAACGCTGAACGGCTGGCGCATTTTTAAAAACCAGCCAAACAATTCATGGGAAGTTACGGATGGCACCCTTCACTGCAAAGCCTTTGCTGATGGCACCTTGAACGAACGCTCGGATTTAATCACCACCGGAGAGTATGGTGATTTTGAGTTGTCTTTCCAATGGAAAATTTCCCGTCAGGGAAACAGCGGTGTAATGTTTCGTGTAACGGAAGCCTACGACCAAACCTATGCCTCCGGACCGGAATACCAGGTGATTGATGAAGTGAATTACCCTGGCGACTTACCCCCTGAAAATAAGGCGGCTGCCAACTTCGGTATGCATGCTGCCGACAGTACTTTTGTTTACCCGGTAGGACAATGGAACGAAGGAAAAATTATTGTTCAGGGAAATCATGTTGAACACTGGCTTAACGGAACAAGGGTGCTTGCCTACGATTTATTTTCGGATGAGTGGAACAACCGGAAGACTGCCTCCAAATGGAAAGATTTTCCGGGGTATGCATCTGCCAGGAAGGGGTATATTGCATTGCAGGACCATGGTAATGAAGTATGGTACCGCGCCATCAAAATAAGAAATCTATAAGCGATAGAAATTTAAACATTCAATACCTATGAAAAAACTTCTTATACTCTCATTAGCAACTGCCGCACTTGCCTGTAAACCCAAGGAACAGCCGGACACACCAGGCAAACCGGCAACTGAAACCGTTGCCCAGAATACGTTAACCGATCAACAAAAAGCCGAAGGCTGGCGGTTGCTGTTTGATGGCCAGTCTACAGCCGGCTGGAAGAACTTTAATAAAGAAGGCGTAGGTGCCGCATGGACTGTTGATAACGGCACCCTGCACTTTGATAACACGAAGGAAGGCAAAGGAGATATTATTACAGTAGATGAGTTTGAAAACTTTGAGTTGGCGCTGGAATGGAAAATTGATAGCTGTGGCAACAGCGGAATTATGTTCAACGTAGTAGAGAGTCCTGAATTTTCAAACACCTATTTAACAGGCCCCGAAATGCAGGTGCTCGACAATGCCTGCCACCCGGATGCCAAAATTATGAAACACCGTGCTGGCGACCTGTATGATTTAATATCCTGTTCAACCGAAACCGTAAAGCCGGCCGGTGAGTGGAACCAGGTGCGCATTGTGTCCGATAAAGGTAATTGTCAATTCTGGCTTAACGGAACCAATGTTGTAAACTTTACCATGCACACACCCGAATGGGATGCCCTGGTGGCCGGCAGCAAATTCAAGCAATGGCCCGCCTTTGGCAAAGCAAAACGCGGCCACATTGCCTTGCAGGACCATGGCGATAAGGTATGGTACCGGAATATTATGATTAAGCCTTTACCATAAACAGCATACCAGGTGAGTTTCAGAAAAACACTTCTAACTGTTGTTTTGCTTGAAATTCTTCTGGTCGTTCTGGCGCTGGTTAACTATGGTAATTCACTCGCTGGCCTTCAGGCGGTAACCCGGTATTCCGGGCGGCTTTCCCTCCTGTTGTTCAGTATCGTGTTTATCGTTTTACCTGACAGGCAGCAATTAAAAAAGGTATTATCCGATAACCCCTTTTTAATTTTTGCAGTTGCCCACGGCATTCACCTGGCCGAACTGGTAGCCTATGTGTACTTATCGGGCAATGAACTCATCCCCATCCGCCTGGCCGGTGGATTTATCGCATATGTGCTGATTTTTGCAATGCCGGTCTTTCAGTCGCGATATGAAAAAGGGCTGATCACAGAAACGCATTTTAAAACAGCCCTAACAGTATACCAATATTACGTGTGGTTCATCTTCTTCATGAGCTACCTGCCCCGCGTACAAGGAAAACTTCCTAACGTAGGTGGAGAGTATTGGGAGTTTGTAGTGCTGCTGGCCTGGGTGTGCATGCTGATGGGAATGAAACTGGCTTCATTACTATTAAATGGTAAACGTGCCTAATTTTAAAATTCAAGGTTCAACGTTCAGTATTCAATATTAACCCAATACAAGGAACGTTGAACCTTTGAACCAAGAACCTTGAACTTTAAAATCACAGTATGTGCGGCATAACCGGAATTTTTGCCTTTAACCTGGTAGGCAAGATGAACATGATTCACCTGGCTAATGCCACACGTGCTCTTGAAAAGCGGGGGCCCGATTTTCAGGATATGTACCACGACCAGTTTGTCGGACTGGGGCACCGAAGGCTTTCTATCATCGATACCAGTGCTGCAGCTAATCAGCCCATGTGGGACGAAACCAACCGGTATGCCATTGTTTATAACGGTGAAATTTTCAATTACCGCGAACTGCGTAAAGAACTTCAAAATCGAGGTGTTAATTTTTTCTCGCAATCGGATACCGAAGTTTTGCTTAAACTATACATTCACCATCAGGAAAATTTTCTTAACAAACTCAATGGCTTTTTTGCTTTCTGCATTTACGACATAAAAGAGCAAACTTTTTTTCTTGCCCGCGATCGGTACGGTGTAAAGCCGCTGCTGTACCTGTACGATGAAGATAAATTTCTGTTTGCCTCTGAAATGAAATCGATACTTGAGTACGGTATTGAAAAGAAATTAGACTTCACCGCACTGTACACCTACCTGCAACTAAACTATATTCCTGCGCCCGACACAATTTTTCAGCAGGTAAAGAAATTAAGTCCGGGAAACTACCTGAAAATTGAAAAGGGTAAGTTTCTAATCAAAAACTACTACACCATTCCTTACAACCAGAAAGAGGCAGGTCAGAACCCCATTACGTATGATGAAGCCAAAAATGCCTTCAAAAATTTAATTGAAGCCTCGGTTCAGCGCAGGCTCGTGGCCGATGTTCCGTTGGGCGCATTTCTAAGCGGTGGCATTGACTCATCGGTAGTTACCGGACTTGCCGCCAGACATAAACCCGATCTGCATACGTTTTCCATTGGCTTTAAAGACGAAAAGTTTTTTGATGAAACAAACTATGCCAACCTTGTTTCAAAGCACTTCAATACCAAACACACAGTATTCTCGCTAACCAATGCCGATTTATACGAACACGTTTACAACATTCTGAATTACATTGATGAACCTTTTGCCGATTCATCGGCTATTAATGTATATATACTGAGTAAGGAAACACGAAATCATGCCACGGTGGCGCTTTCAGGCGATGGAGCGGACGAACTGCTGGGCGGATACAATAAGCACGCAGCCTTTTTGCAAAGTCTCCAGCCCGGATGGAAGGAAAAACTCATATCGAAATTCGACTGGCTGTGGCAACGCCTGCCCCAGTCAAGAAATAACGCACTCACCAATTTATTCCGGCAACTGGCACGATATAGTTACGGGTTAAAACATTCCATGGAAGTTCGGTATTGGCTATGGGCTTCGCTTGCTTCAGACAATGAAGCGTTGGCATTACTACATCCCGATCAACGGCATCATACCTTTTACAACGAAAATTACTTTACAACCATCAAGAGTACCTGGCTCAAACACCTGCACAGTCAATCTGACATGAACGATATTTTACTAACCGATATGGAGCTTGTACTGCCTAACGACATGCTCACCAAGGTTGACCTGATGAGCATGGCCAACAGCCTGGAGGTGCGCACTCCGTTTTTGGATTACGAACTGGTTAATTTTGTTTTCAGCCTGCCGGCCGAATTCAAAATCAATTCCTCCATCCGGAAACGAATTCTGCAGGATGCCTTTAAAGATTTTCTTCCTGAAAAACTTTACAACCGCCCAAAGAAGGGTTTTGAGGTACCCTTGCTGAAATGGCTCCGAAAGGAAATGAAATCGCTGATTACCGATAACCTGCTCGAAAAGCGTTTTATTGAAGAGCAGGGCATCTTTAACATTGTTGAGGTTGAGAAACTAAAAAAACAACTGTTTTCCTCAAATCCGGGAGATGTACACGCCCGCATCTGGGGGCTGGTGGTGTTTCAATGGTGGTGGAAAAAGTACATGAACTGATGGGCCATGTAAAGAAAATAGAATTTGACAACAGAATTATTCTTGAGATAGATTATTCTGGTTGTAATGAGTCGGGTATGATTAATTTATTACATCAGGCGGCAATCATTGGCATCACTGATAACCGCCCTTATCTCGTGCTTTCAGTGTTAAATAAAAAAAACTTCCTTACACCTGCATTTATGAAGGAAGTAAAGGAAGTAGTGAAACAAAACCTGCACCTTATCGAGAAACAGGCCATTGTAGGCTTAACCCAAACGCAAAGAATTATTGTAATGGGCCTGAATATTTTTGTCCAGCGCAACTTCAAGGTATTCGATACAAAAGAAGAAGCCGTTCGCTTTCTGCTCGATAAAGATTCAACCGATACGGACCTACCCGAGTATTTCAGAAAAAAGGGGCGCTAAAGGGCACTCACTTAAAACGGTAACGTAATTAAAGTCACACACCAGGATTGGACGAAAGGTTACCTTTGCAGTAAAAAATCATCATGACCGTTAAACTCACAACCGCAGACTTCAAAAACAAGGTTTTTAACTACGAAACCGATAAAGAATGGAACTATAAAGGCACCCTGCCCGCCATTATTGACTTTTATGCCGACTGGTGCGGGCCCTGTAAAATGGTATCCCCTATTCTGGAAGAGCTCAGCAAAGAGTATGATGGAAAGATCGTGATTTACAAAGTAGATACCGAGGCCGAACAGGAATTATCCGCAGTGTTCGGCATTCGCAGCATTCCCACTTTCTTGTTTATACCCCTTAACGGCCAGCCCGCTATGCAGCCCGGTGCCTTGCCAAAACACGTATTTAAGCAGGTAATTGATGAGCACCTGGTGGGAGAAAAGCAATTTGCCGAATAGGCCGGTTAAGTAACGAATCTGTAGTTGCCGGTTAAGCCTTTTTGGTAAACTAAAAATACGCTTTTCCTGTATTATTGTTGTACAAAAGGAATTGACCGGATGTCAACCGTAAAACAAGCTTTTCCCGTACTGGAAATGACCTGCGCGGCTTGTGCAGCAAGCGTGGAGTCGATTCTGAAAAATGCTCCCGGAGTAAAGAATGCCTCGGTTAACTATGCTAACCAATCTGCCCTGGTGGAGTTTGATCCCCAAACGGCATCACCCCAAGCCCTGCAGGAGGCTGTGCGTTCTATCGGCTACGACCTGGTAGTGGATATAGAAGACCCGCAAGCGGTAAAAGAAGAAGCCCAACGCAAACATTATCAGGAAATCAAAAGCCGAACAATCTGGTCGGCCGTGTTTTCTGTTCCGGTGGTGATCATCGGGATGTTTTATATGGCTTGGAAACCGGGTGCATATATTTCTATGACCTTGTCTGCACCCGTGGTTTTTTATTTTGGCCGGTCTTTCTTTGTGCATGCCATTAAACAAGCCCGCTTCGGCAAAGCCAACATGGATACCCTGGTGGCACTCTCCACCGGCATTGCATTTTTGTTCAGTTTATTCAACACGTTTTTTCCTGAATTCTGGCTCAGCCGTGGTATTCATGCACACGTGTACTATGAAGCCGCAGCAGTAATCATCACCTTTATCTCGTTGGGCAAGTTGCTGGAAGAACGGGCGAAGTCGAACACCTCATCGGCTATTAAAAAACTCATGGGGCTTCAGCCCAAAACCGTGCGCGCCAGGATTGATGGCGTGGAAATGGAATTGCCAATTGCTTCGGTAAAACCAGGCTACACCATACTTGTTCGGCCGGGTGAACGAATTCCCGTGGATGGTGTGGTAACATCAGGCTCTTCCTTTGTTGATGAAAGTATGATTAGTGGTGAACCTGTGCCTGTCGAAAAAATTGCAGGCGAAAAGGTGTTTGCCGGAAC
The DNA here is from genome assembly GCA_015180985.1 of Flammeovirgaceae bacterium. Lineage (NCBI taxonomy): Bacteria > Pseudomonadati > Bacteroidota > Cytophagia > Cytophagales > Flammeovirgaceae > Flammeovirgaceae bacterium. The sequence continues at coordinate 177,306 of CP054185.1, forward strand.
AATCAATCAAAAAGGCAATGTTGAATTTGAGGCACAGAAAGTAGGTGCCGATACGGTGCTCGCACACATCATCAAAATGGTGCAGGAAGCACAAGGCAGCAAAGCACCCATACAAAAACTGGTTGATAAAGTTGCCGGAATTTTTGTGCCCGTAGTTATCGGTATTTCAATGCTCACGTTTATTACCTGGATGGTGATTGGTGGCGAAAATGCCTTTACCCACGCATTGCTCACCTCAATAACTGTTTTGGTCATTGCCTGTCCGTGCGCGCTGGGATTAGCCACCCCTACCGCCATCATGGTTGGTGTGGGCAAAGGTGCGGAAAACAATATTCTTATTAAAGATGCCGAGAGCCTCGAACTGGCTCATCAGGTTAATGCCGTTATACTGGATAAAACCGGAACGATAACCGAGGGCAAACCACAGGTAGTTGAATTCAAGTGGCTGCAAGGACTTGAAAACACTGATCAGCTTCGTAGGATTCTGTTTTCACTCGAAAAAAAATCCGAGCACCCGTTGGCTGAGGCAGTAACTTCTTATCTGAAAGGAACAACCGAAACCCCGGTGGAGTCTTTTGAAAGCATTACGGGAAAAGGTGTAAAAGGCATTGTTGATGGAGCAACGTATTACGTAGGCAGCGAAAAGCTGCTGGACGAATCCAACTGCATGGGCTGTGCTGATTTAGACGTACAAGCCGAACAATGGAAGGCAGACGCCAAAACAGTTGTATGGTTTGCCGATTCGCGAAAAGTGCTGGCGGCTATCGCCATTGCCGATAAAATAAAAGATTCATCCAAAGCGGCCATCGAAGCCCTGCAAGAGAAGAGCATTGAGGTTTACATGCTCACTGGCGACAACGAACAAACCGCACACGCAGTTGCGAAACAGGTTGGTTTAAAACACTACAAAGCCGAAGTGCTTCCTTCCGGCAAAGCTGATTTCATCAAACAACTTCAGGCAAAAGGTAAAATCGTAGCCATGGTGGGCGATGGCATCAACGATGCGCACGCACTGGCCCAGGCCGATGTGAGTATCGCCATGGGCAAAGGCACCGACATTGCCATGGACGTAGCGAAGATGACCTTGATTACTTCGGATCTTCAATCAATACCGAAGGCCTTGAACTTATCTACAAAAACTGTAAAGGGCATTCGCCAGAATTTGTTCTGGGCATTCATTTACAACATAATCGGCATTCCCATTGCGGCCGGTGTGCTATACCCAATTAACGGTTTTTTGTTGGATCCGATGATTGCCGGTGCGGCCATGGCGTTGAGCTCGGTGAGTGTGGTGAGTAATAGTTTACGGTTACAGTTTGCGAAGATATAATCCACTACCCTTTGTTAAACATTTCTCGGTGTTATTGGTGGTAAAAATGAATTACAAAGGATACTTTTTGATGCGCTGCGGGTAATGGCAAAGTATACTCCGTTCGGCTTAAGCAAGCTGAAAGAACTTGAAAATTTAAACTAAAGCATAACCATCAAACCCCGCTTTGCTGCCACTCATAAGAAACTATTGCAATTTCTTTAGATCAAAAAACCTGTACATTGGATAGTACGTAAAGCAGAAAATAAATTATTCAAATCGATACACTATCTCAATCATGAAAACAATCCATCGTCTCCACTATTTTTTGCTTGTACTTTTTTCGGGAATTACTTTGCAGTCCTGTGAAGAAGCCGATACAGTATTATCAAATCCTGTATCTACACCGGCAACAGTTCAATTTGTAAGTACCAACATTGGCCTGAGTGAACTGGCCACGGCAACGGAGGTTACGCTTCAGCTTTCACACCCGGCTCCTGCAGCTGGTACCATTACAATCAACATCAACTTGGAAAATGAGAATGATTTTACCAGTCAGCCGGCTGTTGAAGATGGTAGAATTATTTTACCGGTGGCAGTAGGCCAGTTGCAGGTAAAATTTATTCTTACACCAACTGATAACAATTTATACACCGGCAACCGCAATCTTCTCTTCACGATTGGATCAGTGACAACTGGATTACTTATCGGAACGGAAAAATCATTGCACGTCACCATCTTCGAAAATGAGCAACCCAACCTGGTAAATTTCGAGGCAACGGAGGGTTCCCTGCAGGAACAATTTACTGAGGGCATGATTGTGACGCTTGGTCTTTCACTTCAGGCGGTAGATGCAGGAGAGGTCGAGCTCGAACTCGTGAATGCCACTGGCCTTTATGGAACATATTTCACTACCGAACCGGAAGCCATCAATGGAAAAATTACAATGCCTGTGGCAGCCGGCACATCCTCTCTTCCTATAAAATTCATTCCGGTTAATAACCTGACGCTGAACGGACACAGGGAATTTGTAGTAAGAATTATTGACGCTTCCGGATCAGTGATGAAAGGAGATATGCTGGAACTGAACATTACCCTTATAGATGATGAACTGGCCGGAAAACCAAAGAGCTATGAAACCGGTGCCGGAGAGTGGAAAACGAAGCGTGTTTATGAATACAATGAATCAGGTCAAATCGCCAGGATTCACGTTGAACAGAATTCACTTAGCTGGACGGAGACATATCACTATGACGAAAACAACCTGCTGAAGAAGATTACCAAGTGGACTACCGATGAAACTATTTTTAAACGTGACAACCAAAACAGGATTACCCGTTCGGAAGAGTCGAGAGAAGGAGTCATGAAAAAATACAGCATCTATTCGTATGATCAGGCGGGCAATATTGGTGAAGTAGCTGTATTTCATCGCCAACCTACCGGTGAGTTTGTAATGTCGAACCTGTTTGTATACCTCTACTACAGCAACAGCAACACGGTATTCAAAAAGTTAATTTACTATCCCCTTCCAGGTGATGAATACGCCCTGATTCAGGAAGAGACTTTTGAGTACTTAGCGTCAAACTACACGCAAAACCCATTTCCGATGGTTGACATCTTACCAGGCGTAAATTCACAACCGCTCTATCCTTCCAAGTATACATTATCGCGGGATGGAAAAGTTTACACCTATTATTTGAGCTACGAATTCAACCCGGTGGGTTATCCGGTAAGCAGAACAATTGGCTCGAGAGAAGCTACACGGTACCAGTATTACTGAGAAATTCAATTGATTAAAACAAAGCCACAATACCGTGGCTTTGTTATTTTTGTACCACGCTGGGAAAAGTGATTAAAAGGAAACAATGTGTTTCTTTGGATAAGGCTGAAGAAAATAGCATGAGCACCTTGAAATTCAAAACCAACATTAAATGCTCCTCCTGTGTGGCTACTGTAAAGCCTGTTCTTAATACACTTGCCGGTGAAGGGAAATGGCATGTTGACCTCGCTGCCCCCGAGCGCACTCTCACAGTAGAAACTGAAGCTACCGACAACCAAATCAGTGAAGCCCTGTTAAAGGTTGGCTATAAAGCCGAAGTTATAACCAATTGCTAAAACTTGAGTCCGGTTCGCGGCCACTCTACACCGGGCCGGAGGATAAGCATAACATACGCCCAGTTGTTGGTTTGTTTGTGGCCATCGGCCACATCTTTAAGAAACGCCATGGATTGTGTAGCAAACATTTGGGAATACCCTCCCTGAAAACTGATGCCCGGTCGTAGTTGCAGGACAATGGTTACATCCAGTTCCGTACCTAGTTTTGAATCGCTTACCGTTCCGGGTGTATCATTATTTTCAACGTTGGCATTAGCATAAAAGAAATGCATAGCCGCTCCAATCAATGTTTTGGTGCCCTTCAGTAATCCCTTAACGTAATAATCGTTCAACCCCACCGAGTTGATGTGATTTCCCACATAGAAGTAGTCCATATACCCGTTAAAGCGGTGGTTCGTACCATAATACGGTGTAAATGATCGGCTCTTTCCGGCTGGCGCGTTAACCTGATCTGTACCCGAAAGCATTTCCAACCCTGCGGTTAATGAAAAGCTTCTGTTCACATCATACGCCAGCTCGGCCATTAAATCATAACCTGATAAGGACTGATTCAGATTGTTGGTACCCGTCTGATAATAGAAAGCCACATTACCGGATAACTTGCTGTCACCTTCCTTGTACACCAACCGCGGGCCAAAGGTTTGTGTAAATACGGTGGTGTATTCTGCCGGTATACTATTTGGCTTTTGTATCTGAACACCGTTGTTCAAAAACAGAAACGAGGATTTTATTTTACCAAAAGGCTTGCTAACGTACAGGTATTGAAAGGTTTTATAGTTGTTGGGCACCGTATAAATAGTTCCAACCAATTGTTCCTTGTCCTGATTGAAGGCAAAGCCGGCATGCACCTGCGTATTGCTGGCCGAATCATAGTACTTCAGAATGGCCACATCGTGCCTGCGGGCCTGCATCAGCCAGTCGAGGCTTCCAAAAATGCGGTCTTCATCGTATGCTATTTCCTGCCTGCCCATTTTCAACGCTAACTTTTTACTGATCGGAAGGGCCACCCATGCCTCATGTACCGAAAGCAAGCCTGCATTATCAATAGCCGCATTGGCTGTACTGCCCCAGGTGCGGATGTCCTGAATACTTACATAGATCTCAGCACCCTGAAATTTCAGACTGGTTATGATCCGTGCCCGCTGACTGATGAAAAATGCCGCATCCTGATCCGGAGCCGCAAGCGTAGAAAATCCATGCCGGTACTCGGCCCGGTTCATGTACTGCCCGTTGATGGAAAAATTGACTTGTGCACGAAGCGAACCGGACATACCAATCAATACAAAAAGAACAATTCTAAATAGCAGGGTTTTCATGGTTCTGATTATTGCCAGGTCTAAAGGAAATCCTTAACTTAATTCAGGGTAATGACTTTGGTCATAAATTTCTTATTCATTGCTTATTTTATTTGAAACCATATGCCCGTAAAAAGTTACCTGGTATTTCCCATTGCCGGAACAGTGGCCCAGGTGATTGAAAAGCTTCAATCTTTCAATCACTGTAAAGTATTGCCTGCAGACAACCGGGAAGTAATTGTGCTGGTAACTGATTCGGATTCAGAAAAAGAAGACGAACAGTTTTTGGAGGCCCTGAAAGCCGATACTACCATTCAACACATCAGTTTAATCTCTGGTTTTAGCACCTGAACAATGGAAAGGAAAGCCTATACCGTTAACGATCAATCGCGCAGAAACTTTCTCAAGCAACTGGCGGCCACATCGGCCATCAGCGCGGCAACGGCCATGCTGCCTGAAGTTACATTTGGAGGAGTTGAGAAGTTTTCAGGAAACGATAAACTCACCTGGAAAAAATCGCCCTGCCGTTTTTGCGGAGTAGGCTGCGGTTTGCTCATTGGCTTGCAAAACGGTAAGGCCGTAGCGGTTAAAGGCGATCCCGACAGCACGGTAAACAAAGGGCTGTGCTGTGTGAAGGGCTACCACTCAGTAATGGCATTATACGGGAAAGACAGGCTCAGAAAACCTCTAGTAAAGCGCAACGGCAAATGGGTAGAAGTAACCATGACCGAAGCCCTGGATTTGGTGGCCAGCAAAATGAAGGAAACTATCGACAAGCATGGCAAGGATGCAGTGGCCATGTATGGCTCGGGGCAGTGGACCATCCCCGATGGCTACGTGGCCAGCAAATTCATGAAAGGTGGCATTGGTACAAATAACCTTGAAGCCAATGCACGCCTGTGTATGGCCAGCGCAGTAACCGGCTTTATGACTTCCTTCGGACTGGATGAACCCATGGGTTGTTATGAGGACATTGACCATGCCGATGTATTTGTATTGTGGGGCAACAACATGGCCGAAATGCACCCTGTGCTTTTCTCACGTTTGTTAGACCAACGATTAAAACGAAAAAGCATCATCATCGATTTAGGCACTCGCACCACACGTACCAGTCTGGCAGCCGATAAATCCATACTCTTCCAACCTCAGGGCGACCTGGCCTTAGCCAACGCCATCTGCTACGAAATCATTACCAATGGATGGATAAACCGTGGTTTTGTAGAAAAACATTGTGTATTCAAAAAAGGGAAAACCAATATCGGGTACGGGCTTGAAGATAACTTTCAGTTTACCGATGAGCCCGGTGATATCAGTTTCAATGATTTCAAAAATTTCCTGAACGATTATGCCCCTGTAAAAGCATCGGCATTGTGTGGCGTATCGGTTAAAGACATCAAGTATCTCGCACAATTTTATGGCGACCCGAACAAAAAAGTGATGTCGCTATGGTGCATGGGCCCCAATCAACATACGCGGGGGACCTGGATTAATAATCAGATATACAACATCCACCTGCTCACCGGAAAAATTTCCACTCCGGGCAACTCGCCATTTTCGCTTACCGGCCAGCCGAGCGCCTGCGGTACCGTACGCGAAGTAGGAACACTCACGCATCTGCTCCCGCACGGAACAGTAACCAACGAAAAAGATCGCAAACTTGCCGCAGAAATCTGGAAGGTGCCTGTAGAAAAAATTCCGGCTAAGCCCACCTTCCATACTGTTGAAATGTTTCGTGCATTAGACCGTGGCGAAATCAAATTCATGTGGATACAGGTAACCAACCCGATGGTTTCCATGCCTAACCTGAAACGCTATCGGAACGGTGCATTGAAAGAAGACCGGTTTATCGTGGTGTCGGATGTGTACCCCACACCCACTACCGATGTAGCCGATGTGATTCTGCCCTCAGCCATGTGGATTGAGCGCGAAGGCATGTTCGGCAACTCCGAAAGACGTACGCAGCATTTTGAAAAAATGATTGAACCCCAGGGTGAGTGCATGAGCGACACCTGGCAGATTATTGAAGTAGCCAAACGCATGGGTTATGGAAATCTTTTTCCCTGGACAAAAGAAAGCCACATCGAAGAAATCTGGAAAGAATATACCCGGTTCCATCACGGACCGGAACATGCCATGGCCAGTTACGAAGAACTGAAAGCAAGGCCGGGCATTCAGTGGCCTTATGTTAATGGAAAAGAAACCAAGTGGCGCTACCACGCCAAGTACGATCCCGCAGCAAAAGGCGATTCATTTGACTTTTATGGCAAGCCCAATGGCAAAGCCTGGATATGGGCAAGGCCTTTTGAACCGGCACCGGAAGTTCCTGATAAGGAATATCCATATTGGCTCTGCACCGGCCGGGTGGTTGAGCATTGGCATACCGGCTCCATGACAAGGCGGATTCCTGTGTTACATCAGGCGGTACCACATGCCTATGTGGAGCTGAATGTGCAGGATGCAACAAGTATGAACATCCGCACAGGCGATAAAGTGAAACTGGTTTCGCGCAGGGGTGAACTTGTATTACCCGCCTCTGTAAATGAACGGGGCCAGCCTCCGCGCGGCCAGGTATTTGTTCCCTTTTTTGATGAGGCCCTGTTGATTAATGAACTTACCATTGATGCATTCTGTCCGATTTCGCGCGAGCCCGAATATAAAAAGTGTGCGGTAAAAGTGATGAAAGCCTGAGCCATGACCATCAAGCCGAAACAACATATACTCATTTTCTATATAGTTGTGCTGATGGCTTCAGCGATAGTTGTGCTCAACTTCAGCATGCTGGTGGAGCAGGAGGAAGCGCACGTAGAGGAAGAGTTGTTTCCGTATGTTGAGCCCCTTCCTTTCGAGTCGGGGGTGTTTGAACGTGCCGAGTTTGCATTGGCCTATCGGAACATGCCTGATGATGAAAATCATAATCGCTCATTGGAAGGATATTATAAGCGAAGGGCTTTCTCAGGCGCACCGCCCGTCATTCCGCATGCCATTCTGAATGAAAGTGCCTTTGGCGGAAAGGCTTGTTTGCAATGCCATCAGAATGGTGGATATGTAGAACAGTTTAAAGCCTTTGCACCGGTAACACCCCACCCTGAACTGATTAACTGCAGGCAATGCCATGTGCCGGTCAACACCAATGCACTGTTTAAAGCAACTGCGTTTGAAGGACTGAAAGCACCTGCTATCGGCAACCGTGCGATGGAAGGCAGTCCACCGGTTATACCACATACCTTACAACTCAGGGAAAATTGCCTGGCCTGTCATGCCGGTCCGGCCGCTCCAAAAACCATTCGCGTTACGCACCCCGAGCGGGTAAATTGCCGGTCGTGTCACGCCCTGAAACCTTTAACACCCATTGAATGGGAGAGACCGGCCAAATGATTAAGCACAAGACCATAGTACTTTTTGTCTGTGCAGCACTTGTAATGATTTTGTATTACAGTTGCTCTTCATCCCATCCGCATGATGAACAGCATGACAAAGTTCACGGCCCATTAGCCAACCGCTTGCGCGCCTACACCGACAGTATTGAATACGAAAAATCATCGCTTGATGCCATGCAGCAGGTAAGGCTGGTGCTGGCACAGGTTCACGATACAGTTTCTGTGCTTCTTCCAGAACGCACTTCCATGATTCGTTCCTATCCCTGCAGTAATTGTCATACACAGCCTTTGGCGAAATTAAGTGCCGGCAGAAAAGCCGATGAGAAAAAATCGCACTGGGATATAGCCATCATCCACGGAAGTGCAGAAGTAATGAACTGCCAAACCTGTCATGATGAGAAAAACATGAACGAACTGGTTTCACTGACCGGCAATGCTATTTTATTTGATGAGAGCTTTAAGCAATGCCGGCAATGCCACTCTACGCAATATGCCGATTGGGTAGGTGGCAGTCATGGCAAGCGCCTGGGCGGCTGGCTTCCTCCACGCATCATGAATACTTGTGTAAATTGTCATAATCCGCACAAGCCTGCATTTGCAAGCCGGTGGCCTTCGCGTTTAAATACATCTTCACTAACTGAATGATTTAGGTATGGAACCTGTACAATTACCAGAAAACAAACGCACCGGGTGCCAATCAGGCAATTGTTCTTGCGGAAAAAAGAAAGAGGATGGCTTTGAACAGGTGATGAAAAAACCCTCCGACAGAAGAGAGGCACTGAGAAACCTTACATTAGGCCTGCTTACCGGTATAGGCTTCGCATCAACATCGTGCAGCGTTACGGCCGGTGACGCAAAAAAAGAAAAAGCACAACTCAATTGGGAAGAGTTTTTTAAAGGCAACTACCAGTTAATGACGGATGAAGAAAAAGAATCGACCGTGAAACGCCTTGAACGATTATACGAACTCAACAACGGAAGAAAAATAAATGTATCAGCGCAAGGCCCGATGAAGGATGTGCTTTATGGCTATGCCTTCAATATCTCAAAATGCCAGGGGTACATGGACTGTATTAATGCGTGTGTGCAGGAAAATAACCAGGACCGCAATTCGCAGATGCAGTACATCCGCATACACGAACACAAAAATGGTTCGATGGATTTTGAATTGGCAGATGATAATTTCTATCATGAAGTTCCGGCTGCCGGTCATTTTTATATTGGAACACAATGCTTTCATTGTGAAAACCCACCTTGCGTGGAAGTATGCCCCGTAAAAGCCACCTGGAAAGAGAAAGACGGTATCGTGGTGGTTGATTACGACTGGTGCATCGGTTGCCGGTATTGCATGGCGGCCTGCCCGTATGACGGGCGCAGGTTTAACTGGGCTACTCCCGAAGTTCCGGCCGAAGAAGTAAACCACAACCAGCACTACCTGGGCAACCGGCTTAGAAAGAAAGGTGTGATGGAGAAGTGTACCTTCTGCATCCAACGTTCGCGCAACGGCAAAAATCCGGCTTGTGTAGAGGCCTGCCCCACGGGCGCGCGCATCTTTGGTAACCTGCTCGACCCGAACAGCGAAATCCGGCGGGTGCTGGCTAACAAAAAAGTTTTTAGGCTTAAAGAAGATTTAGGCACAGAGCCGAAGTTCTGGTATTTCATGGATTAACAGAAGCGCATGAAACAGCTGCAAATCTTCAGATCACTGGTAACTAACGGAATAAAAACCGCGCTTCACGGTAATTCATTATACCATGTATGGATGGGTTTTCTTACCTTTTTCATGTTGCTGGGTGCATTTTGCTTTTACATTCAGTTGCGTGATGGACTAATTGTAACAGGCATGCACAACCACGTAAGCTGGGGTTTGTACATCTCCAACTTTACTTTCCTGGTTGGTGTTGCGGCTGCAGCAGTGATGTTGGTGTTACCTACCTACGTATTGAAGGAAATGGACTTTTCAAAAGCGGTACTGATTGGCGAAGGCATGGCCGTAGCCGCGCTCATTATGTGCCTGGCTTTTGTTACCGTTGATTTAGGCGGGCCCATCCGCGCCTGGCATCTGATACCCGGCATAGGCGTATTCAACTGGCCCAACTCTATGCTGGCTTGGGATGTGATTGTGTTGAATGGTTATCTCTTCATTAACATTACCGTGCCCCTGTACATTTTAATGTGCCGGTACCAGGGCAAAGAACCCAATAAAAATTTTTACCTGCCCGGTGTTTTGATTTCTGTTTTCTGGGCCGTAGGCATTCACCTGGTTACAGCCTTTCTGTATGCAGGCTTACCGGCACGGCCGCATTGGAACAACGCACTGTTAGGTCCGCGCTTTCTGGCATCAGCTTTTGCGGCAGGACCGGCACTTATCGTCATTGCGCTTGCCGTAATCGACCGCTTTACAAACTACAAGATTGATGACAACACCTTCCGGAAACTTGCCCTGGTCATCACCGTGGCTGCTCAAATAAACATCATTATGCTGGGCTCTGAGATATTCAAGGAGTTTTACTGGCCCACGCACCACGGAAGCAGCGCCATGTATTTGTTTTTTGGATTACACGGAAAAAACGCATTGGTTCCCTACATCTGGACGGCCATTGGCTTAAGCTTTACCGCCACGGCCATTTTAAGTTTGCATAAACTAAGAAACAACAGAGTGTGGTTGTACATAGCGTGTATCATGTTGTTCACCGGTATCTGGATTGAGAAGGGCATGGGGTTGATCATCCCCGGATTTATTCCAGAGGCCTGGGGCAACATTGTTGAGTATGCACCGACATGGATAGAAATCGGGGTAACCGGTGGTATCTGGGCCATGGGGGCGTTTGTTTTTTCGCTGCTTGCCAAAGTGGCCATTGGCATTGAAACCGGAACACTTCGTTACCAGGAAAAAATTTCAGTATGAAAAAATCTGCCAGGAAATTACCCAAGCCGCCTAAGTTCTTTACCAATTTCGAAAAAAAGTATCCCGAGGTAGCCAAAGCCTACAAGCAATTAGGCGATGCTGTGCATGAACAGGGGCCTTTAACGGAACGCGAACGCGCATTGGTGAAACTTGCAGTATCGGGCAGTCATCGCTTAACGAGCGCGCTGAAATCGCATATCCGAAAAGGAATTACAGCCGGTTTGACACGGGAAGAAATGGAGCAGGTTGCCTTGTTGCTTTTACCCACGGTAGGTTTTCCTACCACCATGACCATGTTAGGTGTTATTGAAGAGCAGTTTGTGAAGAAATGATCCATTGGCCCCGCAAAATTCGTTCTTTCAAGAAATGTGATTAGCAATGAAAATTGACAAAAACCAGTCGATTCTGTTTCAGTTTCGAAGGTTTCCATGAATTCTGTAAGGGTTTGAAATAACTTTATAAATCCAAAACCACCGAAATCCGTACATTTGCTTAATAATGAAACTGCTCCGCACCATATCCTCCCTCCTGCTGGCCGCACTTGTGCTGATGGCCTCTAGCAGTTTTTATGTGGGTGTGCACTATTGTAGCGGTGCTGTTAAAGCAGTAGCCTTCCTTGACGAAGCCGATGGCTGCGGACATCAACAGTTGCCGCCTTGTCATCGAAAAGCGATGGAAGGATGTTGTAATGATGAACAGTTTATTCATGAATCGCAGGATATTAATGGCGCAACCGTAAACATCTTACTTCCTGTGCTTTCATCCACAGATGTTATTCATCACACACAGGTGGTGGCTGAAATTATCCCTACTGCTTCCGTTTCTCCAACATCGTATTTTACAGATCACCCCCCTGCCCCCACCGGGCACGATATCATTATCACCAACCAGTCATTCTTAATCTGATTCTGTTCAGCCATTCTCTTTGATGAGATTGGTGTGTCTTCTTTTTTTCTTTTCAAGAAGTCTTTAGAACAGAACTATGATCAATCTTATAATAAAATTCTTTTTAGAACAAAAACTGGTAACCGTGCTTGTGCTCCTGGCCATTGTAGGCTGGGGCCTGGTTACCGCTCCCTTCAACTGGAACATTGGTTTTCTGCCGCAAGATCCTGTACCGGTGGATGCCATCCCCGACATTGGTGAAAACCAGCAAATCGTTTTCACGGAGTGGATGGGACGATCTCCTCAGGATGTAGAAGATCAAATCACATATCCACTGACTACAGCGTTGCTGGGTATGCCAGGTGTGAAGGCCATCCGCAGCACATCCATGTTTGGCTTCTCTTCTATCTACATCATTTTCGATGATAATGTGGAGTACTACTGGAGTCGCTCAAGAATTCTTGAAAAGTTAAGTGCCCTGCCGTCCGGTTTATTGCCGGATGATGTTCAACCCAAACTTGGACCCGATGCCACCGCACTCGGACAAGTGTATTGGTACACGCTCGAAGGTCGTGATGAAAACGGAAACCCTGCAGGCGGTTGGGATTTACATGAACTGCGTACCATCCAGGATTTTTATGTGCGTTATGCACTCACCGGTGCAGAAGGTGTTGCCGAAGTAGTCAGTGTTGGCGGACATATCAAAGAGTACCAGGTCGACCTTGATCCAGTGGCGATGAAGACGTACAACATTTCCATGATGGAAGTGATGCTGGCGTTGCGTAACAGCAACAGAGATGTTGGCGCTAATACAGTAGAGATAAATCGTGTGGAGTATCTGATTCGCGGGCTCGGCTATGTAAAAAAGATTGAAGACATAGAAGAAGCTGTGGTGCGGGTAAATCAGAATGTGCCTGTTCGCATTAAAGACATCGCACGCGTTGCGCTTGGTCCTGCTGATCGTTCCATGCTGGGGATTTTGGATAAGAGTGGAGCGGAAGCAGTGGGTGGTGTAGTCATTGCCCGCTATGGTGATAACCCATTGGCTGTAATCAATCACGTAAAAGACAAGATCAAGGAAATAGCCCCGGGATTACCTTCTAAAAAATTAGACGATGGAAGGACTTCTAAAGTAACCATCGTTCCGTTCTACGATCGCACACAACTCATCTATGAAACTTTAGGCACGCTGAACGATGCCATCACGCTGCAAATTCTTATCACCATCATTGTAATCATCGTGATGGTGTATAACCTGCGTGCTTCATTTTTGATTTCAGCGTTGTTACCATTGGCAGTGCTGATGTGCTTCATCCTTATGAAATATTTTCATGTGGATGCCAACATTGTTGCGCTTTCAGGAATTGCCATTGCCATCGGAACCATGGTCGATCTCGGCATCATTCTCAATGAAAATATACTGAGACATCTTGAAGAAGCTCCGAAGGAACAACCATTAATCACTACAATTTATAATGCCGTATCGGAAGTTTCATCCGCCATCATCACGGCCGTATCCACCACCATTGTAAGTTTTCTGCCAGTATTTACGTTGCAGGCTGCCGAAGGAAAATTGTTCGGACCATTGGCTTATACAAAAACATTTGCTTTGGTGGCTGCTTTGATCTTCACACTTGTCATCATGCCCACCTTCACCCACTGGGTGTTCGGCATGAAGGTCGGTAAAGGAAGATTCAAACTTGTTGGGAATATCTTACTCGCTTTAACGGGATTATTCATCGCGATAGTTTACTTGCCATGGGCAGGTGTTGCGTTGCTCTTGTTTGCGGTAAATAATATCCTCAATCATTTTTATCAGGAGCAATATTCCCGCTTTCATGAATTGGCTACCGTAGGTATTTCTGTAGTAGCGGTATCATGGCTGCTGGCTACCACCTGGCTGCCGCTGGGTGTACACAACAGCATTATCCTGAACTTCCTGTTTATCCTCATCATCATGGGATTGGTACTGGGTGGATTCACCGCCTTCATTCGCTTCTATCCGGGAATTCTAACCTGGTGCCTTGAAAACAAGGTAAAATTCCTGCTGATCCCTGTCTTTATCATTCTATTGGGCTTAAACATTATGCTTGGCTTCAGCAAGGTGTTTGGTTTTGTTGAAAAAGGTTTTGATGCCATCGGCTGGAATATTCGGACCACTTCGGTGTGGAGTTCATTAACGCATACCTTCCCCGGTATAGGTAAAGAGTTTATGCCATCCCTGGATGAAGGTGCGTTTTTACTGATGCCAACCTCCATGCCGCATGCCGGTGTAGAAGCCAACAAACAAGTAGTGCAACAACTGGACATGTTGGTAACGGCAATCCCCGAAGTAGAAATGGTTGTCGGGAAAGCGGGTCGTGCCGAAACTGCACTTGATCCCGCTCCGATGTCGATGTATGAGAATGTGATTCTTTATAAATCTGAATACATCACGGATGTTAACGGAAGAAAATTGCGGTTTAAGGTTGATGATGAAGGAAACTTTGTCCGTGATGAAAACAGCAACCTGATCGAAGACAACTCCGGTGAATACTTCCGGCAATGGCGAAATCATATAAAGAGCCCTAACGACATCTGGGATGAAATTGTAAAGGTGGCCAATATTCCCGGGGTAACCTCTGCACCCAAACTTCAGCCCATAGAGACGCGATTAGTAATGCTCCAAACCGGCATGCGTGCTCCCATGGGTATCAAGGTTTATGGTCCAGACCTAAAAACCGTTGAGACATTCAGTCTGAAGCTGGAGAAACATCTGAAGGAAGTTCCCTCCGTAAAACCTGAAGCTGTGTATGCCGACCGGTCCCTGGGCAAACCTTACATGGAAATCGATCTTAATCGTAAGGCCATGGCACGGTACGGATTGAATGTAAGTGATGTGCAGGAATACATTGAAGTGGCATTAGGCAGCATGAGTATGACCACCACCGTTGAAGGCCGCGAACGTTACTCCATCCGCGCGCGCTATGCACGCGAGTGGCGCAGCGATCCGGAATCCATCAACAAAGTATTTATTGCAACCCCAACCGGTGCGCAGATTCCGCTCAGCGAAATTTCCACCATCAACTATCGTCCCGGCCCAATGATGATTCGTGGAGAAGATTCATTTCTGGTGGGTTATGTATTGTTCGATAAAAAAGATGGTTACGCAGAAGTGTCGGTAGTGGATGAAGCACAACGCTTCCTGAACAATAAAATTGCCAACGGTGAATTGATCGTACCGGCCGGAGTGAGCTACAAATTCTCAGGTAGTTATGAAAACCAGGTTAGAGCTGAGAAAAGATTAGCTGTAGTAATCCCATTATCGCTGCTGACCATCTTCCTGATTTTGTATTTCCAGTTCCGTTCGGTGGCCACATCACTCTTTATATTCTCCGCTATCGCCATGGCGTTTGCGGGAGGTTTTATGATGCTTTGGCTGTATGGTCAGGATTGGTTCATGGACTTCAGTTTCTTTGGCACCAACTTCCGTGAACTGTTTCAGATGCGTGCATTCAACCTGAGTGTTGCCGTATGGGTTGGATTCATTGCACTGTTTGGTATTGCTACCGATGATGGTGTTGTGATTGGAACCTATCTCGCTCAAAGTTTACAGAAACATAAACCTGGAAACGTGAGCGGGATACGCAAAGCAGTGCTTGAAGCCGGTATGCGCAGGGTACGTCCATGTTTGATGACAACCGCCACAACACTTTTTGCCCTTTTACCTGTACTGACATCATCGGGACGAGGCTCCGACATTATGATTCCGATGGCCATTCCTTCCTTTGGCGGGATGGCGGTGGCCCTTATAACCTTATTTATAGTTCCGGTATTATTTTCCTGGAATGAGGAAAGAAAAGTTAACAACCGACAATTACCATAGTCATGAAAATGAAAACAAAAATATTCATTATCAGTCATCAGGTATCTCTAATCTTCAGTTTGATAGTTCTTGCTTATCACCTTCAAGGACAGTCTTTGGATGAGTACCTTAAGATCTCGGGTCAGAACAACCCATCACTCAAAGCAAGGTACAACGAGTACTATTCAGCGCTGGAAAGAGTACCGCAAGCCGGCTCACTTCCTGACCCGCAACTATCCTTCAGTATGTTCATTTCGAAAGAAGGATTATACATGGAACGCTTCATGGGAGAACAGCTCTCTGAAATTTCCGTGATGCAAATGTTTCCCTGGATAGGCACGCAAGGTGCCGCAAAAAATGAAGCTACTTACATGGCACAAATGAAATTTACTTCATTTAAGGAATCAAAAATCAACCTTTACCATGAAGTGCGTGTAGGCTGGTACAGGCTCTATCAGGTTGATAAGGAGTTAAAACTGTTGGAAGAGGAGAAGGAGATATTAAAAACCTACGAACAACTGGCGCTTACCCGATTTAAAACCGGAATCAGTGGTAGTGCTCCAATGAATAACCAAATCACAAACGTCCAACCCTCCACTTCATCAACAGGCATGGCTAACATGGGTATGGGTGGAAGCAACACAACTTCACCCAGTCCAACATCCAATACAGGAACTGGTGGCATGTCGGGTGGATCAACGGGCTCAATGGTAGATGTATTACTTATTCAGCTCCAGATAAAAGAACTGGATACACGGATATCCATCCTTAAAGCATCACAGAAACCCCTGGAAATAAAATTCAACAATCTGCTCAATCGCCCGGCCCATGAATCCATTGTTGTGGCTGATACATTAGCATCAATACCGTTGCCGGCTTCACTTTCGATAATACAGGATTCCGTCATTCAAAATCACCCTATGGTGAAAATGTATGAATGGGATGAGAAGGCTCGCGAGCAACAACAACGCATGGCTAAACTCATGGGCCGACCTATGATTGCTGTGGGGCTATCGTACATGATTTTCCGTCCGCGGTTCGATGAAATGTTCAATGAAAATATGGGTGGTGAAAATATGTTCATGCCAATGGTAACCATGACACTTCCTATCTATCGAAAAAAGTTTTCAGCACAACGTAAAGAAGCAGAATATTTGCAACAATCAGCTACTGAGAACAAGGAAGCTGCCAAACTTGAGTTACTCAGCGAGCTGGAAAGTTTATTGTATGAATACGAAAGCAGTAACAAGCGCCTTGAGTTGCTAACCGAACAGATAGCAATAACTAACCAGGTCATCCGCCTGATGACAACAACTTACAGCACCGGTGGCAACGGAATAGAGGAGATTCTTCGACAACGACAGTCGCTGCTGAATTATCAACAACAACAAATATCAACCTTGACTGAACAACATGTTATTGTATCAGGAATAACAAAACTTATGGGAATAGACTCAAATTGATATATCAATGATAAAAAATATGAAACCAAAATCAATCATCACTTACATTCTTCTGATTACCATTGGATTAGTTCTTGGCTGGCTAATCTTTGGAGGAAAGGAATCCGCAACACACGACCACAATACAGAAACGACAAGCGAATATACATGCTCCATGCATCCGCAAATCCGGCAGGCTGGGCCAGGTAAATGTCCGCTGTGTGGCATGGACCTGATACCCGTATCAAAAAGTGGAAGCGGTCAATCCAACGCGTTTGTCCATGAAATGACAGCAGAAGCCATCGCGATGGCCAACATTCAAACCACGAAGGTAAAATCCGTCTCAGGTGCGAACGAGCTCTCCCTTACGGGAAAAATTAAAATCAACGAACAACAGCTCTCCGTGGTAACGGCCAAATTTCCCGGGCGGATTGAAAAACTCTTTGTAAACTTTGAAGGACAGGAAGTAAAAAAAGGAGAAAGACTGGCAACTCTTTATTCACCTGAATTGGTAACGGCTCAACGTGAATTACTGGAAGCTAAAAAAATGGCTTCCCTATCACCTCAACTGTACGAAGCAGCTAAAGAAAAGCTTCGACTTTGGAAAATCAGTGATAAACAGATCGAGCAAATTGAAAGTTCGGGTAATGTTGCAACCACAATGGATGTCTATGCTGAAACTTCGGGTGTAGTTACCAAACGCCAGGTCGCTTTAGGTGATTACGTTTCCACCGGAAGCATCATGATGGAGGTTGCCAATTTGTCTTCCTTATGGGTTGTATTGGATGCCTATGAAAGTGATTTAAGCTGGATAAAAAACGGTTCAACAATCAATTTTACTGTACCATCACTTCCGGGAAAAGAATTCAAAGCTACCATTCAATATATCAACCCATCTTTGAATACAGAAACACGGTCAGTTGATGTTCGTGCCGTGGTACCTAATACCGGAAGTCTTCTCAAGCCCGAAATGCTGGTAAACGCTACACTGCAAACCAAACTGGATGCAAAAGTCAGCGGCCTTGCCATTCCAGCAACAGCCGTACTCTGGACGGGCAAACGCTCGATTGTATATATAAAACAGAAAGGCACAATGCCTGCCTTTGAACGAAGAGAGATAACACTCGGTGCACGTATGAAAGATTTATACCTGGTGGAGAAGGGGCTGGAAGTTGGAGAAGAAGTAGTATCCAATGGTGTATTCTCCATTGATGCCTCCGCCCAATTGAGCGGCAACTACAGCATGATGAGTTCACCGGAAACAAAATCTCTTGAAGTACCGGATGCTTTCAGGGATCAACTTACGGCAGTAGCTAATACTTATTTTAATGTGAAAAATGCATTGGTAGAATCCAACCCGTTAACTGCAGCTACAGCAGCAAAAGAAGTGCTGAAAGCACTGAAGGCGGTAGACATGACATTATTGGAAGGCCGGGCTCATGATGAATGGATGGCGTTACTCAAACCCATGGATCAAGGTGCGACCGGCATCAGCACAAAAACCGATGTGGAAGTGCAACGTAAAGATTTTGAACTCCTTTCGGATCACCTGCTTGAAGCCGTTGAACTTTTCGGGCTGTCCAGTGAAAAAGTATATCGCGCCTATTGTCCGATGGCCTTTGATGATAAGGGTGCGTACTGGTTAAGTGAATTCGAAGAGATTAAAAATCCGTATTTTGGCGCCTCCATGTTGAAGTGCGGAGAAAACCGGGAAGTATTCAGGAAACGTTAACAGAAAAAATATTATATTCATCGATATTGATGGGTAGGCATAAATATTGATTCGAAAATCAATGTCAAATTATAAACTAAACGAATAATGAGAATCAAATCAATTTTAGCATTTGCCTTGGCTGCACTGATAATGACAGCCTGCGGAAAAACAGAAAAAGCTTCTGACGAACAAGCACAAGCCAGTACCAAAGAAACCAACGAAGCGTTGAAAGTCGTACTTACCGGATACTTTGATGTGAAAGACGCGCTAGTCAGCGATGATGCCGCGAAAGCTAAAGAAGCTGCAGCCGCTCTCGTTATTTCTACCGGAGATTATGCCAATTCATTAAATGAATCGCTGAACACCATTGCCTCCACCGATGATATCGAAGCACAGCGTGTTGCCTTCGAAACCTTATCCATGAACCTGTATGATGCAGCCAAAGCAGGTGGTGCAGGCATGACCATCTACAAGCAGTACTGTCCGATGGCCTTTAACGACAAAGGCGCATTTTGGCTGAGCAACGAGAAGCAGGTATTGAATCCATACTTTGGTGCTTCGATGTTACGCTGTGGTTCAGTTAAAGAAGAAATAAACTAAGATTCAATCTTCCTGCAGATTGTTGATAACGATCTGCGGGGTGATTTTTATACGGTAAAAATTATGCGATGCCTCCTCTACCCTGTTCTCGTTTTTGCAAGCCTGGTTGCGTGTCAATCGAAAAAAGAATCAGCCGAAAATCACGAGCACCACACCACGGCACCTGCAACCGCTGATGCCGATACCTTGAAAAAGAGCTTGCCTAAAGAAACGCATGCTATGGTTGGCGGTGCACACATCACCATCAAGTACACTGCACCTGTGGTTAAGGGTCGGGTTATCTGGGGTGGTTTAGTTCCATATAATGAAGTCTGGGTTACGGGGGCGCATCGTGCTACTTTATTCGAAATTGATAAGAACTTCATTATCGGCAATCAAAGCATACCCGCTGGCAGGTATGCTATTTTTACGATTCCGGGTACAGAAACCTGGACATTCATTCTTAACAAGAACTGGGACCAGCATTTAGCTGATGACTATAAAGTTTCGGAAGATTTACTGCGAATAACTGTTACACCCGAAAAACTGGAAGAAACCCAGGAGCGTCTCCTGTATGCTATTAAGACTATTTCAGCTAAGGAAGGCACCTTGCAGATCAGTTGGGAAAAAATCAGGATTACTATTCCACTGAAATTTTAGCCAATATTATTTTAAGATTCGATTCAAATCCGCCTCCGCGGCAATAAACCCAAAGGCGGCAAAATGCTTCCCTGAAGTAACTTGTTTAAAAATCTCAACTGCGCGGGTAGTATCGCCTTCGCACAGATACCAGTTGCCAACACCATAGCCCTGCGTAGCCAGCGCCAGGTCAACATCCTCATTGCTATTGCTGACTTTCAGTAAATCATCAGGCGGAATCATACCCTTATACATCTGCAACCGCAGGTAATACGAGTCATTTTCAACGATGTTCATGTTCTCTTTAATCAATTCAAGCACCTTTGCAGCTTCCTCTTTTTTACCCATTCTCCGGTAGGTCATATACAGCCAGTCGGCTGTTGCGGTAATCAGGTCATCATTATCCGAAACATCCAGGCATTGCAGGTATGCCTTCTCGGCACTTTCATAATCACCCTTCAGGTAATGCGCCAGGCCTAAATGATACCACACATTAAATTGTGTATTCGAAAGTGGCAGATTCAACTTATTGGGTTGACCATCCGGTTCAATTTCCAGTGGCTGGCGGGGCATCAGCGAAGCAGCCATCTGCAAGTCGGCAATGGCTTTATCAAAATCCCTAACAGTAATGTAGCGGTGCCCGCGATGACGAAACAGTTTGTAGGAATTGGGGTATTTTTCCAATCCTTCGGTGAATGTTTTAATGGCTTCATTATACCGATACAGATAGGCCTGCCTGCGCCCCAGCCAGATAGAGTTTTCTTCGGAAGGATCAGCCTCAAAATTTTTCTGCGCTACATGCAGGTTGCTGTCGAGCCGGGCTTGTGCTGCCGGGCTTCGTTCGGGTTCAAAGTATTGCTTACCATCCAGGCCGGTGAGGACGGGTGATGGTTCGGATTTTTTTTCTGGCGTAGCGCACGCACAAAAAATCAGCAGAAGTATGAATGTATTTCTATACATAGTATTGTTTGAATATCGCATTAGGAGTTACAAATTTTAGATTGACGATTTACGATTTTTACTTCAGAAGGTAACGCACACTATCAATCTGAAATCGTAAATCCTAAATCAAAACTACTGAAGATAAACCACACCCTCCTTCATCACAAAACTTACTTTCTCCATGGTTTTAATGTTCCGCAACGGGTTGTCATCAGTGGCTACAATATCGGCCAGTTTACCGGTTTCAATCGTTCCGATTTTATCACTCATACCCACTACTTCAGCCGCCACCACGGTTGCTGATTTAATCGCTTCCATAGCCGGCATACCTGCCTCCACCATGTAGGTAAATTCTTTTCCGTTTTCACCGTGCGGAAAAACTCCGGCATCGGTACCAAATGCAATCTTTACACCCCGCTTATAGGCTTTACCAAAGGTTTCCTGAATTTGCGGCCCGATAGCCAGCGCTTTAGGCGTAACCAGTGGGTGATAATAACCGGGCTCTTTCGCCTTATCGGCTACAAACTTTCCGGCCGAAATGGTTGGCACATAATACGTTCCTTTCTCCTTCATCAGGTCCATAATCTCTTCGGTCATCATAGTGCCGTGTTCAATGGTGGTAATACCCGCCAGTACTGCCCGCTTCATGCCTTCAGTGCCATGTGCATGGGCAGCGGTGTGCATACCGTAATCTTTAGCGGTTTCCACAATGGCTTTCAGTTCATCCATGGTAAACTGCGGACCACTGCCATCTTTAGCGAGACTTAACACGCCACCCGTAGCGGTAATCTTTATCAGGTCGCTGCCGTCCTTGTAGCGCTGGCGCACTGCCTGTCGTGCCTCCTCCGGAGAGTTAATCACACCTTCTTTGGGTCCGGGGTCGCCCATCAAATCTTCACGGTAACCGTTGGTTGGGTCAGCATGTCCTCCGGTTGTTCCGATTGATTTTCCTACAGAAAAAATCCGCGGCCCGACCACCAGACCCTGGTTAATCGCATTTCGTAATGAAGTATTAACCCCACTGCCTCCTAAATCGCGTACGGTGGTAAAGCCGGCCAGCAGGGTTTTCCTGGCATATACCGTTGAACGAAAGGCCACATCCGCCTTGTTTGAGGTAAACCGCTGCAGGGCCTGATCTTTATTGGTTTCGCCTTCCAGGTGCACATGCAAATCGATGAGTCCGGGCATTACCGTCTTTTTACTCAGGTCGATCAGCTTATCGGTTGTGCCGGGTTTGGTAAATCCCTTTTCAACTTTTGTGATTTTATTTCCTTCAACAACCAAGGTCATCTGCGGCTGCACGTCATTGGCTTTGCCGTCAATCAGGTTACCACAGTGGATAATGGTTCGCTGGCCGTAAAGCAGTGTAATAACGCAAAGAAAAATAAGGGGTAAAAACTTCTTCATAGGTTTTGTTTATTTCGATAAATACTTCTCTGTTAAATCGCGCAGGGCCTTTTTTTCGTGTTCTTCCATGGTTTCGCGCACATGCAGCATCATATCGAACATTACGGTTTGGTCATAGCCCAGTTTGGCGGCTACCTGCGAACAATATCGTATCTCCTCCTGGTAGAGCCGTTCATCAATCTTCATCAACTGTACCAGGCTCAGCAGATACGAAAATTTTTGCTCAGCCGTAAGGTTGCCCAGGTCAATATTATCATGACTTTTTTCAAGCAGTTGCACCACATCTGCCAGCGGCACTCCATTGGCCAACCCGATGTTGGTGATGTATTTCTTTTCACGCTCAGCCACCTCGCCATCAATGCGGGCCAGATTTACAAGCAGTTTAAGTTGCGGTAACGCCATGATTAGTTGATTTTGAACTTGGAAGATGGGGAATTGTTTTTCGATAGTCAATAGTTTATAGTAGATAGTCCATAGCCTGGCAAGAGTTTACCAGACTACGAACTAATGGACTATGAACTATTGACTATGGACTATTATCTTGACCTCATGAATTTTCTCGCACACCTTTATTTATCCGGCAACAACCCTAAAATAATGGTGGGAAACTTTATTGGCGATTTTGTGAAAGGCCGGAACCTGGCCGAACAATTTGAGCCGGACATTGCCAAAGGCATTGAACTGCACCGCGCTATTGATGAATTTACCGACAGCCACCAGCAGGTAACACACAGCAAAAACCGCCTCCGCCCGAAATACCGTCATTATTCAGGTGTAATTGTTGACATTTTTTATGACCACTTCCTGGCCCGGCAGTGGGATGAGTACCACCCCGAATTTTTACCCGACTATGCCGAACAGGTTTACCGGCTTATCGATCAGCATGAGTCCATCCTGCCGCGCGAAGTAAAGTTTATGATGCCCTACATGACCAAAGGCAACTGGCTGGTGAATTACGCCCAACTGGAAGGTATCCACCGTGCTTTGAGCGGCATGGCGCGCAGAACGCCATACGAATCAAAAATGGATGAAGCCATTGAGGACCTGCGCCAATCGTACACCGATTTCAAAAGTGAGTTCGACCAGTTCTTTCCCGAACTAGCTGCTTTTAGCAAGGCCTGGCTCGATGCCCACCGCTAATTTTTATTTTACGAATTTAACCACCAACTGTGCAACTCGATTAATTCGGGCACTTTACACATAGTCTCATGCTGTTTAATCAAAGGCCCATCGCAAGCTCAGGACGCCAGGTGGTTTGTTATGCTGAGGTCGCTCGTTGAGCGGACGAAGATTTTGTAGAAGCCATCTCAAAAATCAGGTTAACCACAAACTAGCACAAAGAAAACGCAAAGGTCACAAAGAAAGAGGTCAGCATATTGTATTTCTTCGTGTTCTTTGTGTGTACTTAGCGAACTTTGTGGTTATGTTTATTTTTGAGATGGCTCCTAGTTGTATTTGCGTATTATCAGCCTACTTAATTTCAACACTCACTTCGCTTGATTCGCTGCCATTTACAAACTTGATTTTATACTTGCCTTTGCCGGCATACTTCACAGCGGTATCGGTTGCAGGCACGGGCTTAGCACCTTTTCCTTTCGGAGCAGGTGCCGCGGGTGGTGAAATTTTAACATCCCAGCTTACCGTATGAAAACCGGCTGAACCAACCGCGCTGAATTTCCTGACAAGCACATTTTTTTCATCGTAAACCTCAACACCAACTTCAGCAACCGGTTTACCCACATAATACAGGAAACTTACTTTCGGTTCGTTGGCATCGGCCCACGGGTAGGGTTTTTCGCCCCAGCGTTCGTTAAACCGGATACTTTCCGCACCGGCAAACGCCACAATTCCTTTATTAACACCCCCATTTTTCAAGGCCTGCAGGGGCTTCACATTGGCAACAAAAACACTTCGGCCATGAGTACCCACAACCAACTCATTGTCGCGGGGATGAACCATCATATCGTATGTTGCCACGTTTAGCATCCCGTTAAAGAAATGCCAGGTTGTTCCTTTATCCAGGGAAACGTAGGTTCCGTTGTCCAGTCCGCAGTAAAGCAGATCAGGATTAACCGGATCCTGAATAATCACATTGGCTACCGACTCGGGCAAGTTTCCTTTAACACTCTTCCAGGTTTTTCCGTAGTCGGTACTCATAAACAAATAGGTACTAAAGTCGTCATCGCGGTAGCCGTTGAGCGAAACAAACACGGTTCCTTCCTGGTGTGGCGAAGGCGATACGCTGCTTACCCATTTATTGGCCGGCAACCCGGCCGAAATGTTTTCCCAACTTCCTCCTCCGTTTCGGCTCACCCACAGGTTACCGTCATCGGTACCGGCATACAGCAACCCGAATTTCAATGGCGACTCGGCCAGTGCACTGACGGTTGAAAAGGGCACATCGCCCTGCGGTTTGTTTTTAGTCAGGTCATCGCTTATAGCCTCCCAGTTATCGCCTTTGTTTAAGCTGCGAAATACTTTGTTGGCCGCCATGTACACAATGTCGGGGTTGTGTTTACTCAACAACAACGGGGTGCGCCAGTTCCAGCGGTAAGCCGGTTCACCAATGTCGTGCCGTGGTGTAATGCGGGCCGGCTGCTTACCTTGTTCAGTACGGAAATAATTGCCGAACTGAAAGCCCCAGTACACCAGGCGACTGTTCCGCGGGTCGGGCGCCACGTACATGCCATCGCCACCGCCAATGTACTCCCAATGTTTCGAAACGTTGGGTTCGGATTTTGACGAACCCTTCAGCACGCCATTGTCCTGCAAACCGCCATATACGTTGTAAGGTATTTCCATATCCACGTTCACCGTATAAAACTGGCCCACCGGCATGTTGTTAACATGCTTCCAGTAAGCGCCCTCATCATAGGTTACATACAAACCGCCATCGTTGCCCAGTAACATGTGTTTACCGTTGGTTGGGTTGATCCACAACGCATGATGGTCAACATGGATATCCTGTTCGCCACGCAGTGTATCCAGCCGGTGCCAGGTAACGCCACCATCGTTTGATTTAAGCATGGGCACACCATAGATGTAAATCTTATCGGCATTGGAAGGATCAACGCGCATCTCGGCAAAGTAATAGCCGTAGGTAAAGAATACTCCGTCCAGATCATAACTGTTCATCTTCTTCCAGGTTGCCCCGAAGTCATCAGAACGGTAAACTTCCGCACCAATAATTTTTGCATTAAACAAATTGGCATTGGCATCGCCACCCAGGTAATCGTAAATGGCTTTGGGCTGATACTTGCCTTCACGGATTTCCTGCTTCACTTTACGCGCATCGTACTTTTGCGGAAAGCGACTCTCCCGAAGAAATTCATCCAGCTTTTTATCATCCAGTTTCAGAAAATCATCCTTCGAAATGGATTTGAAATCGGTCAGTTTCAGCTTACCATCATCCTTTGGTTTTTCGGTTTGCGGAATCTCACTTTGGTTATCAAGAATGGCATAGACGATGTTGGGTTTGCTGTTGCATACATCGAGCCCGATGCGCCCCACCTGTTTACCTTGTGGAAAACCGGCTATTGATTTTGCCCATGATTCACCGCCATCATCAGAACGGTAGATGGCCGATGCCGCACCTGATTCTTTAAAGTTCCAGGCCTTGCGATCCTTCTCCCATGCAGCCGCCAGCAGTTGATTGGGGTTTTGTGGATTAACCACCAGATCAATAATCCCGGTGCTGTCGTTCACAAATAATGTTTTCTTCCAGGTCTTTCCGCCATCGGTGGTCTTGTACACGCCCCGGTTCGGGCTGTTGGTGTACAGCGGGCCAACCGCTGCAACCCAAACGGTGTTGTTGTCAGCCGGATGAATAACCACCCGACCGATGTGTTGCGTACCGGCAAGCCCCAGGTGCTGCCAGGTTTTGCCGCCATCGGAGGTTTTGTAGATGCCGCTGCCGGCATAGGTTGAGCGGCTGCTGTTTTTTTCGCCCGTGCCTGCATAGAGTATTTCTGTATTGGTCTGCGATAGCGCAAAGTCGCCAATACCTAATGCATCGTTGTTATCGAAAACCGGTTCGAAGGTAATGCCGTTGTTCCTAGTTCTGAAAATACCGCCTGATCCAAACGCCAGGTAATACTCGTTGGTGTTTTTAAGGTTCACCTCAATATCCACAATGCGGCCACCCTGAATGGTAGGCCCGATATTGCGGACAGGGTATTCTTTTAAAATGGATTGTGCCGCCAGGCCTTTCCGCTTCTGCATCGAGGTTGTCCAGTCGGCCTCGCTGGTGGGTTGAGCCGATACTGAAATGGCGAAGAAGCCAAGGATAACAGGTAGCAGGTTTTTCATATCCGATAAGGTTTGTGCACCGAAAATAGGGAATTATAAGTTTGACCTGACGGACATAGCGGAACATATTATTTTAGCGGTTCAATTACACGATATGCATAACGATCCGGAGTTGAGCGGGAAATACCTGGGCACCATTTCGGGCGACTTTGTAAAAGTGGCCGATTCGGTAAAGGAGGCTTCGTACCAGATTCGCACCCGCGGTTTTTCCGATCACCCGATTTTTCCGATATGCAAGGACGAGCAGCCCATCGGCCAGTTGCTGATTGATAAAGATTTGGCTCACACCACCTGGAATTATTACGCCTCCTATCTGGACGAATTTGTTCAGCGGGGCCTGGTGGATGAATCGAAAACTGATGAATTCAAAAAAGCTTATAAAGACCCTGATGAATTTTGCTGCTTGTTTGTAGTGGATAAGGAGTTTACCAATTTTGTATTTATTCCATATCCGATAGACTAATGAGGGGCACGTTGGCCATCATATTATTCTGGATACCCCCCCTGTCAGGATTTGCTCAAATACCCGATACCCCACCCGCTTTTGAACAGGTAATACCACCCGGCACCATCCGGTCAGCCGAACTAACCGATGTAATACAAGACCGCGCGGGACTTATCTGGATGGCGGCAAACGGTATATTCTCCTATGATGGCTACCGGTTTACCCACTACACCACGTTGGCGGATTCCGGTTCAATTCATAATCAGGAAGTAACCTGCTTGCTCTACGATTCAACCCGTAACCGGATACTTATCGGTACACGAAATCTGGGTATCGTAGCCTATAATTACAACACCAACGAACTTAAGCGATTACCTACCAAAGGCGGCATACCCATCATCAACCAGCTGGCTCTGACTCCCGATGGAATTATATGGGTAGCATCGTTTAACAGCGGTTTGTTTCAACTTCATGATGATACCCTTAAACGCAGCTCCGTATCCGGATACAAAAGCATTCGCACCTCTTACCTGCTACCCCATGGTAACAAACTTTACATTGGCGACCACCGGAAAATTTTTGAGGTACAGAATAACCGGGTAACCGACTCGGTGATGTTGCGCTGGGGCAACGTGGATTTTACCTCGCATGGAAGAGTAACAGCTCTTTATGCAGTTAACGAAACCTTATACATCGGCACCGAAAAGGTGGGTATGCTGGTATATGATTTAAAGACCAGGCAATTCATAAAGCATTTCAACACCAACACGGCACCTTTCTTTAACCGCATTAACCGGATTTATGCCGACCGGCACGGTGTTATGTGGATTCTGACCAAGGCGGGCGGGTTAGTACTTTACGATCCAAATACCGATACCATCAGGCGAATCACCAAAGATCCGACACAAGCCCACTCATTAAGCAGCGACAACTGCAATGCAATTATTGAAGATAAAACAGGCATCATTTGGATTGCAACCACCGGGGCATTGAACAAATACGATCGCCTCAAAATCCAGTTCCAACACATCACCCACGATCCGAACAACATCAATTCCCTGTCCGACAGAATGGTGCGGTGCCTGTTTGAGGAAGAAGATGGCACCGTGTTAATCGGAACGGATGGCGGATTCATTAATTTTCTGAATAGGAAAGAAGGAACCGTAGAGCGGGTTAAAATAACTATACCGGGCTTAAACAAAACATTAATGCCCGCATGCCTGCAGCCGTTGTCGAAGGACAAGTTATTGATTGGCACATCGGCCGGGGCAGTTGTTATGGATCGTAAGAAAAAAACATTTACCCGGTTTTCAATCGGGCCAGAACTTGAAAATGTTCTGATCCGTCAACTTCTGAAAAAAGAAAACTACCTGTATTTTATTGCCGGAGGTTCCTTTCGAATTTACGATTTGACTACAGGCCGCCAAAAAGTTTTCAAAAACTTCAACGATCAGGCCGGCAACAACCCCGTTTTTGGCGCCACAGCATTTTTTATTGACTCCCGCCAGCGCATCTGGGTTGGGGCGCAGGGAGGGGTTTCGCTTCTTAATCCAGACTCCACTTTCACTTACTTCCCGGTTGAACGCCAGCCGACCCGTCCGGACGGTTCGTATTTTATGGTATTAGCTTTTGAGGAGTTTAACGGGTATTTGTGGATCAGCTCGTTTAATAACGGAGTGTGGAGACTTCCGCTAACGGAACAAAACCAGGAAGCGCAACTCACCCAACGTGTTAACATCTCTGAACTGAACACCAATACGGTGTATTGCACATTGCCCGATAGAGAGGGATTAATCTGGATGAGTACCAACCAGGGCATCCTGCAGTATGATCCGGCAACTACCGAAATACGGACGTTTCTGCCCGAAGAAGGCGTACAAGCCCTGGAATTTAACCGGCTGGCTTTTTTGAGAACACATGACAATGCCTTTGTAATGGGTGGCATTAACGGCATCAATATTTTTAAATCAGAGGATATTAAACTTCGCGAAACCTTACCAACACCTGTTCTTCTCAGTATTACCAATTACAGCAATGCGCCCAGCAACTTCTATATCAACCTCCGGCAACAGAACCTGATAGAACTTCCGGAAGGTAATAAATCGCTTACTATACATTACCTGATACCCGATTACAGCAATCCACGCAATTATACCGTTGAATACAAACTCGAAGGTCATGATCCGATGTGGATTCAGTCAATTGCTTCGGAGGCAACATACCCCAACATTAAAGAAGGAAATTATACGTTCAGGGTGCGTGTTCAGAACAATGATCAATTCAGTGAAACCGCACCCCTGCAACTTATCATCAAACCGCCTTTTTGGAAACAAACCTGGTTTATGGGCATTGTTGCAACGCTGCTTATCGGAGTCACACTCGGGGTATTCCGCATCCAGGCCATTACCAGCAGGCGCAACAAAGAACGGCTTGAAAAATTACTGATGGAGCGAACCTCCGAAATCGAAAAATCCAGGGCCGAGCTGCAGGCCCTGAACGAAAAAAAAGATTTGATCTTCTCCATACTTTCACATGATCTCCGATCGCCCCTAACCACCTTAAAAGGTTTCTTATCATTATTAACCGATACCCCGGTTCAGCTTTCGCCCGAGCAAATCAATCAGTACGCACGAAACATTCGCAACTCCGTTAGCAGCGCACTCGACCTGATTGACAATACCCTGTATTGGTCGCTCTCGCAAACCGGAAGCATCAACCGCCATGCGGTTGATTTTTCGGTGAAG
Source organism: Flammeovirgaceae bacterium (assembly GCA_015180985.1). NCBI lineage: Bacteria > Pseudomonadati > Bacteroidota > Cytophagia > Cytophagales > Flammeovirgaceae > Flammeovirgaceae bacterium. The sequence continues at coordinate 207,259 of CP054185.1, forward strand.
AATTTACTCACCAAAATCTATCACCTGTACCAGCCTACCGCTTTGCGTAAGCGGATTGAATTTGAGTTTCAGACAGACGAAGATATTTATGTTCATGCCGATGAAAACATGGTGTACGTTGCTCTGCGAAACGTTGTTTCTAACGCGATTAAGTTTACTCCGGAAGGGAAACTTGTAAAGTTAGTAACCGGTAAAAATCACAACCAGGCCATCATTACCGTTACGGATCAGGGAATCGGCATGAGTGAAGATTACCTGAGGCGTGTATTAAACCATGAGCACGTAGTGCTGAAAAAAGGTACGGCCAACGAAAAGGGTACAGGCCTCGGCCTGATCTTGTGCCGTAAATTCATTGAACTGAACGAAGGAACACTGGAAATACACAGCGAAGAAAATGCCGGCACAGAGTTCCGGATTTACCTGCCGCTGGCTAATCATCTGAAATGATCCCACCCCTGTGCCGTTAAAGGCACTGCATTTCCTTGCTTTGTTATCAGCAAAAATTCTTTCGGCTTATCATGCACATAGCCAATCATGTGCACATCGGGGTGGTTTTTTATTTTATCTGCATCACTGGGTGAAATGGTGAAAAGTAACTCGTAATCTTCACCGCCATTCAGGGCGCAGGTTACCGGGTCAATTTTAAATTCAAGTGCTGCCGTATTGTACGTTTCGGCATCCAGCGGAATTTTATCTTCAAAAATCCGCACACCTGCATTTGAACTTCTTCCGATATGAAAAAGCTCGGAAGCCAGCCCGTCCGAAATATCAATCATGGCCGTGGGTTTAACACCCAGCTCTTCCAGTTCAAACACCATATCGGTACGCGCAATGGGCCGCAATTGCCGGCCTACCATATACTGGTATTTTTCCAGGCCGGGCTGCATGTTGGGGTTGGATAGAAAAACTTCTTTCTCGCGTTCCAGTATCTGAAGCCCGGTATACGCTGCCCCTAAATCTCCGGTTACACAAATAATATCGTTTGGTTTAGCCCCGCTGCGGTACACAACCTTATCCTTTGCAACACGGCCCAGCACGCTTACTGAAATGACCAATCCCGACCGCGAAGCTGTGGTGTCGCCACCTACCAGATCAACGTTGTATTGGTCGCACGCAGCGCGGATACCCGAGTACAGCGCATCAACCGCCTCAACCGAAAACCGGTTGCTCAGGGCCACACTCACCAGAATTTGTTCGGCCTTGCCATTCATGGCAGCAATGTCCGATACGTTAACACTTACAGCCTTATGGCCCAGGTGCTGCAGCGGTGTAAAAGCCAAATCGAAATGAACGCCTTCGGCAAGCAAATCGGTTGACCACAGCAAATACTCATTTCCACACGCAATAACGGCTGCATCATCGCCAATGCCCTTTATAGAGGATGTGTTGCCCAGCTTAACCTGCTGATGGATACGCTCAATGAGCCCAAATTCACCCAGTTCGCCAATTTCTGTTCGCTTTTCTGCCATGTGTTTACCGGTTGTAACCGCCTGTTTGCCGGTGCGGCAGGCGGTTCGTCAGGCAAAAGTAAGATTATAACCCGATTTGAAAGATTTGATTTTTGGCAAGCCTGTATCTATGCCCAAAAGTAAAGCAGTATGAAATGGCTGATGTGGATTGTCGTGGCTTTAATCCTGTTCAGTTCATGTTCAACGGTACCCAAACCGTATTATGAAACGCGCGAAGGGAAGAAAAAACTGAAGTACTACAACTCGATCCAGTTTGGTCAGCGCAATACCATGGAGTTGCCTAAGGGCCGGTAATTTCCTGGCACAGCTCGATTAAAACCCCCTGCGTTGACTTCGGGTGCAGAAAACAAATCAGTTTGTTGTCTGCACCTTTTTTTGGCTCGTTACCGATGAGTTGAAACCCAAGTTGCTGGTAGTGTTTTATGCTTGCCCGGATGTCTTCCACCTCAAAAGCAAGGTGATGAATCCCTTCTCCACGCTTTTCAATGAATTTATTGATGGCCGAGTTGGTGGTCGTGGCTTCCAGCAATTCAATTTTCACTCCGCCAAGTTCAAAAAACGAGGTTTTGACTCCTTCCGATTCAACCGACTCAATCTTATAATGCTCCCGTCCAAGCAGGTTGGCAAACAGCTTATTGGCCTGTTCCAGGTTCTTTACCGCAATACCGATATGCTCAAGTTTCTTCATTATTGCCTAATTTTGTACACCAAAGTCAGAACTTTTACGGGCTTTGAAAAGTTTTTGCCTTGAAACCCACATCCATGATAGAAACCACCAGCGAAATGCACGTAGAAGCCGCCCGCATCCAGCAGGAAATTAAAGACTACCTGGGGCTGCGAACGGCTGACCTCGTATTTGAATACAGTACCGTTGACCGCAAGGTAAAGCTGGACCTGATTACCATCAACCCGCGGCACAACCAGGCGTTTTTGTTTCACTCCGAAACAGGAACGGATAAACTGGACGCCCTGAAGAAAATGCTCAACTACGTGCAGAACTATAAGGAAAAAGAAAACAGCTACACCATCCAGTGGGTGGCCAAAGGCGAGCGCGAACTGCATACCTCGTACTTCCGGGCCGGCAACATTATGGATGCGCTGCAAAAATTGTATTACGGCCGCGACATGAACACGATAACCGTTTTTAGTGTTGTATTGAATCCGGTGTCTTAGGTTGAATGATCTATGATTAGCGTAACTGAAAAAGCGAAGGATAAGATTATAGAATTGCGGAAGCAGGAAGGAAAAGTTTCCGAGCCCAACATCCGTGTGTCAGTAAAAGGCGGGGGCTGTTCGGGACTGATGTACGATCTGTCGTTCGATGAATCCATTAACCCGGCCGACCAGGTGTTTGAAGACAAGGGTATTAAAATTCTGGTCGATAAAAAAAGTTTGCTGTACCTGCTGGGCACCACCCTCGATTTTTCGGACGGCCTCAACGGCAAGGGCTTTCAGTTCATCAACCCGAACGCCTCGCGCACCTGCGGCTGCGGGGAGAGTTTTGCAGTTTAGGAAATCTCAGTAGTGCAGATATGCTAGTGATGGGTTCATAATATATCACAAAATATTATCAGTAACCAAGATCGTGTAGTATTGACTTGGATTATATTGAAAACATATAAACTAAAATGTTTTAAACCTACCAAACACCAGAACCGCATTACCCGGAACAACGTCATTGACTGGGTTTATACCACCTTCCGTGTTCGCAAGCAGTTCAACAGGTATAAAACCTATGAAGGAACTTTGTTTATAAAGATTCACAAAGAATATTAATTTGATGTCATCAAGTGATTGATGAAATTGTATGTCATCTGTCAATCCGGAAAAAGTAATTGTATGACCAGTCTTGCGGTTGAATAGAGAAGTGAGGTAATCGCCTCCTTTTTCAAATGTGAGCAGTATAAATGCATCATTGATCAGCACTCTAAAATGGCGAAAAGCATACTGCTGATTACGGAGTTTCGTTACAAAATCGTAAGCATTGTCGAAATCAGCTTCATCATAAAATTTTTGCGGGAGACTCCATGCCCCGTAATCGAGCTGATAAGCAAGTTGCACCCCATCTTCATCAACCGTGTATATGTTATTGATAGCACTGTCCCAAAAAAAAATTTCTCCTTTGGATTCCGGAAAGTGATACCCAGTCAAAAAATTAAAGTATTTCCGTAGTTTCTCCGAAACCGGAATCAGGTCTTTTAAAACCATCCCATCTTCCATATTATAGATCACCAACTTGCCTTGGTTATATTCGGTAACTTCATTTCCTGTATATAAAATAACTACTCCATTACGAAGAATGCTAAATGACTGGGCAAAAACCGGAATTACAACTGTACGTTCCCATTGCAGTAAATCATTGTATTGATGAATCTTCTTGGCCGTCCGATCCAATATGAAGACTTTCCTGTCTGATACAGCAATACTGGTTATTTCGCCAAGCCTGAAATCCGGTACAACCTGTTGGGTCACTTCGCAACGATGGTTCAGCAGGCTAACAATTGCCGGTGAAGTTGAATGAATAATCCAACCTCCAAAAAAAGGGAAAGCATACTTAACCTCCCCTAAATCATGAAAACCTCCGACATTAATAACTTTAAATGAATCAATCTGTGCTATGCGGCTCAAAGTGATTCGCGATTCAAACATTTCGGTTATATGTATTGATTCAATACTATTCTTATCTGATTCTTTCTTTGCACAGCCAATGAGTAAAGTTAACAAGCATAAAAAGATTCTGTTCATAGGGTATTGCTTAGTAGTTTGTCGCACTTATTACTTGAATACAGAAATTACTTTGCTTCCAAAAAACAAGAAGACCCCGTAGGTCTTCTTGTTCTTTTACATTATTCATTATTCCCACCACTGCCACACCGTACGGCACCACAATCATTCGTACCCGCTGCACAGCAAAACTGTGTACCTTCTGGATTGCCCATTAGTGTCCCTTTATCCACACTAGCGTGGATATACGGCATTGTTTGCATAACAAGTCCAACAACAAAAAGTCCTGTGACTGCAATTTTCAAAACTTTAGATGATTTCTTCATAAGGATATAGAATTAAGATATCCACCCACCCCCTCCGGAGCCCCTCACCGGCTACCCTTTCGGATTACCGGCCGGTGAAGTATGCAGGGGCGAATTGGTATACCGAAGTAATAACCGGTTGTGTTATTGAGCAAATCAATTTTGCAGGTAAAAGCACATGCTTACGGCCCGGTAATTTAGTGTGCCGCCAAACCAAAAAAATGGTTTTTGGCGCCTATTTACACACACACACACACGAAAAATTTTGACAAAACCAGGCCAAACCATACATCAGCGAATATTAATAAGGGTACTGTTCCACTGGTTAATATCGAATAAAAAATCATTGTAACGACTCAGGTTTGTGTTTACCGACAAGGTACCACCAGTAACAGCCAACGGTTGAAGCAGCCCAAGATTTAGGACGCCTGTGGTTTGTTGCCGCTCCTGAAAACGAATGGTACCATCATCTAAACGGTTTTTGAAAAAATCACGGTTATAATCAGGTAAATTTCCCTCTAACCGCAACTGCGGGTTGTAATTGGAACGAAAGACACGGTACTGCCAATAGCGCGTTTCCTTTCTTGTTTCGTTTGAACGCCCAACTGGCGATTGCTCAAGGGCAATGTCAATAGCCTGATTAAGAGAGTAAATTATCTGAGACCATCCTTTAGAAGAACAAACAATAAAAAAAAGAATTGTACAGATTGACGCCTTCTTACTCATACCTTTTACATTTAGGTTTAGCTTGTTATCTAAATATACAAATTACTGAGATAGTGCATGTGCATTAGTAATATTCAGGTGCACACCATCAACATATAGTCAAACTGATCCTAATTGATTTCCTCAAAACGGCAAGGGCTTTCAGTTCATCAACCCGAACGCCTCGCGCACCTGCGGCTGCGGGGAGAGTTTTGCGGTTTAATCAACTGTAGCAATACACTTTAATTCAATAGCAATGGGTGTGGGCAGCGCATTCACTTCCACTGTAGTGCGGCAGGGCTGATTGTCCTTAAAGTATTCCGCATAAATTTTATTGAATACCGGAAAATCATCCTTCATATTGGTCAGGAACACGGTTACATCCACCAGGTTTTCCCATCGCGAGCCGGAAGCCTCCAGGATGTAGCGCACATTCTGAAACACCGAGTGGCACTGCTCTTCGATATTGTAAGCAATACTATTTCCGTTGGCATCCAGCGTTACGCCCGGAATTTCCTTTGATCCTCTCTTTCGGGGGCCCACCCCGGATAAGAACAGCAGGTTGCCCACCCTGCGCGCATGCGGGTAAGCACCAACGGGTTCGGGGGCTTTATCGGAATACATATTATCCTAATTTAAAAGTAACCGGCACAACATACCGAGACCTAATTGGAAATCCCCTGATCCTGGCCGGATTCCATTTTGGCGAAAGTTTAACTACCCGTATTGCTTCATCCGCAAGTTCCTTATTCGGAGAACTAACTACATTAAATTCCGATAAGAGTCCGGATTCATTGATGATAAATTCCACAAACACTTTTCCCTCAACTCCATTGTTTCTAGAGATTCTTGGATACTTCAATTCATTCATTATACGATTATAAAACACATTCAGTCCTCCATCAATCTCAGCTTGAGTTTGAAATTCATTATACTCAGATACAACCTGCCCATCCATTACTCTTTTACCTTTTATGAATTTTCCCAATGAATAGTCCTCAATCAAATACTCGTTATGATTTGGAAACCGGATGGTCCATGTTGAATCCCTAAGCCCGTTCACAATTTTTCCTGATTCTATAATCTGTTTACCTAAAAGCTCTGAGTAATAGTTACAATATCCATTGGAGTTGGTGACCGTTTGAACACCTGCCGTGTCCCAGCAGCTTAAAAGCCTATATTTAAATGGATACGTCAAGTCAAAAGTGCCGGCCTCAGAATACGCAAGTATTGCTTTGGCTTTCCCGCTCTCATAATATTCAGTTGCTATACCAAAACGAGCACCCAATTTAAAGTAAGCACGTTCTTTGAGGGAGCCATTTTCGTAATAATAAAGGCTAAATCCATTCTGAATCCCCTGGGAATTAAACACTTCAATCGATCGACTTTTTTTAGAAGAACAATAATATGCTTTCACTGTATCTTTAAATGTCCTCTCCGAACCTGAAACTATTTGTCCCTCTTTGAAATAGTAACAATTCATCTCAGTTGTAACCAGGTCAGCCTTATCGTAATAAAGTCTGCTTTGTGCTGAAATAAAATTTGAAAGAAAAACAAACTTGATAAGAAATGTATAGTACTTCATAAATTCTGCTTATCAAAACCCAAACACCAAACTGCCCCAGTAGCTCTGCCAGTCGGCTCCGGCTTCTTTGGCCGGCACCATCTTCACGCAACTTACCATCCACCTGCCTGTGCTGCTTAGCCGGGTGGCAAGCGTGCCGTCTTTTTCGGTGTAGATGTTTTGTACGGTAGTGCGGTTGTCCTTTCTGTTCCACACTTTTACCAGTGCAAACGCAAGCGGTTTGCCTTCAAATACCACCTGAAATTTCATTTCAGCGCCCGGCTTTAGCGAATACGGATTTTTTAGCGGTATGATTTCAATCGGGGTGCCAACGGTTTTACCAAACGTGTCATCCGGAGTATTACCCACCTGCACCAGCAACTTGGCACTGCGCTGGTAGTATTCCTTTGCGCCCTTACCTTGCGTATTTGTCTTAACACGATATTCCAGGATATCCTCCAGGCCGTCTTCCTTTAAATAGGCATTAAACTTTTCAGCTTCCAGCTCAATAAAGGCGTTGTTGCTTTGCATAACAAACAGGTGTGTGCCCTCCCTGTCCAGTTTCAGTTCAAGGTTGTTTCCCTCGCCCGGCAACACCTGCTCAATCAAGCCATTTGAATAGTTGCCGGCATGATGATCAAACCGGATGAGCCGGTGCTTTTTCAGGTCCCACCGCTCACCGGTAAAATCCTCGCCCACCATGAAATTTAATTTTAGTACTTCACCTTTCTGATACAAAAACTTATCGGACTGGAGCCAGAACTCGTGGGCCTGCACAAGCAGGCTTATCAGCAAAACTGAAGTAAGCGTAACAAACCTAATACGACTCATTTTGAATGCATCAGGTCTTCAATTTCCTCGGCTTCAATCGGGATGTTTTTCATTAAATCGTGCAGGCCGTTTTTGGTTATTACCACATTATTCTCCAGGCGGATGCCCAGGCCTTCCTCCTTTATATAAATGCCCGGCTCTACCGTCCACACCATGCCTTCTTTCATTTTGGCGAACATGTTGCCGGTGTCGTGTACATCCAAACCCAAATGATGGCCTGTGCCGTGCATGAAATATTTCATGAAGGCCGGCTTTTCGGGTGATTGCTTTTTGATGTCGGTTTTATCAATCAGTTTAAGCTTCAGCAGTTCGCTCTCCATGATCTTCTGCACCTCCTTATGATAATCAAAATATACCATGCCCGGCCTCAGCAACTGGTAGGCGGCACGTTTTACGCGCAGCACTGCGTTGTACACATCTCTTTGCCGTTTGGTAAACCGACCACTGACCGGGATGGTGCGCGTCATGTCGGCATTGTAGTTGGCGTATTCGGCACCAACATCCAGCAAGAGCACATCGCCTGCCTTGCAAACCTTTTCATTCTGAATGTAATGCAGCACACACGAGTCGGCCCCGCTGGCAATAATCGGCTCATAGGCGAAACCGCGTGAACCGTTACGCAAAAACTCGTGCATAAACTCCGCCTCAATTTCATATTCCTTCACACCCGGCTTTACAAACTTCAATACCCGTTGAAAAGCGCTGGCAGTAATGTTACAGGCCTGTTGCATCAACTCAATTTCATATTTCGACTTGATAGCCCGCAACTTTGACATGATAGGCGCCACGCGTTCGTACTTATGCAATGGATATTTTTCCTTGCACCAGGCAATAAACCGGCTGTCGCGGGTTTGTACCACCACATCGGCCCGGTAGTGCTCGTTGGTATTGAGATACACCTGCTCAACACCCCCCATCACCATCATGGTGTTAAAAACACGGTGGAATTCGGACGTCCATAGTACCGTTTCAATACCGGTCAGTTCGCGGGCTTCCTGTTTGGTGAGTTTATGCCCTTCCCAGGTGGCGATGGTGTCGTTGGTTTCGCGCAGGAACAACACCTCTCGCATTTTTTTATCCGGATAATCGGGGCAGATTACGAGGATGGATTCTTCCTGGTCAACCCCGGTAAGGTAAAACAGGTCGCTGTTCTGCCTGAACTTCATCGTGCCATCGGCATTGGTAGGCATGATGTCGTTGGAGTTGAAAACTGCAACCGAGCCCGGTTTGAGTTCCTTTACCAGGCGTTTGCGGTTGTCAATAAACAATTGTTTGTTGATTTTCCTGTATCGCATAGAAGTAATTCATCAAAAATAAAAAACCCGGGAGGTTAAAAAAACCTGCCGGGCTGCGGTTTTAATCAATGCTAATTTAACCTGCCGAAGGCTCATCTGTATTGATGTAATTAATCAATACAAAGGTTACAAGCAGGCCGGAGAACACGCCTTCGAGCGCCACAATAAATGATGCGATGTAGGGATTAAGAAACCTGCCCATCGGTTCGTTTTCAATGATGTACCGCATCAGTTCCGTATCCAGAAACGACACATACACAAACAGAAAACCGGCAAACACCAGCGAAGCAATGGCGCCTGTTGCCACACCGGTTACCAGCGCACGGAAGTAGTTAATATGCTCCCCATGGGTGTGCTGAAATTTCTTCAGCGCCATGTAGATACCGGCTACCAGGATAACCAGGTTTAACAGGCGCAACTCAACCACATGCAACAAGCCGGCAAATTTCATGATGAGGAAATAAACAATAAGCCCCGCTGCCACGCGCAGGCCATAATTAACATGAATGTGACTGGAATCGGTTAAGCTCATGGCGGATTTGATTTGGTTCATCTAAAATTTTGAAATTTTAAACAGAATACCAAGCATTTGCGCGGTATATTTTGATAATTTCGTGAAAACAAAAAATCCTTGCATTATGGTAAAGAAAGTTTTGCTTGCCGTGGCAGGCCTCGTTGTGGTTTTGGTAATAGTCGGGTTTTTCCTGCCCTCCAAAATTCAAGTTACGCGCTCCATTTTTATTAATGCCCCCTCCGGTTATGTTTTTGAAGAAGTAAACAACCTGGAAAGACATCCGGCCTGGTCGTATTGGAATAACCTGTACAAAGACGATATGACCGTTAACTACGGCAACATTAAGGCTGGTGCCGGTGCGGTTTCTGAGTGGGACGGTGAAAAATCAGGCAAAGGCAAAATGACGATCACCGAAAGCATACCCGACAAATCCATAAAAATAGATCTTGATTTTATGGAACAAGGCACGGCCCAATCGTGGTACACCTTTGAGCCCGAAGGTGAAGGCACAAAAGTTACCACCGGCTTTGAAGCCGATATGGGCATGAACCCGTTTATGCGCCTCATAGGCGTTGTGCTCATGAAGCCTGATATGAACAATGCCTTCGATTACAACCTGAACCACCTGAAGGAGATTGCTGAGGCTAAAAAGGATACTGCGAAATAAATAACTGAGGAGTATTATCCGATGAAAAAATAAGTTGCGAGCTACAAGCCTCGAGCTGCAAGTTTGTTATTGTAAACCAGAAGCTTGCAGCTCGAAGCTCAACGCTCGAAACTAATTGTCTTCATCGTGCTCCCTGGCTTTTACACGTTGTTGTTTTAATTCCTCCACTTCCTTTCTGCGTTGTTCCAACTCCGCTTCGGTTGGCTGGTAGTTCATTAATTCTTTCACATCGGGCTGGCCGGCATCCATCCACGCACTGTACCAGAAATCGCCAATCATTTTTACGGCTCCCCGCATTTGCCGTTCCACCATCCCGTTAAGGGCAGTGTGGTAGGCTTTTGAAAATTCAACGGAGTACACCTTAACCGTTTGCTTGCCCTTCGTTTCGAATGAAAATTTCCGTTCGCCAAACTGCCGCGTAAGCCGCTGCTCAATCAGTAACACCGAATCTACTTCACGATGCGATGATGCTACGGCTTCCCAGGCCTTTAGCTGCGGATTTGAAACATGTTCGGCTTTGCCCACAAAAAAATCATAGTCGGCTGACAACAATTCCGGCACCCGCGATTCCCAAAAGGCATGGATCCCCTCCTGCCCGGTTAGCTGGCCGTTGTAATTTTCAGTAGTATGCAGAGGCACATGCGCATCGGCAATGTAGTGGCCCAGGTCGGCCGACAGACTGAGTATTCGTTGTGGATCTTTCATCAAAAAAGCATCGCGCAGCCGGTAGTAAACCACTGCAATGTGCCAGGGTAAGATGCCGTAGGTTTTCAGTGTATCTTCACCATATTTCTCCACTGCTTCTTTCCAATACCGCGGCATGGTGTACACGGCACTGTCGCCAAAATGATCAATATCAATATAATGGCGGGGCCCTTCATCCGGTATGGCAAACCGCCTTTTATCAGGATTCACCGCGGCCTCCGAAATATAGTTGATGTGCTTTTTGTAAAACCCGATTAACGGAGCGGGCAGCGTAAACACAGCCAGCCGGTTAATTTGCCGGTGCGCATAAAAGCCCCAGTTGCCGAGCAACAGCAAACCAAGTATCAGTAAACTGTTGAAAACATATCTCACAACCGTTAATTTACACCGAAATATAAACTCGCATGTTATACCGCATTCTGGTTTTACTTTCCATCGTTACAGGTGCTGTTGCCGACAACTACCCGCGTAACGAAGCCATCGATATAAAAAAATACACCTTCCGCATTGAACTGAACGACACCACCAACCGCATCGCAGGGCAGGCAACAATTATGATGGCCATAAAGAAAATAATTCGCGATGTTGAACTTGACCTGGTACAACAGACACAGGAAAAAGGTATGACTGTGAACGAGGTACGGGTGGGTAACCGGCAGGCTATTTTTTCGCACAAAAATAACAGACTGAAAATCCTTCTACCCACCGAAGCTGCTGCCGGAAGTGAGATCACAATAACAATACACTATGCAGGCATACCACAAGACGGACTGATTATATCAAAAAATAAATTTGGCGACCGCACTTTCTTTGGCGACAACTGGCCCGACCGCGCCCGCAACTGGCTGCCGGCCATTGATCATCCATACGACAAAGCGAAAGTTGAATTTATTGTCATCGCCCCGCCACATTACGATGTGGTAGCCAATGGCGCACGGGTGGAACAAAGCTTTGTTAACAGCAAACAAAAACTTACCCACTGGAGCGAAGAGGCTGACATACCCACCAAAGTAATGGTAATTGGTGTAGCCCGCTTTGCCATACACCAGGCGGGCAGGGTCGGGAACATACCGGTTGAAAGCTGGGTCTATCCGCAAAATAAGGAAGCCGGATATTCCGACTATCAGCCGGCCGTGAAGGTGCTCGATTTTTTTAATCGGTTTATCGGGCCGTACCCGTACGAAAAACTGGCCAATGTACAATCCACCACCATTTACGGAGGCATGGAAAATGCCAGCAATATTTTTTATTACGAAAATTCAGTAACCGGTAATGGTGAAATCGAAAACCTGATTGCCCACGAAATTGCCCACCAGTGGTTCGGCAACTCGGCATCCGAAAACGACTGGCACCATGTATGGCTTAGCGAAGGATTTGCCACCTACTTTACGCATGTATACAATGAATTTACCTACGGTGTTGATCGGTTAAAAGAAGGATTACAACGTGACCGCACTACCGTAATACAACATTGCACACGTGCTCCGGCTGCCGTTATTGACACCCGCATTACCGATTACCCGAAACTACTGTCGCCCCACGTTTATCAACGAGGCAGTTGGGTGCTGCACATGCTACGCCAGGAAATGGGAGACGAAGCGTTTTTTACCGGCATCCGAAACTACTACACGCGCTATCAAAATTCAAACGCCCTGACCAGCGACTTCCGGCTGGTTATGGAAGCGGCATCGGGAAAAACATTAAATACATTTTTCGGCCAATGGCTGGAGGAAACCAACCTGCCGGAGCTAACCGGTCAATGGGCATACAATCCTGCCGCCAAAGCCATTTCACTCACCATCGAACAGGTTCAGCCAGGCAGGGTATTCGATTTGAACCTGGAGATTGCCATTCATAATGGTACAAGCGAACCGGTTATTAAAACTGTCAAAATCAATCAGAAAAGCACAAAAACCAGTATTCCGGTCGATTTTAAGCCGGTTAAGCTTGAACTTGATCCTGCCACAAAACTCCTTTTTAAAGGAAACATCAGGAATTAAAAGACCCCGCTTGGCAATTCGGCCCGATAGGATTACCTTTGCCTCCCTTAAAAAGTATTGAACAAACACTATGGCGAATCACAAATCGGCAGAAAAGCGGATACGGGCCAACGAAGCCAAGCGGGTACGAAACCGCTATCAGCACAAATCAACCCGTACCCTGATGAAGAAACTGAAGACCACCACCTCCAAAGCCGAGGCTGAGGCCCTTTTAAAAGAGGTTTCTTCCATGATCGACAGGCTGGCAAAAAAGAATATCATTCACTGGAAAAAAGCCGCCAACCAGAAATCAAAACTTACTAAAAAGGTAAACGCCTTGAAATAAAACCCATATTCATACGCAATTCACAGACCCGGACGCAAAAAACGTCCGGGTCTTTTTATTTTTAAGGAATGAAGAAAGACCAGCATGGGTTTCTTAACATCAAAAACTGGGCAGCCGAAGATCGGCCACGTGAAAAATTGTTGCTGAAAGGAATGGCTGCACTTACCGATGCCGAACTCATTGCCATCCTGCTGGGAACCGGCACCGCCTCTACCAGCGCGGTTGACCTGGCTAAAACAATACTGCAAACCGTTGGCAATAACCTTGACGACCTGGCCCGGCTGTCAGTAAAGGATTTAATGAAGATAAAGGGTGTTGGCGAAGCAAAAGCCATTTCCATCATCAGCGCACTTGAACTGGGCCGAAGAAGAAAGGAAATACGTTCAACCGAAAAGCCTAAAGTTAGTACGTCAGGCGATGCATATGCCTTGCTGAAAGGCAACCTGATGGACAAACCCCACGAAGAGTTCTGGGTTCTGTTGCTAAACCGCAGTAACCGGCTGATTAAAAAACAGCCAATTAGTTTTGGCGGTGTACACGGCACTGTGGCTGATCCAAAAATCATTTTCAAAACAGCATTGGAAGAACTGGCCAGCGCCATTATCGTTGCGCATAACCATCCTTCGGGCAATCTTACCCCCAGTCAGCAGGATATTGATTTGACTAAAAAACTTAAAGAAAGTGCCCGGTTGCTTGACATTACCCTGGCCGACCACCTGATTATTGCCGGCAAGGATTACTTTAGCTTTGCCGATGAGGGAATATTATGAGTGCGAAAAAGATCCTGGTTTTTGTATTTGGTGTAGTGGCCACGGCCGCGGTTATATACTCCTTCATCGGAAACAATAAGGCCGATTACATCACCACCATTGAAAAGGCCAGGAAAGAAAAAGACCACTACCTGCGCACTTCCCCCGACTCACCTTTCAAAGACGATCCCCAGTCTTTTAAAGGCCTTACCTATTACCCGGTTGATCCGGCCTTCCGTGTTCAGGCCAGGCTCGTCCCCATTGAACAAAAAAAAGTAGTGGTTTTACCCACCAGCGATGGGCAGGAAAAAAAATACATCGAATACGGCTATGCCGAGTTTAAGTTAAATGGTGTTGCCAACCGGTTGCTGATCCTCGAAATTATGGACATGGGTCCTTACCGCGGTACATTGTTTCTGGCGTTTGGCGATGCCACCAGCGCCCGCGAGACCTACGGAGCCGGCCGGTATCTTGATGTGAAGAATGTAAAGGGCAGCCACACGATTACACTCGACTTCAACGAAGCCTATAACCCGTACTGCGCGTACAACGAAAACTATTCATGCCCCCTGCCGCCACGCGAAAACCTGTTGGTCATACCCATAACAGCCGGTGAAATGAATTATCCGAAATAGGCCATGTACTGCCAAAGTCTTATTTTTGAAGCCGGTGCCCCGAACGACTTCGGGGTAATTTGTATAGCGCTATGACCATCTCCTACAATTGGCTTAAGGATTACATTGATATTCCCGAGAACCCCGAAGACCTTGGCAAAATTCTTACTTCCACCGGGCTGGAGGTTGAGTCGGTTGAGCCCTTCGAAACAATAAAAGGAAATCTGAACGGATTGGTGGTGGGCGAAGTGCTTACATGCGTAAAACATCCCAATGCCGATAAACTTTCGCTCACTACCGTTGATGTGGGACAAAACCAACCACTTTCAATTGTTTGCGGAGCCGCCAATGTAGCAGCCGGCCAAAAAGTTATTGTGGCCCTGCCCGGTACAACCCTCTATCCCACAAAAAGGGAATCGTTCACCATTAAGTCGGCTGTAATACGCGGTGAAAAATCCGAAGGCATGATCTGTGCAGAAGATGAAATCGGGCTAAGCGACAATCACGCAGGGATCATCGTACTTAATACAAAAGCCGCCAACGGCACACCGGCTGCTGAAATCTTTAAGGTTTATTCAGACTATCGAATTGAAATCGGCCTTACGCCCAACCGGGCCGATGCCGCCTCGCACCTGGGTGTAGCCCGCGACATAAAAGCCGCTAAAAACAGGTACGTGCGCTGGCCTGTTGTTGAATCATTTAAACCCGATACCAACAGCCTTCCTATTCCGGTTGAAGTAAAAAATCCGGAAGCATGCCCGCGCTATTCGGCCGTAACCCTAACCGGTGTAACCGTAACCGAATCGCCCGGCTGGCTGAAGAACAGGTTGCTGGCCATCGGCCAAACACCCATCAATAACATTGTTGATATTACCAATTACATACTGCACGAAACCGGCCAGCCTCTCCACGCCTTCGATGCCGATGCCATTACCGGCAATAAAGTGATTGTTCAGATGCTCCCGGAAGGAACGACTTTCATTACCCTTGATAAAAAGGAACGTAAACTCACCGCTTCCGATTTAATGATTTGCAACGGGAAGGGCGAAGGCATGTGCATTGGCGGAGTATTTGGTGGGATTAACTCAGGAATAACAAACACAACAAAAAATGTATTTCTAGAAAGCGCCTGCTTTTCACCGGATTATATCCGCAGAACGGTAATGCACCACGGCTTAAAAACCGATGCCTCCTTTCGCTTTGAGAGAGGAACCGATCCAAACAACACTGTTTATGCCTTAAAACGGGCGGCTTTACTGATTAAAGAAATTGCCGGAGGGATGGTGTCTTCCGAGATTGTAGACATTTACCCAAAAAAGATTGCCCACCGGCAGATTGAGCTGAAAGACAAAAACATTACCCGGCTTATCGGTAAAGAAATTTCACGCGATGAAATTTTCGAAATCCTGAACCGGCTCGACATCACCATCGAAACAAAAGCCGCTGATCGGTTTACCGTTTCAGTACCCCCGTACCGGGTGGATGTACACCAGGAAGCTGATGTAATTGAAGAGATACTTAGAATTTATGGTTTCGACCGGGTTGAGCTGAGGCCCACTGCAGGCTCTGATTTCATTGCCGGGTTTCCGGCCAACGACCCCAACAAATTCAGGCGTGCCATAGGCGAACTGCTTACCGCAAACGGCTTCTTCGAAATATGGACCAACTCACTCACTAACGCAGCCTATCAGCACAAACATAACCTGCAGTTTCGCGGCAAACCCGTAGAGATGCTTAACAAATTGAGCGAAGAACAGGGTATTTTAAGGCAAACCCTGTTGTTTACCGGCCTGGAGGTATGCGCCTATAACATCAACCGCAAGCAGAAAGACCTCAAATTATTTGAGTTCGGTAAAATTTATTACAAAGAAGATTCCGGTTACTCAGAAGAAGAGCAATTGGCTATGTTCATCACGGGCAACCTGGAAACCGAAAACTGGCAAAATAAAACGCGTGAAGTAACCTACCACGATCTGGCCCAACAGGTGTATCAGGTTATTCAAAAATCAGGCATAACCAATCTGAAACACGAAGGAATGACCGATCAACTCTATGAATACGGATCAAAGTTATCCACAAATGATGCACTCATTGGAAAAATCGGCTTGATAAAATCGGCCTTCCTGAAAGATTTCGGCATCCGCCAACCTGTATTTTATGCCGAACTGAATGCGGCCTTGCTTTTCAAAGCGGCAAACCCTAAGTTAGTAGTTAGGGAGGTGCCCAAATTTCCGGAAGTAAGGCGCGACTTGTCGCTTGTACTTGATAAGCAGGTAAGTTTTGATGATGTGCACAAATTGATTTTGGCTACCGAAAAGCAACTGATAAAAGAGCTGTTCGCTTTTGATGTGTATGAAGGAAAAAACCTGCCGGAAGGTAAAAAAGCCTATGCGCTCGGGTTTATCCTGCAAGACGAAACCAAAACCCTTACCGACCAGGAAATTGACACGACCATGAACCGCCTGATGGCCGCTTTGGAAAGCCGGTTAGGCGCAGTAATACGAAAATAAACCGGCCTGCATAAGGCTTAATTTGAAAGATAACACAATGGACCAGGAACTCTTAAAAACTAACCTGAACGGCTTGGAACGAAAAATAGCCGTGCTCATTAACGAACATAAGCGTTTAAAAGACGAAGTGCGGTTGCTTAAAACTGAAAACCAGGAACTTAAAGCGCACCTGAACAGCCGCGATGAGCAACTGGATCATTTTAAAAATCAAATTAAAATCTCTAAAATTGTAGATAATATAAGCCCGGAAGACGGAAGTGTTTCGGATTTAAAGAGAAAAGTTGACGATTACATCAGGGAGATTGACAAGTGTATCGCTTACTTAAGCCGATAGGAACCTGTAAGAAAAATTAATGGAAGAACTCTCCATACGTATTAAAATAGCCGACCGCGAATACCCCATGAAGGTGAAAGCGCAGGACGAAGAAAAAGTGAGGAGCGCGAGCCGGCTCATTAACGAACGCCTCAAAACTTACAAAGACCAATTCGGTATTGACGATAAACAGGATTTACTGGCCATGGTGGCCTTCGACAGCCTGGTTGAAAAACTAACCACCGATGAAAACCACCAGGCCATTGACCAGACGGTCATCGAAAAAGTAAACCACCTCAATCACCTCGTTTCGCAATCCATTCTCTGATTCGCAAACTTCCCTGCCTTGTTCAGGCCTGCCGGGTTAACGTTAACCTATAACCCATATTGCTATGATACTACTTGACTTTGGTATGGGCAGCGAGTTCCTGACAGCCTTAGGAGTTGCCCTGCTGGCCACCATAATTCTCAGCATCGTACTCGGCACGCTTTTATATAAACGCAAAATCAGCAAGCGCCAGAAAGAACTGGACCAGAAAGCCAAGCTGATTTTAAAAGAAGCCGAAATCGCTGCTGAAAACCTGAAGAAAGACAAAATCATCGAGGCCAAAGAAAAAATCCTCAAAATGAAATCAGAGTTTGAGGAAGAGGCCAACCGCAAGAAAAACCAGATCATCAGCAACGAACAAAAGGTAAAACAGCGTGAAGCACAGATAAACAAAGAACTGGAGCAGGTAAAACGTAAAGAAGCCGAACTGGCCGACATGCAACAAACCCTCGCCCAACAACTGGAACAGGTGCGCAAACGCAGGGAAGAACAGGAAAAGTTTAACCAACAGAAAGTTCAGATACTCGAAAACATTTCCAAGCTTACTGCCGAAGAAGCCCGCGAGCAGCTGGTGGCCTCTTTAAAAGACGAAGCCCAGACACGGGCTGCCTCCTTCATAAAAGACATCATGGAACAGGCCAAGCTCACGGCCACCAAAGAAGCGAAGAAAATTGTGGTGGAAACCATCCAGCGCACCGCCACTGAACATGCTATCGAAAACTGCGTGTCGGTGTTTAACATCGAAAGCGATGACATCAAAGGAAAAATCATCGGGCGCGAAGGGCGCAACATCCGGGCGCTTGAAGCGGCCACCGGTGTTGAAATTATTGTTGACGATACACCCGAAGCCATCATCATCAGCGGTTTTGACCCCGTACGCAGAGAAATTGCCAGGCTCTCGCTCCACCGCCTGGTGCAGGACGGCCGCATACACCCCGCCCGCATCGAAGAAATTGTGGCAAAAACCACCAAGAATATTGAAGATGAAATCGTGGAACTGGGCGAACGCACCGTTATCGACCTGGGCATTCACGGCCTCCATCCCGAACTGGTAAAAATGGTGGGCCGCATGCGGTTTCGCTCGTCCTACGGACAAAACCTGCTGCAACACTCACGCGAAGTAGCCAACCTGTGTGCCGTGATGGCAGCCGAACTGGGATTAAACGTAAAGCAAGCGAAACGAGCCGGTCTGTTGCATGATATCGGCAAAGTGTGGCCTGAAGAACTGGAAAAGCCCCACGCCATTGTGGGCATGGAACTGGCTCAGAAGTATAAAGAACATCCTGCGGTTTGCAACGCCATTGGCGCCCACCACGATGAGATTGAAATGACCAGCATTATCTCGCCCATTGTACAGGCCTGCGATGCCATCAGTGGGGCACGGCCCGGGGCAAGGCGCGAGGTGATGGAGCAATACATTAAGCGACTGAAGGAACTGGAGGAACTGGGCACCAGTTTCGATGGCGTTGAAAAATGCTATGCCATCCAGGCCGGGCGCGAACTGCGTGTAATACTTGATGCTGAAAAAGTAAGCGATGAACGTGCCAGTCAGCTTAGTTTTGAAATATCGCAGAAAATTGAACGCGATATGCAGTATCCCGGCCAGATAAAAGTTACGGTCATCCGGGAGATGCGCAGCGTAGCCTACGCCAAATAATATGATTGTTCAATTTGAACAACCCGGAACAAAAGGTGCTTTCTTCATTGAGGAAGATGGAAAGCGCCTGGCGGAGATGACCTTCAGCTTGGCCGGTAATCGGGTACTCATTATCGATCATACAGAAGTTTCAGATGCACTGCGCGGTAAAGGAACCGGCAAACAATTGGTGGAGGCTGCTGTGCAGTACGCCCGCGAGAAAAAAATAAAAATCCTGCCGCTTTGTCCGTTTGCCAAAGCGGTCTTTGAAAAATCAAAATCATACCACGATGTACTGGATTCGTAAATCTTTCTTTCTCCGTATCCTTGCCTGTACCGTCATTTTCTTAATAGGCTGCAAAACCCAGGAAATATCGTTACAGGCAACCGAATGGAAATTATTACACCTCGGCCAGGATGATGTAAGTATGCTGCAAAACCCGGTAACGCTGACTTTTACCGAAAACGAAAGCCGCATCAGCGGCTTTGGTGGTTGCAACCGCTATTTCGGTTCTTTCAGCCAATCCGGTAACCGGATTAGTTTTACAGGTGTGGGTTCTACCAAAATGTACTGCGATGAAACCATGAATGTTGAAGACACCTTCTTCCGGTTGCTCAATGAAGTTGATGCATTCAATGTGCAGGGAGAAAAACTGGTGTTGCTAAAGGGCGCAACTCCGCTGCTCGAATTTACCAGGGGCCGGTAACACTACTTCATCAACTCCACAATTTCCCGCTCATCAATACGGATATCATCTTCACCCACTTCATCAAACGGATGTTCAAGGTGGTCCTGAATGTTATCCAGGCTAACCAGAATAAAGCTGTACAACACGGGCATTACATACTCCAGGTGGGCGGAATAATCGTGAAAGGTGCTGGCGAAATACGGGCCGTAAATGATCGGGAAAATGTAAATAAACACTTTGCTGTAGGCCCGTAAGGTAACCGGTGTGCGGTACGCATGGATTATTTTAAGGTTATCGAAAGCAATAATCATTTTGCTTACGTATTGGCTTACCCGCGAAATCTCACCACTCTGAACCCCCAGGCTCCTCAATTCCATAGTCAATGCCGAGAGGGTGGAAAATAAACTGTAAATCTTAACCTCATTATCATGCCACTCATGCCGTTGCGATGAGGTAAACATGCTCCTCATTAGTTGGGTTAAGTCGTTAACCAGTTTTCGCGTACGTTCGGGCAAATCGCTGTCTTTATTTGTAGTCCAGTCGCGGGTGGCGTAATAAATGGCAATGGCATGCCCCTTAAAATCCGATAGCCGCTGTAAAGCCGTCTCCCTGCGGTTATAGGCCGAGCCGATTGAAAAGACCACCGGAAAAACGATGGCTACACCCACCAGCATATCCGGAAACTTGGCGGTAAGGCCAAGGTGAAAACAAATGTAGGTTGATACCACCGCCAGGATGGTGATGATAAGGGTTTTATAGTTAATGATGAGGAAGAAACTTTTAAATACACGTTTCATTGGGTTGCAGATTTAGGCAACCCAAGTTTCTTAAAAACCCGAATATTAACAAATGATTAAGATCAGGTTACGCGGATGTTAAGGATGCCTATTCCTGAAGGATTTCAACCTCTACGCGCACATTCTTTTTTGCATTGGCACTGTGTCGATCGTACAGCGGCCGCTTGCCACCCCAGGCTTTAATTTCAATCCGGCTACCATCAATACCGTTAACCATCAGGTACTCCTTAATGGTTTCGGCCCGCTGGAAGGACAGGTCTTTTGCCGAGCCGATGGTTTGCCGGGCACCGTCCAGCGAGAAAAAATTCTGCTCAGAGCCCAGTTGAAGAATTTTACCGTGGTAATTGCCATTGGTGTGCCCGTGCAGTTTAATGCGGTAGTTTGGATTTTCCTTCATCATCTCTACCAGGCTGGTCAGTTCGTACTTTGATTCCGGCAGCATAATGGCTGCATCGTTAAAAAAGTAAACGTGGTAGAGTGTGGCAATGTCGCCCCGATGGTACCGAATCATATCGAACTTCACGGCCAGGGTAGTTCCCATCAGTTCGATGTAGGGCTTAATGGTGTCGCGCAAGGGCAACGGATAATTTATTTCAACTTGTTGTTTGCGGTAGCCGAAGACTTCGGCAATGAGCGTGAGCTGACCGGATTTGGTTTTGGGATCGGGAAGAATGAGGTACTCATTTCCTTTAACCGTGGTAATTAACCGGTTTCTTTCTGTATCAATTACCTGAACATCTCCGTCAATAACCCGGTTGTTGGTAGCATTATACAGGCTAAGGAATACTTCGGTATTACCCAGCGTCATCACCGGGTACTGAACAAGTTTCTGCTCTTCTTCAGGTTCAGGCTCATCTGCCGGCAGTGTAGTTACCGGCTTTTCTTCAACCGGTGGTATGGGTTGTGGTGCGGGTGTTGTCTCAACAGGTTTTGTTTCTGCTTTGGGTGTGGTTTCGTTAACGGCTGGTTTTTCTGCCAGTACAATATCGCCTGATACCACGCGCACCCAGGCATCGGTAAACTGACCTTTTAAACGAACCTGCTGCATTTCTACCAGTGCAGATTTCAGATCAGTAAAGTAATTGAGGTAAACAAAGTATAGTTTCTTCTTTGTGTTAAAGCCATAGCGGGCCGTGTGGCCGCTGGCCGATAGCTGTTGTGTGTATCGGTTTGCATAATCTTCACGGGTGCTGGCATAGGCGGCAACTACCACGTAATAGCCGGCTTTTAACTCACCGGCCGACTGGCCAACAACGCAAAAACTTTGCAGTACTAGGATCAGAAAGAAGACCCGGGAGGTAAAAAAATTCATGTAAGATAGGCTTGGTTTATACTCAATATTCACCAAAAAAAACAAGAATTTCAAGGCTTGGCATTCGGAACGACCTAAAAGTTAAGGTATTAACCCATGTAAGGTTTAATGATTTCCCGTAAAAAGCCAAAGCCATACCCGGTTAGCTGAACCAGCGCTGAGGGTATGCTGAGCAAGGCAACGGTAACTGACTTGGTGGTAAGTCCGGCATCGGCACCAATGGCGGCCAAGTAAACCAGGTACAACGTTATAGTGAGTTTAAACAGGAAGGAACTCACCACCAGCACTACCGGCAGGCTGGCCAATCCGATAACAAAGACAGCCGGAAACCAATGAACTACTTTTACCTCGCCCGGGTGAGCCCTGCCCACACGCACCCGCCCTCGCCCGAAGCCGGCTACTTGCCTATAAAATTGCTTCAATGATGTTCTGCGTTTATGAAATACATACGCATCTTCAATAAGCATAATGCGAAACCCCGCCTTTCGTATGCGTACGCTTAATTCAATGTCTTCGGCCAGCCGATCGAAGTGAAAGCCGCCCGTTGCTTCAAATACCTTACGCGATATACCCATGTTAAAGCTGCGCGGTTGAAATTTTTCAGCTACCCGTTTGCTGCCGCGTATGCCCCCGGTTGTTAATACCGATGCCATGGTGTAAGCCATGGCTTGCTGTACCGGGGTGAAATCAGCATGCCCGCGATCAGGACCACCCCACGCATCAATGCCCTCTTCGCGCAGTACGTTATAAACAATTTGAAAATAATCCGGAGGGATTATGCAGTCTGAATCAAAATAAACAAAGTAATTACCTGCTGCTTTTTCACTTCCGTAGTTGCGGCCGGGGCCGGGCCCCGCATTGGGTTTATAAAAGTATTGAATGCGAAGTTTATCGCGACAGGCATCGACAACCGTATCGCAGCGAACAGACGAACCGTCTTCAACAACAAGTACCTCAAAGTCTGTAAAGGTTTGCTGCGCGAGGCTTTCCAGCAACTCGCGGATTTCATCGGGCCGGTTATAAACCGGAACGATTACGGAAAAGGTAACCGCAGCAGACATAGTCACCTGGCAAAAGTAAGTAAAGATTTACCGATCAACCGAACTATTCGCTTCTGAGTTTTCGTAACTTCGGGACTCATTCAAAAACTTCAACATGAAAAAATACCTCCTGCTGCTTGCCTTGCTTCCGGTTGCCCTCCAGGCACAAAATTATGCTGCTGATGTGCAAACGGTTGATACCATTATTGCCGCGTTGTACAATGTTATCTGCGGAGAGCCGGGTGAGCCGCGCGACTGGAACCGGTTTAAAAACCTGTTCGCTGCCGATGCCAGGCTGATCCCTACGGTAAAAAGCCAGGACGGTAAGATTGCTTACCGGGCGTTAAGCCCTGATGAGTATGTACAACTGTTCAGCAGCCGCATACCTACGGGCTTTTTCGAGCGCGAACTGCACCGCGTTACTGAGCAATTTGGTACGGTTACGCATGCCTTCAGCACCTATGAAACCCGCGAGCGCAAAGACGGCCCGGTAACCAATCGCGGCATCAACAGCATTCAGTTATTTCATGATGGCTCCCGGTATTACATTATAAGTGTCTTCTGGTGTGCCGAAAGCATAGGATATGTGTTACCAGAAAAATATTTGAAGTAATGCCCCGGCTATTTAAAGCATCCCCCTCTTTCCCCCCTCAAGGGGGGAAGCTAAGTCTGTTCATTATGAAGTTACTTCCAATTGTTTTTATCACCCATTGCTTCATTGTCACTGCCCAAAAAAGCAGGTCTGTAAACATGGATGCAATAGCCATAAAACATGCTGTAACTTCGTTCAAAGAGTTCTACGACATGTTAAGCCTGCCCAACGATGCGCACTATCTTGACGACATTGAAAAAAATGTGCAGTGGTGTGAAGCCGCTTTTGCCAAACGGAACTTTACCAGCAAACGGTTAAATACCGCCACCGTGCCCTTGCTGCTGGCCGAACGGAAGGTTAAGAAACCGGTGAAGACAACCAAAACGGTATTGATTTACCTGCAGATTGACGGCCAGCCGGTAAACCCGGCACAATGGAACCAGGAGAGCCCGTGGAAACCCACGTTGAAAGAAAAAGATGCACAGGGTACTTGGAACCCCATTCCGTATGAGCGCCTCTTTGAAGGCTACGATTCCGACTGGCGCATTTTTGCGCGTGCCGCCTCCGATGCCAAAGGGCCGGCAGCCGCATTTCTTGCCTCACTCGATGCACTGGACGAACTGAAACGGGAACCCACCTTCAACATAAAGGTGATCATGGACTTTGAGGAAGAACTGGGCTCGCCCAACCTGCCCGGTGCGGTAGAAAAATACCGCAGCGACCTGGCCGCAGATATGTTTATTATTTTTGATGGCCCCCGGCATATTAGCAATCAACCCACCCTGAGTTTTGGCGCACGCGGCATCTGCACTATAACCCTTACCGTTTTTGGTCCGCGCAATCCGGCACACAGCGGCAACTACGGCAACTTTACGCCCAACCCGGCCTTGCGCCTGGCCCAGCTGCTCGCCTCTATGAAAGATGATGAAGGCCGTGTACTGATTCCCGGCTTTAATGATGGCGTTGTGCTGACGGCAGAAGAAAAGAAAATCCTAAGCCAGGTACCTGATGACGAGCAGCAGATTAAAAAGTTTCTTGGTATTGCCGAGCGCGACAAGGTGGGCGATAACTTTCAGGAATCCATTCAGTACCCCACACTGAATATCCGAGGACTTAATGCCCTGTATGTTGGCAGTGAAGCCCGTACGTTAATCCCCGATAAAGCCGTTGCCGAAATTGATATCCGGCTGGTACCTTCCAGCGATGCTGAAAGGTTAATCGGGTTGGTGCGCAGGCATGTGGAGAGCAAGGGGTATTATATTATTGATCGCACGCCCACGGAAGAAGAGCGGCTCACGTACCCGCGCATCGCATCGTTTACATCAAGTGTTGCGTACGGTCCGTTCCAAACACCGTTCAACTCCGAAGCAGGCCTTTGGCTGAGCCGGGCTATGGTCAAAGCATTCGGTAAAGAACCCGTTAAGATCAGGATGACGGGCGGCTCCATTCCCATATCACCGTTTGTAACCACGCTGGGCATACCGGCAGTAAGCGTACCCACCGTAAACCCCGATAATAACCAGCATGCCGAAAACGAAAACATCCGGGTTGGTAATTATGTAGATGCCGTGAAAACATTTTTGGCTATTTTGATGGAACCTTTGTAGTCGAGAATTTCATTGCACAAGTTAAGCTAAGTGGTTTAAAGGGCCCCACTATGCTAAACATAGGCTATCTTCAGAAATTAACACAACCCCTTATCTTTGTTTAGTCACTACCTGTTCCATGCGCTCACGCTTCGAAAACTGGTTACTCGGTCCCCAGCCCATACCCTCGCACCTGGAATATAAAACCGCCCTTTTGCGGGCCACACTGGCTATCATTTCAATAACGGTGGGTGCGGTTTACATCATTGCGGATGCCTTTTATCGCATTACCGGAAATTCACCGTTCTACATTTTCGCAATGATTGCCGGAACCATTACCCTGCTCTTAAACCGCAGGCGTTATTTTACGCTGGCCAGTATTGTTTTTATGATTGCCATTAACGGGGTTGTTTTTCTGTTTGCCGACAGCGACCCTTTTTACACCGGCATTTATGCATACTTTATCTGCACCAGCCTGACCGCCTTTGCCTTATTTGGCATTCAGAAAAAATTTCTTGCACTGGGCTTCAGTGCGCTGGCTTTGATTTTGTGCCTCACCGCTTACTGGACGGAAGGCCACCTGCTAAACCATAACGTGGTGCCTCCTGCCTATGCCAACATTTACCTTACCATTAATATTACCGTAGCACTGGTTACCAGTGTGGCTATAATTTACTTCCTCACCACACTTAACCAACACTCCGAAAGGATATTGCAAAATCAAAACAACCAGCTTGCCAAAGCGAATGCTGAACTGGATCAGTTTGCCTACAGCGTTTCGCACGACCTGCGCGCACCGCTCAGCTCCATCCTCGGGCTGATAAACCTGTATAACCTGGCGAAGAGCGAATCAGAAAAAGACAGCCTGGTAGCCCTGATCAGCGGGCGTGTAAACACGTTGGATCAATTCATCCGCGACATCCTCGATAACTCGCGCAACTCGCGCATGGAAATAAAATTGGAAGAAGTAAAACTGTCCGACATGATCCGCCAGGTGGTGAGTCAGCTAAGCCACATGCGCGATTTTGGCAAGCAGGAGTTGCAATTACATGTGCCGGAAACCTTCAGCATCATTACTGATGCAGGTCGCCTGCGGATGATCCTGTCGAACCTGATAAGCAATGCCGTAAAGTATTACGATCCGGCCAAGCCCAATCCCTACATCCGCATTTCGGCCGGCATCGAAAATCCGCACTGGTACCTTACCGTTGAAGATAACGGGCTGGGCATTTCGGATAACCACCGCGGAAAACTGTTCGATATGTTTTACCGCGCACATGCCCATGGCGAAGGCTCCGGCCTGGGGCTATATATTGTTAACGAAGTGTGTAAAAAAATGGGAGGCAGCATCTCGGTTAAAACGGTGTATGGCGAAGGATCTTCGTTTACGGTAAGGTTGCCGCTTATAAATTTATAAAGCACCGATCAATTTTATTTTTACTCGTGATTGCTTCGCTTGCCGGGAGGAGCCAAAAAACAATTACATATTTCGCCTTCCATGCTTGAACGGCTGCCCAGATGGGAATGCTGATACCATCACCATCCGACTCTCATGAATTGACAATACCCTACCAAATCAAAGGTGACACCCTTGTTGAAACCGATAAAAACAATACAAAGACTTACTACCTGATGTTACGTACTTAGTGATGCCTTAATGCCTTTGAGTCTTTGTGGCAAGAAAAAATCTACGAAATTAAGCCACGAAGACACCAAGTCACCAAGATTTCACAAAGAAAAAGATAACGTGCGTAACAGCAGCTATTTCCTCAGAAAGAAATAAAGTTCTTTTAACCTACCACCTTCATTTTGCCGGCAGGCAATTCATCCATACCCACCCGGTCAATCACAAGGTAATCTTTCTTTGAAAGCGACTGGCGCGTAATCAGTTCGGCCAAAAAGCCGGTTACAAAAAGCTGCACCCCGATCACTACGGCTACCAGCGCCAGGTAAAATATGGGTTGCTGGGTAATATCACGCTTTAGCGGAATGTGAGAGAAATAAACCGAGTCAATCTTATCCCAGAAAAGTTTAGCGGTAAAAACAAATCCGGCCAGAAAAGAAAGAATGCCGAGCGTTCCGAAAAAATGCATCGGCCGCAAGGCAAAACGGCCTACAAAGGTTATGGTAAGCAAATCGAGGAAGCCGCGCACAAACCGTTCAAAGCCGAACTTGGTATGGCCGTATTTGCGCTCGCGGTGCTCCACCACCTTTTCGCCAATTTTTTTAAAGCCGGCCCACTTGGCTATAACGGGTATGTACCGGTGCATTTCGCCATACACCGAGATGTGCTTTACCACGGCTTTATCGTACGCTTTCAGGCCGCAGTTAAAATCGTGCAGGTTGATACCCGACAACCTGCGTGTAACGGCATTGAAAAATTTAGACGGTACGGTCTTACTAAGCGGGTCGTTGCGTTTTTTCTTCCAGCCCGATACCAGGTGGTAGCCCTCCTGCTTAATCATGTTGTACAGAGCGGGTATTTCATCAGGGCTGTCCTGCAGGTCGGCATCCATCGTGATAATTACTTCGCCCTGTGCGGCACGAAAGCCCGTTTGCAACGCAGCCGATTTACCATAGTTACGGTTAAACCGAATGCCTTTAATATTGGGACTGGCCTGACTCAGCAATACAATTTGCTGCCATGAGTTATCGGTGCTGCCGTCATCCACAAACAGCACCTCATAGGATAAGCCGTGCGCTTCCATCACACGGCTTATCCATTGAGTCAGTTCGTTCAGCGACTCCTCTTCGTCCAGTACTGGAATGACAAGCGATATATTCAGATTACTCATTTACACCATTTCCGGCTGGTTTTTCTTTACAATCAGGCCGGTAATCAGCGACAAGATAATATACCAGATTAATCCGGTAAAATAGCCTTTAACTAATCCGAATGCAGTAAAGTTTTGCGGCATATCTTCACGCATTTTTTCAATCTGCTCTTCGATGGCATCTGGAGGCGCCCCCCAGTTTTCCATGGTCTTTTCGGTATTGGCAATAATGGCATCAACCATGTTACCGGGTAAGTCGGGATCAATAACAAAATACAGTAAAAACGAAAACGCTGTGGAGATCACTCCGGCAACAGCAAAAACCAGAAGGCCATGAAGGTAGGCCTTTCCAAATGGGATGTAACCGCCAATTTGATTGCGGTAATTTATTCCCGCATAAATTACCATGCCGATGCCCAATACAGTTGCAATGATGATAAATGTGAAGCCTGCCATTAAGGTGTAATCAACGGCATACAGCAGCATAACCAATACCGTAGTTACACCGGCCAGGATAGCGCCCCATTTAATAGCATGATTTACAAGGGTTGGTGATGAGGTGTTCTCTTCCATAACTAATTTGTTTTAGGTTGTTTTCGTAAGATGACTGACATTATAATGCTTACAAGCAGGCCGATTACGAAGCTTTGGGCCAGGTAGGTGGAGGCCAGTTGCGCCATGTTAGTCGATGGAAGGCTTTTTAAATTACTTTCATAAACCTCTTTTCCGATGCGCTGGATATCCTCCTCAGGAAAGTTTTTAAGGTAGTCGGTCATTTGCCGAACATAGGAAGGCACAAATTCGCTTTCCAGGGTACCGAAAATCCAAAAGAACAAAGCGCCCAGCAGGCCTGCCACGGCTACCATTATAAAACTGCCGGCCATACCCTGCCAGAAATACAAGGCCCCATCCTGGTGATAATCGCGGAATTCGCGCAGGGAAAAGAAAATAAAAATGCCGTACAGGATAATGCGAAAATCAAGAAACGGAGCCACCATAAGCGGGTGCCGCCCCAGGTAGAACATGGTTATCATCAGCGACACGGCCAGCACCGAGGCAATAGCTCCCCAGCGAATTGAAATAAGTGCCAAACTCCGCAACATGAATTTCCGGTTAATCGTCAATGCGCTGCCGGCCATTATTAAAAACAGCCACGGCTTTTCCTTTTATCGGTTTACCGTACCATGGCGAATTTACCGACTTGCTGAAATTGCTATTTTCATCAAACGTCCAGGTACGCTCCGGGTCAAACAAGGTAAGGTTGGCTTTTGCATCTACATCAACGATTGGCAGTTCAAGACCTAACACCTTGCGCGGGGCCACCGTTACTTTTTCAATCAGTACTTCCCACTTTACCAGTTCAGCCAAAGCCACCAGGTTGGCGCCCATGGTTTGCAGGTTGATGATGCCCGGCTCGGCATGATCAAATTCCACGTTCTTGCTTTCAATATCCTGTGGCAGGTGGCCTGAGCAGATAACATCGATAGTACCATCATTAAGCCCCCGGATCAGCGCATCGTTATCGCGTTTTTCACGCAAGGGCGGATTCACTTTATAATTTGTATCGAACCCGGCCAGCATAGTGTCATCCAGCAGGGGTTGATAGGCTGCGATATCGCAGGTTACCGGTAATTTTTTCTTAGCACTCCGGAGCAGATTAACCGATCGGGCCGATGAAAGACGGGCGATGTGCAACCGGCCACCGGCATACTGAAGTAAATCGAGGTTGCGGTGAATGGCTACCTCTTCGGCCAGGCGCGGCATTCCTTTTAACCCCAGCATGGTGCTTTGAACACCTTCATGCATTTGCCCGAACATGTTCAGCCAGATGTCTTCGGGATGATCAATCAGCACACCATTAAACTGCTGCAGGTATTGCAGGGCTTTCAGAAAAATATCAGTGTTCCAAATGGTTTTTAGTCCATCGGTAAAGCCCACGGCACCGGCCTGGTGCAGGTCCATCATTTCGGTCAGTTCTTCCCCTTTGGTGTTACGGGTAACCGCGGCTAGTGCATGCACGTGTACCAGGCGGCTGCTGTTGGCACTGGTCAGGTAGGTAACATCGTTTTTGCTTTGAATGGCCGGCTGGGTATTGGGCAGTACGGCTATTTCGGTAAACCCTCCGGCCATGGCGGCCTTGGCTACCGACTCCAGGTCTTCTTTGTGCTCAAAGCCCGGGTCGCCAACATACGTGCCCAGGTCAAACCACCCGGGGCTCAGCAGCATGCCCTCGGCTTTTATCACTTTATCGGCCTGGTAATTTTTTTCACCGATATCGGTTACGCGACCGTTTTGAACAACAACGTTTCGTATTTTTTTATGAAAAGGTGAGTTGGGGTCGAGAATTTTGGCAGACTGAATAAGTACTTTCATTAAGTCTTATTTAAGAAACCGGACCAGCAAAATTTCCACCAGCAGGAAGAGTAACGCCAACAGTATCGCATATTTCCATAAAGGTGTCCCCAAATATCTGGCTTTTATTTCGTTGCTGAAAGTTTCGGATGTATTTGATTCGAAAATGGTAATTTTTTTACCATTACCCAGTTTTTCTTTAACCGCCTGTGGGGTATATTGATCCAGTAACGACTCCAGTTTACTTTGATTCAACGCGAGAAGGCCAAGGGTATCGGTCCGGTGCAAAGCATAATAAAATCCGGCATTCATTGAAAACCGGGGCAACTCCATCACCAGCCGGCTGCCCACCTTGCGCTGTGGGGGTATAACTTCCTGTTGCCCGGCCAGCCGCACCGGCTGTTCGCCCGCCAGGCTGTCGGCCCGCAAGGTAATAATGGGCTGCGTTAACAGGTAATAGGGCTTATTTTCAACTTTCTTACCGGTGGAAGCCATCCGATACATAACCGGCAGAAACAAAAAGTTACTGGCAAAATCGGTGTACTCGTTTGTAAGTGGTGAAGCCAGCAGGTACGTTAAGCCTGTTCGGCCAAAACGCGATAAAAAAGGTTGCTCGTTTTTTAGTCGGAGCAAAGCGGAGCGGTCAGCCCCCCAATCGAGGATCCTTCGGGCCACCGGCAATGCCAGCCGGGTGTTTCGCTCTTCAAACACATTTTCGAAAAAAGGATTATTTAGGTCGGGTGGTGCCAATTCCAGGTTCTCGAGGTCCTCAGCTTTTTTCAACGTTACTATTCCGGTTATCGTCTGGTAGTCCTTTAATTGCGGATTGGCCGATGGAATAATTAACAAGGTTCGTCCGGAGGCACGGTAATCATTAAGCACTTGCTGAAGCGGAGGCTCAACCCGATCCAAGCTGTTTAGCACAACCAAATCAGCCTCCAGCAGCTCGCTGTAGTTTATGTTACCTGAAAGAAAAGAACGGAAGGAGAACACCGACTTGTTTCCAAATACTTTTTCAATCACGGTGGCTGCCGGTATTGATTTGATCTCCAACACCCGTATTTTATCCGAAAAATTAAGCGAAAGATAAAACTCATTATCAAACGCCACCGGATAATCGTTAAAACTAATAACCGCCCGACTAAACCGGCTTAAACCGGTTACAATGTCAAAGGATGTTTGTGCTGTAGATTTTGCGGGTATGGAAACCATTGCCGTACCCGCTTGTATATTATTAATACTTAACTTAAGCAGCAACTGCTCCACGGATTTTGTGCCCTCATTGCGCAGGCGCACATGGAGCGTATTTTTTTCGCCACCTACAACAAACGGGCTTTCCAACCAGGCCGTATCGGCAAAGATATTGGCCTGTGGCATACGGGTGATGGGAACCAGGTGAAGGCGTTGGGAACTATCGGTTAACCATTGAGCATGCGGCTCACCAAATGTTGACTTTTGGAAATCGGATATCCAGAATATATCAGTAGCTGCCTGGCCCTCAGAATTGGTGATGCGTTCACGAACCTCATTAACGGTGCGACTAATGGGGCTTAGCCTTACCTGCGTTAGCAGATCAGTGACCTCGGTTTTGGTTTTGAACGAATTGGAGAAAGGAGCAAAGTCATTCGTTACCAACTGATAGCGTGTATCCGGTGGAAAAACTTCAATAACCTGTTGGGCAAAATTGATACCCGCGTCCAGTGCACGCACATTGTCATGCGAAGGTACCGACATGCTCATGGAGTTATCCACATACAACGTTATGCTACGCATGGCCGAAACCTGTTCGGTAGCAGGAATAAAGGGCTGGGCAAAAGCCAGTACCAGAAACAGGAGAAACAGGAGCCGGGCTGCCAGAATCAGGTAATGTTTGAGTTTTCGTTTGGCAGAAGTAGCCTGCTGTACCTGGCGCAGAAACCGGTTGGATGAAAAATAAACCCGCTGGGTCTTCCGGAAACTAAATAGGTGAATGAGTACCGGAATAGC
Organism: Flammeovirgaceae bacterium; assembly: GCA_015180985.1. NCBI lineage: Bacteria > Pseudomonadati > Bacteroidota > Cytophagia > Cytophagales > Flammeovirgaceae > Flammeovirgaceae bacterium. The sequence continues at coordinate 239,641 of CP054185.1, forward strand.
CAGCACACTTAATGCCCATAGAAAGCCAGGCGATACAAAACTCATTGTTGCAAAATACGATTACAAACTACGATTTACGAATTACCAACCCGCAAGTTGCATCAAATTATACAACCGGTAGTGACTTTGCATAATCACTCTGATTCTATTCATAAAAAAACAGGTGTATGAACCGGGCACGTTTAACTCCGCCAATCAATTCAGGATCCCTGGCCGATATCGCTTTCCTGCTGATATCATTCTTCCTGTTAACCACTGTAATTAAAAATGAAAAAGGCATTGCTATACTTTTACCATCGTATTTACCAACCGATCCGCTTCCTGTTCATGAACGAAATATTTTGAGAATACAAATCAATTCACAGAATCAGTTCATGGTAGAAAATCAACACCGACCAAGCCTGTACGGATTAAAAGAAGAGATTAAACAATTCATACTGAATTATGGTGTTATTCCAAATGCCTCCGAAAATCCGGAAAAAGCCATCGTATCACTCCGGGCCGATCGGGGTACCCGTTATGGTATAGTTATTCTGGCGCTGGACGAGATCCAGTCGGCATACTATGAAATTTATGCTCAACGGGCAGGCATTTCACCCGAACAATTTAGAAACCTTGATTTAACGATACCGGCCGACCGGCTGCTTTACGAAAAGGGTAAGCAAGGAATTCCGATGAATATTTCCATCGCAGAGCCAACGGCTGTAAAATAAAAAACCCGGTTCCGTTGCGAACCGGGTTTTTTTTCTGTGCAATCAGGCCTGCTTACCACCCAGCATCACCAGGTCATTCACGTTGATTTCGGTGATGTAGCGCTTTTCACCGGCACTGGTTTCGTACACGCGGTGTACCAGTTTACCTTCAATGGCCACTTCGTTTCCTTTCTTCAGGTATTTCTCGGCTATGCCCGCCAGTTTACCCCAGATGACCACGTTGTGCCACTGCGTATCCTGCACCTTTTCACCTTTTTGATTTTTGTACGAATCTGAAGTAGCAATGGAGAATGAGGCCCGCGTCTTGTCGCCAAACGTTTTCACTTCCGGGTCTTTGCCTAACCGACCGATTAACTGCACGCTGTTTCTTAAACTTTTCATAACGGTATTGTTTATTGGTTTAACATACGATTTTGTGAATTGCGCCAACCGAATAGTGTCGATTGACGATGCAAAGGTGTGGGCATAAAAAAACCCGACTCGTATGATAATCGCTTATTTTCGGTTATATTCGTTTGTAAACGTTTAGCAACGCTTAAGAAATAAGCAAAAATCAGCGAAATCATGGCAAAAAACGATGAAAAGGTGTGCCTGGAGTGCGGGGAAAAAATAAAAGGCCGGGCCGACAAAAAATTCTGTTCCGACCCGTGCCGCATCAGTTATAACAACAAACTGAACAGCGATGAAACCAACTACATGCGCAACGTAAACAACATTTTGCGCAAAAACAGGCGCATTCTGACCGAGTTGAACACCACCGGTAAAACCCGCGTAAGCCGAAGTAAACTGAACGAGAAAGGTTTTGATTTCACCTATTTTACAGGAACCTACACCACCAAAGAAGGAGCCGTGTACAAATACTGTTATGAACAGGGGTATCTGGAAATGGACAAGGATTACTTCCTGTTAGTAGTAAAAAAAGAAATGTAGGCTACCAGCCAAAACGTTCCGGATCAAATTGATTCAGGGAAACGGATGGTCTTTCCCGGTTAACTATCTCGCCCACCAACTTACCGGTGCCCGGCCCTAAACTCAATCCCATCATGGAGTGACCCGTAGCAATGACCAGGTTGGAGAAACTTCTAGATCGGCCGATGTACGGCAGGCCATCAGGCGAGCAGGGACGAAGCCCATGCCACACGTCCTTCGCATCAGGCATATTAATTTTTATATCAGGATAATACCGGGGAATGGCGTTCACGATTCCTTTTACCCGATTCATATTTATAGAGTGATCTACACCGGTTATCTCCATGGTACCGCCAAAGCGCAGCGAACTGCCCATTGGCGTTACGGCTACACGCGCTTCCAGAAAGATGGAAGGTATGCGCGAATTCTTTGCTATGTTGTTTAGGGTAAAACTGTATCCCTTGCCGGCCTGCATCGGCAGGGTAATGCCCAGTTTGGAAACAAGCAACCCTGACCATGAACCTGTGGCAATAACCACTTCATCAAAATCGAAATGGCCTTTATTTGTTATTACCGATTTTATCTTGTCTGCTCCAATCGTAAAATCCTGCACCTCGGTTAATGTATGGAAAGCAACACCATTAGCTATTAAATAAGGAATCCACTGGCTTACCAACGCCTGCGGAGTGATGTGGGCATCGCCCGGATAATAAACTCCTCCTCTTACACTCACCCGCATATCGGGTTCAAGTTCCTGCACTTCAGCTGCCGAAAGCACACGCGCCTCAATACCGAGCTTATTGGCAAAAGTTGCCGCTTCAATTTCTTCGTGCCCGGTTTCTTTTGTTTGGTAGAGCATCAGCAAACCCCGCTCATGGAATCCAAAATCAAACGGAAGCTCTTTAGCCAGTTGCTGGTACATGGCTTTGCTGAGCAGGCTAAGTTCTTTCAAAGCCGGGGCAGCACGCTCAACATGATCTTTGGTTGAATGCCGGTAAAACTGCCAGCCCCATTTTAACAGGTTACCGCTCAGGCGTGGCCTTACATAAAACGGACTGGTTGAGTTGAACATCCAGCGGATACCTTTGCTAATCATGCCCGGTGCGGCCAGTGGAATAATGTGGCTGGGCACAATCATGCCGGCATTGCCAAAGGAGCAGCCGTCTTTTAAATCGCTTTGATCAATAACGATAACCTGGTGGCCTGCCCGCATTAAATAGTAAGCCGAACTCAGTCCGATAATTCCTCCTCCGATAATTCCTACCTGAGCCATAATCTAATCGTAATGAAATTTGCAGGAGATTATCCGGATTTCCGAATCGGTTACTTCATAAACCAGTCGGTGTTCACGGGTTATTCGCCTTGACCATTTTCCTTTTAAAGAGTGTTTTAAAGGTTCGGGTTTACCAATTCCTGCAAATGGATTCTCAGAAATTCCGGTAATCAAGGCAACAATTCGAATAGCAATCTGTGGCTGAGTCGCCTTCCATTCATCTAATTGCATCAGCGCTTCCCTGCTGAATACAATCTTTCTCATTTCAAATATTTTTCCTGGAGTTCAGCCAAGGTAAAGGGTATACCTTCTCCCAGTTTAATTTCTTCTATTGATTTATATAGGTGTTTTCGATTGGCTTCGGTTGACAATAGATAATCAGTTTCGTCAATCACCTCGGTCACGGTTATTTCAATTTCTTTATCCTGAAAAGCCTCTTGAATCGACTTTAGAATATCTTCAGTAAGCTGGCTTGCCTTTATTCTATACGTTGTAATCATAATATAAAGGTAATAAATGTATCAAATTACCTGAAACCCATACGCATACGGATCATCTTCCGGGACGATGGTTATTGTGTTGAAACCGTACACCCTTGCCCAGCCTTCAACACTGGGTATGATGGCCGGCTTACCGCTTAGTTCTGTCTCTTCTTCTATTCTGCCGATAAACGTTGAGCCGATGATGCTTTCATGAATGAAGGCTTCGCCTTTTTTCAGTTTTCCTTTGGCATACCACTGTGCCATACGTGCCGATGTACCGGTACCACAGGGTGAACGATCGATTGCCTTATCACCATAAAATACTGCGTTACGTGCCGTAGCGCCAGGGTCAATCGGTTGGCCTGTCCAAAGGATGTGGCTGCACCCGTTGATGGTGGAGTTTTCCGGATGCACGAAGGTATAGTTGGCATTGATGTTTTTCCGCAACACACGGCTCCAGCTAATCAGCTGGTCGGCCGTGAAGTGCTCAAGCCCCGGAAAATTTTTCTGTACATCCACAATGGCATAAAAATTTCCGCCATAGGAAACGTCCACGGTAAGTTCGCCCAGGCCCGGGCATTCGGCCTTTAAATTTTCGGCAGCCAGGTAGGCTTTTACATTTCTGATTTTTACCGACTTCACTTTTTTGCCCTCCTGTTTGTATTCCACGCGAACGAGTCCGGCAGGCACTTCCAGGTTAAGCACACCCGGAGTTTTTGGCTTTACCAGGCCGTGTTCAATGGCAACCGTTACCGTACCGATGGTGCCATGCCCGCACATGGGCAGACAGCCGCTGGTTTCGATAAATAAAATACCAGCATCGTTGGCCGGATCGGATGGTAGGTATAAAATGCTGCCGCTCATCATATCATGGCCACGCGGTTCAAACATCAGCCCTTTACGAATCCAGTCATATTCTCGCATAAAATGCTGCCGCTTTTCACTCATGTTGGCACCTTGAAGTTGCGGGCCGCCTTCGGCAACTACCCGAACGGGGTTACCACACGTGTGCGCATCAATGCATTTGAAAATGTTCATCCTGTTGGTTGTTGGTTATTAGTTGTTAGCAGAGCAGCCGGCAGGAAGCCAAAAGTCTGCAATCAGTTTCAGTCAAGGTCATTTTTCCCACTTTCCGTCAACCAATCGCCATATACCCAGGGGATTGCTGTTTTTCAATTCTTCGGGCAACAGGGCATCGGCAAAATTCTGAAAAGCCACCGGCCTTGCAAATCGCTTAATGGCATCGGTACCCACTGCGGTGAAGCGCGAATCGGTTGTGGCAGGGAAGGGTCCGCCATGCATCATCGAAGGACAAACCTCTACGCCTGTCGGCACACCATTCATAATAATTCGTCCTGCTTTCTCCGCTAGGATGTTGAGCAAGTTTCGATGTTTTATCAGCTCCGGTTCATCGGCAATAACTGTAGTAGTTAACTGACCCCGGATGCGGTTCACCACGGCATGAAGTTCATCAATAGTTCTGCAACGGATGATTAACGAAAACGGTCCGAAAACCTCTTCGGCCAGAGCCGGGTTTTTAATAAACTCTTCGCCCGGTGCCGAAGCTACCAGGGGGCGGCCTTGTTCTTTGCCGCCAGCATCTGCCGCTTGTCCTTCAACAGTAACGCCCTTCTGTGCTAGAGTCTCTTTTAATTTCTTATGGTAATTATCGGCAATACCCTGGTGCAGCATTGTCCCCGGCAGAACCTTCCCGATTTCAGACGAAAGACTTTGTATGAACCGATTCAATCCATCGCCTTCTATAGCTATGATTAGTCCAGGATTCGTGCAAAACTGCCCAACACCCAGCGTGATGGAGGCCGCTAATTTATTAGCCGTTGTTTCCGCATCGCGCGAAAGTGTTTCAGGCAAAAGCATAACCGGGTTGATGCTGCTCATTTCAGCAAAAACCGGTATCGGTTCAGGACGTTGATTAGCCAGATCAAAAAGTGCTTTACCTCCGGCAAAAGAACCTGTAAAGCCTACGGCTTTTGTAAGCGGGTGTTTTACCAACGCTTGCCCAACGTCAAAACCGGCCCCGTACACATGCTGAAAAACACCTTTGGGCATGCCGGTTTTTTCCATGGCTTTTTGAATGGCCGATGCCACCAGGGTTGATGTTTCCGCGTGTGCAGGATGTGCCTTTACCACTACAGTACACCCGGCGGCAAGAGCTGATGCCGTGTCACCACCGGCAGTTGAATAGGCTAGCGGAAAGTTTGCAGCTCCAAAAACTACCACTGGTCCGATGGGCACAAGCATTTTGCGTATATCGGGCTTAGGTGCCGGCATGCGGTTGGGTAGGGCGGTGTCAATCCGTGCTTCAATCCACGAGCCTTCTTCAACCAAATCGGCAAACATGCGGCAATGCCAGGTGGTGCGGCTGCGCTCATTGATAATGCGGGCTTCGGGCAGGTTGGTTTCGCGCATGGCGGTTTGCACCAAGGTATTACCCAGAGCTTCTATTTCATCGGCAATGGCCCGCAGAAACCCGGCCTTTTTCTTGCCTGAAAAATTCTTGTACGACAAAAACGCCAGGTGAGATTCCTGCATCGTTTTGCTCAGGTCTTCCGGTGTGGTGTCAGTAAACGTCATTTGTACAGCAGGGTGTCAGTACGTAGTATTACAATTTCGGGCGGCTATTGATTCCGGCACGGATAATTTTTAAAACCCGTTCGCGTTCTTCACCAACCAGTGGCAGGCGCGGTGCGCGTACCTGCTCCGAACCTAAACCCACCTCCTGTTCAGCCAGTTTAATGTACTGCACTAGCTTCGGGTGGATGTCTAATTCAAGTAAAGGCAGGAACCACCGATAAATTTTCAACGCCTCATCTGTCTTTCCTGCCTTGGTGAGTTTATACACAGCAACAGTCTCTTCAGGAAAAGCACAAACAAGTCCGGCTACCCAGCCATGTGCTCCGAGTACCAACTCTTCCATAGCCAGGGTATCGACACCGCACAAGATTTTAAACCGATCGCCAAAGCGGTTAATCATGCGTGTAACATTCGATACATCGCGGGTAGATTCTTTTACGGCCTGTACGTTTTTAATGGCAGCCAGTTCAGCAAACATATCAATGGTTACTTCAACTTTGTAATCAACCGGGTTGTTATATACCATGATTGGCAATGAGGTTGAATCGGCTACCGCCTTGAAAAAGGCTACTGTTTCGCGGTGGTCAGACTTGTACCGCATGGGGGGCAGCATCATTAATCCCTTAGCACCGTTTTTTTCCGCTTCGGCTGCCTGCTTTACCGCTTCGCGTGTGCTCCCTTCGGCAATGTTTATCACCACCGGAACCTTTCCGGCAACTTTTTCAACAGTAAATTTTAGCAGCGCTAATTTTTCTTCATTGTTCAGTACACTCGCTTCTCCCAACGTACCCCCAAGGATTACGCCCTCAACGCCAGCAGTAAGTTGGGCCTTCAGGTTTTTTTCAAAAAGAACAAAATCAAGCTTGTCCTCAGCTGTAAACTTGGTGGTTAATGCCGGGTAAACACCATTCCATGAAATCATACACAGTTTTTTATCCGGCCAAAGTTATACGAATTGCCCTAATACCCATAGCCTTCCCGCAACCGCTTGTACGCCTAAACTACCGAAGTTAGAAAAGGAACCAGCCAATTTCGGAATTATGGCTAATTCAATTTTACATTTGTTACCAGCCAACCCAACCATGAGTACGCCCCGGAAAATTCAGACGCTTAAATTTTATTCTTCAGAAAAACTGGAAACCGTTAAAGGCTTTAAAGCAAGTGATGGGCAACGGTACGCCATCTCGAATTTCGGCCGGGTGGTAGCCTTTTGGAACACCCATGATAACGGGTACTTTATGAAACACAGCTACATTAAACAATACCCGGGTATTCAATTGCGCAAAAACGGAAAGAGTTACGGGTTTTTGGTGCACCGCCTGGTAGCTGAATACTTTTGCGAGCGGCCCAGTGCGGCCCATAAGTTTGTTATCCATCTTGACCATAAGAAAGAAAACAACTATTACCGTAACCTCAAGTGGGTTACGCGCGATGAAAAACACGCCCACATGGTGAAAGATCCGAACTACATTCAATCGAAGGCTGAGTATTCGGGTCGCGGACAAAAACTTACTACCGAGCGTGTGAAGCTCATTAAGCGCAAGTTGGCTGAAGGAAAAACAAGAATGAAAATCATTGCCAAGCAATTTGGCATTTCGGAGATGCAACTCTATCGGATTAAATCCGGAAAGAACTGGGGGCATGTGAAAGGGTAATCGGGTTGCGGGGTACGGGTTTCGGGTTTGTTCAGTACTTTTGAAACAAGTCTTAACCAACGTTTATGCTGCGATTTACTTTTCTTATCCTTATTGTGCTTATGGCCCTGCCGGCCCGGGCACAAGTGTTTGTTCAGGCCAAACCGGAAACGGTTGGTTTTTCAGCCGAACGACTTAAGCGGATTGATGCAATGGTGAACGACCTGGTTGCCAAACAAGGCATTCCAGGGGCAGTGGTGCTGCTGGTGCGCAACGGCAAAATTGTGTATCACCAGGCGTTTGGATATAGCGATACAGAAGCCAAAAAAGCGATGCAGAAAGACAACATCTTTCGCATTGCTTCACAGACCAAAGCCATTACCAGCCTGGCCGTAATGATGCTTTGGGAGGAGGGAAAGTTTTTGCTTGATGACCCCGTTTCGAAATACATTCCTGAATTTAAAAACCCCAAAGTGTTAAAAACATTCAATCCGGCCGACAGTAGTTTCGTATCGGAGCCAGCCAACAAAGAAATCACTATCCGGCAGTTGCTTACCCACACCTCGGGCATTGATTATGCAGCCATCGGCAGCAAAGAGTTTAAGGCCATTTATGCCAAAGCAGGTGTGCCAAGCGGCATCGGTAACGATAAAGAAGTGTTGGCTGACAAGATGAAAATTTTAGGTGGCCTTCCGTTAAAGCATGCGCCCGGAGAGCGGTTTACCTACGGATTAAACACCGATGTGCTGGGCTACCTGGTTGAAATCTGGTCGGGCATGCCGTTCGATGAATTTCTGCGAAAGCGCATTTTTGAGCCGCTGGGCATGAACGACACCTGGTTCTACCTGCCCGCTGAAAAACACGCCCGCCTGGTGCCGTTGTACAGCGGCCGCGATGGAAAACTTCAAAAAGCAACAACCAACATGTACGATAAAGTCAACCCTGACTACCCGAAACTGAAAGGGAGCTATTTTTCAGGAGGAGCCGGATTGTCATCAACCGTTGAAGACTATGCAAAATTTTTGCAGCTTTTTCTGAATTACGGTCAACTGAACGGAGTTCGGTTAATCAGCCGGAAAACCGTTGAGCTGATGCTGACCAACCAGGTTGCAGCCATCAACGCCTCACCGGTTGGTTTGGGTTTCGGTCTGGAAACAACTTCCAACGATCATTCTTCTGTTGTTTCGCTCGGAACATTTTCGTGGGCCGGAGCTTTTAATACCCATTACTGGGCTGACCCCAAGGAGAAACTGATCGGATTGATTTTCACCAATATTTATGAAACAGCACACTGGAGTATTGGCGAAAAGTTTAAAGTGCTTACCTATCAGGCCCTAGCTGATTAGTACATTGACAACTGAAACAACCAACCAAAAAAATCAAAAACTCTATTCCATTGCCCTGGCATTGGCAGTTTTTACCATTATCTACAACCTGGCCGAAGGAATTATTGCCACCTGGTTCGGCTATGAAGATGAAACGCTTACGCTCTTCGGCTTTGGGGTTGATAGTTTCATTGAAATGATTTCCGGCATCGGCATTATGCATATGGTGCTGCGCATCCGGCACCATCCAACAGCTAACCGTGATTCATTTGAACGCACCGCGTTGCGCATAACCGGAACAGCCTTCTACCTGCTGGCTGTTGGCCTGGTAGCAGGAGCGGCATGGGTAATTTACCTCGGCAAAAAACCGGAAACCACATTTTGGGGTGTTATTATTTCAATCATCAGTATTGCGGTTATGCTCGGCCTGATATACGGCAAACGGTACACCGGCCACCGGCTGAAGTCGGAAGCCATTTTAGCCGATGCAAACTGTACACTGGTTTGTGTTTATATGTCGATAATTCTACTCTTATCGAGCGGCCTGTATGAACTCACCGGCCTGCCGTACATTGATGCAGCCGGTACCCTGGGACTGGCATGGTTTTCCTACAAAGAAGGAAAAGAGTGCTTTGAAAAAGCAGCCAGCAATAAGTACTGCGGTTGTGATCACCCGTAGCCTGTAAGATTGAACCCTTCAGATATCAGCTTTATTCAACTTCAGGTAGCTGAAATAGTTAAACAGAAACGTCCATACCAGGGCAATGGCTACAGCCGAAAGGCTTACATAATCCTGTATCTCCTGGAAGGCGTACCGTGCAAAGGGCAATGGCACCAGGTTCATGATGGATTCGAGCGGAAAAAAACGGATGGCCTCCGGAAAATAGTTGTCCAGGTTTTCTTTTATGATGAGTTCAATCAGGTAAGAATTCAGTAATAAAATAATGCTCAGACCTGATCGCTGCACAAAAACACCAAGCATAAGTGCAAACGAAAGAAAGGCAAAAACCTCGAGGAAGTAAGCCGGAAAAAATTCAATCCCCCGAAACATGTAGTCGATATTGTAGGATGGCGAGTAAATAAGGCCGGTAACCAGTGCCACCAGAAAAACGAGCATCATGCTGAGTGCAGCCAACACCAGATTCGTTAAAATCTTTGAAATCAAAAAATCCTTCCTGCTCAGTCCGTCAATAATGTTTTGCCGGATGGTGCGGTACGAATATTCATTGGTGATGGAGATGACCACCATGATAGCAATCATTATCTTCAGCAGCCCGCTGCTCCAGGCCAGGTTTTGCCAAACATCCGGAAAATGATACAACGGAATGCGGTTAATATTAATCGATTGCCCGAATCCTTCAACCGTGCGGGCAAGCCATTTTAAAAACTCCATACCGCTGGCCGTGGCCATGAGCAACGTGAAAAAGTACAAGCCGCAGATAATCCAGAAGGTTCTGTAATTGAGCAGTTTTTTAAGATCTATCTTAAGCAGGTGCAGCATGTTGGTCAATTTGATTCCGATAGAATTTCAAGAAACTGTTTCTCGAGGCTCTTTCGTTTAGTTACCAGGTGAGACGCAACAACACCTTTTTCAAACAGAAACCGGTTAAGGTCTTTGCCGGTAAACCCCTCCCGCAGCGAAACATGGTAACTGCCGTTTTCCCTATTGATGGATGACGTTCCGGAGAAGTCGAGCAGCAGTTCATTCAGGGTTTCAACGTCAGCATTCACTTCAACCACTTCGGCACCGCTGCCAACCTCGCCAACCGGTCCGGTATAAATCATGTTTCCCTTTTTTAATACGGCAAAATGGGTGCACACTTTTTGCACTTCATCCAGCAGGTGACTGGCCAGGATGATAGTTTTACCCTGCGCAGCGATTTTGCGGATGATGTCGCGGATTTCTGCGATACCCATCGGATCAAGGCCGTTAGTCGGTTCGTCCAGAATCAACACGGTTGGATCGTTAAGCAATGCAGACGCAATAGCCAGGCGCTGCTTCATACCCAAAGAGTAGGTTTTATACTTATCGTCTTTCCGATCGGTAAGCTCAACCAGATCTAATACACGAGGAATATTTTCTGCAGCACATTCCTTGATCATCGCGTTTAGCTCCAGGTTCTTCTGTCCGCTCAGGTAAGGGTAGAAAATAGGATGCTCAAGTACCGCACCGATTCGCTTCCGGATTTGAGGTGTGGGCTCCTCGCCAAACCAGTAAAAACTTCCTGAAGTGGGGTTGGTTACGCCCATCAGCATACCCAGCGTAGTGGTTTTACCACTGCCGTTCGGGCCAAGCATGCCAAATACCTGTCCGGATTTTACTTCCAGATTCAGGTTATTGACGGCCCTGATCCGGCCAAAGTGTTTGGACAGGTTTTGGATGGAAAGAACCGTTGCCAAAGTTTAATGAAGATTAGTGATTGTTTTCTTTGTCGTCATCCTTGCGCTTTGCATTACGTTCAGAGAAGTTTTTAATTTTAGTGCCGATATCGGCACTCTCGTCAATAGCCTTATACAGGGTGGTTACCTGGTCAAGCGCAATACGGCCTACAATATCCAACACGTACAAATTTGCCGAATCATTTACGAGCACAACCATTCCCTGCGTTTTGCCTGATTTTTCTTTTAGAAGAACATCCAGGTTCCTTCCCTGGTAGCGGGTGGTCATTACTGCTTCAAAGGTTTCGGCTGCATAGTCTTGCTTTAAGCGCTGATAATCGGTTGGTTTAAATGCATCTTTTTTGTCAATCATCAGGAACTTCATTTTCTCGATGTCCTTAATTAATTCATCAAATTCCTTATTCTCAGACTGATTGATCATGCGGAGCGTATTTTGATAAAAGAACAATGAAAATGAATCATTAAATTTTTTCTGCAGATTTTCGGTGGCCTTGCTCTGGGCGGTTGCACCAAATGAAACAATTAGGAGGCAGCAATAAATAAGTTTTTTCATACACTGGTTTTTAAAACGAACAAAGCAACTGCCGGGTTTTGCAGTTGCTTTGTTATTATAACTTCTGCTAAATCAGCTCTTCTTCTTTTTTTCATCCACCTTCTCCAGTTTCTCCAGGCCTTCCACATTCATCTTACGGCCAATACGTGAGACTTGTTTCAGATCAATCTCGCCAAACAAACTCATCAGCATAAAATCCTGCCCGTTGCCCGAAAGCATTACCAGCTCGCTGATTTTGCCGGGGCTTTTTTCAAGGATGTAAAACTTCATATCCTTGTCCTTATCGCGAACGGCCATCAATTCCTCATACTTGTTTGCAGTGATAATTCCAAAGGCTTCTTTGTACAGGTTGCGCGCATCGCTGGTATTGTCCTTGCCGATAATGCGAAGCCCTTTAAGTTTACTGATGGCGTCCAGCACTTCTTTATCTTCCGGGGTTTCTGCCTCCATGTCAGTAAACAAACTGAACATTTTGCCTGAAATGGTTACCTGCGTGGTAAATGAATCATCGGTAGCGTACTTATTAAAAAACTTTGCTATTGCCTCACCCTGCGCATATACGCCCGTGCCCAGGGCTACCAGCGTTACCACTATAATTACCTTCTTCATAGTTTTAATTTTTGTTTTAGTTATAATTCTGCTTCTTTCTTTAATTGATTCTGAATTTTTTCCTGTGCTTCATTGAAAACGTTGATCTTTTTTGCCTGTTGCTCGGCCCTTACAAATCCACGCGAAATCATTTCAAGGGCTTTCTTTGTCTCTTCAAATGCCTTTTGCGGATCATCGTACGTATCAACCAAATCGGCATTTGCCGCAACGCCATCTGCCCGCTGCAATTCCTGGCGTACCAGAAAGACGGCCACCACCAATACGGCCACACCAGCGGCAATGCGGATCGAGTAGGTAAATAGCGTTTTGATTCCCGGTGTACCGCTTTTTCTGGTTTGCGTCATTCTGCCGATCACCAACTGGTCAAAATCATCATTCAGTGAATTAGTCTTTTGTTCATCAAAGTAACGGAAGAGACTGGCGGCAGGCGCCAGGTCTTCCGGAACATCGGTTTGCCTGAAGTACTCGCGGAGTTCTTTTTCTTCATCAAGCGAGGTCTGGCAGTCCCAATATTTTTTTAGCAGCTCATCTGCACGCTTAGAGTCCATACGCATTGATTTTCATCAGTTTTTCCCGAACAGCATTTCGCGCCCTGAACAGGTTTACTTTCACCTGGTTCATATCGAGCTCTAAAATATCGCAAATCTCGTTGTACGTGTAGCCTTCCACATCCCGTAGGTGAATAATCTGTCGTTGTTTTTCCGGCAAGCCTGCAATCAATTGATTTACATTCAGCATACTTTCATGAAGCTCTGCCCTTACATCCGGGGTAACATCCGGGTGTTGCATGGTAACACGTTCGTATGTGGAATGTATTTTCATTCGTTTTTGTACCCTTAGCTTATCCAGCGAAAGGTTTTTGGTTATTTGCATGCACCAGGCCTCCATATTCTCTATGTCGGCCAGTTGATCGCGTCCCTTCCATACCCGGATAAATACCTCCTGAATTACATCTTTAGCCTCGTCTTCATTACCCAGCATGCGCAGGGCAAACCGAAAAAGCTTGTTTTTAACAGGAAGAACTCGGTTTTGAAAAGCGTGCAAATCCATTCTTTCAAATCCATTAACCAGACGCCTGGCGGGTTTATTTGTTACAGCTTACTTCAAAAGTTTTTTTATACGGATATTAACGTGGACATCCATCATGTATCGGTAAAACCATGGAAAAACAGGATAAAATCATTGTACTCAAAACGTTTGGCGGTGCCATTGAGGCAAACATTGCCAAAACCAAGCTCGATGCCTACGGTATTCCCTGTTTTTTGAGCGAAGAAAACCTGGCCAACCTGTATCCCATTCAAAACCCACGGTTTAGTGTGCGGCTTCATATTTTTGAGAAAGATAAAACGCGGGCAACAGAAGTACTCAGCGAAGTTGTTCAGCAGCCGGATGAGGAGCCGATCCGATGTCCGCGTTGTAAATCAGCAAACATTGAAACCGGATACAGCCGAAAACCGGCTTCCATTATTCTTTCCCTGTTCTTCTCGCTATTCTTTGTATTGTTTCCGCCAAAAACAGTTTCGCGATGTAAAGATTGTGATCAGGAGTTTTAAGCAGGGCTAACCCGGATTTAAAACAAATGAATTGTTTTAAATTGCCACACTCAGTTATTCTGGAAATAAAAAGATGCCCCGAATTCACCTTGTTTTACCTGAAACGTTCAACTTTATATGCGAACTCCCGGTAAGGGTTTCCGATCTGAACTATGGCGGGCATGTGGGTAATGACTCCTTCCTTACTATCATGCAAGAGGCCCGTGTGTTGTATTACCGGCAACTGGGATTTCAAAGCGAGCTCAGCCTGGAGGGAACCATCGGCCAGATCATTACTGATGCGGCTGTGGTTTATAAGTCAGAGTCCTTCCTGGGTGATGTGCTCACCATCGAAATTGCTGCGACTGATTTTACTAAATACGGGTTTGACCTTATGTATCGCCTTCGGAATAAAGCCACCGGAAAAGATGTGGCATACGGAAAAACCGGTGTTGTTTGTTTTGATTATGCTGTTCGAAAAGTAACGCCCGTACCTGAACCAGTTAAAAGAAAACTTCAATTAAATTCTGAACATACTGAAAAAAGAGAATAAACCTTTTGGTATGATTCCAGATTATCGAAAAAAAGAATGTAAGAGGTTACAAAATTCTCTATGAAACTCTGCTGCTCCGCCAGTTTACCGGCAGGCTGGAGCCAATCGCTTAGTTCTTCACAAGGCTCACCACATTCTCCACATGCATCGTGTGAGGAAACATATCTACCGGCTGAACAGCAACAATGGAGTATTTATCAGCCATAATTTTTAAATCGCGGGCCTGTGTGGCCGGGTTGCAGCTTACATACACAATTCGCTTAGGCTCAGCCTTTAACAACATCTTGCAAACATCTTCGTGCATTCCTGCCCGGGGCGGATCGGTAATAACGACATCAGGCTTGCCGTGTATGTTCAGGAAATCTTCATTCAACAGGTTCTTAATGTCTCCGGAAAAAAAATCGGTGTTGGCTATGCTGTTTAACTTTGAATTGATTTTTGCATCGTCAATGGCAGCGGCCACATACTCCAGTCCGATAACTTTTTTTGCCTCCCCGGCTACATAGTTGGCAATGGTTCCGGTGCCGGTGTACAAATCATAAACAAGTTCGTTTCCCGTAAGGGCAGCCAGTTGCCAGGCAACATAATACAATTTCTCGGCCTGTTCAGAATTAGTTTGATAAAACGATTTTGGCCCGATACGAAATTGAAGTACCCCGCTGCCCTCCGGCCTCTTCATGGTCTCGGTAATATACGGATTACCCTTCCAGGTGTTAACCGTGAGTTCGTGAAAAGTATCGTTACGTTTGGTATTGATGACATATAACAGAGAAGTGGTTTGCGGAAAGCGATTGCTAACCTCGTTCATTAAAACAGATAGCCATTCCGGTTTATCGTAAGCAACTTGTACAATCACCATCACTTCACCGGTGGTAGCTGTGCGAATGGTAACGGTACGCAGGTAGCCGGTCTGCTTTCGCAAATCGAAGAAAGGAATTCCATTACCAATTGCTGCTTCCTTTATGGTTTTGCGAATTTCATTACTCGGTTCGGGCTGCAGGTAACAATGCTCCACATCAAACACGCGGTCAAAGCTTTTGGCCACATGGAAGCCTAATCCATCACGCCCTAATTCCCCCTCTCCGCTGGGGCGGGGGTTGGGGGGTGAGGTCAGCCACCGGTAATTCGTGGCACTGAAGTCCAGCCGGTTGCGGTAATACGTAGTTTTCGATGATGGAATAATGGGTTGAACTGTTGGAAAAGTCAGTCCGCCAATCCGCTCCAGGCTATCAACCACCTGTTGTTGCTTATACTGAAGCTGCGTTTCATAGTTCAAATGCTGCCACCGGCATCCTCCGCAAAAACCAAAGTGCGAACACACCGGCTCAACGCGGTTTGCGGAGGGAGTAATTACCCTGCTCAGCGTAGCTTCCAGAAAGTTGTTTTTGATTTTTGTGATGCGGGCTTCAACAACATCACCGGGTGCGGCACCTTCAATAAACACCACTTTCCCATCCAGGCGGGCTACGCATTTCCCTTCGGCTGCCATGCTTTCTACCCGTAATCCTTCCAGAATATCTCCTTTTTTCATCACCATGAAATGCAAATATGCGTGTTTTTCCGGCTGCACAGGTTTTCTTATCTTTCCCATCCGGGTATGAAGAAAATAGTACTGGTTGGCCTTTTCTGTGCGGTTGGAGTATTCACCCGCGCCTCGCACATTGTTGGTGGAGAGTTTGAACTGAAACACCTTACCGGCAACAACTACCGGGTTAACCTGATTCTTTATTTTGATAAAATCAACGGCTTAGTGGGCGCCAAAGACCTGAGCGTTATGGCCCGCATCTACCGGATACACGATAATGCCCGCATGACCGATGTGTTCTTACCGCTTACCACCGAAGAGGAGGTTTCCTATACCCAGCCGGAATGCTCAAATGGCGAAATCGAAACACTCAAATTAACCTACACCACCACCATTATTTTGCCCGACAACATGTACAATCACCCGCAGGGCTACTACCTGGTGTGGGAACGCTGCTGCCGCAACTATTCCATCACCAACATCATCAGTCAGGAGCCGCCCCAAAATGATCCGCTTTTTCCGAATGCAGCCGGCCAAACCTTTTACCTGGAGTTTCCCCCGGTTGTAAAAGATGGACAGCCTTTCATCAATTCAACGCCCCGCCTGTTCCCTCCGCTTAACGACTACGCCTGCCCGCGTAAACCTTACTACACCGACTTTGCCGGTACTGACGATGATGGCGATTCGCTGGTATACTCGCTGGTTACTCCGCTTAACACACACTCTGCGGTGGCCATACCTGCAGGCGGCCCGGGCACGCGCCCCTATCCGCTGGTGAAATGGCAAACCGGATTTTCATTGAACAACATTTTGCACGGAATGCCTGATTTGAAGATAAGCCCGGACGGTTTTTTAACCGTTACACCTACTGTACAAGGACTGTTCGTATTTGCCGTTAAATGCGAGGAATTCCGTGATGGCGTGAAAATCGGTGAAGTAAGGCGCGACTTCCAGATGCTGGTAGTAGAAGCATGCCCCGTAGCAGAACCGCCACAGATTGTAGGTAGAAAAAAAGGAACTACAACGTTTACTTCAGCTAACCAATCATTAAACGTGTCGTTTGCAAATACCGTAACCGATGCCGACCGCTGTGTACAGGTGCGCATATCCGATCCGGATTCAGAAAAAATTGATGATAACTTCCAGGAGAGAGTTTTTATCCGGGTATTTCCGCTCAATTTCAAAAAGAGCACACGGTACCTGAATGAATTGCTTCCTGTGGTAAGTAATGCCACGCTAATTAACGGCAGCACCGTTGATTTTGAAATCTGCTTTCCACAATGCCCTTACCTGCCCGATGGAAACTACCAGGTGGGTATTATTGCTTACGATGATGCCTGCAGTTTGCCTTTATCCGATACACTGGTGGTAAATGTGTTTGTTCAGCCGCCACCCAACAACAAGCCAACGTTCACCACGGCCAACGTTATCACCACGCTTAATGAAGGAGACCCGCCCCTGACCATACCCATTCATGCCGTTGATGCCGATGGCGACCAGTTGGATGTATTTGTAATTAATGATGGATTCATCCTCACTGATGTGGGCATGACACTCGGCCTCAGCACCTCCCCTGCCGGGCAGGTGAACGGCCAGTTAATCTGGGATACGCGATGTGATGTGTACGACTTTACACAAAAAACCAATTTCAATTTTAAAATCATTACCGATGACCGCGACCAATGCCTGTTTGCACACCCTGATACCATGTTGATTACCCTCAACATTATCCTGCCCGGCAACTTTGATCCGGTTATCAGTTCATCCTTGCAAACGGCAAACGAAAAGACCATTGAAGTTACCCGTAAGATTTACGAACCTTTGACGTTTACCGTAACCGGTACCGATGCCGATAACGATTTGCTGGTGCTGAGTATGTACGGCTTGAACTTTAGTACGACTGAATTCGGAGTCTCCTTTTCAGAAGTAACAAACCGGGGCATGGTCACTTCGGCATTCTCATGGTTTCCGGATTGCAGCACCATCGACCTGGATGTGAAAAATCAATTTGACTTCCGGTTTATTGTGGTGGATAATGCCAATAAGTGTCGCTTTTACAAAGCCGATACCCTGCACGTCATCGTGCACGTTGAGCCGCCCGACAACAATGCGCCTGAGTTATCGGTTGCCAGCACTAATCCGGAAATAACCATAACGGATAATTCGCTTACCGCTATTTTAGGAACTCCGATAACCCTTTCTTTGGCTGGCTTTGATGCCGACCTGGCGCCTGATAAAGACTTGTTGAAACTGGAACTGATTGGAAAAACCGGAGTTGTACAGCCCACGGGATTTGTATTTCAGAATGTCGAGGGCCCATCGCTTTTAACCGCTTCGTTCACCTGGGAGCCTGATTGCAGCATCTTTAAAAACCGCATTTACGAAAATAACTATGTGTTCACCTTTTTGCTAAGCGACAACCGTTGTTTTAATACTAAAACTGATACACTTGAACTGGCCATTACCATTAAAGATGTTGACGGCAGCGATATAAATTTTCTTCCGCCAAATTTCTTTTCACCTAACAACGATGGTGTAAACGACTTCTTTGCCATGATGGCCTGGGATGAGGCCGCCAACAATTTTGTAAACATCCTGCCCCTTGATAACTGCGTGGGCGAGTTTGTGAGTATCCGTATTTACAACCGGTGGGGCCGCCAGGTGTTTGAAAGTACCAACCGCGATTTTAAATGGTTTGGCGAGGGGTTGCCGAACGGAGTGTATTATTACCTGGTTAAGTACACCCACAAAGAATACCGTGGCTCCGTTACATTACGATTCTGAAGTCAGATTTTTATTGCTTTAACATTCGATTCGCGGACGTAAACTTCACGGTCCTGCCAAAGAACTTTAACCCACACATCCTCCCTGCCAAGCACTGTTACCCGATTGCCCTCGCCAATTACGGCAACCACCGAAGAACCAGCCGAAGGTCCAGACATCAGGTAAGCTGTGCCTTGTTTAATAATCGCCTTTTCTTTAAAGGGAAAATTCAGATGAATTAACAGCAGAGCAAAGCAAAAAGATTGTGCTGCCCAATGGGCCTTGCGATTGCGGTTACTGACAACCAGCAGCACCGTAAATACCACTGCTACAACAACCAATACCAACGTAACCAGGTATCCATGCTTACGCCAGGCCATTTCCAGTTTGTCTAAATCGGTTTGTTCATAACCCGTAAACCGGTTTGCTTCGGCTATCTCTTGAATTTTACGAATAGCCGCTTCATCAAATGTGTACTGATAATACAGATTCAGGTAATAAAGCGCGTTGGCTTTGTGCATAAGCCCTTCTTCAATAAAAGCCATCCGCAATAACATTGCCGTAGAGAATATTTTTTTGTCAACCAACTCCGTGTATACTTCAAGCGATTGGGTGTATTTCTTAATGTTAAACAATGAATCGGCCCGAGCCAGCTGTTGGGTTGGCGACTGACCCTGTACGCTATTGAGCGAAAGGAGAAGACCAAACACCGCGAGGGCAATTTTTAAAAAGGCTTTTTGCATAGTTGTGCCCTTGTGCTATTTTTGTGCCCTCAATAACGGAAAAGCCCCCAAATTAGGCAAGGAAGTTAATTTTTGAGGATCTTGTGGCTCAGCTGGTAGGGCCCTGACGCTTTCGGGTCAGGACTTAAATCAGCTAAGAAACTGCAAAAGGAATGATTTGACATAAATAATTGATCTCGTAGCTCAGCTGGTAGAGCATTACACTTTTAATGTAAGGGTCCTGGGTTCGAATCCCAGCGGGATCACGAAGAACAAAATGCAGAGGCTGCCTCAAAAAGGCAGCCTTTTGCTATTATGCGTGGATGAATAGTGTTTGACCCAACTTTTCATAAAATGTAACTAAAATCACAGGCCGGTTGCCGGTTAATCAGGAACTTTGCGCTTACCTTATAAAATTTAGCGATGCCATGAACCGACTTTTGGTAACCCTGTTCAGTTTAACCCTCCTTGTCGTTGCATCAAGTTGCCAGGGGCAATCCGGGGCACAGGTGCTTAATGTCAATGCGTTTGAAACGAAACTTAATGCTACACCGGAGAAGATTATTCTTGATGTACGCACCACCTCGGAATACAACCGGGGGCATTTAAAAAATGCAGTACTGGTTGACTATTACCAGCGCGATTTCAGTGCGCAACTCGGCAAACTGGATAAAACAAAACCTGTGTTTGTGTATTGCGCCAGCGGGGTACGCAGCAATTCGGCTGCCCGGGAACTTGTTAAGTTGGGATTTAAAGAAGTTTACGACCTGAGTGGCGGCCTGTCGGCTTGGGCACGGGCAGGCAAGCCAATTGAAAAATAACTTCTTTCCTTTTACTTACTTGCATATCTAAATTCTCATTTTGTTGATCGTTCAGGTATTCCTCATCGGGTTTGTATTCAGTTTTTTAGGCTCTATTCCCCCGGGCACACTAAACATGATGGTGTTGCAACTTGGGCTGGAGCGCAAAATTAATGTAGCCCTGCGCTTTGCTTTAGCCGTGGCTGTTGTGGAATATCCGTATGCCTGGATTGCCGTAGAGTTTGAGCATGTCATCACTTCTTCACCGGTAGTAGTCCACAACCTGCAACTATGGGGAGCAATCATTATGACTGTAATTGGAGCAATAAGTTTATGGACAGTACGGAAACCGTCAGCGATTTCAGTAAAACTTCAGCAAAGCGGTTTCAGGCGTGGTATTATACTAAGCATTCTTAATCCGCAGGCTATCCCGTTCTGGATTGCCCTTACCGCATATTTAAAATTGCAGGGCTGGATTGACATTAGTACAAACTGGCGATTGCACAGTTACATCCTCGGTACCTCGGTGGGTGCTTTCGCCTTGCTTGCATTGTTTACGTTTATGGCAAACCGCGTAGCCTCCTCCATTAACGACAACCGGTTAATACGGATGATTCCGGGGCTGGTGCTGCTCTTTCTTGGTGCAATTGGTTTTATGCGATATTTCTTTTTTTAGAAGCTACTTCTCTACCGGCTTACTTATGGTCATGGCCAGTTTTACTGCTTCATACGCATTAACCAAACCGCCTGTAATGCTCAAATCTTTAAACATCACTTCCTGGCCGCTGCCTGGTTTGGCTACCTTCAGGTTATCGAACTTGCGGGTAGATTGCCGTAAAATTTCGCGTACCTGTACAGCCGATAAATCCGGAAAATAAGCCATCAGTATAGCCGCTACCCCGGCTGTTGCCGGGCTGGCCATGCTGGTGCCATCGTTGTTCTTATACTGGCCTTCCGGAATGGTTGAATAAATCCGCACACCGGGCGAAAACAGGTCAACGGTTTTCTTTCCATAGTTCGAGAATGACCCCACAAATGAATTATCGGCTCCCCAGGCCGAGGCTCCGATTTCAACCCAGGTTTTACACTCCTTGCCGTCTTTGTAAAAGCGCGAAGGGTAATTAACTTCTTCATCTGAATTCTTTGCATCATTACCGGCTGCATGAACCAGCAGTACACCCTTCGATTCGGCATAACGAACGGCCTTATCCACCACTTCCTTCTGCGGTGAGTATGATTTACCAAAACTCATGTTGATTATATGCGCTCCGTTATCAACAGCATAGTAAATGGCATTGGCTACATCTTTATCACGCTCATCGCCATTGGGCACTGCACGCACCGACATAATTTTTACGTTATCAGCAATGCCTTTTATACCCAGGTTGTTGTTGCGGTTGGCCGCAATGATGCCCGCTACGTGTGTGCCGTGTTCAGCATCAGGGCCTTTAACATCGTTATTTCCGTAAGCACGCTCATAAGGATTACTATAGTCATCGCCTACAATCTCACGCGAATCAAAGTTTTCGTTGTATCCGTAGAGAGCCTGTACTTCGTAATAATGGACCGCGTCTTTCAATTCCTCCAGAAAACTTTCCGCATCGGCATCGGGACCCGCATTTTTATAAAGTACACTCATCGCATTTTTGGCAAACGCCTTAACCGGTGTAGTGGGTTTAATCGTATCTACCATTTCGGCTGTTAGCCGGTCAACCTTTAAAATCTTTTTTAGTGTATCATTGGCAAATGAAATGTTCTGGTAGAACGAGTTATACAGGTTGTATTGATTGGTTGCTTCTTTGGCGCGCTTTTCAAATTTGGTTTTAATGTCATTCCAATACGCGTACTCGGCTTGTTGCTTTTTACCTATTTTCTTCTCATCAATATTTTCAAACTTCGGCTTTAGCCGCACGTATTCGCGGGTAAGTTCATAGGTATCTTCATTAACGTTTCCGTTTTTTCCGCCTATAAAATTCCAGCCATATACATCATCCACGTAACCGTTCTTATCATCATCAATGCCGTTATTGGGTACTTCCTTGGTATTGACCCAGATTACATCTTTCAAATCCTCATGAAAGATATCCACCCCGGAGTCAATCACCGCCACAATTACCGTACGGGCCGGTTTGCCTTTAAGTAGCGTGTTATAAACCCGTTCGGCACTCACCCCCTGAAAGCGATCTGTTTCAGGATCGAGTAAAAACCAATCGTCAGGTACGGTTTTATGCTCATTTTCGGTAATGCTGGTTTGCGCTAATACACCAGTACTCTGCAACGTAGCAATCAATACCAGGGCAATCCACTTCAATTTCACTGTCATGCTGTATGGGATAAATTATTAAAAGGCTGCAAGTTACACTTTGAATCCGTTCTGCAAGCATGAAAGTTTACAGGCGGTAACCCGGCACAAAAGAACAAAATCGTGCCAAATATTACGTTGGTTAAAGGTACCCATACTAAACCGGAAACAATGGGTAAAGGTTGCTCAATTTTGAACCGGATTAACGAGGGAGGTATGGTATATATATTCTTTACAACACTTACGGCACTTTACAGCCTGATTTTCTACGGTGCTCATCAGGCAAAAAAAACACAGCGCATTACTGAATGCAAAGAATCCAGCCGGTAACCGCTGGTGTTTAGAAATCGCTTGCAATCAGTTCGGCCCACCGGGTGTACATGGCACCGGAAGGATGCAACTTATCGGCTGCAACCAGGTGGGGCTGTTCAAGGCCCTTTCGTGTTAAATCTGTAATGTAATAGTACCGGATGCCGTACCGCAGCGTTATCTCGCGGTTTGCCTGGTTAAAGGCATCAATGGCTTTTGAAATTTCTTCCTTCTTCGGTTCACCAAAGGGAGTAAATCCATAATCCGGAATTGACACCACAAACACGCGTTCTTTTCTGCCCCCGGCCAGCTCAATGGCTTTTTTAAGGAGTCCTTCAAACTCCGGTTTATAACTTTCAACCGATTTTCCCTGGTATTGATTATTAACTCCGATGAGCAGTGAAACCAAACCATAATCGTTACTTAAGCCGGCATTATCGACAGCATTTTTTAAATCATCGGTGCGCCAGCCGGTAGTAGCAATAATGCGTGACGCTTCAATTCTATAGCCTTTGGCATTGAGCAGCTTTACCAGTTGCACCGGCCACCGCTCATGCTCCGGCACACTTTCTCCGATTGTATAGGAATCACCCAGTGCCAGATAGCTGACTTGCTCGTTTTTATTAATGGGTTGTGTCATGGCGGTTAATGAAAAGATGGACATAATTACGAGACCGAATATTTTCATAATCCAATAAACTGATTTTTGATGAATTTCCAGTGCTGCATTCTCAGGTTTCCATGTACCCGGTTTTTATCAAAACACTATCGGGTATGCCGAGTTTTTCTTTTACTGCCATGCACTGCGCTTTTAACGCTGCAGCTGAAAACCGGTTAGTCCGGTCAAAGGCTTCAATTTCAATAAATTTCCGATTGTCAGGAAGGGTATCCAAATGAATTTTCAGGTTATCGAGCCTATAAATTTTTCTTGATTTTCTCACAAAACCTATCAGTTTGTTCTGGCTTCGTAATTGTTTAATTGCTTCGGATGAAGGATTTTCTTCGTAGCGAAATACAATTGTTTTTTCGGAACCAACCTCGTATTCGCGTCTGTAGTGTGCTATCCTATTTTCAATGGTGCCTTGCCTGAGTTTTAATTTTCCGTTATCAGTTTCAAAATAATAATCGGTTTGCTCATCATTGCCGATGTACATGGCTCCCATGGAAATCAATACCTCCTCAACCGGAGCAAAGTTTGTTAGGGTAGCCTTAATGGTGAAGTCGGTGTACTCCAGCGGGCTATTGGGGTTTTCAGATGACACGACCCGAAGTTACCAAACTAAGGCTTTTGTGTTTACTATAACCCGATTTTAAAAATGGGCCCCTGTGGAATGCTCTTTGGTTAACAAAAAAAGTCATCCCATGTATAAAATGACTTTTAAATATTGTGCCGAAGGTGGGACTCGAACCCACATCCCGCCTGGGCGGGACGCCACACGCACTAACTGCAACCTTAAGCCCTTTGAAATAAAAAAGTCATCTCGTGCATAAGATGACTTTTGAATGATGTGCCGAAGGTGGGACTCGAACCCACACAGCTTTCGCCACACGCCCCTGAAACGTGCGTGTCTACCAGTTTCACCACTTCGGCAAAAAATTAATGAACAATGTAGTGCCCAGGACTGGATTCGAACCAGCACACCCTTTCGGGCGCTACCCCCTCAAAGTAGTGTGTCTACCAATTTCACCACCTGGGCAATTCGGGGCGACAAAAGTAATAACCTTTTCGGAATTTGTACAGTTCAGCGGCTGTGCCGGTATTTGATAACATTCACCGGCTCCAGCGTTATCAGGCCTTCTTTTACGTGTTCATCCAGAAAGGGAATCAGTTTATTGATATGCTCCTCGGTATCAACAATTTCAATCACAATGGGCAGGTCTTCCGAAAGGCGCAGTACCTTGGCCGTGTGGATACGGCTTTCAGCTCCAAAGCCCATAATGCCGCGAAACACGGTGGCCCCGGCCAGGTTCAGTTCGCGGGCTTTCAGCACAATGGCCTCATACAATGGCCTGTCATTAAGTTGATCCGACTCACCAATGTGGATCCGCAGCAGGATTCCGTTTTCAGGCAATTTCATAGCTTGGTTATCAGTTGTTGAACTTCCCGTGTGGCGCTAAATCCGGCAAAAGCCAGCAAAATACCTCCTACGTTATTCACCAGTATGTTGAGCAACGCAGTGCGTACCTCACCATCGCGTAACAGGCTTAGGGTTTCCAGCGAAAAGGTTGAGAATGTGGTAAATCCACCCAGTATACCTACAAAC
Organism: Flammeovirgaceae bacterium; assembly: GCA_015180985.1. Classification (NCBI taxonomy): domain Bacteria; kingdom Pseudomonadati; phylum Bacteroidota; class Cytophagia; order Cytophagales; family Flammeovirgaceae; species Flammeovirgaceae bacterium. Next base: position 264,904 of record CP054185.1, read on the forward strand.
AGAAAAACGCGCAACGTGGGGCTCATCGTTGCCGATTCGAACAAGGCCCATAAAACGCCAATCAGAAATGAGCCCGCCAGGTTTACGGTTAACGTGCCCAGCGGGAACACCCCGCTGTATTTACCGTGCACCCACCCCGACACACTGTAACGAATAAGTGATCCGATGCCTCCGCCCAGTAAAACGAGTACAAATTTCATTGCCCGAAGTTACAATTTACCGGCAATATGTAATTTTGACCAACTTGCCGAAGTAGCTCAGCGGTAGAGCAACGGTTTCGTAAACCGTAGGTCGTGAGTTCAAATCTCATCTTCGGCTCTGGTATTAAATTAATGTATTGAAGGGAGTTGCAGGCTACCCGGTAACATTCGGACCCAACTCCTGCCCCATGCTTTCTAAAAAATGTAAATACGCCATCCACGCCCTGGTTCACATGGCCAGGAACCCGGAGGAAAAATTTCTGATCCGCGAAATCTCTTCTTCCTGCAACATCCCGAAAAAATTCCTGGAGAACATTCTGCTTGAACTGAAGCGGGCCGGAATTCTAGGAAGCCGGGCCGGCAAAGGAGGCGGTTACTTCCTCAGGCGATCAACCCGCGATGTAAACCTGGCCGAGGTAGTACGGCTGTTTGACGGGGCTATTGCTGCCGTACCCTGTGCCACGTATAAGTATTATGAATCCTGTACTGAATGCCGGGATGAAGAAACCTGCAGCATTCGCCATGCTTTCTTGCAGGTACGCAATGCCACGGTTGACATGCTGAAAAAAGATACGCTGGAGTTGCTGGTTAAACAGGAACAAAAACTTACCCGCAAAAGAAAAAGTTAAACCCTTTAAATCAACTGACCTTGATACCCCGACTGCTTACCACCGCCTTTATTATTGTTTTTATTCTTAACGGATGCGGCAAGAAAGAAAAATTTACCAAACCACAGATAAAACCCCTGGTAGAAGCTGTATACGCCTCCGGCAACATCGTTTCGGAAAACGAATACCAGGCATTTGCTCAGGTTGATGGCTATGTAGCCGATAAACACGTGCAAGACGGTGACCCGGTACGTAAAGGCGATGCTTTGTACACCATCCAGGCCGATCAGCAAACAGCCCGATACCGTATTGCACGCGAAAACTATGAACTCGCCCTGAAAAACTTCAGCGAGAACTCCCCGGTACTGGCCGAACTGAAAGCGGCTTTAACTACCGCCCGAACAAAAATGCTGTTTGACTCAACAAACTTTATACGCTACTCCAACCTGCTTAAGAACAATGCCACCTCAAGGGCCGAGTACGACCGCATGAAACTGGTATACGAAAATTCAAAAAACGATTTCCTGCTGGCCGAGAGCCGTTACAAACGAACTTATGACCAGTTGCAACTCGACCTGCGAAACGCAGAAAATCAGTTCCGCATAGCCCGCGATGAATCAGATCGCTATACAATCCGAAGCCAGGTAGATGGCCTGGTATTTAAAACGTTAAAGGAGAAAGGCGAACTGATCAAACGAAACGAGGTTGTGGCTGTATTGGGCAGCGCCAACTCATTTTACCTGCAACTTAACGTGGATGAACTGGACATTCAACGCATACAGGTAGGCCAGCCGGTAGTTGTAAAAATTGATGCCTACCCCGACCGGATTTTCAACGCTGTTGTCAGCAAAATATATCCGCTGGTTGATGTGCGGCAGCAGGCCTTTCGGGTAGATGCAACGCTTACCGAAAAACTGCCCGGTACCTTCTCCGGGCTTGCCTTGGAAGCCAACATCATCATCCGCCAAAACCCCACCGCGCTGGTTATTCCAAAAAATGCCCTCCTTCCGGGCGACTCCGTAATTATACGAAGTGAATCGGGTTACCGGAAAACAAAAATATCACGGGGCATAACCACGCTCGATGAAGTTGAAATACTGAGCGGTATTGATAGTCAGACGCAGGTAAAAATTAACTGAGTGCCACGCCATGACCCCTGTTGTTGAAATAGCCTGGACACACATCGTTTCAAAACCCAAGCAAACCATTGTTGCCATGCTGGGCGTTACGTTTGGCATCGGTATGTTCATCGCGTTGGTAAGTTTAATGACAGGCCTTAATCAGTTTACCGAAGATGTTACCATGACCTCATCACCCGACATTCACATTTACAATGACATTACCCGCGAACGAAAATCCATCGTGGATGAATTAAACCCGGCCGGCATTAACCTTGTGCATCACCAAAAACCCAAGGTAGAAACCACCAAACTCCGCAATGCCCTTCAGGTAGTCGAAATCATCCGAAAAGACCCCCGCGTTTCCGGTGTGGCCCCAACCCTCTCCTCGCAGGTATTCTACAACTTCGGGCCGATACAACTAAACGGCCAGATATTGGGTGTTGACATATTGGAAGAAGACAAACTTTTCGACATCCGCTCGCGGCTAAAATCCGGACGGCTGGAAGATTTGAAATCCAACCCGGATGGCATCCTGGTGGGTACCGGCCTGGCCCGAAAACTGAGTGCCGCCACAGGCGACCGCGTTGTGATTACCACACCACAAGGCTATACCATGACACTTAAAATAGTTGGCACTTTTCAAATGGGTATTGGTGCGGTGGATAATGTGCGCGCCTATGCCAACATAGCCACCGTGCAAACCATCTTGCAGCAGGACCAGACCTACATTACCGACATTAACATTAAATTACATGACCGACTTCAGGCAAAAAAAATTGCACCGGAATACGAGACCATGTTTCAATACAAGGCCGAAGACTGGGAAACGGCCAACGCTACTTTTTTAACCGGTGTTACCATCCGTAACATCATTACCTGGTCGGTATCGGTTACACTGCTTATTGTGGCCGGCTTCGGCATCTACAACATCCTGACCATGACGATCTACAACAAAATGAAAGACATCGCCATCCTCAAAGCAATGGGATTTGCCGGTACCGATGTACGCTTGATTTTTATGTTCCAATCGCTGGTCATCGGGTTTGCCGGAGGGCTGATGGGGCTCATCATTGGGTACATACTGTCGTGGCTGATTTCCAAAGCGCCTTTCGAAGGCGGTGATATTGTCAGCCTCGATCACTTTCCGGTAAACTTCGACCCCATGTACTATGTAATCGGGATTGCTTTTGGTGTGCTTACCACCGCTTTTGCCGGGTACACCCCCTCGCGAAAAGCTTCGCGGGTTGATCCGATTGAAATTATACGCGGCCAGTAATGTATGGAACCGGTACTACAAACCCGAAAGATCAGCAAGTATTTTTATGAACCTGAAAAATTCCAGGTATTAAAGCAGATTGATCTGACGGTAAACCGGGGCGAATTTATGTGCCTGATGGGGAAATCCGGGTGCGGTAAATCAACGCTGATGTATGTACTTTCTACCATGGACACCGACTACGAAGGTGAGCTGGAGATTGCCGGAGAGAACCTGAAGGGCAAAAGTCAGAATTACCTTTCGGCTTTTCGTAACAAACACATCGGTTTTATTTTTCAGTTTCATTACCTGCTGCCCGAGTTTACCGCTTTACAAAATGTGATGTTGCCCGCCATGAAACTCGGGCGGTATTCCAAAGCAGAAATTGAATCCCGTGCCTACGATAAACTGAAAATACTGGGAGTAGCCGATCAGGCCCTTAAAATTTCATCCAAACTTTCCGGTGGCCAGCAGCAACGCGTGGCCATTGCCCGCGCCCTGATTAACGACCCTGACATTATCATGGGCGATGAACCGACCGGTAATCTGGATTCCTATAACTCTAATGTGGTGTTTGATATTCTGCAGGAACTTACCCACACCTACCGGCAAACCATTATTGCCGTTACTCACGATGAGGATTTTGCCAACCGTTCCGATCGTGTTGTGGAGATGAGCGATGGCCGGATCATCCGGGGCGATAACGGAAGTGCCTGACCTCTTCACCTTGTGTAGTCAGATACTCGCCCATGCAATCGGCTGTTAAACACGAATGCACAGGCAAAATTCCAAGAACATCACCCTCTTTAATGGATTCAATTTCTTCTGCTGAACCACCGATGATGCCGTGTTCCTGCGAAAGCGATTTTACAAACAGGGTTGTCGGCTCAGCGAGCCACCCACTATCAGTAAGTCTTACAACTTTGCCAAACAGTACCCGGCCATTCTCAGCAACCGAATCTTTCGAAAAATGAATGCTGCCTCCGTAAATAACCACTTCATTGCGCTGCCTGTGTGTACTTACTACGGGGCAGGCCATGCAAACAGCCACATCATCAAGCGAGCAGGAGCCAATTAAAGATTGTGTAATGTCATAAAAAAACAAAATTTCCCGGTCGTATTTCATCGATACCCGTAAACTCTTCCATCACGCTGCACGATGGAGTATCGCCAACAGAAGCAAGAACATCGGGGTACTTGCTACGATAATACTCTTTTATCGCACGCATGACTTCGAGCGAACTGTTGTGGATTTTTTCAATTTCATGTCGGCCGCGGGCTTTGTAGCTATGGCCGGCATGGGTTAAGAAACCGAGAAAAGAAAAGGATGCCACATTTGTGATTTCCCGGAGTATGGCATCTATCAAAGTTTTATCCGTAGGATCAACTCCTGTACGGTGATAACCACTATCGACTTTAATAAATAACCCGATTGGTTGCGTAATACGTTCTTGCAACTTCCTGACTACGACCGGAGATTCCACCAACAGGTTGAGGTTGATTTTGCCGGCCAGTTTATTGATCAATTCATACTCATGAATATTTGCCGGAAAAGCCACGGTAATGTCATTCCATCCATCGGCAGCAAAATACTCGGCCATAGCAAGTGACGAAACTGTTATGGCTTCTGCACCAAAATCCCTGAACCATCTTCCGATTTCGTGCGCCTGGTGGGTTTTAAAATGCGGCCTGAAGCGCACACGGTGCCTCCGGGCTTTTTCGGCCATACGCGAAATGTTCCGTACGCATTTCTCCTTATCCAGAAGCAACGTAGGTTTTGTAACCGGTAACATCACAAGTAAAAGGGAGTGGAAACACCATTTTTCAGGCGTGGGTCGGCCACCGGGGTTTTACGCTCAAGCTGAAGCGGCACCACCCCCGCCCACACATCTAATGTATAATCTTCTTCATCATCAACGGGTGGACCGGTTCTGATTTTTGCCGAAACCTCTTCTATCGGGAAAGCCAGTACCATAGTCGCTTTCCACTCAGCCGTTGTGGGTTTGCGTACATCATCCCACCGGCCGGGTTGCATTTTGTTTGTAAACACTTCGAGTACGCGGTACAATTCAGCCTCATCGGTTATCCGTTCAGGTTTGCCGAACAATACCACCGACCGGTAATTCATGGAGTGATGAAAGGCCGACCGCGCCAGCACCAGGCCATCCAGGCAGGTTACATTGATGCAAACAGGTGTTTTCTTTTCAGCGAGTTCCCGCATGTAGGTACTTCCAACTGAACCGTGTATGTAGAGTTTATCATCAATCCGGCAGAAGCCGGTTGGAAGTTGAACGGGCCCACCGTTTAACACAAAGGCTACTGTACAATACAACGCTTCATCCAGTATAGCATAGATGATTTCTTTGTTGTACGAAGCGCGTTTAGCTAAACGCGTAATTGTTGTCCGCTCGGTTTTCTGAAATTCACTCATAAGTACCTGAAATTTTATCAGCGGGTATCTGCGCAATCAGCGGAAGGCATCATCCTACCGGGCTGTAATTGTATAGTTCCAGTTGTGTTTATCCGGTTCTATACCGTGGCGGATGTTGTATAATTTTTTCTTTACCTGCATTTGAAACGATTTTTCTGTGGCAGGCGGTAATTGAAAATCTTTTCCGTGAATGTTAATGGTTGCAATGGGCGCTACCACGGCTGCGGTTCCTGCACCAAATGCTTCGGTTAACGTTCCGCGCTCAAATCCTGCAATCAAATCATCCAGGCTTACTTTGCGCTCTTCGGCAACCATGCCCATTTCGTTGGCCAGGATAAGAATGCTGTCGCGGGTTACGCCATCCAGCAACGCGGTGGTGAGTTTGGGTGTTATCAGTTTTCCATCCAGCACAAACATCACGTTCATGGCTCCTGATTCATCAATGTACCTGTGTTCTTTCGCGTCTGTCCACAATACCTGGTCGTACCCCTGCTCACGGGCCAGTTGGGTAGGGTAGAAGGCGCCACCATAATTGCCGGCACATTTGGCGTAGCCGGTGCCACCTTCAGCGGCCCGCACATACGTTTCTTCTACTTTTACTTTGATGGGTTTATTAAAATAGGGTCCCACCGGGCTGGTCATCACCACAAATTTGTACTGATCGGATATTTTTACACCCAACCTCGACTCGGAAGCAAAAACTACCGGCCGGATGTAGAGGGCGCTGCCTTCGTCATCAGGTACCCATGCCCGATCAAGGTCCACCAGCGCATGCAGGCTCTGTACAAACATTTCTTCGCTGATGGCCGGCATGCACATCCGCTCAAGCGATTTGTTGAGACGCTGGTGGTGCTTGTAGATTCTGAAAATAGTGATGTTCCCATCGACTGTCCGAAATGCTTTCATGCCTTCGAACACAGCCTGGCCGTAGTGCAGCGCCAGGATGGCCGGTGTCATGGCCATTTCACCGTAAGGTTTGATTACGGGTGCATGCCAGGTTTTATTTCGGTACTCGGCTACCACCATGTGGTCGGAAATGTATTTTCCAAACTCCAGGTTTTTAAAATCAATTTCGCTGATCCGCGATTTGCCGATCCGCTCAACCGGTATGCTTTCGGTAATGGTCATGGCCTGAATTGTTTCTTCAAGGTATAAATTATTTGGCTACAGAAAATCATAAAATCAGTTCCATTTTAATGTTGCTGCGTTTATAAGGCCCGTCAAGCGGTATTTCATTAAAACCCAGTTTCCGGTAAAGCGCTATGGCAGGTGCCAGTATGGTGTTTGAATAGAGAATGATCTTCTTTGCTCCTGATTTTTTTGCTTTTCCGATGGCTGCCTTGGCCAGCGCCTCGCCCACTTTCTGTCCCCTGAATTTTTCAGCCACCGCCATTTTGGTAAACTCAGATACGCCCGTCTCCACCAACTTCAGGGCCACTGTACCGGCAATTTCTTTATGTACGGATGCCATTAATATAACGCCACCTGTACGGATGATGTGAGTTTCCGGGTCGCCCAGCACGGCTTCATCTACCGGTTCCATCCAAAAAAATTTTTCAATCCATTCGCGGTTCAGTTGCTCAAACCACGGCTGATGCTCCGGCTTAAAATCTACGATTTCGAGAATTGCGCTTTCCATATGGTACGAAGTTGGTACCCGCGGTTTACCAGGTAAATACCGGCAATGGTTACGGCAATGGCCAGGCCGATGGTACCATTTAATTTCTCATTCAATACCATCCAACCCAGGATAACCGCCACCAATGGATTAACGTAGGCATAAAGTGATACGATTGTCATCGGAAGACTGCGCAGCGCATACAGGTAGCTGGCATAAGCCACGATGGAGCCGAATATAATCAGGTATAGCAAGGTATAAACGGCCTCAGGAGACCAGCTTACGGTGGTTAAATCATCGACTGCAAAACTTATTGGCAAACAAAACAAACCGCCAAAAAACATCTGAAGGGCAGCATTAACAAATGGATTGCTGTTGCTGTGATGTCTTTTGATCCAAATGCTGCCGAACGCCCAGCTTAAAACGGCACCCAGTGTAAGCAGTATGCCCAGCAAATATTCGGTTTTCGAAAACTCAGCCACATGCTCGCTAAACATCAGTAAAATGCCACCAAGCCCGAGGATGGCTCCAAGCCCTATGGTGAGGTTGGGTTTTTCATCGCGCCCGATGGTCATATTAATAAGGATAACCGCTACGGGCATCAGCGAACAGAGGATGGCCGCCACCCCGCTTGGAATATGCACCTCCGACCAGGCCACCAGCCCGTTTCCCATCGTAATTAAAAAAAAACCGGCAATGGCTTGTTGCAGAACATGACTGGCCGGTGGCCAAGGCACTCTTTTAAAGCCTGCAATCAACGCCATCAAAATCATGCCTGCACTTACCTGACGGATAGCGGTGAACAAAAAAGGCGGAAAATTCAGTACACCAATACGAAGGGCCAGGTAAGTAGTACCCCAGATAAAACTTACCGCAACCAGGGCAGCATAAGGAAGGTAATTCGGGCGTGTTTTCACTTCGGCTATCAAAAACTTACGCTAATTACGCATAAACAGGTCGTTCAGTTCCACCACTTAAAAAAATACCGGCCCGGCAATGCCACCAAGTGCAACCAAAGAATGAAAAAGTTCTTTAAGCATAGTTTTTTGCTATTTATTTAATAAAGAAGGTCCTTCGCCTACCCGGCCAGGGCGGCATACGCAGAACCACAAAGGTTTTTTTGTTATGCTGAGGCCGCCCAACGGGCGGGCGAAGCATCTTTTAATGACGGATGTCTGTGGTATGTTCAAAATAAAAACGGTATGTGGGCGTCTGTCATCCACCGATTACTTCAACTTTAGTCAAGCTGTCTTCCCGCATGAACTCCTCGGCACGCTGGCTCACCATTGGAATTTTATCCATAGCGTCAACTTCAATCATATTCACGCCAAAGTCTTCTGCAACAGTTCCCTTAATCAGGTAAAACCCGCGGCCACGGAAGGGAAACCTGCGGGCCGCATCCGGAAAATGAACGGTATCAAACACGTCACCCTGCTTATCGTAAAACGTGCCGAAATACATCGGGTCGCCTTTGATGGTGCTGGTATACTTGATAGTTACCATATAACCTAAAATACAAACGGTCTTTCCGATGCAACCCGGCAAATCGCCTACCGTATGTGTTGAGTCAACCGGTGTAACCAGTTTAAACGGATTGCACAACGGAAAGCCGAGCAGTTCAATTTCATCAAAGGCATCTTCCAGTTCACCACGCTGCAGGGGCGGCAGCGGGTACTCGGCCGGCTCGGTGTCAAACAATTCAGCCGATGGCACTTTTGTTCTGGCCTGGCCGAGGTACAGCATCGCCTCCCACAACAATCGCTGTTTCGACTTACCGGTAAACCGGAATGCACCTACCCGGATTAAAATACGTACTTGCTCTAACCCGGGGTTTACTCTTCGCAAAAAATCATGCAGACTTTTAAATTCTCCGCAGCGACTGCGCTCGACAGCAATTTGCTGTGCAATGCGGGTTTCGAGGCTTTTCAGGTGGATAAATCCCAGGTACATGCAATTGCCATAGATTGTGGTGAGGTATTCGCTGTAATTCACACAAGGTGCCTCCATAACAGCTCCGTTCATCCGCGCCTCATGAACATAGAACTCGGTTTTATAAAATCCGCCAAAGTTGTTGATCACACCCACCATAAACTCCAGCGGGTAATGGGCCTTCAGGTACAAACTCTGGTAGCTCTCCACGGCATAACTGGCCGAATGCCCCTTGGCAAAGGAATAGCCTGAGAAACTTTCAATCTCATACCACACCCGTTCAATAACATGTTGAGGGTAGTTGCGCTGCCGGCAGTTTTCAAAAAATTTATCCTGCACCCGCTTAAACTCTTCGCGCGACCGGTACTTGCCCGACATGCCCCTGCGCAGCACATCGGCCTCTGTTAAGGTGAGACCGGCAAAATAGTGCGCTACTTTAATCACATCTTCCTGGTACACCATTACGCCATAGGTTTCTTTCATCAGCTCATCCATCTTCGGATGAATCGATTCATACGTACCCCCGTTTTGAACAGCATGAAAGCGTTCGATGTACGCGCGCATCATGCCCGAACGCGCCACACCCGGCCTGATGATGGAACTGGCCGCCACCAGCGTGAGGTAGTCTTCGCACCTCAACTTGCCCAGTAACATGCGCATGGCGGGCGACTCCACATAAAAACAACCCATGGTTTTGCCGGCACGCATCAGCTGCTTTATTTTCTCATCCTTTTTAAAATCACCAAAGCGGTACACATTTACATCAACACCGCGGTTGCGCCTTATATGCTTTACGGTTTCCTTAATATGCCCCAGCCCGCGCTGGCTGAGAATGTCAAATTTGTAGATGCCCAAATCTTCGGCATTGTGCATTTCGAAGTGCGATACGGGTAAACCTTTTGGCGGTAGTTCGGTGGCGGTATAGGCATAGATGGGTTTTTCGGTGATGAGCACACCACCGGCATGGATGGAAATGTTGGCGGGCAAATCCTTGATGCGATCGGCATAGTTAAAAATCAGTTCAGTAATGTGATCGCGGTGGCGGTTTTCTTCCGGGTATTCCACCAACGCATCAATTTCGGCTTTAGGTAAACCGAACACTTTTCCCAGCTCGCGCAGCACCGAGCGCTTCTGGTAGGTAACATGCGTACCCAGCAGGCATACGTGGTCGCGGCCGTATCGGGAAAACAGGTATTCATAAACAGCATCGCGGTTGTCCCACGAAAAGTCAATGTCAAAATCGGGTGGCGAGGTGCGCTCGGTGTTTAAAAACCGTTCGAAATACAGGTCCAGTTCAACCGGGTCAACGTTGGTAATGCCCAGGCAGTAGGCCACCATGCTGTTGGCTCCGCTGCCGCGGCCCACAAAATCGAAATGGCTGGCGCGGGCAAAGCAAACCAGGTCGTAGGCAATCAGGTAATAGGCACAAAATCCCTTCTGCCGGATGATGCTGAGTTCGCGCTGAAAGCGTTCGCGTAAAACCGGATTGCCGGCATCGTACAGCCGTTGAAAACCTTCCCACGCCCGGGTAACCAGAAAATCCCAGTCGCTGGCTTCGCTGCCGGTAACGTGTTTTTTATTCTTGTCTTCACCCAGCGTAAAATCAATTGAACACTGATTGAGCAGCCGGGTAGTGTTTTCAATCAATTCAGGATAGCGCGCCAGCCGGTTCATCAATTCTTGAACTGGCATCATCACCTCATCGGCACGGGCCTGCCGGTAGGGATGCAGCTTGCTGAGCACCGTGTTGTAGTGGATGGCCCGCAACAACCGGTGTACATTAAAATCAATTGCCGAGGAAAACGTTACCGGCTGAAGCAACACAAACCGTGGTGCATATGCTTTTCGGTTGGGATACCGGTTGTATTGGTTTAGCTGATGAAGCCCTACCCCGATAAATTCATTGGAGCGCAGGCGTTCCGGTTCTGTTTTTCCGAAAGGATAAATAACAAAAACATCTTCTATTTCGGGGGCCCGCTGTGGAAACGGCTTGCCGGCAGCATGGTGGTGCGACAGAAACCGGTTTATCTTTTCAAAGCCGCTGTTGTTGCGCGCCAGGATAACATACAGTAATTCATGGTCGCTCTCCTTGTTTCTGAACTCCACTCCAAGTACTATCTCCAGGTTCTTGTCTGTCCCCCGCTGAAGGAGTGTTTTACAAACCCGCAGCATTTCAATGTACGAGGCCACATTGTTGATTTCGGTTAGCGCCAGTTTGCGCACTCCGCATCGGCAGGCTTCCTCTGCCAGTTTTTGCACCGGCAGGGTGCCATATTTAAAACTAAAGGCGGTATGGCAGTTCAGGTACATGGTGCTAAAGGTAAATGGTTGACGGGCCGGTTATGCAGGGTGCGTCCTGAGCCTGTCAGCAATTGTCAGGAAAAAAATCACGCTTTAATTAACAGAAATAAAACCACCGGAAAATACGCTGAAACTGCCCTATGCATTAACTTGCCTGCATGCCCCGCATCTCCGAAACCGACCTTATCCTGAATAAAGACGGCAGTGTTTACCACCTTAACCTGCTGCCAAAACATGTATCGGAAATTGTAATCATGGTGGGCGACCCGGGCCGGGTTTACCGGGTAAGCCGGTTTTTTGATGAGGTGGTATTTGAAATGAACAAGCGGGAGTTCATTACGCACGTGGGAGAATTTAATGGGAAACGAATAACTGTGATGAGTACCGGCATCGGCACCGACAACGTTGAAATTGTACTGACCGAACTGGATGCGCTGGTGAATATCGATTTGAAAACCCGCGAACCGAAAACCAAAAAGAAAAAACTGAAGATTATCCGCATCGGCACCTCCGGGGCGTTGCAGGAAGATATTCCGGTGGGCGCTCATTTAATATCAGAATACGGTGTGGGGCTCGATAACCTTATGAATTTTTACGAATTGCCTTTGACTAATTTTGAAAAGCGCATCGGCAAAGATATTAAACGCCATACCGGCCTTGCGTTTACACCGTACGTGGTGCGCGGATCCGACTTATTGTTAACCCGGATCGGTCAGGACATGATTGTTGGTAATACCATTACTGCTCCAGGATTCTACGCCCCGCAGGGACGGAAAATACGGGCCACCGCGCGCTACCCGAATCTGCTGGACGATTTTACATATTACCACAACAAGGCCGGTAATTTCTGGTTAACCAATTTTGAAATGGAAACGGCAGCGTACTATGCACTCGGCCGGTTGCTCGACCATGAAGTAATCAGCGTTAACGCCATTATCGCCAACCGGGTCAAGAAAAAGTTTATGAAAAATCACGATAAGGCTATTGATGATTTGATACAAAAAGTACTGGAACGGGTATAACACTAGAAGCCATCTCAAAAATAAACTTAACCACAAAGGCCACTAAGTACACACAAAGAACACGGAGAAACACAATATACTGACCTCTTTCTTTGTGACCTTTGTGCTTTATCTGTGCTACTTTGTGGTTAACCTGATTTTTGAGATGGCTTCTAAACGCCCAGGTCGGCTCCATCGGCAATCAGCAACAGCAGCTCTTTCACCTCTTCGGCTTTATCGTGTTCGCCCATTTTATCAAACGACATAATAAGATTTCGGAAAACCCTGCGCACAATTTCAAGGCTGGAACACGGCTCGAAAAAGGAAGGTTGCGGAGCCAGGTGCAACTCATGAATATAGTTTTCAATATCCTGCCGTGAAAAAATCAGCCCCTTATTAAAAGCATTGATATAAAACTGCGTCTTCTCGTCTTTATAGGTAAGAATAAACAGGTTGGGCAGGTTAACGCCATATATTGGCAGTTTTAGTTTTTGAGCAACCAGCATGTAAATAACGCACAACGAAATGGGATTTCCTTTACGGGTTTCGAGCACCACGTTTATCATGGAGTTGCCCGGTGAATGAAAATTTTTTGTGTTGGCCCCAAACTTCAGTTTATTGAACAACACACCATTCAACACCTTTACCTGATCGAACGCATATAGATCGGGCTTAAATTCAAGCCAGGCTTCGTAATAAATCTGTTCCAAATCCTGTTTTAATCGCTCCAGTTCAAGATCAGGATATTGGTAGGTAGCAATCAGCCACAGCCCGGTAAGCAAATCCTGATCCGTACTGGCATACCAATCCGCCACACGTTGCTTTAAAAGTTCATATTGAAGATCATGGATAAGGTCCTCAATCTTACGTTGCACCAACGGGTTAAAATTGTTCTCCCATTCCTGCTCCAGGTATGGAATTACCTCCTTTCCGAGTGAGCGGATTTTATCGGTTACCTCCGAAACGACCTGCTCGTCATTATCATCAAGCAGCGAAACCAGCGCTTTCAGTTCTTTGTCAGTCATCACGTTTGAATAACGCCTACATTAAACCGTTCAACCGGTGCATGATTAGCCGCTTCAATGCCCATGGAAATAACCTGCCGGGTTTCAACCGGATCGATAATGCCGTCAACCCAGAGGCGGGCGGCAGCGTAATATGGGCTTAGTTGCTCGTTGTACCGATCAGTTATCTCTTTAAGCAAACCGGCTTCCTCTTCTTTGCTGATTTCCTTTCCCTGCGATTTGAGCGCAGCCACCCGTATCTGCAGCAGCGTTTTGGCTGCCGAAGCCCCGCTCATAACGGCAATCTGGGCAGAAGGCCAGGCAAAAATGAGCCGCGGATCGTAGGCCTTGCCGCACATGGCGTAGTTGCCGGCTCCGTACGAGTTGCCCATGATGATGGTAAACTTGGGCACCGTGCTGTTGGCCATGGCATTCACCATTTTGGCGCCATCTTTTATTATTCCGCCATGCTCGGCTTTGCTGCCCACCATAAAGCCGCTTACATCCTGCAGAAATACCAACGGAATTTTACGCTGGTTGCAGTTCATAATAAAGCGCGCGGCCTTGTCGGCCGAGTCGGAATAAATTACTCCGCCCATCTGCATCTCGCCTTTTTTTGACTTAACCACTTTTCGCTGGTTGGCAACAATGCCTACGGCCCAGCCGTCTATCCGGGCGGTACCGCAAATCAGCGTTTTGCCATACAAGGCTTTGTATTCATCGAAGGCTGAGTCATCAACCAACCGGTGGATGATTTCCATAGTGTCGTACGGTTTAACCCGGTCGGCAGGAAAAATTCCATACAGGTCCTTCAGATCAGCCTTTGGCATAGTGGGTGTTGCCCGGTCAAAGCCGGCCGGTTCGTGATGCCCCAGTTTATCGAACAGCGAGCGGATGTAATCCAGACAGGCTTCATCGTTGGGAAATTTATTATCGGTTACACCGGATATTTCGCAGTGTGTAGTAGCTCCGCCCAGCGTTTCATTGTCTATCTCTTCGCCAATGGCTGCTTTCACCAGGTATGAACCCGCCAGGAAAATGGAACCCGTTTTATCCACAATCATAGCTTCATCCGACATGATGGGCAGGTAAGCGCCACCGGCCACACAGCTGCCCATGATGGCGGCAATCTGCACAATGCCCATGCTTGACATCCTTGCATTATTTCTGAACTGCCGGCCGAAGTGTTCTTTATCCGGAAAAATTTCATCCTGCATGGGCAGAAACACTCCGGCACTATCAACCAAATAAACAATGGGCAGGCGGTTTTCCATGGCAATCTCCTGAGCGCGCAGGTTTTTCTTGGCAGTAATCGGAAACCACGCGCCCGCCTTTACGGTAGCATCGTTGGCTACAATTACGCATTGGCGGCCTTTAATATAGCCGATGCCGGTAACCACACCACCCGATGGGCAGCCCCCTTGTTCTTTGTACATGCCGTCACCGGCAAACAACCCGATTTCAAGAAAAGCAGCGTCCTTATCGGTGAGGTAGGCAATGCGCTCGCGGGCTGTAAGCTTACCTTTTTGGTGCTGCTCTTTTATTTTCTTTTCTCCCCCACCCAGTTTCGTAGCGACCGTCTTTACATGCAGGCGGTGAATCATCTGCTTGTACTGATCTTCATTCCGGTTAAACTCCAGGTCTTTCTCAGGCATGACTACTTTTTTGCATCCTCCTTTCGCTGGCGTTCCAGGTCGCGCTGAATTTTGTTTCGGCTTTTACCCAGCGGAGCCATAAAGTGTTTAGGATTTTCGTTGAGGTGATTGGCTAATGAATCAAGCGAAACTAACAGCTTGTTGAGATTCACGTATAAGGTGTCCTCCGTCATCAGTTTGCTCATGGTATTATCGCCCTTGCTTAAGCGCGACAGCGATTCGTTGAGTTTTGCCAGGGTGCCCTCAATATTTTTCAGCGTCTTGCTTACTTCTACGGCCTTCAGCGAGTCAGAAAAAACTTTCAGGTTGGTAAGCGTGGGGCGTAGTTCGGATAGGGTGCCCCGCAGGCTGCGCGACAATGCACTCAGATTAGCAGAAACGCTATCCATTTTATGGTTGGCATTAACAATGGTGTTGTTGAGCAAAACCGGAGTTTGTTTAAACCCGTCAAATATCGAATCCAGTTTATATGAATTGCGGCCCAGGTTATCAAGTATTGTATTGAGTTTACGAAGCGTACTTTGTAAATTATCGGTAACCGGTGCAGCATTTTCGGCCAGAAAATCGGTAATGCCTTTGGCCACATCCGATCGCAACGTGTCCTTGGCTTTCAGTTCACGCCTGATGCGGCCGATATTTAATTGAATAAACTTGGTGCCCAGAAAATCGCCATTCAGAATGGCCACCGTTGAATCGCCCAGACGCACGTACGAATCAATTTCCATCTCAACAATAACACGCCTTCTCACCTGGTCAATCTGTATGCGGCTAACCCGGCCCACCGAAACCCCGCTCAGAAAAACCTGGTTGGAAGGCATGAGTTGATCCACGTTTTCGTAAACGGCATAATATTTTTTTCGGGAAGAAAAGAAATCAATGCCCTTCAGGTAATTGAAGCCCAGGTAGAGCAACACCAATGACACGACCATGAACAGGCCTACACGTACTTCTTTGGATATCTTCATGCCGGGTGGGTTAACAGGATTATTTAAATCCTTAATTTAGAGATTCTACTTCATTTTTATACTCACGAACAGCCCGGTAAATCCCTGAAGCCAGCAGATCCTGACCTTTTTCGGAAGCCAGAAACTGCTCTTCCTTTTCGTTGGACAGAAACCCTACTTCAACCAGTACGCTGGGCATAGCTGTTTTCCATAATACCAGAAAGCCGGCCTGCTTTACACCGTGGTTTTTGCGCCCTACCCGTTTTTCAAATTGCTCCTGAATTTTTGCCGCCAGTTTCAGGCTGCTTTCGGTATACGCGCTTTGTGTAAGCGAAAACAATATGTATGACTCCGGGCTGTTCGGGTCAAATCCCTCTGCACGCTCCTTGGAGTTTTCATCCAAAAGAATAACTGAATTTTCCCGCTTGGCAACCGCCAGGTTGCTCTCTGTTTTATGAAGGCCCATTACCCAGGTTTCTGTTCCATACACCTGCGGACTGGGACTGGCATTTACATGAATGGAGATAAATATATCGGCTTTATTGCGGTTAGCCAGGTTGGCGCGGTCATCCCAGATTACATATCGATCGTCTTTGCGGGTGTACAGCACCTTAACACCAGGAATATTTTTCTGGATGTACTCACCAACCTTTAGCGATATACTCAGGGCGATGTCTTTCTCCTTATTATTGGCTTTACCAATGGTACCCGGATCTTTACCCCCATGGCCGGCATCAATTACAATGGTGTTTACTTTATACTCCCTTACCGGCAAGGTACTTGAGGAGTTTAGCAGGGTTATTGCTATGCAGAGCGCTGTTATTCCTATATTCCTCACGGGCCTTACAATGTTCAACCGATTTGCAATACCTTTACGCAAAGTTGTGAATTTATACCGGATTTTCAACGTTTCGAACGTGCCCTCTGCCTTTAGCCGCATCGCCCTGTTCTGTTTTTTTATAACCTACTCATCCATAGCCTATACACAGGTGGTACCTGATAGCCTGCAAACCATAAACCCCAGCGATACAACCAAAAACCCTGCCGATACCATCCCCAAAAAGGGCGACATCGAAACAACTATTATCTATTCCGCACGGGATTCCATCCATACCAGTATTGACGGAAAAATTATATGGCTGTACGGTAATGCGAAGATTACCTATGGAGCCATTCAACTGGACGCTGAAGAAATAATTATTGATTATGCCAACAGCACACTTACGGCCCACGGCAAGCGCGACTCACTGGGGCGCAGGGTGGGTTTTCCGATTTTTAAGAACGGGCCCGAGGTTTACGAAACCAAAGACATTACCTACAACTTTAAAACCGGTCGGGCCCGGATCTCCGAAGTCGTTACCCAGCAGGGCGAAGGCTATCTGCATGGCGATGTGGTGTATAAAAACGAGCGGAATGAATTGCTGAGTTTGCGCAATACCTATACCACCTGTAACCTGGAACATCCGCATTTTCGAATCCGCTCCACAAGAACCAAGGCCATACCCGATGACAAGATTGTTTCGGGGCCATTTTATGTTGAGTTCAACGATGTGCCGCTTTATCCCATCGGTTTCTTGTTCGGCATGTTTCCGGCTCAGCAAAAAAGCACATCCGGAATTCTCTTCCCCTCCTTTGGCGAAGATCGCAGGCTTGGCTTTAACCTGCGCGATTTAGGCTACTTTTTTGATGTGAGCGAATACATGAAACTCGCCCTGACTTTCGACCTATACTCCAAAGGCGGGTTTGCCGGCCGGGTTGCATTGCCTTACATGAAACGGTATAGCTTCAATGGCAACCTAAACTTCAGCTACTCACGTTACCGGTTTAGTGATAAAATTGAAGACCAATCCGTATCGCGCGATTTCCAGATAAACTGGAGCCACACTCCGCAAAGCAAAGGAACCGGCCGTTTTTCGGCTTCTGTATCGGCTGCCAGCAACTCCTTTAACCAAAATAACAACCTCAACCAGGGCATGCCAGCAAGCATTTACTCACAGGGGCTTACCAACACCACGCGCAAAATGAATTCAAACATCTCCTACAGTAAACGGTTTGCGGGAACGCCCTTTAACCTGGGGTTAAATGCCAGCCACAGCCAGGATTTACAAACCAAACAGGTTGACCTGACGCTGCCTTCCCTGACAGTAAATATGCAAAACCTTTATCCTTTTCAACGCAAAGACGGTACACCTACCGCGCTTGACAATTTCAGCATCGGGTATAGCATGGCAGCCTCCAACCGGATTACAAACAACCTGGGCCGTATCGGCACTTCCACACAGGACAGCATAGCCCCCTTTACAGTTGAAAATCTCCCCAAATTCATTGAGAACGGTAAAAACGGAATCCGGCATTCCGTGCCCATCGGCTATTCGTTTAAAGCCTTTCGGTTTTTTACCGTTTCACCCCAATTCTCGTACGAAGAAAAATGGTATTTCGAAAAACTGGGGTGGTCGTACAACATCCAAAACAACCAGCCGGTACTGGTGGCTTCTGATACCATAAAAGGCTTTAACCGCATCGCCAACTATTCTATATCGGCAGGTTTTAATACACGTATTTTCGGTACTTATTTTTTTAAGCGGGGTAATGTAAAAGCCATCCGGCATGTTATGAACCCGACCATTTCGTTTAGCTATGTGCCTGATTACACCAAAAACACCAACTACTTTCAACCGATTAACGAAAACGGAAAAATGAGGTACCAATCGCGGCACCAGGGCTTTTTATACGGAGGTTCCAACACCGGCAAAAGCGGTTCCATCGGATTCGGGCTTGGCAACACCCTGGAGATGAAGGTGAAATCAGCGAAGGATACTGTTGCCCGAAAAGTAAATCTGCTTAATAGTTTATCAATAAACACCGCGTACAACCTTGTTGCCGATTCATTTAAACTGGCCCCTTTCAGCCTGGCGGCCAACACCAACATACTGGACAATCTGATTAACCTGAACCTGAATGCAACGCTGGATCCATACACCATTGTTACCCGTACGGATGAGAACGGAAAAAAAACCGAGGTGAGGATTGATGAGTATGCCTGGAAAGGCGGCAGCCTGGGGCGCATCACCTCCGGAACTATTGCATTAAGTACCAACCTCAACCCAAAAGGCCGTGAGCAGGACCAAAAAAGCCGGGAGAAAATTGCTAAATCCGACTTACCCGAGCAGGAAAAGCAATACTACCTTAACAATCCCGATACGTACATCGATTTTGAAATCCCCTGGAGCCTCCGCCTGAATTACAGCCTTCAATTTTCTCATCCGGTTAACACCGATATCCGCATAACACAGGCCCTGCAGTTTTCGGGCGATATAGCCCTTTCAGAAAAATGGAAAGCCATGTTCAGCTCCGGTTACGATTTCGAAAACAAAACGTTAACGCTTACCAACATCGGCATTACCCGAGACCTTCACTGCTGGACATTGATGTTCAACTGGGTTCCCTTCGGAACGTTTACACAGTATAACTTCCGGATTAATGTAAAGGCCTCTATTCTATCGGATTTGAAACTGGAACGCAGGCAACCCTTCTATATCAACCGGTAACAAAATTACTTAAGCCACCCCTCCACTTCTTCTATCGTGGGATTTTTAACATCCTCCAGTTTCATTTTTTTGCGCATACCGCACACATCGTTGAAGAGTTTGGAGGCTTTTATGGACTTTAACTGCTCTACTGACTGGATGCCGAGCTTTTGAATAACGGGAAACAAGTCGCTGCGGATGCCCAGTTGCTCGGCATCCTTTACCGTAAACCCTGAAGCCGGCTTTTCGGGCTTCATCTGCGGGAAGAAGAGCACATCCTGAATGGAAGGCTGGTTGGTCATGATCATACACAATCTGTCAATGCCCACGCCCAGGCCGGCTGTGGGCGGCATGCCAAACTCCAGGGCGCGTAAAAAATCTTCATCCAGCGTCATGGCTTCTTCATCGCCCCGTTTTCCGAGTTCCAGCTGTTCTTCAAACCTTTTGCGCTGATCAATCGGGTCGTTTAGTTCTGAAAAGGCGTTGCAAATCTCTTTCCCGTTGCAAATGGCTTCAAACCGCTCAACCAGGCCGGGCTTGCTGCGGTGCTTTTTGGCCAGGGGCGACATTTCAATGGGATAGTCCATAATGAATGTCGGTTGTATAAGGTGCGGCTCGCATTTCTCACCAAAAATGGCGTCAATCAGTTTACCTTTGCCCATCGTATCATCAACCGGCACGTGCAGCTTACGGCAGGTATCGCGCAACTCATTTTCCTCCATCGATGAAATATCTACATTGGTAAAGTGCAGTATGGCTTCAAACATGGTGAACCGTTTCCATGGCCTTTTAAAATCAATCACATGTTCGCCAACTTTTACTTCGGTGGTGCCGTGCAAATCAAGCGACACTTTTTCAATCATCTCCTCCACCAGATCCATCATCCAGAAGTAATCCTTGTAGGCCACGTACAACTCAACCTGTGTAAACTCAGGGTTATGAAAGCGCGACATGCCCTCGTTGCGAAAGTCTTTCGAAAACTCATATACTCCGTTATACCCACCCACAATCAAACGCTTTAAGTAAAGTTCGTTGGCTATTCGCAGGTATAATGTCATATCCAGCGTATTGTGGTGTGTTTTAAACGGCCTGGCAGCCGCACCACCATACAGCGGTTGCAGCACGGGAGTTTCAACCTCGAGGTATGCTTTGCTGTTAAGGTACTCCCTCATGGAGTTGATGAGCTGGGTGCGTTTAACAAATACGTCACGTACTTCGGGGTTTACAATCAAATCAACATACCGCATGCGGTAGCGTTGCTCGGGGTCGCTGAACGCATCGTGCTTGTGCACGTGGCCTTGTTCATCCACCGTTTCTTTAACGATGGGCAACGGGCGTAGCGATTTCGACAGGATTTTGAATTCGGTTACATGGATGGATATTTCACCGGTTTGCGTAGTAAAGCCATACCCCTTCACCCCGATGATATCGCCAATATCGAGCAGCTTTTTGAAAACTACATTATAAAGCGTTTTATCATCGCCCGGGCAGAGGTCATCTCTGCGGAAGTATAACTGAATGCGCCCGGTTTCGTCCTGCAACTCGGCAAACGAGGCCGAGCCCATAATCCTTCGGCTCATGATGCGGCCTGCAATGGAAATACCCCGGTAATCACTTTTGTGCCTGGGGTAGTTCTCCAGGATTTCCTTGGCCGAAACGTTAACTTCAAAACGATCGGCCGGATATGGGTTAATGCCCAGTTTTTCCAACTCCTCCTTCGCCTGCCTGCGGATGATTTCCTGTTCGGATAACGACATGATAAACAACTTTTCGGGCAAAAATAAGGTAATAATGCCGAGCGAAAAACCGGAGGAAGCCTTATCGGGAATTTTTACGCCTGCTGAGTTCTTTTCTTATCAGCATCAACTCACGACTGCTTTGTCCGGCAACGGAAGTGTTTTCTTCGGCCCTGCGGAAAAGATATGGCATTACTGAACGTACCGGCCCATAAGGAAGATACTTAACCACATTATAGCCGGCTTTAGCCAGGTTAAATGAAATGTGATCGCTCATCCCGTATAATTGCGCAAACCATACCCTCGGATCATTATTCAGCATACTGTGTTTCTCCATCAGCACAGTGAGGTAATAGTTGCTGTAATCGTTGTGCGACCCGCACATCAGGGAAATGCGCTGTTTATTGTCAATACAAAAGGCAAGGGCTTCGTTAAAGGCATCATCCGTGGCCTGCTTATTCGGATGGATAGGATCAGTATAACCCATTTTCGCAGCACGTTCCCGTTCTTTCTCCATGTAAGCACCCCGCACCAGTTTTGCTCCAAAGTACACGTTGTGCATTACGGCCTCATGAAAATGGTTACGCAGGTTCGGCAGACCGGCCGTTCGGTAGAGCTGGTAGGTATTGTAAACGATGGCTTTCTCCCTGTTATACTTAATCATTAAATCCATTACAATTCGGTCAATTGTATCCTGGTACCATGAATCTTCGGCATCGATTAAAATCGGAATACCGTATTCGTACCCTTTGGCACAAATGCGGTCCATCCGGTTTTTAACACGGTTAAATGCGGCTTGCTCTTCAGCAGTAAGCGATTGCTGTAACTGCACTTTTTCAAGCAGGGCCGCAGAGGCCAGCCCGGTAACCTTAAAAACACAAAACGGAATTTTGGTTGTGGCTTTGGCATTCTCAATGGTCCGCAGGGTTTCCTGGGTGGTTTGTTCAAATCCTTCCTCCGTATGCTCGCCTTCTACCGAATAATCCAGGATGGCGCGTACATTAAACCGGGCAATAACCTGCATTACTTCATCGGCCTGGGTAATTGTTTCTCCGCCACAAAAATGGTTGAACACCGTTTTCCGGATGATACCGTTGACGGGCAGCCGTAAAAACAACCCTGCTTTAACAAGCCCAATGGCCAGGGCCGATATCCATGGGTGGTTGACCAATGAGAAAATGAAATGGGCCCTTCGCAACTCCGCATCTGATTTATAGGCAAAAGCTGTTTGCGTATCCTCGAACGAAACTTTAGGGGTGGATTCCATATTAAAATAAGGTGCGCTAATATAGGCGGTGAAGGGCAGGTTTCAAGCCCCGGTTGAACCAGTGGCTAAACAAATGGATGGCTTTGTGCATTTACCTGTCACGATGAATTGATTTTCTTAACTTTCAACCCCAATGAAACCTGAAAACTGGAACGCAGCCTTCTGCACCGGTAACCAACCCCTGGTTATTGCCGGGCCCTGCAGTGCCGAAAGCTACCACCAACTGCTAACCGTTGCCACTTCGCTGAAAGAACAAGGTATCGGCCTGATGCGGGCCGGAGTTTGGAAACCCCGTACAAGGCCGAATACTTTTGAAGGAAACGGCCGCGAGGCGTTGGACTGGATTGCCGAGGTTAAAAAGCAAACCGGAATTGCCATAGCCACCGAAGTAGCCAGCGCGCAGCACGTTGAGCAGGCGCTTCATGCCGGGATTGATGTACTATGGCTGGGCGCACGCACAACGGTAAACCCCTTTTTAGTCCAGGAGCTTGCCGATGCTTTGAAAAGCGTTGATACTATTGTACTGGTTAAAAACCCGATCAATCCCGATTTGTCGCTATGGATTGGTGCCCTGGAACGGCTGCACCGTGCGGGTATAAAAAAACTCGGGGCCATTCACCGCGGCTTTTCTTCACTTCAAAATTCGGTGTTCCGGAACCAGCCCCTGTGGCAACTGCCACTCGAACTTAAAATCAGGTACCCCCAACTTCCGCTGATTGCCGACCCCAGCCACATTGCCGGCAACCGGAAACTGATTTTTGACGTATCGCAAAAAGCGCTGGACCTGGGCTATGACGGCCTGATGATCGAAACTCATCCTGACCCGGATAACGCCCTGAGTGATGCACAGCAACAGATTACCCCCTCTGCCTTAAAAGAACTGCTGGCTAACCTGCGTATTGCCGAGCGCTCCTCTGACAACATTTTATTCCTCAATCAACTGGAACAGCTTCGCGAGCGGATAGACCAGATGGATCAGGAACTGATTAACACGCTCGCTTCACGGATGAAGCTGGTTGAAAAAATCGGGGACTATAAAAAAGAAAACAACGTAACCGTATTTCAGCTGGAGCGGTGGAATGAGATTATGAAAACCCGCCCGGAGTGGGGGCAGCACGCCCACCTGGCAGCTGATTTTATTAAAGAACTTTACCGGGTTATCCACGATGAGTCCATCCGCATCCAAACCGAAATCATGAACCAATCCGAAACCCGGCATGATACTCCCTGATCACATCCGGCTATCGGCCTGGCCGGAAAACGACCTGCGCGAAGTTCTGACAGTAAAAAATTACTCCCGTGTTTCCGTTCTGGTTGATGAGAACACAAAAAACCAGTGCTATCCCCGGTTAAAGCAAAGCCTTCCGGCACACCAGGTAATTACCATACCCGCTGGCGAACAGTACAAAACCATCGAAACCTGTATGCAGGTTTGGAAAGCCATGACCGACCAGCAACTTGACAGGCATTCGGTGCTGATTGTTGTGGGAGGCGGTGTGGCAGGCGACCTGGGCGGATTTTGTGCCAGCACGTTTAAGCGGGGTATTGATTTTATACTAATACCCACCACCCTGCTGGCTATGGCCGATGCCAGTATTGGCGGTAAAGTGGGTGTGGATTTGGGTTATTACAAAAACCAAATCGGGGTTTTCAGAGAGCCTGCCTATACCATCTTGTCCACCGTGTTTCTTAACACTCTCCCCGAAAAAGAGCTGCGATCGGGCTTTGCTGAAGTGATTAAACATGCCCTGATTTCGGATAAGCCCCTTTGGGATATAATACGGGTTAAAAGCTGGAAGAGCCAGGAGTGGAACAGCCTGGTGCAGCATTCGGCCACGTTAAAATGGCGGGTGGTACAACACGATCCACATGAAAAAGGATTGAGAAAAATTCTGAATGCCGGCCACACCATCGGCCATGCTATTGAAACACACTTTCTGGCAAAAGGCCAACCTGTGTTACATGGCGAAGCCATAGCAGCCGGCCTGATTTGCGAATCGAAAATTGCTGCGCAAAAAGGACTGATAACCAGGCAGGACATGCAGGAAACCTCCAGTTACCTGCTCTCGGTTTTCGGCAAACTAAGCCTGCCGGAGCACCCTGAAGAAATAGCGAAGTTGTGCTACCAGGACAAGAAAAATAAAGACAATAGGGTACTGATGGCCCTTTTAGATGGCATCGGAAGGGCCCGATGGGACGTTGAGGCTTCTATGGCTGAGATGGTTGACTCGCTGACATACTATAGTTCGCTTCACACGTAGTGGGCTTCCGAATCGTTGAACGACTCCCTGCTTTTACGGATGGCTCGCTTTACGTCATCGGCTTTTTTAGCAATAAAATCCACGGTTTTCTTCTTACGGTCGCCCGTAAGCAGCCATGCTGCCAGTAAAGCCCCTGAGGCAATTCCCAACCCAATCGCTATTTTTTTGGTGGTGCTCATAAAATACTATAACAAAGTTAACTGCTAACGATGTGTAAATGTTTCATACCTGCAAAAAAATCTTTTACAAAATGTAATTTGTGCAACTAACAGTTGTTCAGTGAACCGCCACATTACGCTTCAACACAAACCGACCATTTCCGGAACCGTCAGCCATCTGCCGGCATCAAAAAGCATCAGCAACCGGGTTTTAATTATCCATGCACTCAGTGGTGGCAACACCCCAATTAATAATCTTTCGGAGGCGAATGATACGCGCCTTATGCAGCAATTGCTTAACGCACCCGAGCCGGTACTTGATGCGGAGGATGCCGGAACCACCATGCGTTTCCTGACGGCCTACTTTTCGGTGCGGGGCATACCAAAACGGATAACCGGCACCGACAGGATGAAGCAACGCCCTATTAAGTTGTTGGTTGAAGCCCTCAGCAAGCTTGGCGCCCGGCTATTTTACACCGAGAAGGAAGGTTTTCCACCGGTGCAGATTGATGGCCCCTTCATTCAAAAAACCAATCGTTTGGCAATCCGGGGCGATGTCAGCAGCCAGTACATATCAGCCTTGCTCATGATTGCCCCCATGCTGCCGCAAGGACTAACCCTTGAACTGGAGGGAAAAATTGCCAGCCGCCCCTACATTGAAATGACGCTTTCGCTGATGCGTACGTTTGGTGCAACAACCCACTGGAGTGAAACCATCATCACCGTTTCGCCCGGCACCTATAAAGCCGTGCCTTATACGGTTGAACCGGATTGGTCAGCCGCCAGTTATTGGTTTGCCTTTACAGCCCTTGCCAGGCAGGCGGAGATTACCCTTCCGGGAATATCGGTAAGATCAATTCAGGGCGACCGGGTGATTGTTGACATGATGGAGTTGCTTGGTGTAAAAACCGAACCACGGGGCAATAGCCTGATTTTACAACCGCAAGACCCTCGCCAGGTATTTAGCCGGGATTTTACCGATTGCCCCGACCTTGCACAAACGGTAGCCGTAGTGTGTGCCGCCAAGGGTATTACAGCAACTTTTACAGGACTGGATAGTTTGCGCATTAAAGAAACCGACCGGACAAAGGCGCTACAGACCGAACTGGCAAAACTGGGAGCAGAATTTCAAGAAAGACAGGGTGCCTGGCATCTTACCCCGGCACGTAAACTACCCTACGAAATTGGTACGATTTGTACCTACCTGGACCACCGCATGGCTATGGCTTTTGCACCGCTGTGCATGCTCAGTGCGATACACATTGAAAATCCGGACGTGGTTAAAAAATCTTATCCGCATTTCTGGCACGATGTAAAGTCGCTTGGCATTACGGCAACTGAAGCCTGAGTTCCTTAACGTAATCAGCAAATTTCAGCAAGCGGCTGCCGTACCATGAAAAGGATTCACCATTAACCAGAATAACTTTCGCACCTGGCACCAGGCGTTCCAACTCTATTTTATGTTTATCTGCGAACGGATAGGGCTCGGACGACAAGAGGATGATTTCCGGATTAAGCATCCGTATAGCATCATCCGTAAGTTCTGGGTAACGCGGCTTTTTGAGTACATTTTTAAAACCGGCCGCTTCGAGCATGGAGTTGATAAATGTTTCACGGCCGGCTGCCATCCAGGGTTCTTTCCAAATGAGATACAGTACCGTGAAAGGTTTTATCTTTTCCAGCAGCTTAAAAGAATTTTCTATTTGGCCGATAAGGTTTACAGCCCGTTGGGCACAACCTGTAATCATGCCCAATTGCTCAATAAGGTGAATGGCATCGGCAAAGGTGGTCACATCGCTCATCCAAACCGGAAATTCACGCTTCAGTTGCTCAATACCCTCCAAGTAGTTTTCTTCCTTGTTTCCAATAATCAGATCAGGGTTGAGCGAACGGATTCGATTGAAATCAAATTTTTTTGTTCCACCGATAATGGTTTTTGACTTGCGCCACACGGCCGGGTGAATGCAGAACTTTGTTATTCCAACAACTTGTTCATTGAGCCCTAAATCAGCAAGCAGTTCGGTTTGAGAGGGCACCAGCGAGATGATGCGCTTTGGCGAACAGGGTACCGCCACCTTGTTTCGCAACTGATCGGTAAAGATCCGGGTTTCCATACGGGTATAAAGATAAAAGGCACCCCGCCAATGGCAGGATGCCTCGTTGATAAAAAGCGCACAGAGCACACGAAGAAAGACCCTCTCAATAAAAACTCCGTGACCCTGCGCGCATGTCGTTAACCGGCAACAGCGGGCATTGTTACCTGGTTTGGAATAAATATTTTAAACGTGGTGCCCACGCCCACCTGCGATTTCATTTCAACGGAACCCTTTAACCGCTCAACGGTATCCTTCAAAATGAACAGCCCCAATCCGGTTCCTTGCGATTGGGTGGTGGCCCTGAAGAAGAGATCATAAATTTTGTTTTGATACTTTTCTTCAATGCCGATGCCGTTGTCTTCTACAACCAGTACGCACTGTTGTCTATCGGTTTTGGCAGTTATCCGGATGACCGATTTTTCCTTAGTTACATCGGCATACTTGATAGCGTTGGTAACCAGGTTGGTCAGGATGGTTTTTACCCGAATCCGGTCGGAGAAAAATGCCTCCTCTTCATCAACCGCAGTTTCAATCGTCAGCCGGTCGGCCCGGTACAGGTTGCGTTGGCTTTCCAGTTCTTCGCGGATAAGTTCGCTGAGGTTTATCCGCTCCCGCTGTACCTCCATCTTCTCTGCACGGAAAAAATGGTTCATCTCTTCAATAAATCCGTTCAACTTGTGCAGGCTCTTCCGGATAAGCGCCAGGTATTCATCCTTTTGTTCAGCCGGGGCCTTTATGGCCAGGTCAACCAGCCCGAGGGCCGACATGAGCGGAGCCCGCAAATCGTGTGTGGTTTTATAAATAACCTGGTCGAGCTGCTTATTGGAATTAACCAGTTCTTTCTCCTTAAGCTTGCGCTGGGTAACATTGTGCAACTTAAGCACATGGCCGTTTTCTGGTGCGCCCTGGTTAATGCGGTAGATGGTAACATCAAAATACGTAGTGGTGCTCTTGCCTAACCGTAAACCGATTTCATACAATCTTCTTTCCTCAACACCCGCCAGGTGTTGTTTCCATTCTTCGGTTTTTTCAGGGCAAACAAAATCAAAGATGTTTTTGCCCAGCAGGGAAAGCGGTTCGGCTCCGTATTCTTTTACACCCGAAGAAATGTAGCGGATCCGAAAGTTTTTATCCACCACCGTAAAGATGTCGCCCGAGTTCTCTACCAACTCCCGGAAAATCCAATCCGCTCTTTCCATCCCCTTAAATTATCGCTGAAACCGGATTCAGCGCACATGTACTTCTTAAATAAGTATCGACATACTGCTCAACTGACCGGAAACCT
The DNA here is from genome assembly GCA_015180985.1 of Flammeovirgaceae bacterium. Taxonomy (NCBI): domain Bacteria; kingdom Pseudomonadati; phylum Bacteroidota; class Cytophagia; order Cytophagales; family Flammeovirgaceae; species Flammeovirgaceae bacterium. The sequence goes on from CP054185.1 coordinate 293,301, forward strand.
TCAGGTTTGAACTGGTAAAGGTGCCCTGGTTAAGCTCCCACTTCAGTTTGCCGTCAACAATTTTGAAGTTGATGCAGCTGCCTTTTTGTCCCAGCCCACTGCCATCGGTTACAGTTAGTACGGGCTTGCCGGAGATGCTGTTTTTGATGTTCTCAAATTCTTTGCTTTTGTTTTTACCCAAATACACTACGTGGCAGGCAGCGGCTTCATCGGCCGAAGCAAGTTTTTTTACCACATACTTCTTGGCCCCTTTGGGTTTGCCATCGTACCATGCCTTGAGTGTATTAAACACATCGTCCTCGCCCATCACGCCCACTACAAAATCGCCACCTGCTCCTTCATCAGGCCATTGAACATACTTGATGAAGTTGAACACCATGGCCGCATGGATTTCGTGGTTCGGTCTTTCCTGTGCCCAGGCGGTACTTCCCGCCAGCAACACGGCAAAAAATACAACTGCTTTTTTCATATTCAGAGAGGTTTTGTTTATACGAATGTAAAATCTTAAATCAATATAGCCATTGAAGTAAGCGAACCGGAAACTTTCAGGTTCGAAGCCTCAATAGCTTTCTGATTCAACTCAAACTTGAGCTTGTTGTCAATATTCTTAAAGTTAATGCCACTGCCTTTCTCGCCTAAACCTGCTTTATCGGTAATCACCAATGTGCCTTTGCCTTTAACTTTGGTATTTACCGCTTCAAACTCACCGCTCTTTGATTTATCGATAAACACCACATGACAATCGGCCACATCGGCTGCTGAGTTGAATTTCTTAATCACATAGGTTTTGCTGCCGCGCGGTTTGCCGCCATACCAGCTGTTTAGTGTGGCAAACACATCGTTGTTGCCAATAACACCAATAACAAATTCGCCACTCTCAGTGTGATCGGGCCATTGAACGTATTTCACAAAGTTATACACCATCATAGAGTACACCTCGTGCAGGGGGCGCTCCTGTGCAAATACAGTTGTAGCAGAGGCTACCAGAAAGGTGAAGAGGATTTTCTTAATCATTTTCATACGGGTCAATTCGTTTAGTTGATTTTTACGATACAAAAATAGGCCCCTCTTTTTCGCTTGAGGAGCCTATCAAGACCCGTTTCTTATGGATGTAAGATTTTCAGGGTTTACTTAATGTACCGGAAATCGTGCCCCGGCTTAACCTGCAAAAGAACCTCAAAAATGAGCTTTATTACGTTTTCCACATCGTCTTTATGCACCGTCTCGACCGTGGTGTGCATGTATTTAAGGGGTAAGGAAATAAGCGCTGAGGCCACTCCTTCGGCCGAGTAGGCAAACGAATCGGTATCGGTGCCGGTGGAGCGGCTAACGGCCTGCCGCTGGAAGGGAATTTTCCGTTTTTGGGCTGTTTGAATGACCATTTTGAGAACATTATTCTGCACGGCCGGACCATAACAAAGCACCGGACCGCTGCCGCATTTAATATGACCCGTTTCCTTTTTGCTGTACATGGGCGAGCAGGTATCGTGTGTTACATCCGTACAAATTGCCAGATCGGGTTTTAACCTGCGCGAAATCATTTCAGCACCGCGCAAACCGATTTCTTCCTGCACCGAGTTGACGATGTACAGGCAGAACGGAAGTTTCCTTTTACCCTCCTTTAGTCTGCGGGCCACTTGGGCAATCATAAACCCACCCATCCGGTTATCGAGTGCGCGACCCACCAGATAATTCTTGTTCATCTCCATCAATTCATCTTCGAAGGTGATAACGCAACCTACATGTACACCCATTGCTTCTACTTCCTTCTTGCTTTCGCAGCCGATGTCGATAAAAATGTTTTTCAAGGAAGGTGGTTCTTCCTTGGCCGCATCGCGTACATGAATAGCCGGCCAGCCGAATACACCTTTTACAATGCCTTTTTCGGTATGGATGTTTACCCTCTTGGAGGGCGCTATCTGGTGATCGGACCCGCCATTGCGCTTAACATAAATGTAGCCGTCATCGGTAATGTAGCCAACAAACCAGGAGATCTCATCGGCATGCGCTTCAATAACCACTTTGTACTTTTCTTTCGGGTTAATAACGCCCACCACCGTGCCGTACACATCAACCAGGTAATCGTCAATGTAGGGCTTCAGGTAGTTGAGCCAGATTTGCTGGCCGGGGTATTCAAATCCGGTGGGTGAGGCATTGTTCAGGTAATCAAACAGGAAGGTTTTACTTTTTTTGTCCATAAGAAGTTAATCGGTTATTCTGATCGGGTAAAGATACTTAAATAAGGAGGTAATTACGTGACTCACCCCCTCCTTCCCCCTCTCTGCTGGCAGAGAGGGGGATGTCAGCCGAAGGATGACAGGGGGTGAGTCCAGGATTATTAGTTACAACGGAATATTCCCATGTTTTTTCCGGGGTAGTTTTGCCGCTTTATTCTCCAGCATCTTAAACGCACGGATTAACTTTTCGCGGGTCTGGTCAGGGTAGATCACTTCGTCAATATAGCCCCGGTGCGCAGCCCGATAGGGGGTAGCAAATTTGCGGGTATATTCCTCCACCTTTTCGTTGAGTTTGGCCTGGGGGTCAGCCGCTTCGGCAATTTCCTTTCGGAAAATAATTTCGGCCGCACCTTTGGCGCCCATCACGGCAATTTCGGCTGTGGGCCATGCGTAATTCAAATCGGCCCCGATGTGTTTGCTGTTCATCACATCATAGGCTCCGCCATACGCTTTGCGGGTAATTACTGTAACACGGGGCACGGTAGCCTCTGAAAATGCATAAAGCAATTTTGCACCGTTGGTAATGATGCCGTTCCACTCCTGGTCGGTACCCGGCAAAAAGCCCGGCACATCTTCAAACACCAACAGCGGAATGTTAAAGCAATCGCAAAAGCGAACAAAGCGTGCCCCTTTTACGCTCGCGTCAATATCCAGCACACCGGCCAGTGCAGCCGGCTGATTGCCGACAATACCAATGCTTCGGCCGGCCAATCGCGCAAAACCCACCACTATATTTTCGGCAAAGTTTTTATGTACTTCAAAAAAACTGCCCTCATCCACCGTGCCCGTAATCACTTCACGCATATCGTACGGCTGATTGGGGTTAGAGGGCACTATGGCATTCAATGCTTCCCGTTTTTCATCAGCCGGTGTGTAGGGTACAACGGGCACATCATCCTCACAATTCTGCGGCAGGTAACTCAGCAGTGTTTTGATCTGACGGATACATTCTACTTCATTGGCACAGGCAAAATGGGTTACCCCGCTTTTGGTGCTGTGCGTTTGCGCCCCGCCCAATTCTTCAGAAGTTACATCTTCGTGTGTAACGGTTTTAACCACATTCGGGCCGGTAACAAACATGAACGAAGTGTGCTCCACCATGAAAATAAAATCGGTAATAGCGGGTGAATACACCGCACCGCCTGCACACGGCCCCATGATGGCCGATATTTGCGGAATAACTCCTGATGCCAATGTGTTGCGATAGAAAATATCGGCATAGCCACCCAGCGACACCACGCCCTCCTGGATGCGCGCCCCGCCCGAATCGTTCAGACCGATGATCGGGGCGCCATTCTTCATGGCCAGTTCCATGATCTTCACAATCTTTTCGGCATGCGTTTCAGAAAGGGAGCCGCCAAACACGGTAAAATCCTGTGAGAACACATACACCAGTCTGCCGTTTACGGTGCCATAGCCGGTAACAACGCCATCACCCAGGTAGTGTTCCTTGTCCAGGCCAAAATCTTTGGCGCGGTGCATCACAAATTTGCCTAGCTCTTCGAAGGAGCCTTCATCCAGCAGCAAATGAATGCGCTCGCGGGCTGTTAACTTGCCCTTGGCATGTTGTTGTTCTATGCGCTTTTCACCGCCACCTAATAAGGCTTCGTTGTTCTTGCGGTCCAGCTCATCAAACTTCTGTTGCAGAATGGTATCGGGTGCTTTTCGCTTTGCCATGAAGAAGGGGATCAGCCCGAAATATAGTTAAAGGAAAGGAAGGTAGTAAATTGCCTTTTTTAAAGGCCATGACCAACCGTATTGCCATTATTGATCTGGGTACCAACACGTTTCACCTGCTGGTTGCGGAAAAAAAGAACGGAGTATTTTCCATTATTCATCGCGACAGGCGGGCGGTGAAGATTGGTAAAGGCGGCATTAATCAAAACCAGATTACCGATGAGGGGATGGCCCGCGCCCTGGAGACCATGCAATTGTTTAAAGATACCCTTGCAATGCACAATGTAGCCGTTGTTTATGCTTTCGGAACCAGCGCGTTGCGTCATGCCGTTAACCGGGATGAAGTACTAACTGCCATTAAATCTAAAACCAGCATTGAGGTTAAGGTGATTTCGGGTGAAGAAGAAGCGGAATACATTTATTACGGAGTGCGGTGGGCGCTGAACCCAGGCCATGAAAAAATGCTGATTATGGACATTGGCGGGGGCAGCGTGGAGTTTATTATTGCCAACGGCAACGAAATTTTCTGGAAGGTGAGCCTGGAAATAGGCGCCCAGCGGCTGCTGGAGAAATTTCAGCACCACGACCCGATAGCACCCGAAGAAATTGCTGCTCTTAACGACTACTTTGAAACGCAATTGCCTGAACTGAAAAAAGCATTGCAACTGCACCGGCCTTTTATCCTGGCCGGCTCTTCCGGAACGTTTGATACATTAAGCGACATCTATTGCATTCAGCAAAACCTGCTTACACAACCGGACGCACCCGAAACTCCGCTGACTATAGAAGCCTTTTACAAAATTTATGATGAACTGATTACCAAAAACCGCCAGCAGCGGCTGGCCATACCCGGCATGCTGGAGATGCGCGTTGACATGATTGTGGTAGCCTGCTGCCTGATACGGTATGTATTGCAACTACATGCTTTCACCGGCATCAGGGTATCAGGTTACTCAATGAAAGAAGGGGTGCTGGCAAGGCTTGGGAGCAGATAATAAAAAAAACAGGCCGCACACTTTATCAGTTGACACTTGACAAAATGCTATAAGTGAAATATATTCAATTGTATAAAGAACGGTATTAGGGGTTATTAGACGAGAACCCTCGCAAAAAATTAGAATTTAATGAGAATATATTTCATCATCGGACTTTTACTTGCATTCTCGCCCAGATTGTTTGCTCAAGAGACAACTGCTAATGCAATAGATAGTTCTTTAATGAATTCATTCAAGCATTTTGAACTAAAAATTGAACACTATAATTTAAGTGATACTGCCAATAATGAATTTGCCGCATATTTGATTAAAACTGGATTTAAAAATTATATGATAAGAAGGGAAGAGTTGAAAGAAAGTTCTTTAGATCAAAACAACAAAAGCAAACAAAATTTATTTAGGATTTTAAGCGAACCTTCCTTCAATCACCCCATTTGCTTTACAATAAGTATTAAAAATAACCAAAGATATTTAACATGGACAATTGGCAAAGGTTCTGGAGGATATGAACCTAAAGGGATTAAGAAAAAAGGAAAAGTTAAAATTCCGGATAAAGACTGGAATTATTTTAAACAATTAATTGATATTAATTCAATTGATACATTACCTCTAGCGTCCTATTTACCAATGACAGACGGGACATCATGGACAATCGAAAAAAATATTAATAATATTTACAAAATATATTTTACGAATACTCTACCAGCCGGACTTAAAGATGGCTTTGCTCTATTATCCCATATAAGTGGCATAAAGAACAATGAAATAACTCACTTTTTTAATGGAACAGAATTGAGATTCTTTGATAAGAATAACAATAAAATTAGTTTAGACAGTTTAGCAGAGAAAGTTAGGCTGCATTTGAATAATGATTTTTCTGAGAAACTCAAGGTTGACAAATATTGTTTCGATTGGGACATCTACATAAAAATCAACTCAAGAGAGAAAGTTAAATCAGTGAAATACATTCCATACATTTTACCACACCTTTCATTAAAAGATAGATTTGAATATTTTGTTGAAAATTTTGAAGATAGAAAATTTCTAAATGAAGTTAAGAAATCATTAAGTAGGATTACAATTTCTGAGTTTAATCTTTCGCAGAGTATATGGATTCCCGTTTATATAGGTTGCGACAAACAAAAGAGAATACTTAAATTCAATAGTTACTAACAACCCTAACAACGGCTATATGTAAGCTCCCCCTTTTTAGGACAACTCTAAATTAGAAAATTTATTCATTGTTATCATAGTAACCGGCTGTGGGTTTGTGGGAAACTCGTTTCGAGTTTTCCATAAATCCACTGCCAGCATGTCCGCAGGACTGCGACCTTCTAGCGCGTCATGGGGACGGTGGTAGTTATAATCATTCATCCACTCGTCTGCCAGGATTCTAACCTGGGTCAGCGATTCGAATACGTATGCATCAAGCACATCCTTCCGAAAGCTCCCATTAAAACGCTCGATGTATGCATTTTGGGAAGGTTTGCCTGGTTGAATGAATTGTAAATGGATACCATTCTCCTCGCACCATAAGCCAAGTTTGCTTGATATGAATTCGGGCCCATTATCAACCCTGATTCGCTTGGGTTTCCCTCTCCACCCAATGACTTGTTCCAGCACCCGTATCACCCGTTCGGCTCTCATTGAGGTGTCCACTTCAATAGCCAGAGCCTCGCGGTTAAAGTCATCCAGCAGGTTCAGCACCCTGAACTTACGACCTGACAAAAGAGAATCACTCATAAAATCCATCGACCAGCTTGCATTGATATGGCTAACCGCCTCCAGGGGCTGGAGCGCGCGTGCCGGTAACCTCTTTTTTCCTTTTCGCTTCATATTCAATTTCAATAGTTTATACACCCGGTGGATGCGTTTATGGTTCCATAATAATCCTTCCTTTCGTATCCTGAAGTACATTTTCCAAAAACCCTCCGTAGGCCGTTTCTCCGCTAAATCCTGAAGTTTGTCAATCACCACATGATCGTCCTTCTTACTTTGGTAGTAGTAAACCGAACGTGAGATATCCATCACTTTACAGGCCCGACCGAGGCTGACTTTAAATGTCGTTCTCAGATGGTCTACATGGGTTCGCTTCTCAGCGGGCCTTAATACTTTTTTCCCAAAACATCTTTAAGCATCTTGTTGTCCAGGGCCAGGTCGGCATACATCTGCTTGAGTTTCCGGTTTTCTTCCTCAAGTTCCTTAACCCGCTTGAGTTCGCTCATCTCCATGCCCCCGTATTTTGCCTTCCAGTTATAAATGGTGGCTTTCGAAATCCCCTGATCGCGGGCAATATCCTGGATGTTTTTGCCAGCATCAAACTCCTTGAGAATGTTGAAAATCTGGACTTCGGTGAATCGTGTTCTTTTCATAGTTAACAGTTTAAAGTTAGACCTTTTGTCTAATTCAAAACTGTCCTATTTTCGGGGGAGCTTACATATACATCATTGCTTTTATTTAATTATTTTTAAAAGATAAAAGCAATGCTGTATAGCCAAACGTTAGCGATCACAGTTACGTAGTCGTTGCTTTATTTACCAAGCCTCCTGAACCCGCAACAGCACAAACACAAACGTTATTCTACAACCCGCTCACCTGCCTGTCCTTCGGGTATTTCACTTCGTACTTAAACACCACCTTCTTCGATTCATTGGGCTGAAGGTTCATTTCCCACACCAGCTTGCCGGTGTCTTTGGTGTACTTCGCACCACCAACATCAACAACAGTTACTTCAATCTGGCTGATCTTGGATATGGGCACCTGGTCTTCCATTACCAGTTTTACCGGCTCGTTGCGCGTGTTGCGTACGGTAATTTCCCAGGCAGCCGTCTCGCGGATGCTGGAACCAATGGCTTTGCGCGATGTAAAATCCTTTACGCGCTCGCGCTGCACCACAATGCGCTTGTCGCGGCCCAGTGAAACGGAGATGGTGTCCTTCACGTTGTTCGGGTCAATAAACGAGTTGCCTACAAAGGTTCCTTCAAAAAACACGTTGGCCTCACCGGGCAACAGGCTGAAGTCCTCCCAGCCCGTGGCGCGGGCCATCAAAAAGGCATCGTTATCCAGCTTGGGCGCCACGGCATAGCGGTAGTCGGCCTTCATTTCGTGATTGCGGATGTCCACCAGTGTAGGCTTTGATGCCGAAACCACCGTGTAGGGCAGGCTGATGTCAAACTCGGTATTCAGACTGGTCTGAATGGTTTGCGTGTAATCGGCAACACTCTTTTGCTCTGTTGGAGGAACTTCTATGCTCAGCTCCACTTCTTCAGCCTTTTCAGGGGCAGCCCGGTGAACTGCTCCCATCCGGGAAATTTCGCGTTGCTTGTAGGTAGGATAATAAAAATCAAGGTACCAGGTGTACAGCTCGGGCTTGGTGCCGCCCAGGCTGGGGTTGGCGGTGGAGAGTTTCAGCCGCACATCTTTCCAGTCTTCGCCTGTGCTTTGAAACACATTGGCTTTGTAACTTAACTGGATCGGGCTCTTTGTATTCACCGCCCGCAGGTCGTACACGGCATACCAGCCGGCATTGGCCACCACGTAATTTACTTCCAGGTCAACAGTGCCGGCCGTTTCAGCCGCCAGGCTTATCACAATCTCGCTGGTATTGCGGCTGTACAATTCGTTTTGCTCCTGGATTTGCTGATTGAGTTTACTGATGCGCTCGTTGGTTTTGCGGATCTTCTCATCGCTTTTGATTTTGGCCATCCCGATTTCGCCCAGGCGGCTGCGGTAAAACTCGGCCATGGCCTTCAGTTCATTTACGGTAATATTCTGGTTATTCCCCCCGATCTTCTGATTGGCCAGCAGCAACTGCTCTTCTTTGCTGAGCACATCTTTTTGTTGCTGTTCTATGAGTAATAATCGTTTATAATAGTCAAGCGAATCGTTCAACACACGCAGGCTTTTCGGCAGGTTAAATTCGCTGATAAAATTCTGGCGGTGATTGATACCCAGCAAAATAAAATTTCCTTTACCCGAAACCTGCACGCTTTGCTGATCGAGCTGCGCGGTGAGGCCCGAAAGCACCAGGCTGGTTTTGCCGGCCTCCACGCGGGTTTTAAGTTCGCGGGTTACCTGGGCGCGGTTTAAGAAAACGGTTACGCGGGTAATTTTTGAATCAACCGGCTTTTCGGGCTGTGCAATAGCATAACCGGCAACAACTAACAGAATCAGTAACAGGCTAACGGGCTTCATAAGTTAAAATTTATCTCTTCAGATGCAGGCATGCACCCTTTTTCACAAACCAAAGTAAATCTTTTTTACCCACCCGCCATACTGGCAGGTTGTCTATCTTTGCCGCACATGAGTACCCGCACATACACCATCTCCGAACTGAAAAATTTTGCTTATTCAGTCTTTACAAAAATGGGTTGCCCTGAAACCGATGCCCGGCTGGCAGCCGATGCGCTGCTGGCAGCCGATGTGCGTGGTATTGATTCACATGGCGTAGCCCGGCTTTCAGGGTATGTGCGATTATGGGAAGCCAACCGCATTAACCCAACACCTGCAATCCGGATTGTACATGAGTCACCTGGAACGGCAACCGTTGATGGCGATGCCGGCCTGGGCCTGGTGGTAGCGCCAAAAGCCATGGCCATAGCCATTGAAAAGGCAAAAGCGTGCGGCACCGGCTGGGTGGCGGTGCGCAACTCCAACCATTTTGGCATTGCCGGCTATCATACCATGCTCGCCCTTGAGCACGATATGATTGGCTGGGCCATGACCAACGCCAGTCCGCTGGTGGCGCCCACCTTTTCAACCGAGCGGTTGCTGGGCACTAACCCGATTTCGGTAGCCATACCGGCCGGCAAGCAACCACCCTTTGTGCTGGATATGGCCACCACTACTGCAGCCAACGGTAAGCTGGAAATACTTCAGCGAAAGAATAAAGAAGCGCCACTCGGGTGGATACAAACGAAAGACGGCAAGCCCTCCGCCAACCCGCACGAACTGAAAGCAGGTGGCGCGCTCATTCCGCTGGGCAGCGATTATGAACACGGCAGCCACAAGGGCTACGGACTTGGGGCGATGGTGGATATCCTTTCGGCTGTATTAAGCGGGGCAAACTACGGCCCTTGGGTGCCGCCCTTTGTTGCTTTTTTGCAACCCCCGGCCGACCCGGTGGGTAGCGGCATCGGGCATTTTTTAGGAGCCATGCGCATTGATGCGTTCCGGCCGGCCGAAGAATTTAAGCAGCACATGGATACCTGGATTGAACGATTCCGTTCGGCTAAACCAGTGGAGGGAAACTCATCCGTGTTAATTCATGGAGACCCCGAACGTCAAATGACAGACAAGCGCTTGAAGGAAGGAGTAGAATTAAATCCTGCTGTTGAAAAAGATTTAAAGGAACTGGCCGCCAGGTTCGGTCTTTCGTTTTAGAAGCTAATTCCACCAATGGTTATACCTGCCCGGATTACCCACGGACTCTGGTACGGAGTGTATAAACTTGATGAGGCCGTGTACGAAAAATTATAGAGGGCCATTACAAAGAACGCAGCATTCCTGCCCATGGGCTGAATAAAACCACCACCAGCCAGAAAACTGTTAAATGTGCTGCGCGCGGTTTCTCCAAAGCCAACATAGTATTCGTAATTGAGGTGTTCGAATTCTGTTTGAATGAAGATGCCGTTATACACCGTGAACCGTGCAAACGGGTTAAAGGCGTAATCGTTAAAAGTAATGGGTGGGTTTATTGTTTTATATTTTGTGTAACGGTACGTTAAGCCGGTGCCGGCTATAAATTTTTTGGTAATGGCATACCCGATAATCGGTGAAACAGAAATGAAGTCCATCGTGTTGCCAAAACTTAATCCTAGTCCGCCACCGGTAACGATGCGCTCCTTTGCGGGCACTCCTTCCAGGCTGTTGTTTTTTCCTTGTGAAAAAGCAGTCAGGGGGCCCAGCACGATAATACAACTTAAAAGGAATGGCTTCATCGTAAACGAAGGTTTATTCTTCAACGATAACAAATACATCTTCATTATCTTTCTTCATCAGGTATTTTTCGCGGGCAAATTTTTCGAGCGATTCCCGATCACCGAACAACTCGTTCTTATCCTGCTCAACCTCTTTTATTTTTTGCTGGTAGTACGCCTTTTCGTTCTCCAGCGCCCGTAACTTAGCCGACAGGCGGTAGCGCGAAATCAGATCATTGGAATCCAGAAACAGCATCCAGATAAAAAAAATAAGGCCGGTAATCACATAAAAATTACGGAAGGCCTTCGGCAATTTCTTCCACATAGCTTAAAAAATGATGTCTAAGGTAGCGCTAATTACGGGAGATTACAACCCTGTATTCCAAGGTGGTCAGAACTTCTTTCCCGGAAAGTACGCCACCTCGCCCAGTTCTTCTTCAATGCGGATAAGCTGGTTGTATTTGGCCATCCGGTCAGATCGAGAAGCGGAGCCGGTCTTAATCTGTCCGGTATTCAAGGCTACTGCCAGGTCGGCAATGGTGCTGTCTTCGGTTTCGCCCGAGCGGTGCGACATCACACTCTTGTAACCATTGCGCCTGGCCAGATTAACGGCATCAATCGTTTCCGTTAAAGAACCAATCTGATTCACCTTTATAAGGATGGCATTGGCAATACCATCGTCAATTCCTTTTTGAAGCCGCTTTACGTTGGTCACAAAAAGGTCATCGCCCACCAGTTGTACTTTCTTGCCCACCTTGTCGCTTAATGCTTTCCACCCGGTCCAGTCATCCTCGGCCATGCCGTCTTCAAGCGAAATAATCGGATATTTCTTTATCCAGTTGGCCCAATAATCGGCCATTTCTATCGGCTTCAGTTTTTTACCGGACGACTTTTTGAAGTGATATACTTTGGCTTTGGAGTCGTAGAACTCCGAAGCGGCCGGATCAAGCGCGATAAAAATATCCGAGCCGGGTTTGTAGCCGGCTTTTTCAATCGCTTTCAGTACCACTTCAATAGCCTCTTCGTTCGACTTCAGGTTTGGAGCAAAACCGCCTTCATCGCCCACGTTGGTAGATAATCCTTTGTCGTGCAGCACTTTCTTCAGGGTATGAAAAACTTCGGCACCCATGCGCAGCGCTTCTGAAAACGTGTCGGCCCCTACGGGCATTACCATAAACTCCTGGAAGTCGATGGCATTGTCGGCATGACTTCCGCCATTCAGGATATTCATCATCGGCACGGGCAGCGTGTTGGCGCTCACACCACCCATGTAGCGATACAGGGGCATGCCGGCTTCCATGGCCGCTGCTTTGGCGATGGCCAGTGAAGTGCCGAGTATGGCATTGGCGCCAATCTTCGATTTGTTGGGCGTACCATCCAACTCGATCATGATTTTATCGAGCAGGTTCTGTTCAAAAACAGAAAAGCCAACCACTTCAGCCGCGATTTTATTGTTTACGTTATCCACGGCCTTCAGCACACCTTTGCCGAGGTATTTTTTCTTATCACCATCACGCAACTCTACAGCTTCATGTGTTCCGGTTGATGCTCCGGATGGTACGGCCGCGCGTCCGTAAGCTCCGCTTTCGGTAACTACATCAACTTCAATAGTGGGATTGCCGCGGCTGTCCAGTATCTGCCGGGCGTGAATACTTTCAATTAAACTCATAGGTGCTTTGAATTTCTAAATGGCAACTTTCATTTCACTTTTCCGGATCATGGAAACAAACTGCTCAAACAGGTAGCGTGAGTCGTGTGGTCCGGGTGATGCTTCCGGGTGGTACTGTACCGAAAAGGCCTGCTTGTTTTTAAGACGAATGCCCATGATGGTGTTGTCGTTCAGGTGAAGATGAGTGACTTCTACCTCGTTATTTTTCTCAATATCTTTTTCGCTTACGGCAAACCCGTGATTCTGCGATGTGATTTCACCCAACCCGGTTACCAGGTTTTTAACCGGATGGTTAAGTCCCCGATGGCCGTGATGCATTTTGTAGGTTGAAAGTCCGCAGGCCAGGGCCAGCAATTGATGGCCGAGGCATATCCCAAACAACGGTTTATCGGCATCAAGTATTTTCTTTACCGTGGTGATGGCATACTCCATTACCGCTGGATCGCCCGGGCCATTGGAAATAAAGTACCCGTGCGGATTCCACTGCTCCATCATTTCGAACGATGTCTTTGCCGGAAACACCTGAATGTAGCAGCCCACCCTGGCCAGGTTGGTAAGGATACTTTTCTTGATGCCCACATCAAGCGCGGCAACCCGGTAATCGGAATCGCTGCTTCCGAAAAAATAGGGTTTTGAAGTAGAAACTTTGGACGCAAGTTCAAGGCCGTCCATCGAGGGCACGTTCAGAATTTCCTTTTTCATCTGCTCCGGTGTAAGTTCGGAAGAGATCAGAGCATTCATCGCTCCCTTGCTGCGGATGTGCCTTACGAGCATCCGGGTATCCACATCAGCAATCCCGGTTATCTTATGTTTCTCAAGATAATGTTGCAGACTTTCGCGTGCGGTTGCCCGGCTGAATTCAGTTGAAAATTCGTTTACCACGATGCCGCTGATTTTGGGCGAATCAGATTCCTGCTCGGCATCCACCGTTCCGTAGTTTCCAATATGGGCTGTGGTGTTCACAATAATCTGCCCGAAATATGACGGGTCGGTGTAGATTTCCTGATAGCCCGTCATGCCGGTATTGAAACAGATTTCACCACCGGTTGTGCCCGGGCTACCGACCAGGTTGCCTTCCACCAACAGGCCATCTTGCAGTAAGAGGTACGCTTTCTTTTTCACTTCGATTCAGGTTTAACAAAAATAGTCCGCAATCCGATATGACAGACCTTTACCCGGTAATTTTTGCAGACACTCGCAAAAACGCAATAAAAAAAGGGATTGAACCAAATGCCCAATCCCTTTTGTATGCCGAATCGCACGTTATTCTTTATCTTTTTTATCCGATTTCTTTTTAGCGGGTTTCTTTTCGGCTTTAGGTTCTGAAGCAACGGTTTCAGTTGTTTCAGCGGCTGTTTCCTCCTTTTTGCCCTTAGTCCCCCGGCTTCTGCGGGTCTTGCCTTTCTTGGCCACGGCTTCCTTGCCGTATAGTTCGTTAAAGTCAACCAGTTCAATCAGGCACATTTCGGCATTATCGCCCAGGCGTACATCGCCCATTTTAATAATACGGGTATAACCGCCCTGACGCTCGGCTATGCGGGAAGCCACGGTACCGAACAACTCGCTAACTGACTCCTTATTTTGGAGGTACGAGAATACTGTTCTGCGCGAGTGGGTTGAATCCGTTTTGGCTTTTGTCAGCAAAGGCTCAACGTATTTACGCAAAGCTTTGGCCTTAGCAACCGTGGTGGTAATGCGCTTTTTAAGGATGAGCGAACTGGCCATGTTGGAGAGCATTGCTTTCCGATGGCTGGACGTTCTTCCCAGATGATTTACTTTCTTACCGTGTCTCATGATTCGTTAATCTTCTTCGAGTTTATATTTCCCGAGGTCCATACCGAACGTCAGGCCTTTCTCTGAAACCAATTGTTCTAATTCAGCAAGCGATTTCTTTCCGAAGTTTCTGAACTTCATCATATCGGAAATCTCCAATTGCACCAGGTCGCCCAGGGTTTTCACATCGGCAGCCTTAAGGCAGTTGTACGCCCTTACTGACAGATCTAAATCGTGAAGCGGAGTCTTCAGGAGTTTGCGCATGTGCAGCATCTCCTCATCTACCTGCTCTACTTCAGCATCTTTGCCGGTTTCAAGTTCCATTGACTTATCGCTGAACAAGGCGAAGTGCTTAATCAGGATATGGGCGGCACCTTCCAACGCCTTCTCAGGGTGGATGGAACCATCGGTTTGTATATCAAGAACCAGCTTTTCGTAGTCGGTTTTTTGTTCCACACGGGTATTCTCCACGCTGTACTTCACGTTTTTAATAGGCGTAAAGATGGCATCAATGGGAATAAACCCGAATACCTGTTCGGCCGGCTTACTTTCTTCGGCCGGGAGGTAACCACGGCCTTTATCGATGGTCAGTTCAATTTCAAAAGTGGCCGTTTCATCCAGGTTACAGATAACGTGGTCGGGATTCAATACTTCAAAAGCAGAAGTAAACCGGGCAATGTCGCCTGCTTTAAATTGCTTTTGCTTCTTGATGTTAACTGTTACTTTGCTGTCGAAGTTGTCACCGGTCTTCTTCAACCGAACCATTTTCAGGTTCAGGATGATCTCAGCCACATCTTCCACAACACCTTCCAGTGTAGAAAATTCATGCAGCACTCCCGGTATTTTAATACCGGTAATGGCATAGCCTTCCAGCGAGGAGAGCAGAATTCTGCGCAGCGCATTACCGATGGTTACGCCATAACCTTTTTCAAGCGGCTTGAAGGTAAAGGTGCCGTGAAAATCATCGGCCTTTTCCATCACCACTTTATCGGGTATTTGAAATGCAAGTATTGACATAGTTACGTTCTGATTAAAGGTTAGAATTATTTTGAGTACAATTCAACGATAAGCTGCTCGTTGATGTTCTCCGGTATATCCTCTCGCGGAGGCAGGTGGATAAGTTTTCCTTCCATTTCGGCACCATCCCATTCCAGCCAGGAGTATTTTCGCGCACTCTGCAACGAGAGGCTGTTGGTAATGGTTTCGAGTGATTTCGATTTCTCACGAACACCCACTTTATCGCCCGGACGAAGGGTAAAAGAAGGAACATTTACAACTTCGCCATTTACGGTAATGTGCTTGTGCAGCACAAGCTGTCGGGCGCCCCTACGGGTTGGCGCAATGCCCATGCGGTAAACCGTGTTATCGAGTCGTGCTTCCAGTAATTGCAGCAACACTTCACCGGTTACCCCTTTTTTTCGCGAAGCCTTATCAAACAACTTGGCGAACTGCCGTTCCAGCAGACCATAGATGTATTTTGCTTTTTGCTTCTCGGCTAACTGCGTAGCGTATTCCGACTGCTTGCGTTTCTTTCCACGACCGTGCATACCAGGGGCAAAGTTCTTCTTCTGAAGCGCTTTATTCTCACCCATTACCGGCTCTCCGAATCGCCTGGATATTCTGGCTTTTGGACCTGTATATCGTGCCATTACTTCTTGATTTTTTTATTTCAGTTTTTTAAGTCAATTAAACCCTTCTCTTCTTTGGCGGGCGACAACCATTATGCGGAAGCGGTGTCATATCCTTAATGGCCGTCACTTCAATGCCCGCAGTTTGAATGGTACGGATGGCCGACTCGCGTCCAGCGCCCGGACCCTTCACAAATACTTCCACTTTGCGCAGGCCAAGTTCGAAGGCGCGCGTGGCGCAATCCTGGGCGGCCATCTGGGCTGCATACGGAGTATTTTTTTTCGAACCTTTAAACCCCATTTTGCCTGCCGAAGACCAGGTAACTACCTGACCCGTGGAGTTGGTCATAGAAATAACGATGTTATTAAACGTGGCTTTAATATGCGCCTGACCTACGGCTTCCACGTTTACTACCCGCTTCTTGGCTTTGTCTTTACGTTTCTCGGTTGACATTATCCTTGTTCGTTATTGTTTCTATATCAATTACCCTTTCGTGGCCTTCTTCTTATTGGCTACGGTCTTACGTTTTCCTTTGCGCGTACGGGCGTTGTTTTTGGTTGTCTGTCCACGCACCGGCAACCCTTTGCGGTGGCGAAGGCCCCGGTAGCAGCCAATGTCCATCAGCCGCTTGATGCTCAGTTGCACTTCGGAACGCAGGGAACCTTCTACCCGGAATTTCTCGGAGATGATGGAACGAATAGCATTCGACTCCTCATCGGTCCAGTCTTTTGCCTTCTTATTCCAATCCACACCCGCCTGGGTAAGAATGTTTTGCGCTGACCTGCGGCCAATACCGTAAATGTACGTGAGGCTGATTTCGCCACGTTTGTTATCCGGAATATCGACACCTTGTATCCTTGCCATGTTGTATAAGTTATCGTGTTTTGGTTATCCCTGGCGCTGTTTAAACCGGGGGTTCTTTTTGTTAATAACATAGAGCTTGCCGTTGCGCCTGATGATTTTGCAATCGGCACTGCGTTTCTTTATGGATGCTTTTACTTTCATTGCGTTCAATCCTTATTTATACCTGAATACAATTCTTCCTTTTGTCAAATCGTAGGGCGACATCTCAAGCCTTACCTTATCGCCAGGCAATAACCGGATGTAGTTCATCCGCATCTTGCCTGATATGTGTGCCAGCACTTCGTGTCCGTTTTCCAACTGAACCCGAAACATGGCGTTCGATAACGCTTCGGTTATCGTTCCATCCTGCTCTATCGACTTTTGCTTCGCCACTTATACGAATACTTTTCTTCTATATACTGATGTGTTGTTAACACCTCTGTTCTATCTTCCCGTATGGCAACCATGTGCTCAAAATGAGCCGAGGGTCGCCTGTCGGCTGTGCGTATGGTCCATCCGTCACGCTCCTGCACCACGTTTTTAGTACCCATGTTAATCATGGGTTCAATGGCAAACACCATTCCGGGCACCAGTTTTACGCCTTTGCCCCGTTTACCAAAATTGGGCACCTCCGGATCTTCGTGCAGTTTTTTACCTACACCGTGACCCACCAACTCACGCACTACACCGTAGCCAAAACTCTCCACATAGCTCTGTATGGCATAACTCACATCGCCCATCCGGTTTCCGGCCTTAGCCTGTTCAATTCCTTTGAACAGCGATTCATAGGTCCGCTCCAGCAACAACAGCACTTTTTCATCGGCACCTTCCAAAGGATAGGTGTAGGCTGAATCGCTGTGATAGCCTTTGTAGTACACCCCGCAATCAATCGATACCACATCCGCTTCTTTCAGCTCATAACTTGATGGGATTCCATGCACCACCACATCATTTACCGAAATACACAGCGATGCCGGAAAGGACCCGTTATAGTTTTTGAATGACGGGATACCTCCGTGATCGCGGATAAATTCTTCGGCCACCTTATCGAGTACTGAAGTTTTGATGCCGGGTTTTATCAGACCAGCCACTTCACCATGAGCTTTGCCCAATATGTGGGCACCCTCTTTGATGATGTGTATCTCCTCTTCAGACTTTAAGTGAACCATTCAGCACTTAAGCCGCAGCAAATTGAGAACGACCTTTCACACGTCCCGATTTCATCATGCCTTCATAATGCCGCATTAACAGGTAGCTTTCAATCTGCTGCAGGGTATCGAGGATTACCCCCACCATAATCAGCAGTGAAGTGCCACCATAAAACTGGGCAAAATTCTGACCGACACCGGCCCGCACAGCAAAAGCCGGCAGCACCGCAACAACCACCAGGAACAACGCACCGGGCAGTGTGATTCTTGACAAAACTGTATCGATAAATTCAGCGGTTTGCTTACCCGGCTTTATCCCGGGTATGAACCCACCGTTTCGTTTCAGGTTATCCGCTATATCATTTGAATTAATGGTAATAGCTGTGTAGAAAAATGTAAATATCAGAATCAACGAACCAAACAGCAGGTTATACTGCCAGCTGGTAAAGTCAGAGAACGTTGAACCGATATAGGCCCCAATGTCGCTATCGCGCCAGAAGCCGGCCAGCAAAGCCGGAATGAACATCAGCGCCTGTGCAAAGATGATTGGCATAACACCGGCTGAGTTTAACTTAAGCGGAATGAAATCGCGTTTGCCGCCATACAGTTTATTTCCGATAACCTGTTTGGCATATTGAATAGGTATCCTCCGGGTAGCCTGCGTAAGCATGATTACACCCATTACCACAAAGAACAAGGCCAGCAATTCGATAATAAACAGCAAAGCACCCTGCATACCCCGGTTGTTCACCGCTTCATCAATGATGGCGCCCGGGAAACGGCTAACAATACCGATCATGATCAGCATGGAAATACCGTTACCGATACCTTTATCCGTAATGCGTTCGCCCAGCCACATGCAGAACATGGTTCCGGCAATGAGGATGGTGATGGAAGAGAAATAGAAAAAGAAGCCGGGATTGGTTATTGCTTCAACAGGTATAGTACCGCGGATATAGCCGTATGATTGGAAGCCCGTGATAAAGATGGTGAGTACGCGGGTCATCTGGTTGAGGCGCTTCCGGCCGGAGTCTCCCTCCTTCTGTAGCTTTTGAAAATAGGGTACAGCAAACGTGAGCAATTGTACAATAATGGATGCCGATATGTAGGGCATTATACCCAGTGCAAAAATGGATGCACGGCTGAACGAACCACCGAGGAACGTGTTGAGCAGATCAAAAATACCACCAGAGGCTACATTGCCTGCCAGTATTACCGGATCGATACCGGGCAACACGATAAAGGAGCCGAGTCTGAAGATAATCAGAAAACCAATCGTGTTAAGAATCCGGACACGCAGATCTTCAATTGAGAAAATATTCCGTATGGTGGTAATGAATCGCTTCATTATTAAATCTTGGTTGTTGAGCCTCCGGCCTTTTCAATAGCCTTGATGGCGGTTTCAGAGAAGGCGTGCGCCTGAACATTTACTTTCGCTTTCAGTTCGCCCCGGCCCAGCACTTTCACTTTATCTTTTTTACCTACAATTCCGTTGTCAATCAAAAACTGAAGGCTGATGTCACTCGATTTGGCCGCCAGGGTTTCGAGTACGTCCAGGTTAACTGCTTTGAAATACTCTTTGTTGTTATTCTTAAAACCGAACTTCGGTACGCGTCTCTGCAGCGGCATCTGGCCGCCTTCGAAACCGAATTTCTTGGCGTAACCCGAACGGGATTTAGCCCCTTTGTGGCCGCGACCGGCCGTAGTTCCGCCCGAGCCTTGTCCGCGCCCGAGCCGCTTATTGGTTTTTACCGATCCTTCTGCCGGCTTCAGTGTATGCAGTTTCATTTTACAGTTCCTTTACAGTAACCAAGTGATTTACTTTCTGAATCATCCCGGCAATCTGCGGGGTGAGTTCAACTTCTACTGATCTATTTAAACGGCCCAGGCCCAGCGCGCGCAAGGTGCGCTGCTGTGTCTCCGGTCGCTTAATGTCACTTCGCGATTGCGTAATTTTTACCTTACCCATGGCTCTTATCCGTTAAATACTTTCGACAGTGATACACCGCGGTTTTTAGCAACGGTAAAAGGATCGCGCATGCTGGTAAGAGCCTTAAAGGTTGCTTTTACCACGTTATGCGGATTGGAAGATCCTTTTGATTTGGCTAACACATTATGAATACCGGCACTTTCCAACACGGCACGCATGGCACCTCCGGCAATTACACCGGTACCCGGTGAAGCCGGCTTGAGCAACACCAACCCGCCACCAAACTTGCCAATGGCTTCGTGCGGCACGGTGCCTTTTGCAATCGGAACTTTAACCAGGTGCTTCTTGGCATCGTCAATGCCCTTGGTTATCGCATCGGTTACCTCGTTGGCTTTGCCAAGTCCGTAACCCACTACTCCGTTTCCATCGCCCACAACGACAATTGCAGCAAAACTGAACCTGCGACCGCCCTTTACCACTTTGGCTACACGCTCAATGGCAACCACGCGTTCTTTCAGATCAATTTCGCTTGCCTTAACCGTACTGATGTTGCTTACTGACATACTAATTTTTTTTGTCTGAAGTTTAGAATTTCAATCCGCCCTCGCGGGCACCTTCCGCAAATGCTTTTATATTCCCATGGTACAGATAGCCGTTGCGATCGAACACCACGGTGGTTACTCCGGCAGCGATGGCTTTTTCAGCAATCTTTTTCCCGGCATTCTTTGAATTAGCCATATTGAGGGTGGCTTTCTCGCCCAGCTCACGGGTTGACACTGAGGTTAACGTAACTCCCTTGCTATCGTCAATAACCTGGGCATAGATGCCGGTATTGCTGCGGAATACGGTTAACCGCGGGCGCTCGGCTGTACCTGTTATCTTCTTGCGGACACCCATCTTAATCCGTGCCCGCCTTGCTGTGTTCTTACCTGCCATCGATATCGTATTTACAATTACCTATTATTTAGCAGCTGCCTTACCGGCTTTTCTGCGAACATATTCACCCACAAACCGGATACCCTTGCCTTTGTACGGTTCCACTTTACGCAGCGATTTGATTTTGGCCGCCACCTGGCCTACCAACTGTTTATCGATACCTTCCAGTGTAATAGTGGGGTTGCCTCCCTTCTCCTGGGTGGCCTGCACTTTTACTTCCTGCGGAACCGCCAGAAAGATATTGTGTGAATATCCCAGGCTTAGTTCAAGTACATTGGATTGGGCATTGGCTTTAAAACCTACACCCACCAGTTCCAGTTGTTGCTTATAGCCGTTCTTTACTCCTTCAACCATGTTGGCAATAAGTGCACGGTATAAACCATGCATGGCCTTGTGGCGCTTTTGCTCCGTGGGCCGCTCAACAATAACCTGGTTGTTTTCCTGCTTGATTGTAAAATCCGGATCGATAACCTGCGAGAGTTCACCCTTCGGGCCTTTAACGGTTACCTTGTGATTCTCTTTCGAGAATGTAAAGGTAATTCCTGCAGGGATGTTTATGGGTTGTCTTCCTATGCGCGACATAGCTTCCGTTCGTTTAATACACGTAACATAAAACTTCACCCCCTACATTCATTTTGCGGGCTTCCTTATCGGTAATCACTCCTTTCGAAGTGGATAGGATGGCTACACCCAACCCGTTCATTACCCGGGGCAGGCGGCTGGTGTCAACATACTTGCGCAAGCCCGGAGTGCTGACGCGCTCAAGCCTGGAAATGGCCGACTCGCGGGTTTCGGGGTTATACTTCAGGGCTATTTTTATTACGCCCTGATTGGCCAGTCCGTCCTCAAACTTATAATTGAGGATATAGCCTTTATCAAATAACACCTTGGTTATTTCTTTCTTCAGGTTTGACGCAGGAATTTCAACCACCTTGTGGTTTGCCTTTATGGCATTGCGCAACCGGGTTAAATAATCTGAAATAGGATCTGTCATGTTTCTATTTCTTAGTCTAAAATGCTTTAAATAAAGCAGCCCGTTTTAAACGGGCTGCAAAGATACCTAACAATTTCTGTTATCCAAACTGTTACCTGGTTTCGCCCCGGTTGCCGGCCGGGGGACCTTGGTACTCAGCAACCTAATCAATATGTCGTGCCGGTTATTACCAGCTAGCCTTGGTCAACCCCGGGATTTTGCCTGCTGAGGCCATTTCGCGGAAAACATTCCGGCATACGCCAAATTTTCCCACGTACCCTTTCGGGCGGCCGGTAAGCTTGCACCGGTTTTTTAAACGCACCGGTGAGGCATTGCGCGGAAGTTTATCAAGCGCTACGTAATCGCCTGCTTCTTTTAAACTCTTGCGCTTGGCAGCATACAATGCCACCAGTTTTTCCCGTTTGGTTTGCCTTGCTATTACAGATAGTTTCGCCATTCGTTTTTAGTTTTTATTGGCAAACGGCATCCCGAATGCCTTCAGGAGCTCGTAGCTTTCTTCATCGGTTTTGGCAGTGGTTACGAACGTAATGTCCATCCCGCTGATCTTATTTACTTTATCAATGGAAATTTCCGGGAAGATGATTTGTTCCTTTACCCCCAGGGTATAGTTTCCACGACCGTCAAATCCTTTCGGATTCACACCACGGAAATCGCGCACACGCGGAAGGGCAATATTCATCAGGCGGTCCATAAATTCATACATCCGGTCGCCCCGGAGGGTAACGCGTACGCCAATGGGCATATCCTCGCGCAACTTGAAATTCGAAATCGCTTTTTTCGATTTGGTGGCAACAGCTTTTTGGCCGGTGATTGCTGAAATTTCCTCAACCGCCACATCAATCAACTTCTTATCGGTTACGGCAACACCCATACCCTTGTTGATGCAGATCTTATCAATCTTAGGTACCTGCATAACCGACTTGTACTGAAACTTTGACTTCAAAGCCGGTACAATTTCTTTCTGATACTTTTCTTTTAATCTTGGGGTAGCCATCACTTTATAAATTCTCCTGTTTTCTTCGCATAACGTTGAAGCTTGCCTTTTTCATTCGGCTTTCTTCCAACCCGGGTAGGCTTGCCGCTGGCCGGGTCAACCAACATCAGGTTACTGATGTGTATGGAGCCTTCGGTTTTTTTAATACCGCCTTCGGGCTTTCCGGCCGAAGGTTTCTCGTGTTTGGTAACTACATTAATCCCTTCAACAATAGCCCGGTTTTTCTGCAGCCACACTTCCAGCACCTTTCCGGTTTTACCTTTATCGTCTCCGGCAATAACCTTCACGGTATCGCCTTTACGGATGTGGAGTTTGGGTTGTTTGTTATATTTTCTTTCCATGACTTAAATCACTTCAGGTGCCAGTGACACAATCTTCATAAACTGTTTTTCACGCAACTCGCGGGCTACCGGCCCGAAAATGCGGGTACCGCGGGGCTCATCCTGGTTGTTGAGCAGCACAGCTGCATTATCTTCAAACCGGATGTACGATCCATCCTTTCTGCGGATCTCCTTGGTGGTTCGTACCACTACCGCTTTCGATACGGTACCCTTTTTTACCTGGCTGGTGGGCATGGCCGACTTAACCGTTACTACGATCTTATCGCCAACGGAAGCATACCGCCTTTTACTTCCGCCCAGTACGTGCATACAAAGCACTTCTTTTGCTCCGCTGTTATCAGCTACCGTTAATCGGGTTTCGGTACGTATCATACTTATTTCGCTTTTTCAACAATCTCAACTAATCTCCAGCGCTTGTTCTTGCTTAACGGGCGCGTTTCCATAATGCGCACGGTATCACCAATGCCGGCTTCATTTTTTTCGTCATGGGCCATGAACTTGGTGGTTTTGTGAACAAACTTTTCGTAGATGGGATGCTTAACCTTGCGGTCAACCGCAACGGTTATGCTTTTCTGCATTTTATTGCTCACCACTACGCCAACACGTTCTTTTCTAAGTTTCCTTTCCATAGGAATTATTTTTGAATCTCTTTCGCACGAAGCTCGGTTTGCAGGCGGGCAATCAATTTGCGGGTTTGTTTAATCCGCATGGGATTTTCAATTGCCGATACCTGATGGGCGAACTTCATTTTTCGCAATGCCTCTTTTTCACTGGCTATTTTTTCAGTGAGTTCCGGTACGCTCAATGCTTTAATGTCTGTATTCTTCATGGCTTACTGACCTTCTACGTAATCTCTTCGGACGGTGAATTTGGTTTTAATGGGAAGTTTCCCTTCAGCCAGCCGCAGAGCCTCGCGTGCTGTGGCAACGCTTACCCCACCGGCTTCGAACAGAATGGTGCCCGGCTTTACAACTGCTACCCAATACTCGGGTGCTCCTTTACCCTTACCCATCCGCACTTCAGCGGGCTTTTTGGTTATGGGTTTATCCGGAAATATCCGAATCCACACCTGGCCTTCGCGTTTCATGGCCCGCGTAACAGCCACACGCGCAGCCTCGAGCTGGCGCGATGTTATCCAGCCGCCCTCCAGACATTTCAGGCCGAACGAACCAAAGGCAATGGTATGACCCCGGGTGGCCATTCCCTTCACCCGGCCTTTTTGCATCTTTCTGAACTTGGTACGTTTAGGTTGTAACATGACGTAATACTGTTATCGCGTTCGTTTAAATTCAATTACCGTTTTGATCTGCGCTCGCCTCCGCGTTCACCCCCGCGGCCTTCACCCCTTCTGCGGCCACCGCGCTCAGATCCGCCACTGCGCTGGCCACTACCCTGCTGTGCGGTTGTGGTGTTGCTCACAATGCCTACGTTAGGCGACAAATCACGCTTACCGTATACTTCTCCTTTAAAAATCCACACCTTGATACCTATTTTACCATAAACTGTTTGCGCTTCGGATATGGCGTAGTCAATATCGGCCCGAAGGGTGTGCAACGGAATACGGCCTTCCTTGTATTGTTCAGTACGGGCCATATCGGCACCTGCCAAACGACCTGACACCTTTATTTTAATACCTTCAGCTCCCACACGTATGGCCGATGCGATGGCCTGCTTCATGGCGCGCTTATAGGAAATACGGGCTTCAATCTGCTGGGCGATGGATTCGCCAACAAGTTTTGCATCCAGTTCAGGACGCTTTATTTCGTAAATGTTAATCTGAACGTCCTTGCCGGTTAACTTTTTCAGTTCCTCCTTAATTTTATCAACTTCGGTACCGCCTTTACCAATAACAACACCCGGGCGGGCCGTGTGGATGGTTAGGGTAATGCGCTTTAGTGTACGCTCAATAACAATCTTGGCTATGCCGCCTTTAGGAATACGGGCTTCGATGTACTCCCTGATCTTCTGATCTTCAACCAGTTTCTCGGAGAATGTGTTGCCACCATACCAGTTGGAGTCCCAACCTCTGATGATGCCCAGACGGAGCCCGATTGGATTTATCTTCTGTCCCATTATTCCTTAGTTTCTGTTATTGTTGTTTCGGTTTCAGCCGACTTCTTCAAACTGTCAATTACCAACGTTACGTGGTTTGAACGCTTACGGATGCGGTGTGCCCTGCCCTGCGGAGCCGGGCGGAGCCGCTTTAATATCCTGCCGCCATCTACCCAGATATCCTTCACATACAGGTCAGCCTCCTCCAATTTGGCATCCTGATTTTTGGCGCCCCAGTTCGATATAGCCGAGAGCAGAAGTTTTTCAAGCTTTGGCGATCCTACCTTGGGCTCGTACTTCAAAATATTAAGCGCTTTACTTACCCGTTCGCCCCGGATAAGGTCGGCCACCAAACGCATTTTACGCGGTGAGGTAGGCACGTTTTTCAACTTGGCCACCACGGGGCCGGTCTTAGCGGCTTCCTTTCTGGCATCGCGCTTTTCGCGTTTTACAACGGATCGTTTTGTTTTCTTTTCAGTTGTTTCCATGACTACTTAGCTGCTGGAGTACCCTCATCTTTTCTGTTACCCGAATGACCGCGAAATGTACGCGTGGGTGCAAACTCTCCCAGTTTATGACCAACCATGTTTTCGGTTACATAAACCGGTATGAATTTATTTCCATTGTGGACCGCAAAGGTATGGCCGATCAGTTCAGGCACTATCGTTGACCTTCTTGACCAGGTTTTAATTACCGATTTCTTTCCTGACTTTTCAGTTGCCTCAACTTTCTTCAGCAAGCGAAAGTCACAATACGGTCCTTTTTTTACTGAGCGTCCCATTTATTTTTTCCTCCTTGATATAATTAGCCGATCGGAATACTTCTTCGGATGACGGGTCTTTTTGCCTTTAGCATACAACCCCTTTCTAGAACGCGGGTGTCCACCGGAAGCGCGGCCTTCGCCACCTCCCATCGGGTGATCAACCGGGTTCATGGCCACACCCCGGTTACGCGGCCTTCTTCCACGCCAGCGGCTGCGGCCCGCCTTGCCCACGCTTTCGTTCATGTGGTCGGGGTTGGAAACGGCTCCTACGGTTGCCATGCATACTTCCAACACATTGCGCATTTCACCCGAAGGCATTTTCAGCGTGGCCAGCCCGTTTTCGCGGGCCAGTAACTGAACGAACGAACCTGCGCTGCGTGCGATGGCTCCGCCCTTGCCCGGCTTTAATTCAACGTTGTGTACGATGGTACCCAGGGGTATTTTCGACAACGGTAACGCATTGCCTACTTCGGGGGCAACATCGGCACCGGATACAACTTGTTGACCTGCTTTCAATCCATCCGGAGCGAGTATGTATGATTTATCCCCATCGGCATAATAGAGCAGGGCCACCCTAGCCGAACGGGTAGGATCATATTCAATAGATTTTACCGTGGCCGGCACACCATCCTTTTCACGCTTAAAGTCAATGACACGCAATTTCTGCTTGTGCCCACCGCCAATGTAGCGCATGGTCATACGACCGTTGTTGTTTCTGCCTCCGGTTTTCTTGCGGGTAACAACCAACGACTTCTCAGGTGTTGCCGAGGTAAGGTCGTCAAAACTCGGGGCGAGTCTGTGTCGCGTTCCTGGGGTTACCGGTTTTAATTTCTTCAACGCCATCGCTCAATACATTAAACGTTGCTGTAAAAATCAATTACTTCACCACTGGCCAGGGTTACGATGGCCTTTTTGTAATTCGGCTTACGGCCTTCCAGAACACCTGCTTTGGTGTAGCGCGACTTACGCTTACCCATTACCCGGATGGTGTTCACCTTTTCAACGGTTACACCATACTGTTTTTCTACGGCATTCTTTATTTCAACCTTGTTGGCATCAATGGCCACAATAAATCCATACTTGCCCTTTTCGTTCAGGGCGGAAACCTTCTCGGTGACCAGGGGTTTCTTTAACACGCTCATTATTCTTTATTTAACAGGCTCTCAACCTTGGTTACTGAACTCTCTACGAAAATCAGGCTGTCGGCATTTATCAAATCGTAGGTATTGATCTGATCAGCCGTAGTAATTTTTGCATTCTTCACATTTCGGCCTGATAGAATGATGTTTTTATTCATTTCCGGCAACACCAAGAGGGTTTTCTTATCAGCCAATGATAAAGCCGAAAGGAAACTGATATACTGCTTGGTTTTAGCCGATTCAAAAGTAAAATCCTCTAAAACAGCTATGGCATTTTCCTTTGCCTTGTAGGTCAGGGCCGATTTGCGGGCCAGATCTTTTACTTTTTTGTTTAACTTAAATGAGTAGTCGCGCGGAACAGGGCCGAATACCCGGCCTCCGCCTTTGAACTGCGGGTTTTTAATGTTACCGGCTCGCGCCCCGCCTGTACCTTTTTGTTTTTTGATTTTTTTGGATGAGCCGGCAATCTCGTTGCGCTGCTTCGACTTGTGTGTACCCTGGCGCTGGTTGGCCAGGATGCTCTTTACATCAAGGTAAATAGCATGATCGTTAGGCTCGATGCCAAATACAGATTCAGGAAGTGAAACCTTCTTTTTGGTTTTCTCTCCGGTATATGTGAACACTGCTACTTCCATCACTTCTGCAGAATTACGGTTGAATTTTTTGCGCCAGGCACAGAACCGCTCACCACAATGATATTCTGGTCAGGCATTATCTTAACCACTTTCAGGTTCGTCAGCTTTACACGGTCGTTACCCATGCGGCCCGGGAGGCGTTTTCCCTTAATTACCCGCGAGGCAAATGAAGCGTTACCCATCGAACCGGGAGCGCGTAACCGGTTGTGCTGACCGTGTGTTGCTTCGCCAACACCACCGAAACCGTGGCGTTTTACCACACCCTGAAAACCACGACCCTTTGAGGTGCCAACGGCATCTACAAAGTCGCCTTCCTGGAATACATCCTGCACCCGTATTTCTTTTCCTAACTCAACAATACCTTCGAACTCTTTTCTGAAATCACGAAACTCAACAACATTACGCTTAGCCGTTGTGTTTGCTTTTTTAAAGTGGCCGAGAAGGGCCTTGGGGGTGTTCTTTTCTTTTTTCTCTCCGAAGGCGAGCTGGACAGCACGGTAACCGTCTGTTTCCACGTTTTTTACTTGGGTGACTACGCAGGGGCCCGCTTCAATAACCGTACAGGCGATATTTTCGCCTTGGGGGCCATAGATGCTGGTCATTCCTACTTTTCGTCCTATAATTCCAGGCATGGGTAAAACCTTTTAATGCTTGTTTTTCAGGATTTTGCGCCATTCTGACGCAAAAAGGACTGCAAAGATATGAGATAAAGGGTAGTTAGCAAACCCGCCTTTTAAAATTTTTGGAAGGCCCCATGCCGCTCAGGTAAGTCGGTACAAGCCGCTTGTTTTTGTTATCATTGAGCGCTAAAACACTCAATGCGGTACGCCTGGCTGCTTCTTTCTCTAATTCTGCTTGTCTTTTTTCTTCTCAACCTGTCGCTGGGAAGCGTATCTGTTCCGCCCCTTGAAACACTGAATGTTTTACTGGGTGGAGACCCATCGGTACAAGCCTGGAAAGACATTGTTCTTGAATTCAGACTGACAAAAGCTCTTACGGCTGTTCTGGCCGGGGGGGCACTATCGGTTAGCGGCCTGTTAATGCAAACTCTCTTTAGAAATCCACTTGCCGGACCTGATGTGCTGGGCCTGAGCTCCGGTGCCAGCCTGGTTGTGGCTGTTGTTGTAATGGCCGGTGCACCGTTTTTCTTTTCTGCCCCTTACGCTATTTCGCTTGCGGCAAGCTTAGGATGCCTCTCAGTTTTCATTTTGATGCTATTGGTGGCACAACGTTTACGCGATAATGCTTCTTTACTCATTGTAGGGCTTATGGTTGGTGCGGCAACTTCATCGCTGGTTAGTGTTCTGCAATTTGTCAGCCGGGCTGAAGACCAGCAGTATTACCTCGTTTGGACGTTTGGCAGTATCGGAAGCCTGAATAAACAAGAGGTATCCGCGTTAGCTACGGTTAGCCTGTTAGGAATTGCGTTGGCTTTTTTTCTGATTAAGTCGTTAAACGCATGGCTGCTGGGTGATACCTATGCACGTAGCCTTGGGGTTAACCCCAATCGGGCAAGAATACTTATTATGGTAAGTGCATGCCTGCTTACCGGTACCGTTACTGCCCTGTGTGGGCCGATTGCCTTTGTTGGACTTGCCGTTCCGCACCTTACCCGGTTGTTTATTAAATCCAGCAATCATAAACTGCTGATACCAGGCACTGTATTAATGGGCGGATCATTTATGCTGGTGTGTGATAGCCTGGCGCAACTTCCAGGCGTTGCTATGGTGTTGCCAATTAATGCTGTTACCGCGCTGATTGGCGCACCGGTCGTTATCTGGGTAATTATCCGGTCGAAAAAAATATGGGTTTAAGCATGGCGTCTGATCGAAGTCCATTACTCACAACTGCTAAACTGGATGTGGGGTTTGCCGGTAATCCGGAGATACTGCTATTCGCTAACCTTGACCTTGTTTTGATGCCCGGAGAACTGGTTTGCTTTATGGGACCAAACGGTATTGGCAAATCAACGCTGCTGCGAACCCTGGCCGGATTGCATAAACCGTTACACGGCACTGTTTCGGTTTATGGCACTAAAGCCACTGAACAAACGGTGGCCGTAGTATTAACTGATACGGTAAGCGGTAACCTCACTGCCCTTGAATTGATTACCTATGGCCGCTATCCCTATCTGGATTGGAGCCTGCACTTAACTCAAGTTGATAAAGACTCCATTGAGGAGGCCATAAGCATAACTCATGTCAGTCATTTGAGGAATAAGAAAATTTATGAGTTGAGCGATGGCCAGCTACAAATGGTAATGATTGCCCGTGCGCTTGCACAGGAAACACCCATCCTGTTGCTGGATGAACCAACCTCACACCTGGACCTGAACAACCGGGTTGAGATTATGAATTTACTCCGCAAAGTTGCCCGCCAAAAAAATAAAGCGGTGCTGGTTGCAACCCACGAACTTGATTTAGCCCTACAAACCGCTGACCTGATTTGGTTGACGGGAGAAAATAGGGACCTCTTAACAGGAATTCCGGAGGATCTGGTTCTTGATGGGTCTTTTGACAGGATTTTTCAACTTAAAGGTTTCGACTTAAAAACCGGGAAAGTTAAGCACGAGGCCTGGCGCGGAGTAACAATAAACCTTGAAGGCAGTGGCCCGGAATACCTGTGGACAAAAAATGCGCTGGAGCGAAATGGATTCATAGTTTCACCCGATGCCCCAACCACTGTGCAGATAATTAATCAGCATCAAAACCTAATCTGGGTCATTAATCGCAAACCGTGTAGATCAATAAAAGAACTTCTAACGACTCTTGATACCAGTTCAGTTTAGCTGTACAAAAAACATCACTTAGGTTTAAACCTGCGTTTTACTCCTTCCAGTTCTTCCTTAACCCATGACTCACAATTGTCTTCCTTAAATAAGGAATCGGCATTCATTGAAGTCATTTTACTGCCCAGTTCAACTGCTTTCTTAAAATCAGCGCAGGCCAGGTCGTTATAAAACAAATCGCTATACACCAAGCCGCGGTACATATAGAAATCCGCCTCTCGCGGTTTTAATTCAATTGCCCGGTTGATGTGCTCAAGGGCTTCGTGGGGCAGGTGATTCATCCAGAGATAATAAGCCATGTTTGATTGGAGGTTGTCATCCTGTACGGAACGCGGATCGACAAACGCTTTATCCAGAAAAAACTTGGCTGAATCGTATAGCTGCAGTTGCAGGTACACATTTGCCAATGCGGATAGTACCCAGTAACTGTTGTCGCCTGCATGATATAGTTGTATTAAGCAGTTCCGGCCGTCCTCGAAACGTCCGTTTTTACAGTGTTTTACTCCCGCCTTAAAAAGTTTAGTTGTATAGCGGTGTGCACAACCCGGGCATAAAAGTAAAATCAGCATACAAATCCGCAGCGTACTCATCGCATATCAAACGTTTGCGTACTAAACTTATTTGCCGCTTCCCTTAATAAATTTCAGTTTTTGTACTTTGGCGGCTTGTTTTTACAGTCATGATTCATCTGAACGAATTATTCCCCTACTCTTTTAGTAAAAAGTATTCAAAACCCGTAGCCTACTTTTCGATGGAATTTGCCATTGACCAGCCGTTGAAAATTTACTCGGGCGGGTTGGGCTTCCTGGCCGGTTCGCACATGCGCAGCGCCTATGAACTGAAGCAAAATATGATTGGCATCGGCATCTTGTGGAAAAAGGGTTACTACGACCAGGAGCGCAACGAAGACCAGACCATGCGGGTTAGCTTCAGGAATAAAGATTATTCATTTTTAACCGATACCGGCATCCTGTTTCCAATTACTATACACGGTTCGCGCGTTTATGTGAAGGCATTTTTACTGAAACCAGAAGTATTTAAAACGGCACCCATCTTCTTACTTACTACTGATATTGATGATAACGACCACCTGGCGCAGACCATCAGCCACAGGTTGTACGACCCCAACGAAACTACCCGCGTGGCGCAATCCATTTTATTAGGGATTGGCGGAGCCAAACTGCTGGAAGTACTTGGCCGCGAAACCGACATCTACCACATGAACGAAGGACACTCGTTGCCGTTGTGTTTCTACCTGCTCGATAAATTCAAAAACATCAATGATGTACGAAAGCGTGTGGTATTTACCACCCACACACCCGAAAAAGCTGGTAACGAAGAGCACAATATTCCGCTGCTTGAAAGCATGAGTTTTTTTAACGGCTTAACACCACAGGAAGTTGACGAGTATGTTTATCCTGAAAACGGAACGCTGAACTACACCTTAACCGCCTTGCGCATTGCTAAAAAGGCCAATGGCGTTTCTCAACTACATGGCGAAGTAGCCCGAAAAATGTGGGAACCCTATAAAGGCATTTGTGAAATCGGTGCCATTACCAATGCGCAGAACAAAGCCTACTGGCATGACTACATGCTCGATAAAGCGCTGGCAAAAGGCGATGACAAAAAACTGCTGGCCCGGAAAAAGATGCTTAAACGGAAACTCTTTAGGGTGGTGGCCAACCAAACCGGTAAACTGTTCGATGAAAATGTGCTGACCATTGTTTGGGCCCGGAGATTTGCGGGTTACAAACGCGCCAACCTGTTGCTGCGCGACTTTAACCGGTTCAAGGCACTCATTAATAATAAAGAGTTCCCCATCCAGGTTATCTGGGCCGGCAAACCCTATCCGGAGGATTACACAGCCATCAACATTTTCAATGAGATTTTCTGGAAGACAAAGCCCTTCTCTAACTGCACCGTGCTTACCGGTTATGAACTCTGGTTATCCGGACATTTAAAACGCGGTTCGGATGTGTGGCTGAACAATCCGCGGCTTTACCACGAAGCCTCCGGCACTTCGGGCATGACGGCCGCCATGAACGGATCGGTTAACGTTTCCATTCCTGACGGGTGGATACCCGAGTTTGCCAAACACGGAAAAAACAGCTTCATTATTCAGCCTGCAGCTGATGATTTACCACAGGAAGAAAAAGACAAACAAGAGGCCAGCCACTTGTATGACCTGCTTGAAAACGAAATTATTCCGATGTACTACAAAAGCCCGGCTAAATGGCTAAAGATAGTGAAGGCCGGAATGAACGATGTACTCCCCTATTTCGATTCGGCACGGATGGCCGATGAGTACTACGAAAAGCTATATAAGTAATTTTGCCAGCTACTTTTTAGGTTCGCTTTTCTTTTCGCGGTAGAAATTCAGCGAAACCGAGTTCACACAATAGCGTTTGCCCGTAACGGTGGGCCCGTCATCGAACACGTGGCCTAAATGCGAACCGCAGTTGGCACACATTATTTCAGTTCGCTCCCAACCGTAAGCCCGGTCAACCTGGTATTTGATT
The DNA here is from genome assembly GCA_015180985.1 of Flammeovirgaceae bacterium. NCBI lineage: Bacteria > Pseudomonadati > Bacteroidota > Cytophagia > Cytophagales > Flammeovirgaceae > Flammeovirgaceae bacterium. Next base: position 326,281 of record CP054185.1, read on the forward strand.
TTGCCTCCCTCAATGGCTTTATCAAAACTGGGCCAGCCGCAATCGCTGTCGAACTTCATATCCGAAGTAAACAGCTCGGCATCGCAGGCGGCACAGGCATAAACACCTTTGTCGTTGGTTTTATAATACTTGCCGGTAAAAGGACGCTCAGTGCCCTTTTCCCGAAGGATGTGGTACTGTTCGGGGGTTAGTATCTTTTTCCATTCCTCTTCGGTTTTAAAAACCTTCTGCTCGGCAACCACCGGTTTTTCTTTTTCGATGATTCGCGATTTCATGTCTTGCGCAGGCATACAGGAAGTGATTAAAAGTCCAAGTGAAATTAATGTGGTCGTTTTAACGGTCATCACCGGTACTAACAATTTTTGATTAATAAAGTTGCAGGTTACCATCTTTTTACCACCCCGATTGCACCCATGAGCGCTTTATTTCTAAACCGATCATTGGGTTCAGGAAATTGCTGAACCTCGGTTTCAGTAAAATACTCGGTAAAGTGAAACTGGGCCGCAACTTTAACCGACCATTTTTCGGAAAGCAAGTACTTCAGATAAAGTTCTGAGTTGAGGTTTCCTCTATCATTATCGCTGATGAGTAAAGCATTAAACGAGGCCGGTCTGGTTCGGATAGGGGTGTTGCGAAATGTACCCGGCTGACTGGCTCCAAAAGAAAAGCCGATAGCGTCAATATTAAAGCCGAGCTGAAACTTTGAGTGTACTGCATACCGCATGTTGATGAAAAGATTCAGGGAGTTGACCTGCGCCTTTGCCAGCAACACGGTGTCTATGTTTTCTGGTATATTTTCTTTAAAAATCACTAAGGGCCCCGTACTGCCCGTGGTGAGTTTGGCGGGTGCTGTTTGATAATATTGGTTTGTTCCAAAGTAAGAGGTAAACCGGGCACCAAAACCAACGGCAAATTTCTCTTTCGATCCTACCTCCCGATCATAGCCTGCCAACAGGCTGACTGTACCCTGGGCATTACCAATGGCTGCTGTAAGGTGAACTTCCTTAACCTGGGTATAGGCCGCGATGCTTACGCCCAGAAGAAGTGCAGTAAAAACTGATACCCTCATAATTTTAAAACAATGAAATTACCAAACAGGCTACTGTAAACTGTCGGCCAACCGACATCCGGTTACTTAAGCTGGCTTAAATCCCGAATGAGAATTTTCCTTCTGTCAAAGTAAATCAGGTTTTGATCTTTTAATTCGTTAAGGATGGTAGTAACCGTTTGGCGTGAAGTACCGGTAAGTGCCGCAATATCTTTGTGTGTGAGCTTAGTGGGAATCATCGTCTCAAAGCCCACCTTCTTTCCCTTCCACGAAGCGGCATCCTTTAAAAATTCAATAATGCGGGTGCGGGCATCTTTAAACACCAGCAACTCCAGCTTTCGTTCCAGCCGCATCAGCCGCAGGCCAACCAGTTTCAATAAACGGAAGCTTAATTCCTTATCATCCTTCATCAAAGCTTTCAACTCTTCAATGCTAAGCGGGCAAAGCACCGTACTGTTTTCCATGGCCTGCGCAAAATCCTTGCGCTTTTCTTCACCGGCAAGTGCCAGTTCCCCAAAAATCTCTCCTGTAGTAAGGATGGCACTAACAACTTCTTTTCCGTCATCCAGGTAATGACCGATTTTTACCCGTCCTTCAACGACCATATAAATATGACTGGCCTCATCATTGGGGATGTAAATAAACTGATCTTTGTGGTACTGCCTGAACTCATGCTTTTCGCCCATCACTTTTGTTTTGTGCGGGCACAATACGTTATACAAATTTACGCTTTCGAAATACCAGAGCGCAGCCGTGTTGCTCATAATCCAACAAAAGATTCTTTAAGTTAGCAAAAATTTGAGGCCATAGGTTAATGAAAAAACAAGTCAGCGAAATATGGCTTTATCCGGTTAAGTCGCTTGCCGGTATACGGGTAAACCAGGCTAAGGTTATGGAAAAAGGCCTGGAGCACGACAGGCGATTTATGCTGGTTGATGCCGACAACCGGTTTATTACACAACGTGAACATCCGCACCTGGCTCTTTTTAATACCGAAATGGTTGACAACCAGCTTCGAATAACGCACCGGCTAAGTAAACAGTTCGTAAATCTGGAAATCGCTCCTGAACCAAAGGCCACCTTTTCAGCCACTATCTGGAATGATACGGTTTCTGTTTCTGAAGTAGACAGCCACTTAAGCGAATGGTTTTCCGATCACTTAAAGTTTCCATGCAGGCTGGTGTATTTTCCTGAAAACAATAAACGTCCGGTAGATAGTACTTATGCCATTAACAATGAACAGGTAAGCCTGGCCGATGGCTACCCCTTCCTTATCATTGGGCAGGCTTCGCTGGATGATCTGAACACCCGCCTGGCTGAGGCGGTCGGAATAAACCGTTTCCGCCCGAATTTCGTTTTCATTGGAGGGCAGCCATATGAAGAGGACGAGTGGAAAAATTTTTCAATTGGTTACGTCCGTTTTACGGGTGTAAAAAACTGCGCCCGCTGCGTGCTTACTACCGTTGACCCGGCAACAGGATTAAAAGGCGCTGAGCCCCTCAGAACCCTTTCAGCTTACCGAAGAAAAAACGGTAAGGTTTATTTTGGTCAGAACGTGGTGGCAATTAGTTCAGGAATTGTTAAAGTTGCAGACTCTATTAATATTGAGTAAGCATGCGTGAACAGTTAATTTATTTCATTGTTGTACTATTTCTCTGGAGCTGTCAGGCAGAAAAAGAAAAGCCCCTTCCCATCTTCGGCCACCGCGAAGTAGTGGTTAATGAAGTTAACGGACAAAAGGTGGTAGACACAGTATATCACACCATTGCCGATTTTGAATTTGTTAACCAGGATAGCGCGCTGGTTACCAACAGAACTTTTGAAAACAAAATTTACGTAGCCGATTTCTTCTTTACCTCCTGCCGTACCATCTGCCCGAAAATGAAAACGCAAATGCTGCGCGTGTACGACTCTATTCAATCTATGCCCGATGTACTCATCCTTTCGCACACCATCGACCCGGAACACGATGATGTTGCCCGCCTGCACGATTTTGCCGAACGGCTCGGAGTGAGCAGCGCCAAATGGCATTTTGTTACCGGTGAACAGGATAAGATTTACGACATCGCACAAACCAGTTACTTTGCCACCGCTATGGTGGACAAATCCGAACCGGATGGTTTTATTCACAGCGGTGCCTTTCTGCTTATCGACAAACAGCGAAGAATACGCGGTAAGTACGATGGCACGATGGAGGAAGATGTAAACCGGTTAATCAAAGACATTAAGCGATTGCGCCAGGAGTATGGAACGTAATTATTGGTTGTTGCTCACCAGCCTGCTGTTTGTGGGGTGCGGGCATTCGCAGGAAAAAAATAAGTTCACCAACTACTACCGGCAGGGCGAACAACTCTACATTAAACACTGCAGCAACTGCCACCAGCCCAACGGCACCGGGCTCGGCCGGGTGTATCCGCCTCTTCATCAATCCGATTACATGAAGAACAACTTTAAAGCTGTTATCTGCCTGATGAAAAACGGGATAGACGGACCCTTACTCGTTAACGGGAAGGAATTCAACCAGGCCATGCCGGGCGTACCCACACTAACTGATTTGGAGATTGCCGAAATCGCCACTTACATCTACAACTCGTGGGAACATAAACGCGGTTTGGTTGATGTAGCAGAGGTAAGTAACGTGCTTCGCGAATGTACTTCTACTTTAAACTGATGGATTGTTTGGTGTTGCTTTTAACCGTAAACCGTGCATCCTCAAATGCGGGCGGCCCGAATGTTCCCCGCGCATTGTTCGAAAACCCGTAAGGCTCGCGGGGGATGCCCATGAAATTTGAATCCAGCTTTTTGTTGTTGTTTATATCGTGGTAACAACTGATGGCATATTCGCCTGGTTCGAGATTATCAAACGTTACATGCATGTTGTTTCCGGTAACTGCAACTTCGCGTACGGCCTTGTGCTTTTTCATAAAATCAGCCGAATTGTTGTAGAGGGCCATCCGGATGGAGCCTTTAATAACCTTAATATCCGAAACTGTTACTTCAAGCGTGTGCTGGGCCAAGGTGCATCCACAGTAAACCATAAACCCTAAAATCACTATCAAAAACTTCATTTATCAGCCGTTTACCACTAAAAATTAACCATTCCCGTTAATCGAATCCGTTAACAAATTTTTTACAAACCCGGTGTCCGGCAATTTCGTAACTTTCATCACTTCCTGAAAAAAACCTTTACTCCTCATGGCAACAATCAAACTTAAAATCAACAAGAAAACGTATTCGCTGGAGGCCGATCCCAACATGCCCCTGCTTTGGGCCCTGCGCGATCTGGCCGGGCTTACCGGCACCAAGTATGGCTGCGGTATTGCCCAATGCGGTGCCTGTACGGTTCACCTTAATGGCGCAGCAGTCCGCTCCTGCTCCCTGCCAGTTTCTGCGGTTGGCGATAGTGAAGTGACCACCATTGAAGGCTTATCGAAAAACGGTGATCATCCGGTACAGAAAGCCTGGGAAGAAGTGGATGTAATGCAGTGTGGTTACTGCCAGGCCGGCCAAATCATGACGGCTGCCGCGTTGTTAAATCAAAATCCAAACCCAAGCGATGCGGATATATACAATGCGATGAACGGCAACATTTGCCGGTGTGGCACCTATCTGCGTATTCGCGAAGCCATTAAACTGGCCGCAGGCATGAAATAACAGGTTCTGATTGTAAACCCGAAAAACACCCATTATGGAAATTATTAAAACTCATTATAACAGACGATCTTTTTTAAAGGTATCGGCTGCTGCTGGCGGAGGTATGGTTATCGGCTTTAACTGGCTGATGTCGTGTGCGCCATCGCAGGAAAAAGCCGGGCTCGCCATGCCCGATGAATGGTTCGACATCAACGCGTTTTTGAAAATCGGAAACAACGGAGTGGTAACTATTTTTTCGCCCAACCCCGAAATCGGACAAAATGTAAAAACATCCATGCCCATGATTGTTGCTGAAGAACTGGATGTGGACTGGGGCAACGTGTTGGTTGAACAGGCGCCCCTCAACACCGTAAAATATACACGGCAGCTGGCGGGCGGCAGTCAGTCCATTCGGCAAGGATGGAAATCGCTGCGTATTGCCGGGGCTTCGGCCAGGCGTATGCTCATGGAAGCAGCCGCCAAACAATGGCAGGTACCGGTTTCCGAACTCGCCACCGATAACGGTGTCATCAAACATGCTACCGGAAAAACAATCGGTTATGGCGAAGTGGCCGCGCAGGCTGTTTCAATTCAGGTGCCTGAAGAAGTACAACTTAAAGAGCCGAAAGATTTCAAGATCATCGGTAAACCAACGAAAAATGTTGATGGCAAAAAGGTTATCAAAGGTGAACCGTTATTCGGACTTGATATACAACGCGAGGGCATGCTGATAGCTATGATCGTACATGCACCCGCCTTCGGCATGCGGCCCAAATCGGTGGATGACTCAGCGGCCCGATCCATGCCGGGAATAAAAGATGTTTTCATCATCAACTCATTACCCGATGGCATTGAACCGCAATGGTCGGATGTGAATGCTTTTAGAGAACTGGTGGTACTTGTTGGCGACAACACCTGGAATGTAATGCAGGCTAAAAAAGCGTTGAACATTGAATGGGAAACTGTTTCAGCGCCCATGGACACCACCAGCTACGACAAAGCCCTGTCGGATCTGCTGGAGAAAAAGGCTGATACACCTGCACGCAAAGACGGCAATCCGGATGAAGCTTTTAAAAAAGCGGCTAAAATTATTGAACGCACTTACTCAGCTCCCTTCCTGGCGCATAACACCATGGAACCGATGAATTTCTTTGCGCACGTTACAGCCGATGGTGCCGAACTGATTGGCCCGATACAAACGCCCGAATTTTTACGCAAAACGGTTGCGGCAGTTACCGGATTGCCGGAAGACAAAGTAACCATTAACATGACGCGACAGGGAGGTGGCTTTGGAAGAAGATTATACGGGCACTTTGGTGTTGAAGCAGCCGTGATTTCCAAACGCGTGAATGCTCCGGTTAAAGTGGTATACACCCGCGAAGACGACATGACCCAGGGCACCTACCGACCTGCTTATAAAGTGAAGTACCAGGCAGCCATTGATAAGAACAATAAACTAATTGGACTGAAAATACGTGGAGCCGGCATTCATGAAAGCCCGGTGTTTGCTAACCGGTTCCCGGCCGGAGCTGTGGATAATTACCTGGTGGAAAATCATGCGCTCGAATCGAATATATCCACGGGCGCCTGGCGAGCACCCCGATCCAATTTTATGGCCATAGCTGAACAGTGTTTTCTTGATGAAGTGGCCGAAGCCCTGGGCAACGATCCGATTGACTTCCGGTTGGAACTGTTGGATCGCGCAGCCACCAATCCGGTGGGTACTAACAACGATTACGATGCCGCCCGCTATGCCGGGGTACTTAAACTGGTAAAAGAAAAATCGGGTTGGAGCGAAAAGAAAAATGGCGTACACCGCGGGGTGTCGGCCTACTTCTGCCACAACAGTTATGTGGCCCAGGTGCTGGATATTGTAATGAAAAACTCAAAGCCCGTTATCCAGAAAGTATGGTGCGCGGTTGACTGTGGCATTGTGGTGAATCCGGAGGGTGCCAGGAATCAACTTGAAGGCGGAATTGTAGATGGCCTCGGCCATACCCTGTATAGCGAGATGACCTTTACCAACGGCAAACCCGACCAGAACAACTTTCATAACTACAAACTGATCCGCAACAGCGAGGCCCCGCTGGAAATTGAATGCTTCTTTGTTGACAACGGAGTTGAACCTACTGGTTTGGGCGAACCCGGTCTGCCACCGGCTGGTGCAGCGCTGGCCAACGCCCTGTATGCTGCAACCGGAAGGCGCCTAACCAATCAACCGTTCTACAAAGACGAGATGGCCATAAGCCCGATGTAAAAAAAAATAATACCTCCAAACGGAATTTCTTTGGTAAAAATACCCCTATCAGATTAGGGGTATTTTTATTTTCTTTTGATTTTCAGCAAAACATCAGAATAGTCATTCAGTCCTTTACTTCTGTAAAGATTTTTATTTGGTGGATTAGTTTAAATTCGCTTCATCTAAACTTTTACTAAACCCTAAAACCTATGCAGTTAAAACGTTCCTTAAAGCTGTCAGGTATGATTGTACTGATAGCCGTGACATCGTGCGTTGATGAAAATGTAATTACGCAGGATGTAAGCATCCAAAAGTCCGGTTCGCAACCGAAGTATGTTCCGGGCGAAGTGCTGATCAAATTCAAATCCACCGGTCAGGAAGGTGCGCGTGCAAAGTCTGAGGCCCTGGCATTAATCGGGGCCGAGGTACTTGAAACCATCGCTACGCCAGCCATGGAGACAGAAATGGCCCGTAAAGGTGCAACAGGTGATTTGGTTCTTGTTCATTCTGCGCTTGAAACCATGGAAGCAATTAATGCGCTTCGGAAGTTACCAGAAATTGAGTACGCTGAACCCAATTGGATTTACACACATTTTGCCACTTCCAATGATCCTTATTACACCAATGGTTCACTGTGGGGCATGTATGGCGATGCTACCTCACCATCCAATCAGTTTGGAAGCCAGGCCGGTGAAGCCTGGGCGGCCGGTAATGTCGGTTCTAATTCGGTTTGGGTAGGCATTATTGACGAAGGGTACATGTACACGCATACCGACCTTTCTGCCAATGCGGGTAAGAATCCGGGTGAAGTTGCCGGCAACGGTATTGACGATGATGGTAATGGATATATTGATGATGTATACGGATGGGATTTTGCCGGTGGCAACAATACCGTATTTGATGGACTTAGCGATGACCACGGAACACACGTTGCCGGAACTATCGGTGGTGTTGGCGGCAATGGCACCGGTGTTGCCGGTGTGGTTTGGACCGTTAAAATGATGAATGCTAAATTTTTGGGCAGTAACGGTGGTACTACTGCCAATGCCATAAAATCTGTTGATTATTTCACCGACCTGAAACAACGCCACAACCTTAATTTGGTTGCTACCAACAACTCCTGGGGAGGTGGCGGCTTTTCACAAGGATTATATGATGCCATTGAGCGGGCTAACCAGGCCGGAATCCTGTTTATTGCTGCAGCAGGTAACAGCACCAACGATAATGATGCAAGTCCATCTTATCCGGCTTCGTATAATAACAGTAACATTATAGCTGTTGCGTCCATTGACAGTAATGGTGCCCTGTCAAGTTTCTCCAACTGGGGAGCCACAACTGTTGATCTCGGTGCGCCAGGTCGTGGAATTGTTTCCACTGTGCCTGTACGCTCAAGAGGACAAATTGTATCCGGATATTCCAGCTACAGCGGTACGTCCATGGCAACACCTCACGTTTGTGGTGGTGCAGCACTGTACGCGGCTTCTCATCCAGGGGCAACGGCCTCTCAGATAAAGAATGCCATTATGAACAGCACGGTTGCCACTTCTTCCTTAAGCGGTAAAACAGTTACCGGTGGCCGCCTGAATGTAAGTGGTTTCTGAAAAACAAAGCCAACTTTAAAAGCCCTGATGCAGTCCGTCAGGGCTTTTTTTTATCTTTAAAATCGCCATGTTTAAACCTTCAGCAATACTAATAGCACTTGTATTTATCGGAAGTTGTAATACCTCACAGGTATCTTCTGCCAGCATCACCGCAGTGGGTTTACTGTTTAAACCAGAGTTCACCTCCTATATGTACGGAACTCATGCCCTGGAAGAATCCCGAAAGAATAAGCACTATGCCTTAACCAGTTCAACCTGCAACCTGGACAATTATGTAAATAAAACCGTTCGTGTAAGAGGAAAACGCATACAGGGATACTCTTTAAGCGGAGGGCCACAATTAATAGAAGTTATTTCTGTTGAAATAATTAAGCCTCAATAGACTTCGTTTAACTTAGTTGATTAAGTAAATTCAACTTGTGAAAGAACTGAAAGCCATTGTAACAGCCTTCAGGGCTACAGACTACAGCATACGCAAAGCCGCCCTGGCCACCGTGGTACGTGTACACGGCTCATCGTACCGGAGCCCCGGGGCCCGCATGCTCATAACCGATGACGGCAAATGGACAGGCTCCATCAGCGGGGGCTGCCTGGAGGGTGATGCCCTGCGAAAAGCACGGCAGGTGATGATAGACGGAAAACCGCTGACCGTTACGTACGACACCCGCGAAGAGAGCAACCAAAACCTCGGCATCGGCTTGGGCTGCAACGGGGTAATTGATGTACTTATCGAACCAATCGAACCTTCATCACCACACAATCCAATACTGCTGTTTGAAAAGATCATCAGTCGGAATGAACCCGTGCTGCTGGCCACAGCCTGCAAAGGAAAATCAACGGGCTGCAAACTACTGATGGATGAATTCAAGCAGATCCTTTTTAACACGTTTAACCAGGATATCACCGGTTTAATCACTGAAGACTTATCGGCTTTGACAAATAACCGCGCCAGCCGGATAGAGACCTATACCGACACCGATGTCTTCCTCGAACTTATTCAACCCGCCATTTCACTTATCATTTTTGGCGGGGGCTTCGATGCCCGGCCGGTAAGCGAATTGGCCAAAACGCTGGGCTGGAGTGTACAGATAACCGATGAATGCGTGGCCCACATTGCCCCCGTGTTTTTTCCTACTGCCGACAGGCTTTCGCTCTGCCAGCGGGAATTCATTGAGCGCGATTTTTCCATTACTAACTACACTGCCTGCATACTCATGTCGCACAATTATGAATATGACCGTGATGTGCTGAAGAAACTTTTGAAAACAAAAACTCCCTATATCGGTATGCTTGGTCCGCGCAAACGTTTTGAAAAAATGCTGGACGAATTTGAAAAGGAGGGTCTCACCCTGAACGCTGACGATCTGCACCGCATTCATTCCCCAATTGGACTGGATATCGGTGCCGAAACACCGGATGAAATTGCCGTATCGATCATAGCCGAAATTCAAAGCAAGTTCACCAATCGTTCTGGCGGGTTTTTAAAATACCGCAGCAGCCCCATCCATCAGCGCGACACGAATAGCGACCAGATTTTCAAGCAGGTGTTTCTGGAGGATGCTCAGGGAGTCAAGCCCAGCAAACTAAAAACTTCAGGACGCTGAAGTAAATGGCCCGTGTGAATGAAATGACCCGTCTTGCCAGGGAGTTGCGCAAACAACAAACACCCCAGGAAACGCTGTTATGGCAAAAATTACGTAACCGAAAATACCATAACCTGAAGTTCCTGAGGCAGCACCCGATAGTTTACGATAAGCAAAGGGGTAATTTGAAATTCTTTATTGCTGATTTTTATTGTGCTGAACTCCGCCTAATCATTGAAGTGGATGGCTTGATTCACCAATTTCAAAAGCACTATGATCAAAACCGCGATGCTATTTTGCGCGACCTGCGAATACAAGTCATCCGGATAAGAAATGAAGAGCTAGCGGATGTTGATGCGGTTCTTAAAAAGTTGACAAGCACAATACAGGCAACTCTCCCCCCGGCCCCCTCTCTGCAAGGCAGAGAGGGGGTGTCCGAACGCAGTGAGGACGGGGGTGAGGCAAATATGTTTTAAATCTGTGTTAGAACCGCGTGTTAATCATTGACATTTATCTTTGGTTAGCTATCCTTTTAAAATCAAGTATGGTAAATTGAAAAAGCGCTTTAACTCGCTAAAAAATTGAAAAACAAAATTCAAAAGACTCTCCCCCCAACCCCCTCTCTGCAAAGCAGAGAGGGGGTGTCCGAACACAGTGAGGACGGGGGTGAGTCAACTGTTATACCGATAATCATCCTTGCTGCCGGCCCTTCTTCCCGGCTTGGTCAACCCAAACAGCTTTTGCAATTGCAGGGTGAACCCCTTATCCATCGAATAACCCGATACGCCAGTGAAAGCAACACCGGCCCTGTGGTGGTTGTGCTGGGTTCACAGGCTAAAAAAATACAACAAGCAATTACCGATCTGCCCGTACACATCTGTGTTCATACCGATTGGAAAAAAGGTATGGGCAGTTCCATAAAGGCAGGTTTAAAGTTTGTTGAGAAAAAGTTTCCGGCTGCCGCAGCCACTATCCTGTCGGTGTGCGACCAGCCGTTTCTGGAGGCCGGTCATTTCATGAGTCTCAGCAATGCTTTCAGAAAAAAAAGAAGCGAAATTATTGCTTCGAAATATGCAGGAACATTCGGGGTTCCGTGCCTCTTTGGTAAACGCTTTTTTTCTTCCCTCGAAAAATTGCGCGATGACCAGGGAGCCAAATCAGTATTGGAAGTGCATCGGAATGAAATCGCTTTTATTTCCTTCACGAAGGGTAACGTTGATGTTGATACGGCAATGGATTGGGAAAAAGTACAAACCCTGATTTCATCAAAACCTTACTAAGCCGGTTTCATTCAATTCATACTTTGGTTGTGTCATTCTGATTCAATGGGGTATCCATCAGCCACGTAATAAACATGTAAAACCTGCCGGTAAAAGTTAAAAAATTCGGGTGAACCGAAGGCCTGTGATCCTTATCCCTACAAGCTTATATTTGCGCGCCATGCGATTAGTTACCATACTGCTTGTTTTTCTTACGCATATAACACAGGCGCAGGCTAATGCTTTTCAACAGTTTGAGGAAGGCGGGGAAATCGGGCTGCGCAACAGCCAAGGCGTTGTGGTAATCCCGGCAAGGTACGAAGCACTCGGCTGGAGCGATCATTCATTCTCGCTGATTACAACCGTTACCGGCTACAAACTGGATGGAAAATGGGGACTCATCAACACCTCGAATCAACGAATTACACCACCTGAATATGACGGGCTGGTACCCGCAGACAGCCGGCACATTCTGGCTGTAAAACAATCACCGGTAACTTTCCGAATTAAAACCGGCTGCCTATCGGCCAATGGAAAAATCATCATCCCGTTTGACTATACCGGTATTAAACTCCATGGCCTGCGGGCTATAACCTACAGCCTTGACAAAGACAATCAATTAAAATACGGACTGATTGACCTGGAGAACAACACTATACTGCCAGCCTTGTACCAAAATATCTATCCATTGGGAAGCCTGCGGTATGCCGTGCAAAATACATCCGGTAAAACCGCTTTGTTTACAGAAAACGGAAAAGCGATTACCAGTTTTGTAATCGACAGCATTGGCCCGCTGCAAAATGATCGGGCTGTTTACTATCAGGACGGCCGGCAGGGCCTGATAAACCGTGATGGCACAATGATAAAAGATGCCATTTATCGCGAAATCAAATCAGAAAACTACAACTGGTATGGAAGGCTCTCTGACGAGTGGATGGTACTTTCTTCCTCAAATACCATTGCCAAAAGACTGGCAGGTGATTCACTTGTCGGGCTAAGCGATGGACGATTCAAACTCGTTACCACACATGGAACAGAACTGCTGGATGAACAGCTTAATCCGGTAACCACCAAACGGTTCAACTCCATTTCCGGCTTCAGCAACGGTATGGCTGTTTTCTCGGATGGAGATAAAAAGGGTATCATCCGAAGTAACGGCACGATAGTTTTGCCGGCCGCATATCATGAAGTCGCCATCGGCAGCACCCATCTCTTCGTTGCCGAAAATTTTTCTGGCACCCTTAAATGGTCACTCTACAATTCAACCGGCCAACGCGTAACAAAAAAAAACTATGCGCAGATTGGCGAACTCAATGAACACCTCTTTTGGGTTACCGAAAACGGGTACCAGGGCGCTATCAACAAACTTGGTGATGAACAGATTGCCTGTGTGTTCGACAGCCTGTTGGAAACGAAAGGCAGCCTGGTGGTTGTAAAGTTCAGGGGGCAGTATGGCATCATTTCTGAAAAAGAAGAATGGATTGTAACACCACAGCGAAATCCTATCCGATTGATTACCAGCGATCGCTTCCTTGAAAATTCGGGTAACCTGATAACCCTGAAAACCTTGGGTGGAACTATTTTGTATTTCACTACGAACAAAATTGAAGTTGAGCAAGAAAAATTAACCGAGCATCTTTCAGACGGTGGGAAATGGATTATCAACATGAATGGACAAATCATCTCACGTGAACTGCCCCCTTCTGAACAAACTGAGTTGGTATGGCCGGCCACCGAAGGTTATCGGATGATAAAACGCAACGGCCGCTACGGCTTTATTGATAACCAGGCCCGGCTGATGATTCCCAACCGCTACGAAGAAGCCAAACCATTCAACGAAGGACTGGCGCCCATTAAAATCCGCAACAAGTGGGGATTTATTAACCACGATGACAAAATTGTGGTGCAACCGGTGTATGAAAGCGTTTCCTCATTCGAAGCCGGTTACTGCCGGGTAAAACTGAACGGAAAATACGGACTGATTAATAAAACAGGAGAACAGGTTTTGCCAACCCGTTACGATGAACTGACTGTACTGCCGGGCGGGAGAATTCTGTTAAAGTCGGATGGCTCGTTTGGCCTGAGTAGCCCGCATGGCGATGTATTGCTTTTTCCGAAATACGATGTGGTAACTGATTTAAATAATGGCTTTGTTATTGTGGCGCAGCAAGGAAAATACGGACTGGTTGATTTGAAGGGCCTTACCACCATTCCGCTTATGTACGATTATCTTTTTTTCAATCCGGCAGCCGGTACTTACGTGGGCCTTGTAAAAAAATCGTGGGAAGAAATAAAGTAAAAGGGGCCGAAGCCCCTCTGTTATATACTTAATCTTTCTTCGGTGCATTGCTTGACCCCTTCCCTGAATCAGAAATGGATTGCCGCATGCCCGTATCGGCCTGCACGTTTTGCATCCGGTAGTAATCCATCACACCCAGGTTGCCTTTAATGAAGGCTTCGGCAATGGCTTTCGGAATCTCGGCTTCGGCCTGAATAACATTGGCGCGCGCTTCCTGCGCTTTTGCTTTCATTTCCTGTTCCAGCGCAACGGCCATGGCGCGTCTTTCTTCCGCCTTTGCTTCGGCTACTTTCAAATCGGCCGAGGCCTGATCGATCTGTAGCTTGGCACCAATGTTAGCGCCAACATCCACATCGGCAATATCAATCGAGAGAATCTGGAAGGCCGTACCTGCGTCAAGCCCCCTTGATAGAACAACTTTCGAAATTTTATCGGGATTTTCCAGCACTTCCTTGTGCGACTTGGCCGAACCAATAGCGGTAACAATACCTTCGCCAACACGGGCCAGGATGGTATCCTCACCGGCACCACCCACCAGTTGCTGAATGGCAGCCCGTACCGTGACCCGTGCAATGGCAATGAGCTGGATACCATCGGCAGCAACAGCCGCTACTTTGGGTGTGGTGATCACCTTGGGGTTAACCGAAATCTGAACGGCTTCAAACACATCACGTCCTGCAAGATCAATAGCCGTAGCCTGCTTGAAATCAAGATGGATGTTTGCTTTCTCTGCAGAAATCAGCGCCCGGATAACATTTGGCACATTACCACCGGCCAGGTAGTGTGTTTCTAATTCGGTAGAAGTGAGTTTCAACCCGGCCTTGGTTGCCGTAATCAGCGACTCAACAATGACCCGCGGTGGCACCTTACGAATGCGCATAAAGACCAGTTCGAACAACCCCACGCGCACCCCGCTGAACAGGGCGGTAATCCAAAGGTTAATGGGAACAAAGTAGAGGAAAATAAAAAACAGGATTATCCCTGCAAAAACAACAAACAAGAGTGCTACACCTTCTAATTCCATAGATTAATAAGTTTAGGTTAAGGGATTGGTTCTACCAAAATATCATTCGACTGAATCTGAACAACTTTCACTTTCGAGCCTGCTGCAAGATAGTCGCCATTGGTTTTTACTTCAAAAATTTTCCCGTCAAATTCTGCTGTTCCCATCGGCCGCAGAGCCGAAACGGCCACTCCTTCATTGCCGGGCTTTAAGGCCTGCGTCACACCTTCGTTTACCTTGCTTTCGATGCTGGTTTTCAGCGAAAACCGCTTCCAGGCGCCCTTTCTGAAACTCAGGTAGAGGGCCAGCGCAAAACCAACGGTTGAGGCAATGAGTGTATAATTACCGACTTCACTGCCAAATTGCCCGTAGCTGAAGGCAATACCCACAATCAAAAAAACTAGGCCCAGTATACCCACCACTGTAGTACCCGGAATAAAAACTACCTCCACAATCAGCAGGGTTAATCCGACAGCAATAAGCGCAATAACAACCAAAGCCATAATTTTCTTTAAAGTTTAAAACGGAACCGAAGGTAATGCAATTCGGTGAATTGATCGACTTTGTTTACGTTTCAATATGCCTGCGCAAACAACACCCTACGCGTTGATGGTTTGCCTGAATATACACAAGTGCCGGGTTCTTCCGGTGAATCGAGCGGGATACACCGTATGGTAGCCTTAGTTTGTTCTTTAATGGCTGCCTCGGTTTCTTTGGTTCCGTCCCAGTGAGCCGACACAAACCCGCCCTTCTCACTGATTACCCTTTTAAATTCATCAAACGAATCAACGGGGGTTGTCATTTGCTTATGGAAAGCAAATGCCCGTTTATAAATGTTTTTTTGAATTTCATCGAGCAATAACACCACGTTAACCGCCACCTGATCAACCGGCATCACGTGTTTTTCTTTGGTATCCCTGCGGGCAACTTCCACGGTTCCGTTCTCCAAATCGCGTGGACCAAGTGCAAGCCGCACCGGTACGCCCTTCAGTTCCCACTCGGCAAATTTAAAACCCGGCTTTTGGGTATCGCGGTCGTCAAACTTTACGGTAATGTTATGCCTGCGCAGGTCTTGTGTAATTTGGTTTACCTTTTCACGAATAGCCGCCAGTTCCGTTTCGTTCCGGAATATCGGCACAATTACCACCTGGATGGGCGCCAGTTTCGGGGGAAGCACCAGTCCATCGTCATCGGAGTGTGCCATAATTAATGCCCCCATCAGACGTGTACTCACGCCCCATGAAGTACCCCAAACGTATTCCAGTTTTCCTTCTTTGGTGGCAAACTGTACATCAAAGGCCTTGGCAAAATTCTGCCCGAGGAAGTGCGAAGTACCTGCCTGTAATGCTTTACCATCCTGCATCATCGCTTCGATGCAATAGGTATCAACCGCGCCCGGAAATTTCTCCCCTTCCGATTTCTTGCCCTTTACCACCGGCAACGCCATAAACTTTTCGGCAAACTCGGCATACACGTCAAGCATCTGAAGTGTTTCATGAACCGCCTCCTGTGCAGTAGCATGAGCCGTATGACCTTCCTGCCATAAAAACTCGGCAGTACGAAGGAACAACCGTGTACGCATCTCCCAGCGCACAATATTGGCCCACTGATTAATGAGTATCGGTAAATCGCGGTACGATTGAATCCATTTTTTGTAGGAGTTCCAAATAATGGTTTCAGAAGTTGGCCTGACGATCAGTTCCTCTTCCAGTTTAGCCTCCGGATCAACAACAACGCCTTTTCCGTCTTCCGAATTTTTTAGCCGGTAATGGGTAACGATGGCGCATTCTTTGGCAAAACCTTCAACATGATCCGCTTCCCGCGCCAGAAACGATTTAGGTACAAACAGCGGAAAGTAAGCATTCACATGGCCTGTTTCCTTGAACATCGCATCAAGGGCCTGTTGCATTTTTTCCCAAATGCTGTAACCGTACGGTTTTATCACCATACAGCCCCGCACATCCGAATGCTCCGCTAAATCGGCTTTTTTTACTAACTCATTGTACCACAGCGAGTAATCTTCACTTCGGGTTGGAATATCCTTGGCCATCTCTGGTATAATTATTGTCGCATTTTAAACAGTCGGCAAATATACGGGAGGTTCTTCTTCAAGAAAGTAAAGGCTGCCGTTTTTGGCTGATTTTTGTAATTTTAGAAGAATACTTTTGCTGGCTTTTACGTTAATACATGAGGATTAAAACCGGAAACTGATGAAAGCGCACATAGGATTTTGGATGCTGGTGCTACCCGTTGTGGTCTTGGCCCAGGAAAGTGATGATCTGTATTTCCGCTCGAAAGACAGGCAGAAGGTAATGACTACGGAGAGTTATGTAAGCAATTACGATAACTTTAAACGGCAGCATTTTCCTGAAGCGTATAATCAGGACAATAACCAGAACCCTACCGACAGCTATTCGGCAAGGCAAATAAATCCGGAATATGTTGCGCGGGCCAGTTCGGAACAGGCCAGTGAAGATGAGCAGAACTATTTTATCGAAGGCTACACTCCGGCAACAACCAGCACCACCAACTATTACAGTGGCTCGTCCTTTAATAACGGCTGGAACACCGGCTGGTACACACCCGGATGGTACGGACCGGCTCGTTTCAACAACTGGTACAGCCCATATTATAGTTTTTATGATCCCTGGATGAGCCCCTTCTGGGGCTATGGCCCGGGTTGGAACTACGGCTATAGCAACTACTGGTCGCCATGGGGAAGCGGGTGGAACATAATGATTGGCTATTCGTGGGGTAACTCGTGGGGCAACAACTTCTGGGGTCCCTCCTGGTTGTACTGGAATTATCCGTACTACTATTATGGCAGCACCGAAAGAACCCGTATTAATTACGGTAAACGCCCTTCGGCAAATGCAGTTGTGGCAGGCGATGTGCGAAATCACTATCCAAACAACGTAAGAAACCAGGCCATTAATAATTCCAGTGGCCGCACGCGCGCTAATGATGAGTATTACGTGAGGCCAAGTCGAAGACCGGTAAATGATGGTACCAATACCTCTTCGGGTGAAACCTTTAACCGTACCCGCACTTACCCTCGCGACTCTTATACCAGTCCAACCCGCAGTACCAGCTATCCATCAAGCAGACCGAGCTATACACCATCAAGAAGTAGTTCGTTTCCATCGGGTGGTACGCGAAGTAGTGCACCATCTTCCGGAAGTCGTTCACGCGGAAGAGATTAACCACTAGCGTATTTTACTTTCATGAACGGTAAGGTTTTAGGCTACCTCACGGCAATCGTATTGTGCCTGCCCCATCTGGCGGCTGCCCAAGGGTTTATTGAAAATGCCTTGTTATTCAGCCGCACCCGGCCCGGTGGAAGCGCGCGCATCCAGGCCTTGGGTGGCGCCCAGGTTGCCCTCGGTGGAGATTTCAGTTCGGCCTTGTCGAATCCGGCAGGCCTGGGCATGTATAACCGTTCGGAATTTACCTTTTCACCGGCCCTGAATGCTTATAATACTTCGGCCACACACCTGGATAACTCAACGAATGATTCAAAAAATGTTTTTAATGTGCCCGGGTTGAGTTACGTTTTTAACAGTCCAAAAAACACCACGGGCTACATCGGAGGATCGTTCGGCATCAGCATGGCACGAACCAACGACTTTAACCGGACTTTTACCTATGCCGGCACGGATAACCTGTCTTCCATTGTTGACTGGTTTATTGAGGATGCTTATGGATTTACGCCCGAACAGTTGCCCGACCCGTACGCCTCCATTCCTTTACTCAACTACGATTACAGTACAGGTCAAAGCTACCTGACTTTCCTGATCAATACCCTGGCTGACGATCAGGGCAACACCACCCCGGTTATGCCCGATGATTACATCGAGTATTACTCCGAACTGGAGCCTATACCCGGTGAAACCCGTACACTCGATCGGATTGAGCAGGTTTCGGTAAAAGGAAGTCAGTACCAGTGGTCGCTTGCGTATGGCGGTAATTATAATGATAAGTTGTTTTTCGGGGCCAACATCGGTATTACTTCGCTGCGGTATACTTTCAAACGAAAATACCGCGAACAGGATTTTGATTTCAGCGATGACCCCTCGTACAATCCATTAGACTACCTGGAACTGGAAGAGAGAATTACTATTGATGGTTCGGGCTTAAATCTTACATTGGGTTTGATCTACCGCCCGGCAGATGTTGTACAATTGGGTATGGCGCTGGTAACGCCTACCTACTACCAGCTTACCGATTCCTACACTTCGGTGGTACGCACCTTGTGGAACGACAGTCGCGCGTTTATCGAAGAAGAATCCGCTCAGCCACTCGTATCCGAATACAGCCTGACCACCCCGTTGAAACTCAGTCTGGGTACAGCCGTTTTTCTTGGCAGTTATGGATTTATTGCCGGGGATGTTGAGTTCGTGAATTACGGAAAAGCAAAGTATCGATCCGATATCAGCGGCATCTCCTTTTCACCGGATAACGAAGGCATCCGTGAATTTTTTACCAACACAGTCAATTACCGTATAGGCGCAGAGTTTCGCTATGAGAAACTGCGCTTGCGTGCGGGGTATAACATCCAATCCAATCCGCTGCGGGATAACGATTCCAATCTGAGCATAAAAACACTTAGTGCCGGCATTGGCTTGCGCCTGAGTAAATTCTTTACCGATCTGACATGGTTAACCTCAACCGGGGAAAGTTTTTACAGTCCGTATTTATTTCAGGATGGTACCGGCCCGCTGGTTAAACTGGATAATACGGTAAACTCGCTTATGCTAACTGTTGGTTTTACCTTCTGAAGATTTCAATAATTGAAGAAGTTTCGGCAAATCAGCATCAGTAACCTGATAAGTTGCCCGCTGATAAATTTTTTTTCGTTCATGAAGCAAATGCTGCAGTGTTTCGTTGATTGAATTGGCCGATTTCAGCAGCGGACGCTTTAATGCCTCCTTACTATTCATACGGGAAACCAACATATCAACGGGCACATCGAGAAATATTGATACACCGTTACGATTCATAAATTCGATTCCATCATAAAAACAAGGCGTTCCTCCACCGGTGGCCATTACAAAAGACGGATTTTGATCTGACAACTGACGCAATGCAACCGCCTCGGCCTGACGAAAATAGGGTTCGCCTTTCCGCTCAAAAACTTTTTTAATAGGCTCACCTTCCTGCTGTTCAATTTCAGCATCCAGGTCAATGAACGGTATTTTTAGCTTCTCGGCCAGCGCCCGGCCCAACGTGGTTTTTCCGGCCCCCGGCATCCCGATAAAGTAAATTTTCATGGCCTATTGCGCTAAGCGGATGACCTGGGCAGCATCCGGTGTATCGTTATGATGCCACATGCCTTTTACCGTGCCGTTTACCCATAATGTTAAACCCGGGTTGGAGCGAACAATGGTTTTAAGTACGGTGGCATCGGCAAAATAATAAGGAACAGCCAGCTGATGCTCATGCCTGAAAATTTCAAATTCAGTTTCGGGCGAGGCAGTCAGTGCCAGCACATCCACCTTCGCGTCAAGCGCCTGAATAAGTGCACG
The DNA here is from genome assembly GCA_015180985.1 of Flammeovirgaceae bacterium. Lineage (NCBI taxonomy): Bacteria > Pseudomonadati > Bacteroidota > Cytophagia > Cytophagales > Flammeovirgaceae > Flammeovirgaceae bacterium. The sequence continues at coordinate 346,471 of CP054185.1, forward strand.
AATCCGCTCGATATTCGTAACCGATGCCTGATTTACATTGTAAATAACGATAATGAGTTTTGCACCCTGAAAAGTTTGCTGTGTTACCGTTTGTCCTTCCTGATCGGTAACGGCATAGTCGGTAATTTTGGGCCGGTCGCCTTGCCGAACCACCTTATCCTTCCGGTCAACAAACTGGTAGGTTGAGTCTACCCGATTCAATTCGTCCATTGTCAGTTCAACAAGCTGACCTTTTGTTTTATAAATGAACGTCATCACCACGCTGTCGCGCTTGGCACCGGGGGGCAATGTCATCTGTTCAGGAATATTGTTTCCGATTTTGTATGCCCTGAAATCAATAAACGGCAAATGGCGGATGGCATAAATGCCCAGAAAGAAGCTTATAGCCGTTACGGCAAGGATAACCACATGACCTTCGCGTGTGCGAAATACCGGATCATACTTCTTACGGTACCAGAACAAATGAAGGATAAAAACAATCAGGATTAAATCCTTGTAAAACGATTGCCACGGAGTAAGTTTTATCGCATCGCCAAAGCAGCCGCAATCGGTAACCTTGTTGAAGATGGCTGAATAGCCTGTAAGGAACGTGAAGAAAATAATCAGTACCAGCAACACGGTGGTGGTCAGTTTCATGCGGTAATTGATCAGCACAGCCACGCCCAGCACCACTTCAAGCACAATAAGGATAAGTCCGATTTCCAGCGCAAAAGGAATAAACACCCGAAAGAACGAACCAAAATCAACAGCAAATACTTCAAAGTACTCCTCGAGTTTAATTTCAGTACCCACCGGATCATTTAGTTTTATCAGGCCCGAAAAAATAAAAAGCCCGCCTACCAGGTATCGTGAAAACTGATCGATGAATTTTCGTATCATGATTTATAAATTCTTAACCGTTGGCCGATAACAAAATCAACGCAAACACTGCGTAATTGATCATATCCTGATAGTTAGCTTTAACACCCTCGCTTATCAGGGTATTGCCTTCATTGTTTTCAATCTGCTTAACCCGATGCAACTTCATCAGGATAATATCGGTAATGGAAGAAACCCGCATGTCGCGCCAGGCTTCACCGTAATCATGGTTTTTGTTTTTCTGTAAATCGAACGTTTCGTGTATCACCTCATCGTACATCGGTTCAATTTCCGCAGCACTTAATTCAGTTTTGGTACTTCTCTCCAGTTTAAGCTGAATCAGAGCAATAACACAATAATTAATTATGCCGATAAATTCATCGGTAATCGGGTCGTTAATTTTTTGCACGCCCTTTTCCTGTATGCTACGGATGCGCTGCGCTTTGATAAAAATCTGGTCGGTAATGGATGGCAGCCTCATTACACGCCAGGCTGTGCCGTAATCTTTTGTCTTTTGTAAGAACAAGGCTTTGCAGGTGGCAATGACGTTTTTATATTCGGATTCAGTTCTTTCGTGCATATGAATTCAGCGGGGCAAAATAAGGTATTTTCAACGAACAAAACACTGAACGTGGGCGGGCGGCTGCTTACATTGGATACTCCGCTGGTAATGGGCATACTGAATGTAACGCCCGACAGTTTTTATGATGGCGGAAGGTTTACCGAAGAAGCATCCATCCTTAAACAGGTTGAAAGAATGATCAGCGAAGGTGCAACCATCGTTGATGTAGGCGGTTATTCATCCCGACCGGGCGCAACTGATGTTTCATCTGACGAAGAAGCCGGGCGAGTAATTCAAGCCCTACAAGTCATCCGTAAAGAATTTAAGGACTTGATTATTTCTGTTGACACGTTTCGCTCGGCTATCGCCCGGCAAGCTGTGGCCGAAGGTGCTGATATGATAAACGACATATCAGGGGGAGAACCGGACAAGGCCATGTTCGAAACCGTTGCTGATTTAAATGTTCCCTACATCTGCATGCACATGAAGGGCACGCCCCAAACCATGAACACGTTGGCCTCGTATGAAAACCTCTTAACGGAAATTACGACTTGGTTTTCGAACAAACTGGCAACCTTGAGTGCACATGGTGTGAAAGACGTTATTATTGATCCGGGCATTGGTTTTGCCAAAACGGTTGAGCATAATTTCGAATTACTCTCCAGGCTACACCTGCTCAGCATGTTGGGCAAGCCGATGCTCATTGGGTTATCCCGCAAGTCCATGATTTGGCGTACCCTGAATACCTCACCCGAATGGGCATTGAACGGAACCACTGCGTTGAATATGGTCGCCTTGCTAAAAGGGGCCTCTATCCTGCGCGTACACGATGTAAAAGAAGCAGTCGAACTAATCACATTATTTTCAAAACTCAACCACGAATCTGCTTAACCAGAAACGGTAGTTTAGTACATTTGTATTCATGATTTTCCTTTTCAAGATAGGGTTTCTGGATGTTACGTGGGTTGACTTTATTGACATTGCCCTGGTGAGTGTGCTGCTTTACCAGGTGTACAAACTGATACGCGGCAGCATTGCCGTTAACATCTTTCTGGGCATCCTTGCGCTATACCTTATATACCTGATTGTTCGTGCCGCCCAGATGGAACTACTGGCCACCATTCTGGGCCAGTTTATGGGTGTAGGCGTGCTGGCCATGATCATTTTGTTTCAGCCCGAAATCCGGAAGTTTCTGTTGGTCATCGGCCGAAGCACCGAGTTCCGCGACAACATTTTTAAAAATCTGGCTAATTGGCGTACCGATTACCACGATGATTTTGATGTTCGCGAAGTGATTGAAGCTGTTAAAACCCTTAAAGGTACACGCACCGGAGCGCTGATTGTTTTCTCGCGCGATACCGAACTTAAATTTTATGCCGAAACCGGTGAGCCACTGGATGCCGAGGTTACCAAACCACTCCTGCTTTCTATTTTTAATAAAAACAGTCCGTTACACGATGGAGCTGTAATTATTTACAAAGGACGCATTAAAGCCGCCCGATGCGTTTTACCCGTTAGCGAAAACGATAACCTGCCTCCTCATTTCGGCATGCGCCACCGGTCAGCCATCGGTATGTCGGAAAGTACCGATACGTTGGTAATGGCCATCTCTGAAGAAACGGGCCGGCTGATATTGGCGCGGAACGGAAAATTTCTGCGCGGCCTTAAACTCAGGCAGGTTGAACAAAAAATACTGGAATTCCTGCACGCTACCGAGCCTGCCAACTGGGATGAAGTTCCCCAGGATGAAGAGGTGCAGGCCTGATTATTTTAGTACACCCAGTTCTTTACCAACCTCCGTAAATGCCTGAATGGCTTTATCGAGATGGTGTTTTTCATGAGCAGCCGATAACTGTACACGGATACGGGCCTGCCCTTTGGGAACCACCGGGAAGAAAAAGCCTATAACGTAAATTCCCTTTTCCAGAAGTTTGTCGGCAAACTGCTGGGCTAATGGCGCGTCATAAAGCATTATAGGAACAATCGGGTGCTCTCCGGGCTTGATGTCAAAACCGGCTCTTGTCATTTCACTGCGAAAGTATTTAGTATTTTGTTCAAGCTTATCGCGCAACGCAGTCGTCTCATTCAGCATATTAAATACTTCAATGGATGCACCCACAATGGAGGGCGCCAGCGTATTGGAAAATAAATAGGGCCGCGACCGTTGGCGCAGTAATTCGATAATTTCTTTTTTACCCGAGGTAAAGCCACCCGATGCACCACCCAATGCTTTGCCGAGGGTTCCGGTAATAATATCAACACGGTGCATAACACCCCGGTACTCCGGTACACCGCGCCCGGTCTTACCAAGAAAACCCGTTGAATGGCATTCATCTGTCATCACCAGCGCTTTATACGTATCGGCCAGGTCACAGATTTTATCCAACTGGGCAATGGTTCCATCCATCGAAAAAGCACCATCAGTAACAATCATAATTTGCTTAGCACCAGCAGCCCGTGCATCTTTCAGTTGCTTTTCCAAATCAGCCATATCGTTGTGCTTATACCGATAGCGCATGGCTTTGCACAACCTCACCCCGTCAATAATGGAGGCGTGGTTCAGTTCATCCGAAACGATGGCATCCTCGGCACCCAGCAGGGGTTCAAACACGCCACCGTTCGCATCGAAAGCTGCTGCATATAATATCGTGTCATCCATGCCGAGGAATTGCGAAATTTTTTGCTCCAGTTCCTTATGAATGTCCTGCGTTCCGCAGATAAACCGCACAGACGACATACCAAAGCCGTGCGTGTCAATGGTGCGCTTGGCGGCAGCAATCACCCGCGGGTGCGATGAAAGCCCCAGGTAATTGTTGGCACAAAAATTAATGACCTGCTTGCCGCCCTGGATGGTGATGTCAGCACCCTGTGGAGAGGTAATGATGCGCTCTTTTTTATAGAGGCCGGCTTCGCGGATGGCGGCTAATTCTTTTTCGAGGAAAGGTTTTAAGGTATACATGCTGACGGGTTACGTTTTTTAATGACGGGAGCAAAGTTATACGCTTCCGGCAAAACTGACTGTTGTTATTGACTCAAAAGCATTAAAATTACCTAACTTTCGGGCTGTTGGGTAACGCATGAAGACACAAAAAATTCTGGTAATCGGGGCCGGGGGCCAACTCGGGTCGGAGTTGGTTCAGGGCCTTTGGAAGTTATACGGTAAGGAAAATGTTTTCGCCACGGATATAAAGGATCCACAGGGAATTCTATCGCAAGGAAATTTCGAAATACTGGATGTACTTAAACAAAAACACCTTTTCGAGTTCATCCAGAAAAACAGCATAACCCAGGTCTATCACCTTGCCGCAGTGCTTTCGGCTACGGGCGAAAAAAACCCGAAGTTTGCCTGGCACCTGAATATGGACGGACTGATCCATGTGCTGGATGCAGCCGTTGAGTTTAAACTGGACAAGGTGTATTGGCCCAGTTCCATTGCCGCCTTCGGGCCAACAACACCGAAACAAAACACCCCGCAGGACACCACCATGGACCCGACCACCATTTACGGCATAACTAAACTTGCCGGTGAACGGTGGTGCGACTGGTATTTTCGTAACAAAGGCGTGGATGTTCGAAGCCTTAGGTACCCGGGCCTGATCGGCTACAAAACCAAACCCGGTGGCGGCACCACCGATTATGCGGTTGATATTTTCTTTAAAGCCCTCACCGATAAAAAATTTGATTGTTTCCTAAAAGCCGATACCTACCTGCCCATGATGTACATGGACGATGCCGTAAAGGCAACCCTGGATTTAATGGAAGCACCGGCCGAAAAAGTAAAAATCCGATCGAGTTATAATATTTCGGCAATGAGTTTTTCACCGGCTGAAATCGCAGCTGAAATAAAAAAACACATCCCCGAATTCACCATCACTTACCAGCCTGATTTCCGGCAGGCAATCGCTGACAGTTGGCCCAAATCCATTGACGACTCGCGGGCTCGCCAGGACTGGAACTGGCAACACCGGTTTGGATTAAAGGAGATGACAAAAGAAATTCTGGAGCACCTGCCTGCCCTGTTGGCACAAGAGGCATAATACCGATTACCTGGCTACAACAAACCGCACCACCTGCGTAAACGTTGCTGCGTTATACCTTATCAGGTAAACACCAGGGATCAGGGGTTGCTCGAACTGAATTTCACCGTTTACCCGGCTGGCCGAAACGTCCTTAAGTAGGGCGCCCACCTGGTTAAAAAACTGAATTCGGTCGCCATCGGCCGGAGAAAAGTTCATATGAAGTATAACCCGCTCACCCGAAGCGGGATTCGGAGTTACCCAAAGTATTCTTTCACCCTGATATACCACGGATACCGGGCCGAAGTATTCGAACGAACCGTCAAGGTCAACAGCTTTTAGGCGGTAGTAGTTTGTACCCAGCAGCGGGTGATCATCGGTAAATTCATACTCTCTAAGCGAGTGAGTATCATATCCGGCACCCCGTATTTCACCTAAATCTTTAAACGATAAATTTCCAACCGCGCGCTGAATAACAAACTTGTCGAAGCCCTCCTCTTTTTCGGTAGCCCACGTCAGGACAATTTGATTGCCACTTGACTCTGCAATAAAATAAAGCAAGGTTACCGGCAGCGTGGGGTTATACCCATTTTCATCAAAACCGGTTGGCCCAGTAAACCCTCCACCGGGTTCACAATAAGGTAACGGACCAGCAGGATACGGATTACAGCCAGCGCCTCCGCCCCGTGCAATCTCTACGCCACAAATATTTAGTCGGTCGGGTGTTCCACCGGTAATATCAACGGTGCCCCCTGTTTCAACTATTAATGTATATCCGCAACCGGATGTGGAGCCCAAATTAAGCTTACTGTCAATACTAAGTAAACCACCATTTTTAACTACAATATTGCTGTTAATGGTTACCTGCCCGGGGGCGGAAATACGTAGCGTTCCTAACACTTCAATGCGTGTACCCGTCCAGGTATCGGGGTTACTGTCGAAATTTAATGTAACGCCAACCGGAACCACAATAATAGAAGCACTGCCGGCCGTACCGCCTTCTATGCAAGTCGGGGGCGATGCATTGACCCAGTTAATAGTACCCGAGCCGCTGATGGTACAGGTTTGGGAAAGAACCGGACCAATAGCGGAAGTGATTAGCAAGGGGATAGCTAAAATGAGGCGGATGTCCGTTAATCGCATAAAAAGCCAACTAAACCGCCCACTAATGTATTTTTTTACTCAAAAGTAACCTCTATGTTTAGATTTTGTATTACGCTCCGGCAAAATCCGAAGTTCAAAATACCATGAGCGCCATTAAAAAACTTGCAGGCGAAACAGCTCTTTACGGATTGGGCACCATTGTTCCACGCCTGTTTAATTTTTTGCTGTTGCCGTTGCACACCGCTGTGTTTGCCCCCGAGGCCTATGGTGTTATCACCTATCTCTATGCGTTTGTGGCATTCATCAACGTAGTGTATATGTGGGGTATGGAAACCGCGTACTTCCGGTTTGCCACCAAACCGGGTGCCGATGCAGTACAGGTGTTTAATCTCGCACAAACGGTTGTTGTTACCATCAGTTTTTCCTTCTCCTTATTATTTATTGCATTTAAGTTTCCAATAGCCTCTTATCTCAATATAAACGGTAATGAGCACTATGTTACCTGGCTTGCCGGCATCATGGCTATTGATGCACTGGTAGCCATCCCTTTTGCACGATTACGCTTAGAAAAAAAACCAAAAACGTTTGCGGCTGCAAAAATCACAAGTGTGGCACTGTTGCTGATATTGAACTACTACTTTCTAAAAGTGAACTACCAAGAAGAAATAGGTATAGGGTACGTCTTCCTGGCTAACCTAATGGGCAATGCGGTACTCATAATCTTTTTTGTAAAACAGTTGGCAGCATGGAGGCCCGCCTATCACCGCGAAATTACACCGGCCATGTTTCGCTACGCCTACCCGGTAATGCTTACCGGTGTGGCCGGCATGGTTAACGAAATGTTTTCGCGCATTACCTTAGAATGGTGGCTGCCGGAAAATTTTTATCCGGGAAAACCTTCAGCCTATGCCTTAGGTGTTTTCGGGGCTTGCTACAAATATGCTGTATTTATGAGCCTCGCTGTGCAGGCTTTTCGGTTCGCAGCCGAACCGTTTTTCTTTTCGCACGCACAGGATAAACACTCGCCCAACCTGTTCGCGCGGGTCAATCATTACTTTGTTATTGCCGGCTGTCTCATTCTGCTGGGGGTAAGTCTTAACTTAGACCTGCTGAAGTATATTCTGGGCGATCCACAGTATTGGGAAGGCTTAGTGATCGTTCCTATTCTGTTAACCGCTTATCTCTTCCTGGGTATTTACTATAATTTATCGGTTTGGTTTAAACTAACCGATAAAACTTATTTTGGAACACTGTTTTCCGTTGGCGGGGCAGTTATAACTGTCGCAGCCAATTATATGCTTATTCCTGTTTTAGGGTATGTCGGCAGCAGCATAGCCGCGCTGCTCTGTTACGTAAGCATGACGATAGCCTGTTATAAAACGGGGCAAGCGTACTTTCCTATACCATACCGCATCGGTAAATCGCTACTCTATATAGTAGTTGCACTGGTCCTTATCTACATCGGTACCTGGATACCGATTGAAAGGTACTGGTTAGCCATGCTTTTCCATAACAGCCTGGTGCTTGGGTATGGCGGGCTTGTATATTTTTTAGAACGATCCGCAGCCCAACCAACCGTATAAACAAGAAACTCAGCGAGGTACTGAAAATTCACTAATTTTGGCATCCGGTTTGGATACCCGAAAGCAAACAACCCATTGAAGCTGTACATCAATTTGCTATTGTTACTCTGCGCTGTACTGTGCAGTACCCCTGGCGTTTCACAAAAAAGAAAGCGAACCGATACCCCTTCGCTGGCCGGTGTAAAATCGCGCGAAGCTGAATTTTATTTTACCGAAGCTGAAAAATATTTTATCCTGGAGGACTACTCCAAAGCGCTGGACTACTACCAAAAAGTACTGGAGATAAATCCGGAAAATGCAACCGTGCATTACAAAATTGCCGATGTACTTTCAAGGGGTAATCGTACTGACGATATGCTGCGTGCTTCCGTAAGCATTGAGCAGGCACTGAAGTTGGAACGCAAAAACAAATACTTTTACCTCCTTGGGGCCAACATCTATATGGGGCTCTCACGGCATGAGCGTGCTGCCCAATTATTTGAGGGCATGCTGCACGAGGTACCTAATACGCAAGAGTACCTGTATGAACTGGCCGTGATTTATCAATATGCCGGTAAACCCGAAGAAGCCATTAAGGCTTACAACCGGGCTGAAACTTTTTTTGGCATTAACGAAACCTCCTCTCTTCAAAAGCAACGGCTTTATCTGGAATTGGGCAAAACAAAAGAAGCAATAACCGAGGGAGAAAAATTGCTGCAGGCATTTCCGGATGAGGAACGACTGGCCACGGGCGTTGCCGAAAACCTGTCACAGTACAATTTTAAAACACAGGCCATTACCCTCCTTGAAAAATTTACTGCCGACAATGCCGTTGCACCTCATGCTTCGATGTTCCTGGCAGGGCTCTACCGCGATACCAACCAGGAAGACAAAGCCCGTAAATTATTGCGCAATGTATTTGACGATCCGGAAGTTGACCTGACCAACAAACTGGTGGTTTTAAGTGCATACAATGAAGAATTAAACCAATTACGTTCAAAGAATGCCACCGACCCGGCTAAGGAAACCTTTGCCCTCGAACTACTAGCCCATCTAAAAAACAATTATCCGGATGAACCCAATGTATTCATACTGGGTGGCGACCTGTACCTGGCCGTTGGAAAAAATAACGAAGCCAGAGAAGAATATCAGAAAGCCGTACAATCGGGTGAAGTAAACTTCGAAGTATGGCAAAACCTGTTGTACATCGAAATGCAGGCCGGTAATTGGAATGCCGTGATCAGTCATACTGAAAAGGCCCTGGAGTATTACCCCAACCAGGCCATGTTGTACTATTTCCGCGGAACAGCTTTTCTTCAGAGAAGAAATTACCGTGACGCCATTGGTACCCTGGAGCAAAGTAAAAAACTGGCTGCCGCCAACCCGGCCATGACGGCCGAAATTAACAGTATGCTGGGCGATGCATACAATGCGGTTAAAGATTATGCCAAATCCGATATGGCCTATGAAGATGCCCTCGCGTTTAATCCAAACAACGATGTGGTGTTAAACAACTATAGTTATTTCCTTGCCCTTCGAAAGGCCAACCTGGAACGAGCCGAAAAACTGGCTGCCCAGTTAATCAGAGATCATCCGGATAACCCAACCTACCTGGATACCTATGCCTGGGTATTGTACGCCCGCCAGAAATACAAAGAAGCACGCAAAGTGATGGAGCGCTTCATTTCAGGCGGACAGGCTAATGCCACACACTTCGAACACTATGGCGACATCCTTTTTCAACTTGGTGAAGTGGCTACTGCAGTGAAGCAGTGGGAAAAGGCCCGACAATTGCTGCAGGCGCCCAGTGAAGCACTCAATAAAAAAATAGCCGACCGTAAATTATATGAATAACCGGGCACGCCTGTGGTTTTTAGTCGTTTCGGTATTGCTGGCTTCGTGCAGCAAAAAAGCCGTTCCACTTACCGGAGGCTCACCCAAGGAATCATTGGCCATTGAAGAGATCGACTTCGACTATTTTCATGGCAAAGCCCGCATGGTTTTGAAGGATGGAAACAAAGAACGCGAAGTAAAAGCCAACATCCGCGTACGCAAAGACAGTGTCATCTGGATGAACTTTACCGTAATCGGAGTGCAGGGCGGCCGGGTACTAATTAATAAAGACAGCATTACGGTTATCAGCAATGTGGACAAAGAGTATTACGTTTTTGATTATACCGAACTTTCAAAACAATTTAACTTCAACGTAACCTACCAGGTTATTCAGTCGGCTTTTCTGGGCAACCTGCTGATTACCCGCAACGAAGCGGATGAAGTAGAACAGAAGAGCGCTACCTTCCTCCTCAAACAATCCTCCGGAACGGTGGACGTTCTTAATTATATCAGTGCAACCACCATGAAAATTCAGAAGGTGGAGTTAAAAGAAAACAATACGCACAACACCTTAACGATTAACTACGGAAATTTTCAACCGGTGGGTAATAAAGTCTTTCCGTACAACGGCACCATTACTCTGCTCTACAAATCGCCAACCGGGCTGCTCAACACAACCATTATTTTTGAGTACAATAAGGCCGAAGTAGGCGATAAGGAATTAAAGTTTCCATTCAACATTCCGAAGAAGTATGATCGCAGGTAAAGGTTTACTGGGCGCATGCCTGCTTTCGGTACTCCTGTTTTCTGCCGGGGCCCAGCACAAAAACAAAGCGCAGCTTCAAAAAGAAAAACAGCAACAACTCGAAAAAATCAAAGAGGTTGAAAAAATCCTGTCTGAAACCACGGTAAAAAAAAAGAATACCCTGGGCGAACTCAATGCCATTAACCAGCGCATCCGCATCCAGGAAGAACTCATCCACTCCATCAAGGAAGAAATCAACCTGCTCAATAAAGAAATTGCCGATAACAACGGCATTATACTGGCCCTCGAAGAAGATTTAGTAAAATTGAAGGACGAATATGCACGCATGCTGTTTGCTGCTCAAAAAGCCAACAACAGCGCTACCCGGTTAACCTTTCTGTTTTCAGCGCAAACCTTTGACCAACTGGTTATGCGCCTGCGTTACATGAAGCAATACGGTGAAAAAAGAAAACTGCAGGCCGAAGCCATTACGCGCGTACAGGAAGAAATCATCGGGCAAACCCGGCAAATTGAATCCAAGCGAACCGAAAAAAATACCCTGCTCAGCGATGAGTTGAAAGAAAGCAACCAACTGGCCGACCTTAAAAAGAAACAAAACCAGGTCGTTAAATCGCTGGAAAAGGAAGAGAAATCATTAAAAAAAGATCTGGAAGAAACCCGCAAAGCCGTTGCGCGACTTGATAAAATGATTAGCGACCTTATTAAAGAGGAAATGGAACGTGCAGCGCGCGAAGCCCGGGCCAAAAGCAATACCAGCGCAAACCTGGCACTTTCCGCAACCTTTGAAGAAAACCGAAGAAAATTCCCCTGGCCCGTAACTGGTTTTGTTTCCATGGGCTTTGGCCGGCAAAATCACCCTGTATTAAAAGGCGTAGTGGTAGACAACCAGGGGCTCACCATCCAGACTAAAGGGGGCGAAAAAGTAAAAACCATCTTCGATGGCGTAGTGCGCGAAGTAGCCGACCTGAAGATGATTGGGCTAACGGTGCTTATCAGTCATGGCGAATATTACTCAGTATATGCCGGGCTGCGCGAAGTATTTGTGCGCAAAGGCGACCGGGTAACCACCAACCAGGAAATTGGTGAGGTGCTTTCGAACAGTGAAGGTATTTCAGAACTGCGTTTCCAGATACGCAAAAATACCACCGCCCTGGACCCCCAGCAGTGGCTTCGGAACTGATTAATCCAGCCGTCATTATTGATTTTTTCGTTCAACTGATTACTTCTATCTTTACCCGCTAAATCTTACGTTATGAACGCAATGCTGTTGTTTGGAATGCCCGGTGGCGCTGAATGGATCATCATCGCCCTGGCTGTGCTGATTTTCTTTGGGGCAAAAAAAATTCCTGAGTTTGCCAAAGGCTTAGGCCGGGGCATCCGCGAGTTTAAAGATGCCGTGAAGGATGTTAAAAAAGAAGTAGACGAAGCCGGCAAGGAAGTACCTAAAAAAATCGAGGAGTAGTTGTTGAGCCCCTACGCAACCTTTCGCGACTTACAACACGATCTGATTAACGGCACTCTTACCTGCAGAAGCCTGGTGGCGCACTACCTGCAGAACATCAACTCAAACGCACACCTCAATGCCTTTCTGAGTGTTTACGAGGAAGAAGCATTAACCCGTGCAGACGATATTGACAGAAAAATAAAAAACGGCACTGCCGGAAAACTGGCGGGCCTGGTAGTCGGTATCAAAGACATGCTCGCCTATGCCGGCCATCCCCTGCAAGCCGCCAGTAAAATTCTTAAGGGCTATAAACCGCCTTACAACAGTACCCTTGTTCAGCGATTGCTGGATGCCGATGCGCTCATCATCGGGCGGCAAAACTGCGATGAATTCGGCATGGGGTCATCCAATGAAAATTCGGCTTTTGGAAAGGTGCTCAACGGGTTGGATACCAACCGCGTGCCGGGTGGTTCCTCAGGAGGCTCGGCTGTTGCCGTGCAAATGGATATGTGCAGGATTTCGCTGGGCTCTGATACGGGCGGCTCCGTTCGCCAGCCCGCTGCTTTTTGCGGAGTTATCGGACTTAAACCCACCTATTCACGCATATCGCGATACGGCCTGGTTGCGTATGCCTCCTCCTTTGATTGCATTGGCATTATCGGCACTCATCCGGAAGATATCGCACTTGTACTGGAAGTGGTGGCGGGCAATGATGACTACGACAGCACCGTTTCCAGTTCAACGGTTCCGAGTTATTCCCTGCTTATTCAGCAAAAACAGGAGCAGCCATTCACCATCGGTTACATACAGGAAACTTTACAAGCCGATGCCCTTCAGCCTGAAATCCGCGATGCCGTTGCTGGTACAATCGAAAAACTAAAAGCGCAGGGCCATGCCGTTAAACCGGTAACGTTTCCCTATCAGGATTATCTGTTGCCCACGTACTACATACTGGCAACAGCCGAGGCCAGTTCAAACCTTTCGCGTTATGATGGTGTGCGTTACGGATATCGCGGGCAGGCCGCATCAGATTTGGATTCGCTTTACAAAAAAAGCCGCTCCGAAGGTTTCGGCAACGAAGTAAAACGCAGAATACTGCTCGGTAATTTTGTGTTGACATCCGATTTTTATGATTCGTATTACACCAAAGCCCAACAGGTGCGCAGGTTAATTCGCGAATCAACCCGGCAACTACTCACTGAAGTAGATGTACTGCTAACGCCTGCCACACCCACCACTGCCTTTCCGGTGAACCAACCCACAAAAGATCCGGTTGAAACATACCTGGCCGACATTTTTTCCGTTCAGGCCAATGTGGCCGGTGTTCCGGCTATTTCCGTACCTTGCGGTAAGGATGAAGCCGGTTTACCCATTGGATTACAGGCTATAGCCAATGATTTTATGGAAGATAAGCTGCTTCGGTTTGCTACCCTGATTAGTAAATTAAATTAACCGTGAGAAGTATTGGGCTAAGTGTAATGCTGATTTTTTTGCTGACGGTCTTCGGGCAGGCACAGTCGGTCATTGCCGATACGCTGGAAATGGAAACAGCCGCAGTGGGCTGGTTATACACTGATACGGCTGCCTACTCTTATTATGCACTTCCGTTTGACATCGAATATATTCCGGGCGATGATGCACCGGCCCTGATAAAAGAACGACTTACCTTAATCCGTCAAACGATTCCTCTTCACTACAACGAACGGGTGCATGCTTTCATTAATTATTTTACTGTGCGCGACCGGGAATACACACGCATGGTGGCCCGCAGAAGAAACCTTTATTTCCCGCTCTTCGAAAAATACCTGGCTCACTACAAGTTGCCCGATGAATTAAAATACCTGGCCATCGTTGAATCGGGCTTAAATCCAAAAGCTGTTTCGCGGGCACGGGCTGTCGGGCTTTGGCAATTCATGTATTCCACCGGCCGGCATTACGGCCTGCAGGTTGACTGGTATGTTGACCAGCGGATGGACCCGGAAAAATCAACCGATGCGGCATGTCGCTACCTGCGCGATCTCTACAGCCTGTTTAACGACTGGGAACTGGCCCTGGCTGCTTACAACGCGGGCCCCGGCAATGTAAAAAAAGCCATCAGGCGCTCAGGCTATAAGCGGTCATTCTGGGAAATCTATCCCTACCTGCCGCGCGAAACCCGTTCGTACGTGCCGCAATTTGTTGCGATACTATATACCATGAATTACCTGGCCGAACATAATTTCAACAACCAGGAAAGTGAATCGCTGCCGCCTTACGATACACTGCTGCTATCGAAATTTTTGCACTTTGAAACTTTTGCAAACCTAACAGGCACGTGCCTGGAGGATATGCAAAAACTAAATCCGGAATATACGCGCAATGCTGTGCCGGACGCAGCACGTGCTTACTCAGTAAAAATTCCCTCCGTTATTGTAGAAGAATTGACTCAGAACCGAAACGCTATTCTTGATTCCGCATCGAAAGCCGGCAAAAGAGAAATCCTGTCACTCGCTCAGGCAACGGATGCGGGCATCTACGGCCGCAACCGTGTAGTTTATTACGTTAAAACGGGCGATGTGCTGGGCTCCATTGCCCAGCGCTACCGCGTGCGGGTGGCCGACATCCAACAATGGAATAACCTTTCAGGCACAACCATACGCACAGGCCAGCGGCTCATCATCTGGACAAAGCCACCGGTTAATTCACCGGCTGTAGCGGCTAACTCTAATCCGGCACCACAGCCGTTGGCGGATACCAAAATTTATACCGTACAACCGGGCGATACGTTGTGGTTAATCGCACGGAAATTTGAAGGACTCACCATCGAAAAAATTAAAGCACTCAATAACCTCAACTCAAATACCATTAAACCCGGCCAAACGCTTATCTTATCACGGTAAGGTTCAAAATTATCCGGTGACTTCCCACCAATCGCGCATTATATTGTAAACTTGCAGTCATGAAGTTCGCAGCGTTTGCCTGTTTAGTTGTACTTGCGGTTTCCTGCAATACAAAAAACAATCCGGAGTACCTGCCCGTAGCAACCGGCAAGCCGGGCGACATGATTCTGATTATGGATTCAGTACAATGGAAAGGCCCGCTGGGAAGCGAGCTGCGAAAAATTTTTAAAGCCGAGATACCCGGCTTGCCCCGTGAAGAGCCGATGTTTAACCTCATTTATGTACATCCACGCAAGGGTTCAACCCTGCTTACACAAATACGAAACCTGGTTTATGTGTTTACACTTGATGCAGAGACACCGGGCGCTAAAATTTTGAAAGAAGGGTTCGATGCCGAAACACTTTCGCGCATTGAAACCGATACCAGTTTTTTTGTTTCCACAGCTACCGATGAATACGCCCGCGGCCAGGAGGTGATGTACCTGTTTGGTAAGAATGAAAAGAGTTTGATTAAGCACCTGCAGGAAAATGCACAGTACATCCGCAACTTTTTTAACGATATTGAAAAGAAGCGCGCAGTGGCCGCCCTTACCGGAACATCTTCAACAAAAGCATTAACCGAATTCTTAAAGAAAGAAAACGGAATTGAAATACGGGTGCCGTTCGGTTTTAAAGTAGCCGATAAACAACCCGATTTTGTGTGGCTTCGGCAAATGGATGCCAAAGCCGATAAAAGTGTGTTCATCACCTGGAAACCGTACGAAAGTGAATACCAGTTTTTGCCCGACAGCCTGGTGAGCTGGCGAGACAACATATTAAAACACTACATCTTCGAAGACCCCGACAACCCCGATAGTTTTGTGGTTACCGAAACCACCGTGCCTTTTAAACCGGTTACCGCACGGCAGTTAACATTTAATAATTCATTCGCGATGGAACTCCGTGGACTTTGGAAAACCAATACCAACACCATGGGCGGGCCGTTCATCAGTTATGCAGTGGCCAACCGGCAAACAGGACTTATTTATTATCTGGAAGGATTTTGTTACAGCCCCGGTAAAGACCAACGCGAAACCATCCGCGAACTGGAAGCCATTCTCTCCACGTTCAAAGTAAGCGACTCCAAATCCGCTGCAAACACGGGTAAACCGTAAGGTATTGCAACAGGCCAATCGTTTCTTTTTAGGATTGTTTTCTCCTATCCTATACTATATTTGATTTCATTAATCCACACGTATGTCGCTCAAAATACGTAAACAGGAAGCACTCAACTACCACATGCAGGGCCAGCCCGGTAAGATTGAAGTTGTGCCAACAAAAATGCTTAGCTCCCAACTTGATCTGGCCTTAGCCTACTCGCCCGGTGTGGCCGAACCCTGCAAGGAAATTGCGGTTAACAAAGAAGAAGCCTACAAGTACACGTCCAAAGGCAACCTGGTGGCCGTTATCTCCAATGGCACAGCCGTACTTGGTTTAGGCAACATCGGAGCCGATGCGGCTAAACCGGTAATGGAAGGCAAAGGTGTGCTCTTTAAAAAATTTGCCGGCATTGATGTATTTGATATTGAAATTGACGAAACCGATCCGGATAAATTTATTCACATCGTTAAATCGCTTGAGCCCACCTTTGGAGGCGTTAACCTCGAAGACATTAAAGCGCCTGAGTGTTTTAAAATTGAACAGGTGCTGCGGGAAAAAATGAATATCCCCGTAATGCACGATGACCAGCACGGAACAGCCATCATTTCGGGTGCCGCTTTGTTAAATGCGCTTGAGCTGGTCGGAAAAAAAATCAACGAAATAAAACTGGTGATAAACGGGGCCGGTGCGGCTGCCGTAAGTTGTACGCGCCTGTATTTTCAACTGGGCGTGAAACCGGAAAACACCGTGATGTGCGACAGCCGCGGAGTAATACGTAAAGACCGACCCGACCTGGACTCCATAAAAGCCGAGTTTGCCACAGCCCGCAACATAAATACCCTGCAGGAAGCCATGAACGGTGCCGATGTATTCGTAGGGCTAAGCAAAGCCGATGTATTGACCCCGGCCGACATTAAGGCCATGGCAGCCGACCCGATTGTGTTTGCCCTGGCAAATCCCAATCCGGAAATTGATTACGAAGTCGCCCGTAAATCACGGCCCGACCTCATTATGGCTACAGGCCGATCGGACCATCCCAACCAGGTAAATAATGTATTGGGCTTTCCGTACATATTCCGCGGAGCACTCGATGTGCGCGCAACCGAGATTAACGAAGAAATGAAACTGGCGGCCGTCTACGCACTGGCCAAACTGGCCAAAGAACCGGTACCCGATATGGTGGTGAAAGCGTATGGCGATGACAAGTTATCGTTTGGAAGAAATTACCTCATACCCAAACCCCTCGACCCCCGCCTCATTACAGCCATCTCACCTGCTGTTGCCAAAGCCGCGATGGACTCGGGCATGGCTAAAATACCCATTACCGACTGGGGCGCCTACCACCAGCAACTGCTAAACCGGATAGGTATTGACCAGAAACTGATGACACGCATAATTGATCGCGCCAAGAAAGACCCCAAGCGTGTTGTATTTTCAGAGGCCCATCACCATAAAATTTTAAAAGCTGCACAAATTCTGCAGGACGAAGGCATTGCCAAACCCATTTTGCTGGGTGATAAAAATGAAATTGAAAACCTGATTAAAGAACACAAACTCGAACTGGACTGCCCCATCATCAGCACCTTGGATGAGCACGAAAAATGTAAAACCTTTGCCGAACTACTGCATCAAAAAAGGCAACGCAAAGGATTAACGTATCGCGATTGCCTTCAACTAATGCGCGACCGAAACTATTATGGCGCCATGATGGTGGAGACCGGAGAAGCTGATGCCCTGGTAAGTGGCTTAACCAAAGATTACCCCAAAACCATTCTCCCCTCGTTGCAAATAATCGGTATGGCTCCGGGTGTAAGCCGCGTGGCCGGCATGTACATTATTTTAAACAAACGCGGCACCTACTTTTTTGCCGATACAACCGTTAATTTGAATCCGAACACCGAGGAGTTGGTGGATATCATCGGGCTTACCGCCCGCGGAGTGCGTTTCTTTGATATGGAACCCCGCGTTGCGGTACTCTCCTATTCAAATTTCGGTTCATCAAAAGGCGAAGTACCCGAAAAAACAAGCGAAGCCGTTAAGCGTGCACGCCAGAAATTTCCTGACCTGGTAATTGATGGCGACATCCAGGCTAACGTGGCATTGAATACTGAAATCCAAAAAGAAAACTACCCGTTCAGCGCCCTGGCTAATGAAGGTGCCAACACCCTTATTTTTCCGAACCTGGCTTCAGGTAACATTGCCTACAAGTTGCTGATGGAAATTGGTGGGGCCGAAGCCATCGGCCCGATACTGTTGGGTATGAAAAAGCCGGTTCATGTGTTGCAGTTGGGCAGTTCCATTCGCGAAATAGTAAACATGGCCGCGATTGCCGTAGTGGATGCTCAGTTGTATGCACAGCACGATCATTTGTAGGATTTCAGTTTGTAGATTGTAGATTTACCTGAATTCTGTAATCAGACTAGTACAATGATCTCCTTTCTTAAAGGTACCCTTGTTCAGAGAGATCCTACCCATGTGGTAGTTGATGTAAATGGCGTTGGCTATCATGTAAACATTTCCGTTCAAACCTACGCGGATATTAAAGACAAAGCCAGCACCGTCATCCACACACATTTAGCCATACGCGAAGACGCCCATGTGCTTTACGGCTTTAGTACCGAGGGCGAGAAAAAACTCTTTCAGCAACTCATATCCGTTAACGGAGTTGGCCCCAGCACAGCCATTGTTATGCTTTCGTATATGTCGGCCAATGAATTACGGCAGGCCATTGCCCGGGAAGACGACCAGGCGTTACAGCGGATAAAAGGAATTGGCGGTAAAACCGCCCAGCGGGTAATAATTGAATTAAAAGACAAGGTCAGGAAGGAACTCCACGAAGATGTGAAGCAGCCAATTTCCGGCATCGGGCACAATACCTTGCGAAGCGAAGCGTTATCTGCTTTAATCACCTTAGGGATAACCCGAAGTGCAGCTGAGAAAAGTGTGGATGCGGTCCTGAAAAGATCAGGAAATACGATTACTTTGGAGGATTTAGTGAAACAAGCACTTAAAAACGCCTGAGTCACACCCAGACCTTGAACCGATTGAAGTTACTCGCAGCTATAGCTTATGTCCTGCTTGCGGCAGGCCCTGCCGTTATTTCAGCAAGCGCTCAGCAGGATACCACACAACAATCCTACCGGCCCAGCCGCAGACCTACTTTTCAGTTACGCGACCGGTATGGTGATCCTTTCTCCAACACCACCACCCTCTCGCCCTTATTTCTTAAAGAACCAACCCAAGTCAGCTACGACATTGAACTGGACTCAACCCTTAACTACACCCTTTATGAAAAAATCGGTAACCTGAACTACCGGCCGGTTACTACCATGTCGTTCGAAGAGTTTAACGCTTACCAGGAACGGCAGCTATTAAAAAGTTACTGGCAGGGTAAGTCGCGTAGTCAGCTGGGCGAAAGCCCCGTCAGCAACCGGGGGTTTGCTCCTAAAATTTTTATCAGCCCCGTACTCGACCGGATTTTTGGAGGCAGCTATGTGGAGCTGATACCCCGGGGATTCGTTACACTCGATTTTGGAGCCTCCTTTCAACGCATCAACAATCCAAATATACCCATCCGCCAACAGCGAAACGGGGGCTTTGAGTTCGATCAGCAAATCAACATGAGCGTAATCGGTAAGGTGGGCGAAAAACTTGCTGTAAGCGCCAACTTCGATAACAACAATTCTTTTGACTTTCAAAACAATATGAAGGTGGAGTACACCGGGTTCAAGGAAGACATTCTGAAAAAACTGGAGATTGGTAACGTAAGCCTGCCGCTGAATAATTCCCTCATTCAGGGGTCGCAAAACCTGTTTGGCGTTAAAGCACAATTGCAGTTTGGTAAAATGTATGTAACCACTATTGCTTCCACACAACGTGGTAAGGTTTCTTCCATTGACATTCCCGGAGGCAACCAGGGGCAGGGCAGGCCTTTTGAAATTATTGCTTCCAACTACGATGAAAACCGCAATTTTTTCCTGGGTCATTTCTTTCGCGATAACTATGAAGAATGGCTGAAAAACCCACCCCAGATTTACTCCGGTGTAAATATAACCCGCGTTGAAGTGTACCTTCTTAACAGAAATAACGATACCCAAACCCTGCGCAACATTTTAGGGCTTATGGATCTGGGTGAAGGCTCGCGCGTATATAACAATAATGTACAAGCACGGGTACCCGGACCAAACGTAAACACGGCTAATGATTTGAGCCAGGTCTTTACACTATCGGGGGCTGACCGTGACGCCCAGGCAATTAATAATGTGCTTGAAAATGTACTCTACGGTTCCGGTGCTTTGGTTAACGGAACGGATTATGAAAAAATAACCAGTGCCCGTAAACTTAACCCCACCGAGTTTACCTTTCACAAACAATTAGGCTACATAACGCTGCTGCGAAAACTACAAAACGATGAAGCACTTGCGGTAGCCTACGAGTACACCTACAACGGGCGCACCTATAAAGTTGGCGAACTAACAGAGGATTACGCCAGCCGCCCGGATAACGAAGTTATTTTTTTAAAACTGCTGCGCCCCCGTAAAATAGCCATCCGCGATGCCCAGCAACGGATAATTCCTACCTGGGATTTAATGATGAAGAATATTTACACCTTAAACGTATCGCAACTCTCACGCGAAGGATTCCAACTTCGCATCGTTTATCGCGATGACCGTACCGGCATTGACAACCCGCAACTCCAGGAAGGCGTGAACGTCCGGAACCGGCAACTTATTGAAATATTTGGGCTCGATCGGCTAAACCCGGTTAACGATTTACAACGTGATGGCAATTTCGATTTTGTGGAGGGGCTTACTATTAACGTGCAAAACGGAATGATAATATTTCCATTTGTTGAACCCTTCAACACCGCACTTCGCAAAGCCTTTACAGGCGAACCTCAGGAAGATTTTTTAATTAACAAATATGTTTACGACACCCTGTATCGCACTACCAAAGCCGATGCCGAATTGCTTACCACCAAGAATAAATTTTTTCTGGTAGGAACCTATGTAGCCGGTTCATCTAAAGAAATACTTATCCCCGGATTTGGCGTATCACAGGGTTCAGTGCGAATCTATGCCGGAGGGACACCTTTAATGGAAGGCGTTGACTATACCGTAGATTATACCTTCGGGCGTGTTACGATTTTAAATGATGCCATTTTAAATTCCGGTAAAAACATTAGTGTACAGTATGAGCAGGCCGACCCGTTTGCATTCCAGACCCGGTCATTACTGGGTACCCGTTTTGACTACAAACTAAACGATGATGTTAATTTCGGGTCCACCCTGCTGTATTACAATGAGCGGCCACTCATTACCCGTAACCTGATTGGCACCGAACCGGCACGTAACCTGCAATACGGATTTGATTTTAATGTGCGCAAAGAAAGCCGGCTGTTAACCAAACTGGTGGATGCGTTGCCGGGCATCCAAACCAAAGAAAAATCATCCTTCAACTGGAGCGGTGAATTTGCCCAGCTGTTACCCGGAACATCAAACAAAGTACAAGGCCAGGGCACCGGCTATATCGATGACTTTGAAAATACGGCTACTCCTTTTTCATTAATGAACCCGGCCAGTTGGAAACTTGCGGCAACCCCCCGTACAGCCGACAACCGGTTTGACCCCGCCAACGGTGCCCTAAATGATATCCGAGCGGGTTTTAAGCGTGCCAAGCTGGCCTGGTATATTGTTGACAACCAGTTTTACCGCGATGGCGGACAGTTTAAACCACCCAATATTTCAAGTACTGATTTACAAAACCATTACGTACGGGCTGTTGGCCCACAGGAAATTTTTCCGCTCCGTAACCAGACACAGGGAAACTTCTTTGAAACTATTTTCGATGTGGCCTACTACCCTGCCGAACGCGGACCATTTAACTATGATACACAAAACCTAAACCCGGCTACGGGTGACTTCACCAATCCGGCCGACCGCTGGGCAGGAATTACCACCGCCATCCGCACCGAAGTGGACTTCGACAAAGCCAATATTGAATACGTTGAATTCTGGCTGCTCGATCCGTTCATTAACTACACTGAAAACGGAAAAATTATTGACGGCAAGTTTAACGACTTTAATACCACCGGTGGCAAACTAATTTTTCATCTCGGCAGCATTAGCGAAGACATTATGCGGGATGGCAAACATGCCTTTGAAAACGGCCTGCCACCCGATGGCGATGTAACCAAAGCCACCGAAAACAATTGGGGTTTTGTAACCAATCAGCAATACATAACCAATGCATTCGATAATTCTTCTTCATCACGAACGAACCAGGATGTAGGACTGGACGGTGTGCGAAACGACCAGGAACCTGTTAAGTTTCAGGATTTCTTAACCGAAGCGGCAGGCGCGCTTACCTCCGATCCGCTAACCGTACTTCAGGCCGACCCCTCAACCGATAATTTTGTTTACTTTTTCGGAAGCCAATTAGATGCCCGTAATGCCAAAGTGCTTGAACGTTACAAAAATTTTAACGGCACCGATGGCAATACCCCCATTACCGGCAACTCCGATATCGCCCGGTTCGGAAGCCCGTATCCGGACAACGAAGACCTGAATGCCGACAATACCCTGAGCGAGCTGGAAGAGTATTACGAATACAGCATTAACCTGAAACCCGGTGAGCTGGAAATCGGAAAAAAATACATTGCCGACAAGATTACCACCACAGCAACCGGTAGTTCCGACCTGGTAACCTGGTACCTGTTTCGCATACCGGTTCGAAATTTTGAGGGGCGCTTTGGCAACATTGACGGTTTCAAATCCATTCGGTACGCCCGCATGGTGCTTACTGAATTTCAACAACCCGTGGTGTTGCGGTTTGCCAATTTCAGAATGATCGGCAGCCGGTGGAGAAGGTACCTGGCCAGTCTGGAAGAAGCCGGATTGGTACCCGACAGCGAACCTGACTTTGACAATTTTACCGTTTCAGTGGTAAACATTGAAGAGAACGCTGCGCCTGATCCGGCTGGCAATAAATCGCCCTATGTAGTACCTCCCGGCATTGTGCGCGACCGGGACAATACCTCCTCGGTTCCGCGCCAGCTTAATGAACAATCCATACAGGTGTGCATCGACAACCTGAAAGACGGTGATGCCCGGGCGATTTATAAGAATGTAGAAATGGACTTCTTCAACTACGGCCGGATTAAAATGTTTGTGCATGCCAACAGCGAATCGGACGATGACGACATGGTGGTTTTTATGCGCCTGGGTACTGATTTCGACCAGAACTACTACGAGGTTGAGTTACCGTTAAAAATCACTAAACCTGCCAACACCCAGGACCCGCGGGCCATCTGGCCGGAAGAAAATGAATTTAATTTTGATCTGGATAACCTGTACGCTTTAAAGGCCGAACGCGACCGGGTAAAATTTCCACTGCCTTTGGCGTATCCGTTGGAAGGACCCCGCATTATCGGCAGGCATGGCTTCCGCATCGTGGGGCGACCCGACCTGAGCAGTGTACGCACCATTATGATTGGCGTGCGTAATCCGCGCACGGCTGATAAGCGTGCTCACTCGGTGTGCATTTGGGCAAACGAACTTCGCCTGACAGACTTTGACCGCACGGCAGGATGGGCCGTAAATACCGCACTCGGTGTAAAACTTGCCGATTTTGCAACGGTATCCACCTCGGTGCGCTACACTACTTTCGGCTTTGGTAGCGTAAGCTCAAAAATCAGTGAGCGCACCCGCGAAGAAACCACCGCATTTGATATTACATCCAGTATCAATGTTGATAAACTATTGCCGGGTAATCATGGCATTGTAATACCCTTGCTGCTAAGTTATCAAACAACCACCATCAACCCCAATTACGATCCGGCCAATCCGGATCAGCGATTGGATGCCGCTCTTAAATCATTCTCGAGCGATGCCGAACGAAATGCTTACCTGAATATTATCCGCGACAGTGAGGTGCGTAGGGCAATTAATTTTACAAACGTCAGGAAAACCAAAGTCAAACCCGATGCCCGATCAAACCTGTGGGACATTGAAAATTTTTCATTCAGTTACCGGTATAGCGAAATTACCCGGAGAAACTTTACTATTGCTGATTTTCTGAAACAGGATTATGGTGGCTCCATCGCTTACAATTTTGCTCCGAAAGGAGCCGGGATTGAACCGTTTAAAAAATCAGAAGGTTTAAAATCACCGTATTTAAAATTCATTAAGGATTTCAACTTTAGTTTATTACCCAACAACATTGCTGTGCGGGGCGACCTGGATCGGTCCTTCTCACGAACCATTTACAGAAACTCGCTTTCCGATTCAGAGCCCAACTACCTTAAGTACTTTACCTTTAACCGGTTGTACAACCTGCAGTGGAACCTTTCAAAAAACCTGTCGCTTACCTATGCCGCCCGGGCCAACGCCATTATTGACGAACCCGAGGGTGACATCAACACCAAAGAAAAACGCGATAGCATAATGACTAACCTGAAGAAATTCGGGCGGATGAAAAATTTCGATCAAAGCGTAACCATCAACTACACCCTTCCGCTTGACAAATTCCCGGTTACCGACTGGCTGGGTGCAGACTACCGTTACCAGGTTAACTACAACTGGAAAGCCGGGCCGTTTAACAAACCCGATAACCAGGTTAAACCGGGTGAACAGGATTTACCCGACAGCCTGGACTTTAAAAACACCATCCAAAACAACCGCGACCAAACCCTTACCGGCCTTATTGATCTGGTAAAACTGTATAACAAAGTGGGGTTCTTAAAGAAAATCAACACACCGCCCAAACCCCCGGCACGCCAGCCCACCCAACCTGATACCACCAAATCCGCACCACCCCTGGTAAAAGGATTTTTACGGCTGCTTATGTCGTTACGATCAGTTAATGGAACGTACACCATTATTGAAGGTACAATATTACCAGGCTTCGAACCAACAACGCGCTTTCTGGGGATGGACAGGCAGTGGGATGCGCCCGGCTGGGGGTTTGTTTTTGGAAGTCAGAATCCGGATATCCGGTTTAAGGCGGCACAAAACGGATGGCTCACCAACTCCACTTCATTAACAGCACCCTTCACGCAATCGGTAACCCGGGCCATTAGCGCACGAGCCAATATTGAGCCCTCGCCCGATTTAAAAATTCAACTTGATGTTAAAAAAGATGTGACCGATGCTTACCAGGAAATATTCCGGTTTGATAATGTAATGAACGATTATATATCGCTTAACCCCAGTCGTACCGGCAGCTATAAAATTTCAACCATCGCCATTAAAACAACATTTCGCTCCGATAATAACGACCTGGCGTCTTCAGTCTTCAGGCAATTCGAACAAAACCTGGATGACATTACCAATCGTTTCAGAGCCATTACCGGAAATGAATATGATACCATCGGCCAGGATGTGATAATCCCTACCTTTATTGCAACCTATACCGGAAAAGATGTAAACAAAGTAAGCCTCAGTCCCTTCCCGAAAAACCCGTTACCCAACTGGCGTTTGGATTATACCGGATTAACTAAAATAAAAAGCATTGGCGATAAATTTCAATCGGTAACCATCTCCCATGCCTACACTGCGTCCTATGGCGTAATGAACTACTCCAATTCATTGCAGTACGGAGGTATCGATACCGTAGGTATTAACATACCGATTGAAAAATACAACAACGGAATATTCTCGTACCCTAATGCCAGCGGTCAGATAATTCCCATTTACGTTATCAGCCAGGTAATGATTTCGGAACAATTTGCGCCATTGATTGGGATAAACCTGCGCACGAAAAGCCGGTTTACGGCACGGGCAGAATACAAAACCAAACGCGACTTAGCCCTCAACATTTCAAACGCGCAAATTACCGAGGTAAACACCAAAGACGTTTCTGTTGAGATCGGCTATACAAAAAACAACATGCGGCTGCCGTTTAAATCGGAAGGGCGCACCATTGTACTGAAAAACGATGTAACCTTCAGAATGAACCTTACCGTGTCCGATCAGTCAACCATCCAGCGGAAAATCAACGAATTAAATGTGCTCACCAACGGCAACATCAACTTTCAGTTACGACCCAACATCAGTTATGTGGTTAACCAGCGGTTAAACATCCAGGCCTACTTTGAACGCACCATCAACGAACCGCTGGTTTCCAACTCCTTCCGCAGGGCAACCACCCGCTTTGGCTTCCAGGTACGGTTTAGCCTTGCCCAATAATTATACAGGCCGCCTCATCCGCATTACACAATTGTATTAACTTTGAGACTTTAACTTTCAATGCTATGAACATTCCTTCCGAACTGAAGTACACCAAAGACCACGAATGGATAAAACTTGAAGGCACAACAGCCACCGTAGGCATTACCGATTTTGCCCAGGGCGAATTGGGCGATATCGTTTATATTGATATTACCACCGTTGGCCAGGATGTAAACCAACACGATATTTTTGGAACCGTGGAGGCCGTAAAAACCGTTTCGGATTTATACATGCCCGTAAGCGGCAAAGTACTTGAGGTCAACCCGGCTTTGGAAGCCAACCCCGAAAAAGTAAACGCGGATCCGTATGGCGAAGGGTGGATGGTAAAAGTAGAGGTAAAAAATCCGGCTGATGTTGCCGCGTTGCTTTCAGCCGAACAGTATAAAGAACTTATCGGAAAGTAAGTTGTTTAAGTACATGCGGTGAAGCATGTTTAACCCGGCATGATCGAATTACCCACCATAGCGCCCCCGGCTAACCGAAAGCCCAACTGGCTTCGGGTTAAATTGCCCGTGGGCCCTGAGTACGCCAAAGTGCGCAGGCTTGTGGATGAACATAAACTGCACACCATCTGCGAAAGCGGCAACTGCCCCAACATGGGCGAATGCTGGGGTGCAGGCACAGCTACGTTCATGATCCTCGGCAACATTTGTACGCGCAGCTGCACGTTTTGTGCAGTAGCCACCGGCCGGCCAACCGAGTACGACACAGAAGAACCACGAAGAGTTGCCGAAGCCATTAAAACCATGGGGGTTAAGCATGCTGTTATTACTTCGGTTAACCGCGATGAACTGAAAGACCGGGGCGCTGAAATCTGGTACCAAACGGTTGTACAAACAAAACAACTCAGTCCGGCAACAACCATTGAAACGCTGATACCCGATACGAAGGGAAACTGGGATGCTCTTTACCGGATGATTGAAGGCGGCCAGGAAGTGGTGAGCCACAATATGGAAACCGTGGAACGCCTGTACCGGATGGTACGCCCGCAGGCAAAATACGAGCGCAGCCTGGAACAACTTAAACGCATACGCGAGGCCGGCAAGCGAACCAAATCGGGTATTATGCTGGGTGTAGGCGAAACCAAAGAAGAAGTATTCAAAGCGATGGATGACCTGGTTGAGCACGGGTTGTTGATTTTAACCCTCGGCCAATACCTGCAGCCCACCAAATTGCATTTGGAAGTAGCCGAATATATCCATCCTGATACTTTTGAAATGTATAAAGAAGAAGGTTTAAAACGCGGCCTTAAATATGTAGAGGCAGGCCCATTGGTGCGTTCTAGCTACCATGCCGAACGGCATGTGAACGTGCCGTTGGAATAAATGCTTTATTGGCCTTCTAAAAATTCAATATCACCCTGATCTTTAGGCCTGTTAGTAGCTTTCTTTTCTTTAAGTAAATCTTTTCTCTCCAAAACTCTGAAATGAAGACCCTTAAAGGTTCCGGCATCCGCACGCTCATAGCAGGCATCGAAATCATATTCCTTAAATGCCTTAAGTGCTTTAAACGGTTCAACAATAAAACCTGTTGAGCCCAACCTGAACTCGGTAACGCCCGGTACACGTTCAAATTCGGTAATTTTATCAAGTCCTTCCATACCATGGCGCATCAGAGCAGTTTTCAGCTTACTGATGTTCTCGGGCGTGTACTTTATCCATAAATCAAGGTCGTTGGTTGCCCTCACAAAACCATGAAAGGCCATAGCAAAACCGCCCACCAGCAGATACTTTACATCCAACTCCTGCAGTGTTTTTAAGAAGGAGTACACTTCGTCATCGTTCAGGTCAATCGGGGCCATATGCGTATGCCGGGGATTTGCGTTATAAAAAGAAACAGCCATACGGTTTACCGCAGAAAAAAGGTTCAATCGTTCTTGTACCGTGGCTGCCCGCATTAAGTTAAAATTACAAAAACCTTTTTAAAAACACGGTTTTACCGTTTTTACGAAAGTATTTTAAATCGATATTGCCTGTCTTACATTTGTGGCACTTTTCAAAACCGATTTTCACCTATACTGTTAATACCACATGAACTTCGATCCCAGCTACACCGAAAAATTTGAATCGCGCCACAACGGGCCTGATGCACAGCAGATTGACCAGATGCTTAAGGTTATCAACGCATCAACCATTGACCACCTGATTGACCAGACCGTGCCGGCAACCATCCGGCTGAAAAAAAAGTTAAACCTTCCTCCGGCAAAATCCGAAGCGCAGTTCCTCAAGGATTTCAAACAACTGGCTTCGCAAAACAAGGTGTTCAAATCCTACATCGGTATGGGATACTACAACACCTATACTCCCAATGTTATTCTGAGAAATATTTTGGAAAACCCCGGATGGTACACAGCTTACACTCCATATCAGGCCGAGATCGCCCAGGGCCGCCTCGAAGCGCTAATCAATTACCAGACTATGGTAATTGATTTAACCGGTATGGAAATCGCCAACGCCTCATTGCTCGATGAAGGAACGGCAGCAGCCGAAGCAATGCATCTGCTTCACGCATCGGTAAAGGCATCAAAGAAAAATGCCTCAACTTTTTTTGTTGATAAGAACACCTTTCCACAAACTATTGATGTACTGAAAACCCGTTCGGCTCCCCTCGGCATTAACCTGGTGATTGATGATGTAACGAAACTGGATGTTACCAACCCCGATTTGTTTGCCGTACTTGTTCAATACCCCGACAACAACGGTGCCATTACCGACCACACCGCCTTTATACAAGCTGCACATGAACACGATGTGTTTGTAGCGGTAGCGGCCGACTTACTGGCGCTTACGTTATTGAAATCACCCGGTGAAATGGGGGCTGATGTAGTAGTTGGTTCAAGCCAGCGGTTTGGTGTGCCTATGGGTTTTGGCGGTCCGCATGCCGCTTACTTTGCTACAAAGGATGAATTTAAACGCCAGATGCCTGGACGCATCATAGGCGCTTCGGTAGATGCACAGGGCAAGCCCGGCTACCGCATGGCCCTGCAAACACGCGAACAACACATTCGCAGAGAAAAGGCTACATCCAACATTTGTACAGCCCAGGTACTGCTTGCTGTCATGGCCGGTATGTATGCGGTTTATCATGGACCGGACGGCCTGAAAAAAATTGCCGGCCGTGTGCATGCCTTAACCAACACGCTTAATGCAGGGTTGAAAGCTGCCGGATTAAAGCAGGTAAATAACCAGTACTTCGATACCTTAAAAGTTGAGGTTAAAAACAAAGAGGCCATACGCCAGGAGGCTGAAAAGCGCGGAATAAACCTCCGGTACTTTGATGACAACCACATCGGCATTTCATTAGATGAAACCACAACTACCGATGACGTTAATCAACTACTCGAAACTTTTGGCGTAAAGACCCCTTCACAGGTACAAGGCGAGGGAATACCCAAGAACCTGCATCGCACATTGCCCTTCTTAACTCACCCTGTATTCAACTCGCACCATGCCGAGCACGAAATGCTGCGTTACATCAAGAAACTGGAAAACAAAGATCTCTCCATGGTGCACTCGATGATCTCGCTTGGCTCCTGCACCATGAAACTGAATGCCACCACCGAAATGATTCCGGTAACCTGGCCTGAGTTCGGGGCCATCCACCCGTTTGCTCCGGCCAGTCAAACGAAAGGCTATCAGCAACTCATAAGCGATTTGGAAACCTGGCTTGCCGAAATTACAGGCTTCACAGGTGTTTCACTGCAGCCCAACAGCGGTGCTCAGGGAGAATATGCCGGCCTGTTGGTAATACGGGCTTATCATCAAAAACGAAACGAAGGCCATCGCCACATTGCGCTCATTCCGGCTTCGGCCCACGGTACCAATCCGGCCAGCGCGGTAATGGCCGGCATGCAGGTGGTAATCGTTAAATCAGATGAAGACGGTAAGATTGATGTTACCGACCTTAAAGCAAAAGCCGAACAACATAAAAACAACCTGGCCTGCCTGATGGTAACTTACCCTTCAACACATGGCGTGTTCGAAGAGGCGATTACGGAGATATGTGAAACCATCCATCGGCATGGCGGATTAGTTTACATGGATGGCGCCAACATGAATGCGCAGGTGGGGTTGACGTCTCCTGCAAACATTGGTGCCGATGTTTGTCACCTCAACCTCCATAAAACATTTTGCATTCCGCATGGCGGGGGTGGCCCCGGCATGGGCCCGATCTGCGTGAATGATAAACTCAAACCCTTTCTTCCGGGCAACCCGGTAGTGAAAACCGGTGGTGAACATGCCATCACAGCCGTATCCGCAGCGCCTTGGGGCAGTGCGAGCATTCTTACTATTTCATACGCCTACATTGCCATGATGGGCAGCGAAGGTTTAACCAATGCCACCAAACTGGCCATACTCAATGCAAACTACATTAAAGATCGGCTGAACGGTCATTACAAGATTCTTTATACAGGAACCAACGGCCGCTGTGCGCACGAAATGATTGTTGACTGCCGTGATTTTAAGAAAGCCGGAATCGAAGTGGAAGACATTGCCAAACGATTGATGGATTATGGCTTCCATGCACCTACGGTTTCCTTTCCGGTAGCCGGAACACTGATGATTGAACCTACCGAAAGCGAAACCAAGGATGAACTCGATCGCTTCTGCGATGCGCTGATCGAGATACGAAATGAAATCCGCGAAGTAGAAGAAGGTAAGGCCGATAAAGAAAACAACGTACTGAAACACGCACCGCACACCGCACAAGTAGTTACAGCAGATGATTGGAACAGGCCCTACTCACGTCAAAAAGCGGCTTATCCGTTACCGTATGTACGCGAAGCCAAGTTCTGGCCAAGCGTTAGCCGGGTGGACAATGCCTATGGCGACCGTAACCTGGTGTGCAGTTGTTTGCCGGTTGAAGCCTTTGAGGAGCGGAATGAAGCAGTATCCGCCTGATTACTGGAACATATACCACAGAACACCAAGCAGGGTAATAAAAATTGCCGCAAGCCAAACATACAGGAGCCACTTCACTGCACGCTCCGATGAAGATGTGATCTGCTTCATGCGTTCAAGCACATAGCCTCGCTTGCGCGGTTCTTCTGTGTTTTTGTTGGCCTCCATTCACCGAAAATTTGGCTTTTATGCAAAACTGAAGGATATAGTAACCTCATTTTAACCCGTACTGGTCAATCAGGTAAATCAAAGCGGCCATCGAAGCTGCCCCCAGTTCCAGTTCGCGTTTATCCACTTTGTCAAACGTATCTTCCGGAGTGTGATGATAATTGAAATACCGCTGCGAGTCGGGCAGAAAACCCATCAGCGGAACGCCTTGTGGCGCCAGTGGACTGATATCAGCACCGCCTCCTTCCTGGTTGAAATCAGTAAGTCCATACGGCTCAAGTAACGGTCTCCACCCTCTGATTTTTTCTTTTGCCTTAGGATCAACGGGCACGGTAAACCCTCGTGGGGTAAACCCGCCCCTATCGGATTCCATGGCCGCAATGTGCTTTTCCTTTTTCAATTCAGCCTGGCGGGCATACTCAATGCCACCGCGCAGGCCGTTTTCCTCATTCATAAACATTACGGAACGAATGGTGCGTTTAGGCTTATAACCCATTGCTTTGAAAATACGCAGCACTTCAATGGATTGCACACAGCCGGTGCCGTCATCATGCGCGCCCTGCCCTAAATCCCAACTATCAAGATGCCCGCCAACAACAATAATTTCATCGGGGTATTGTGAGCCTTTTAATTCACCGATCACATTAAACGAGGGCGCATCAGGCAATTGCTCGCAATGGGTTTCCATGTAGAATTTCAGATCCTTATCATCTTTCAATAATTCGCTGAGCAACTCGGCATGGCGCGTAGCCATGGCAATAGCCGGAATTTTCGGAACGTTCAACGCATACCGCAACGAACCGGTGTGCGGATAATCCTCCAGGTTCACACCCATCGACCGAACGATGGCACCAACGGCACCATACTTGGCAGCTTCAGAGGCCCCGTTGGCGCGCTGATCAACCGCACCACCATACGATGCAAACATCTGCAGCAGTTTCGGATCCATCGGGCGATTGTAAAAAACGATCTTTCCCTTAATTACTCCTTTCTCGCCCAAAGCTTTCAACTCATCCCAGCTTTTAACTTCCACCACGTTGGCCAGTACGCCACCAGGGCCGGTACCTATAGAGTTACCCAACGCGCATACGTTTACTTCCTGCACGCCCAGTTTCCTGGAGTTTACTATGCGGCCTATCTCCTTTTTTCCACGCACCCAGTGGGGCACCATTACCGGCTGTAACCACACCGAATCAAACCCGTACCGCTGCATGATGTGGCGCGTCCACTCCACCGAAGCTGCCGCACCCGGTGATCCGCTCAGCCGCGGGCCGATGGTGTTGCACAGGTAGTCAAGCATCTCATACGACTTACCCCGGGCAAGGGCTTCGTCATAAATTTTCCGGATGAATACTTCATCAGTCGCCTGCCCGAAAATCAAAACCGGTGCAGCTACAAGTAAAAACAAGGTAATGCGGAATCTCATGGAAATAATGTTACAGTTAGTTTAACGTTAATCAATAACTCTTGCATTTTTAAGGATGTACATATGATGCTCCGGATCAAAATCATTCAGAAATAAAACACCTTCAATGGTAATTTGCCTGGACACAAATTTTATGGTTTGCTTCGTTTGAAGTTCCACCACTGTTTCCGGTCCCGCACCTCCACAGAAATAACACTGGTTAAAGGGTAGCGATGATAGCATGTATTCATTTCTACCTCCTAATTCAGCCATCGGGATTAAATACCCTTTAACCCGAACTACCTTGCCGTTATAACTCATTAGCCGCTTGCTGAATTTTGGTGATTCAATTTCAAAACCCGTTTCCGGGCTGGGTTTACTTTCGTACCCTACTTCGGCCAACACCTGCCACACATTGATATCCTGTGCCTGAACAGGCGTTGTAAACACCAAACCGATCAGTATTAACTTTCTCATAGAGTCATTACCTTGCGGAAAGATAATTTCTTTATCCCGTAAATGATCGAAAATTTATTGTTAGCCGGTGCCGGACTGATTGGTGGCTTAATTGCCGGACTTACGGGAATCGGTACGGGGTTTATGATGTTGGCCGTTATACCGCTGGTGCTAAGCCGGTTTGGCGTGCCTGAACAGCATTACGTAACGGTAACGATTGCCAACGCCATTTTTTCCACCATGGTATCATCGCTGGCAAATATGGCTACCACCATCCGCGGAAAATCGTTTTACCTGACCGAGACCAAATGGACCGCTGTGGGGGCTGTGATCGCATCGTTTGTTATATTCGAAACCATCGCCAAGAGCAGTTTTTACTCGCGCACGCTCTTCAATTCGGTAGTTGTTTTCTTCATGTTCATCATCATCATCCAGACGTTTAAAAAACTAAAACTTTCCAATCCGCAGGATGAACACATTACGAAAACAAGACTATTACTAACCGGTGGAGCAGCAGGCACTGCTGCCGCGTTAACCGGCTTGGGCGGTGGTACGCTGGTTATCCCGCTGCTTAACCTCTGGCAAAAGGTGGACATCATGAAAGCCAAATCTATTTCGTTCGGCACCATCTTCGCCATTGCCTTGTGGCTTACAGTGAACAACCTGTTTCTGGAGCCAACTTATCCTATTCCGGGCAGCTTTGGCCTGATTGTGTTCCCCATGATTTTACCCATTTCCATTGGCGTACTCATCGGCTCGCCTATCGGGGTTGTGCTCAGCCATAAAATACCGGCACGTACCGTAACTATTCTGTTTCTGGTGGTGATCAGCATCGTAGCCATACAAAAAATTGGCGAACTGGTGTGGCTATAAACAAAAGGAGGGCGTGAGTTAATTAATTCGTAACTTCGATGACTCAAATGATTTGCTATGCCCTTTCTTTTTGATTCGTTCGAGAACTGGAAAAAATATACCAACGACAATAAGCTTACGCTGCCACAGGTGGTAATGGAATACGAACGCTCCCAGCGCGGCCGAACCGATGAGGAGATTATAAAAGGGCTTGAAAAAGCCTGGACCGTGATGAAAGAAGCCGTACACACGGGCCTTACCGAAGAAATGAAATCACGGTCGGGTATGGTAAACAACGGAGCCAAGAAGGTGTATAATTATCCGTTGCCGGTTCTTTCAAAAGAATTTCAAAACCTGATTTCGCGTGCGCTGGCTGCCAAAGAAGTTAACTCGTGCATGGGCCGTGTGGTAGCGGCTCCTACTGCCGGTGCCAGCGGCATTATGCCGGGTGTACTGTTTACGCTTCAGGAAATCCACAACGTTGATGACAGCAAAATCATTGATGCCATGCTGCTCGCAGCAGGCGTGGCGCTGATTATGGAACAGAAAGCCAGCATTGCCGGTGCCGTGGGTGGCTGCCAGGCCGAAACCGGAACGGCTGCTGCCATGGGGGCAGCTTCGGTTGTGTATTGCCTGGGCGGAAACACCGACCAGGTTTTCAATGCCGTAGCCATTACCGTGCAGTGCATGCTTGGTTTGGTGTGCGATCCGGTGGCCGGGTTGGTAGAAGTGCCCTGCATTGTTCGCAATGCCAGCGCTGCAGCGATTGCCTTCAGCTCAGCCCAGATTGGCCTTGCCAATGTAAGCAGTGTAATCCCGGTTGACGAAGTGATAGAAGCCATGGGCGAAGTGGGCGCCAGCATGGAAACTCGCTACAAGGAAACGGCACTGGGCGGGCTGGCCGCCACCAAAACCGGGCAGGCTATTGCCAAAAAAGTCTTAATTCACGATATCGAAGTGCTGCCGGATGAAGACATGAAGTAAAAGCATCTATCTCCCCAGATCAACTCATGAAGTCCTTTTAAAATGTTCCAATTATTTTGATATTTAACCAGGTAACAGATTAACACCACATTTCAATTCTTTCTAATAAAAATAAATTCACCGCCCTCATCACCGGTTTGACCAATCTCACCATACTGAGGCACCTGATTGTTCGGGCTATTGTTTATAACCTCCCTGCGTAATCCGCTAAAGAGTTCTTCCGCTGTAATGTATGGCTCTTGATTTTGTTCAAGCCGCCTGATTAGAAAATCAATAAAAACACTTCTATCCGGTACTTTCTCTAAAGTTCCACTGGTCATTGCTTTTCGGCTCTTTCTTAAGTAAAGTGTTTCAATAGCCGCTGATGCATTTTCAAAAATGGACCGGCTTTTAAAAATTCCACCCGAAAAGCATGCATCGGTTACCAGTAATGTATGGCGTGCTCCAATTCCACCAATATAGTCACGCAGGGTACCATTGGAGAGCCACGTGCTGCGTTTGTTCGGCTCAGCATCCGATGGCAGCCAATACCCTTGTTGTAACTGTTCATCCCAGTACCCGTGACCGGCATAAAAAATCAAGAGGTTATCAAGTTTGTCAAGTTTAGCTTGTAGTTCATCCAATGCCGCATATAACTGGTTTCGGTTAGGATTTTCCATCACGGTAATATTTTTTTCATCGAATGAATAATACTGAAGGAGCGCTTGCCTCAGGCGCTGCATATCCTTAACAGGTTGATCAAGACTCACAATTCCCGGATCAGAATAAACCTGATTGGCTATGAGTAAAGCATAGTACTTATCCTTGTTAATAGTTCCGCTAAAAGGTTTGTGTTCTACCAAAAGTTTTTCCTGTGCCACATTACCGATTTTATCGGTAGCGTTAATAACCAAAGTACTCTCTGTATTAATCGGGACACTGAAATTGAATTGATAGCGATCAGGATATCCCTCAATCCGTTCTAATTTATTTCCATTAACCAGCACTTCCGTTACTCCACTAAGATCATTCACTTCCAGCAGCAACCGAACTGAAGACTGATGAACTGAGGATTTACGCGAACCGGAGGCAATGTCTTTCGAAGCCAGTAGTTTCGGGCTTAGGATAACAACCGAAGGTGGTGTGATATCGAACGGCTTCCATGGCTCAATATTCAGCACTGTGCAGTTATATAATTTTACTACCGGGGTGAGGTCAGCGGCAACAATAAACCTACCATCGTATGAAAACTGCGATGCGCATACCACCTGCGATAAATCGGTGATACGTTGAGTCATTTTTCCTGCCTTATCAAAAATGATAGCCTGGCCGTCTGCACCGCTGCTAATCAAATACTTTCCATCGGGGCTATAGTTTAAATCAGTAACCCAACTCCGATGCCCTGTGAGTGTGGAGTTTAATTCACCTGTTTGGGTATTCCAATGCCTTATGGTTTTATCATAACTTCCCGTTGTCAGGCTTTGTCCATCGCGACTAAATGCAATGGCACGAACCCAATCTTTATGGCCCCTCAAAGCATGTATTTGTTTGTTGTCTTCAACATCCCAAACAATAACAACATTATCGACCGAGCCCCAGGCGAGTTTTTTGCCATCGGGCGAAAATGCAAGGCAAAGGATTTTCTGGCCGGTCGATTGAAAAGTCTGAATCTTTTCCCGCGTGATACAATTCCAAAGGCTTACTTTTCCCTCGTCATTACCTGAAGCAAGTACTAAACCCGTTGGGCTGAAACTTAATGCCCGAACGGTACCGGTCGCACCATTGAGCTTAAGGGGTTTTGATTCCGTAAAGTCGTACAATGAAACATTTCCATCTTCACTGGAAGCCGCAACAAACCGGTTATCATAGCTTACCGCCATGGCATTGATCTTTGCGGCATGCGATGGAAGATTCCAAACATCCTGGCTGGCTGGTTCATACACTGACAGACTTCCTTTATCACCCCCGATGATAATTCGCCTGGAATTTGTGGTCACTACAACAACCCGAGCGTTTTCATCATTTGGCAGTTTGATTTTGTTTTGTTGAACAACTTGGGTATTGCCAATAATAACCGTCACACACTGAAGCAATGTTGTTATAAGGCATCTTTTCATATCAGAAGAAAGATTTTAAAAATCGCGCTTCTTTTTGCGCTTACTGAAGTAATACTTAAGGCCTCCCGAAAATTGAATAAACATTGGACCAATGATCTTGTCAGGTGTATTATTTGATACCTGGCCAATGTATAAGGCTTCTATTGCTCGTCCACTTTCTTCATCAAGATCCACCGCATGGAAGCCCCCCGAAATCGTTGCATAAAATCCACCAGTTAGTTTAAACTCAAGTCCAAGATCAAGGCCTACTCCAACCTTCGCTTTAACACTCTCATCAAATGCCGGCTGCACCTGGCCCCGACTATCTGTTACTTGCTCCTGATTTATAATATGATTGCCAAAAAACATAAACTGAAGCTGACCGTACGGAACAAACTTCTTTTCATGAGAAATGAAGTTCACCTTAAATCTTAACCCAAGGCCACCATCTTTTGAAGACCTGTTGTTTTTTGAATTAGAGAACTGCATGTAACGATACACCAGGCCAAGACTTACACGATTCGATGCCTCCCAGGTCAAAAAAATATTCGTTGCCATACCGGTTGCTCCATCGTAAAAGCCCAACTCACTTGAATTACTTGAATTTTGCCAATCTTTTTCGGGAGCGAAAGGATCCGCAGGACTCAGGGAACTCACATATCCGGTGTTAATACCTATCGAAATCTGAGCCTTTGCCGTATAGAAAGTCAAAAGCAAAGCCAAAACAAACAGTGAAATTAAGAATCTGCTCATGGCGAGGAGGGTTTAATCAAAATTAAACAAATAAAGATAAACCATCCAAGCGCAGGACAACCCCGATGCAGGATGCTCATAAGCAGAAAAGGTGTTCCTGCAAATTACTATCCTGCTCTAAACTTAATACTGACAATAGCCCGACTACCTCACTATTGTGAAGTTTCCCGAATAAAATCAGCCAGATCTTTCTTGAATTTCTGTAAGGAAGGCCCGTGGGTGTACATCATGTGGCCGGCTTCATAGTAGGTCATGATGATGTTCTTTTTGATTTCAGGGCGCAGGCCAAGGTGGTTAATGGAATGCTCAACACCATAAAACACGGTTGCCAAATCATAAATGCCGTTCATGATCAACACCTTCAGGTTCGGGTCTTCGTTCATGGCTTTGGCCATATCAATGCCGGTATTAATTGCGCTTTGTGTATTCCATTGCATGTTGCCCACATGGTTCCAGTCCCATTTAAAACCCGGACTGGCATAAGCCGATGTTTTATAGTTCAGTTTTTTGTCAACGCCCAGTTCACGATGGAAATAATCCAGAAAGCCGGCTGTATAGGCGGGCGAGATGGCATCAC
Source organism: Flammeovirgaceae bacterium (assembly GCA_015180985.1). Classification (NCBI taxonomy): domain Bacteria; kingdom Pseudomonadati; phylum Bacteroidota; class Cytophagia; order Cytophagales; family Flammeovirgaceae; species Flammeovirgaceae bacterium. The sequence continues at coordinate 385,035 of CP054185.1, forward strand.
TTTGCGGATCAGTCGTACCGCTCTGGTTTATAAGGCGTTCGTTAATACCAATAAACCGTGAATCCAGCCGGCCTACCGTCATGCCCTCATTCCGCAGCAACTCATTAAAAAATTCTCCGGCCTTCACCCGTAAATCGGCTTTGAGCCAGTAATCGGTGCTCACGCCCGTATATTGGTTTAACCGACCGGCAAGTTGATTTTTTTGTGCATGCGTAAGGCGATCGCCCTTAAAGAGAGCCGGCATATACTCTTCTTCGGTAAATTTTCTAACCTCGTCCAGAAAAGCCATCAGGTTCGGGTTCTTGTTTACCAGTTTGTTATGATACCAGGCCGTAGCCGCATAAGTGGGGAAATGAACTATATAGGGCATGTCGTCATTAGGTGGGAATGTAAGCGTGCGCAGATCAAACACTGCCGAAACCATCACCACGCCATTTAACGCATAACCGCGATCGAGCAGGTAGCTCATCACACCCGCATTACGAAACGTGCCGTAACTCTCACCGAGAATATACTTTGGCGATTGAAGCCGGTCGTACTGCTTTAAAAATTGCATGATGAACAAACTGATTGCACGAATATCCTGGTCAACACCCCAGAAGTCCTTTCCTTCGGCTTTGCCCACCGGCACGCTGAGGCCGGTGCCGATAGGGTCCATCATCACCACGTCTGCCATATCCAGAATTGAATAATCATTATTGACCAACTGGTACGGAGCCGCCTTTGTATAGCCCGGATCGTTCACTACAATTCGTTTGGGGCCCATTACGCCCATGTGCAGCCAATAGCTTGATGAACCCGGACCGCCATTGTAAGCAAAAATTATTGGTCTTTTTGATGGGCCGTCTTCTTTGAAATAAGCCGTAAATCCATGCAACGCAATCGGTTCATTGTTCTCATCCCTGAGCAGCATGGTACCCGCACGTGCTTTAAGCGTATGCACCACGCCATTGATTTTTACGGTTTGAGTTGTGGTGAAAACCTGGGGCTCAGGCACCGGTTTATCGGCTGGCTTTTCGGCTGGTTTATCCTGTGCCAGTGTTGTAACAACTAAATAAAAGATTGCAATAAAGAGAATGGAAATCTTTTTCATGGGATGGGATTTTAACGCTTAACTAACAAAACCCGGGCGTTTAATCCTAATGGTTTTTTACAACTTGTGTATTGATGGAATTGCTCCGGCCCTTAACCACAATCTTATAAAACGATGATGGATACCTGCTTACATCAATGGTACAACGGCCCGGTGTGGCCGATTGGCATTTTATCCGTTGCCACTCGTCCTTTCCTCCGGTTTTGAAATTATTGGTAGTTGACAAATAAACTACTGGTTTAGAATTCCCCTCTAGCACAGTCCAGCGTAATTCAATTTTTTTTCCGTCATCAATCAACGTTGCTCCGGCATCAGCCACAGAAACAGGGCCGATAAACGGAACACCATCCTGTTCCATAATAATTTCTTCCGGGGGATTGATTTTCAAATGCCACAACAACGAAGGCATTATATCAACAGCGGCTGTACCCTGGCCAAACCGGCCGTTCAGGTTTTTTGCATTGGTGGCAATCCAAACTGTACGTTCGCGATCGCTCTGCCCGCCATGCCCTTTGCCGGTTTGCGGATCGCGACCGTGATCGGTAGTTACTACAATCATCCAATCCTCACCAACTTGTTTTTGTCTGAATTGAACTGCCTCCCATATCCGGCCCACTTGTTCATCGGCAAACTGAATGGCTCGTTCATAATCCGGGCTGTCGCCATGCCGATGACCGATATCATCGGTGTACTCCAGGTAAACCCATGAAACATCAGGCGCTCGTTCGCGGATGTAGCGGGCAGCTTCCTTCGATACGTGTTCGTCTATATCAAAAATATATTTCTTATCCGCATCGTGCGGAAATTGCTTTTCATTCACTTCAAATCCGTCAAAGGCATAATCAAATTTGAAATTGCCGGCTGTTTCCAATCCTTCGCCAATCAGTTTCGTTCGGTTATCCTGCCAGGTAGAGAAGATGGCCGTCTTCAACCCGGGTTTAGCGTGCTTGGCAATTCGGAAAATATTCCAGTAATGATAGTTAGGTTCCTTAATTGAATTATCCCAAACGTTATGCTTGTTCGACCACACACCGGTTAACACATGGTTGTAGCCGGGCGCTGAAATGGTAGGTGACTGATTATAGGAGTCATTTAAACCTCCGGTGCAGGCCCGTGTATATCCTCCTGCCTTTGCTATGGCATCAATAGAAGGAGTTTCAACTTTTTCGAGTACATCGGCTGAAATGCCGTCAAGGATAATAAAGACTGCTTTCTGCTGGGCATAAACCAGCCCGTGCGCTGCAATTAAAATCAGCGTAAATAAACCTGCAATTCTACTCATTGCCATTGTTGTACAAATTCAGGGAGCACCTTGTTTCCAAACGTATAGATGGCTACTGAAAAAATAGTAGCCCATGCAGCCGCACTGATAAACATGTAAATCAACACCTTGTCTTTCGGGCTGCCGAAAGCAACGGCCAGTATGGTTCCACCAATTGGCGTAAACAACAGGGGCGTTAAGAAAGCCACTCCGGCCAATCCATATTTTTTCCATATGGTAACGAACTTGCGATTGCCCTGTGAAAATTTTTTTCTCTTACTAAAGAACCGGTTTACAATTTTATCGCGTAGCCAGTCGCCAAAAAACGTAAAGGCTGTTACGCTGGCCATCATGCCCACAACTGTGGCAATAATGGTAGTTACCAAATGAAGCCCAAGGGTGTATCCGCCCAACGGGCCTAAAATAAACTTAACCGAACTGGAAGCTGCCACGGGTAATGCTTTCAAGATTTCTTCCCACATACCTAAATCACGGTTCAAAGTTCAAGGTTCGAAAGAGTATAAAGTGAGTTATTGTATTAACCTGAAGTTAAATTTTTTCGCCATAACATAAGTCGCCCGCATCGCCCAGGCCCGGCACAATGTAGGCGTGTTCATTCAGTTTCTCATCCAGGGCCCACGTCCAGATGGTAAAGGGCAATTTTAAATGCTGTTTAATGTATTCCACCCCTTCAGGTGCTGCTACCAATGCGGCTACATGAACATGAGCCGGTGTTCCGTGCTTTAACAAGGCATTTACCGACTTAACAAATGATTTGCCGGTAGCCAGCATGGGGTCGATCAGAATTACAGTGCGGCCTTTCAGTTGAGGCGCGGCCAGGTAATCCAGGTTAATGGCGATTTCTCTTTCGTCTTCCTTACGGTAAGCCCCGATGAAACCGCAATCGGCCTGGTTGAAAAAATTTTTGAATCCTTCAAAGTAAGGTAAACCGGCCCGCAAAACGGTAATTAGCACGGGTTGCTCGCTGAGTATTTCAATTTTTGATGTGCCCAGTGGCGTATCAACAAGCCTTTCTTCATACTTCAGTTTTTTCGATACTTCATACGCCATCAATTCACCGAGTCGCTCCAGGTTCATTCTGAATCGCTCACGGTTTTGTTGAATGGATTTGTGGCGCAATTCGAACAAAAACTGGTTAGCAAGGGTGGCATATTGATTGAGAATGATCAGCATGGGTATTTTTTTATCATCAAAATTTAGGATAAAGTTGTCATATGAACCGAAATCCATCTGTGAAAAAGAAAAAAACATCAGCTAAAGCAACCCGTAAACCCGACTTCGGCCTGCTGAAAGCACTCTGTGCTGTCCACGCTCCTTCCGGAGAAGAGTATGCCATGACGGAGTTTTTGCTGAATTACATTGCCAAAGTCAAAAAAATCTGGAAAGCAAATCCAAAAATTTTTTACGGAGAAGGTTTTCAGGATTGCATCCTGCTTCAATTCGGCAAACCGCGTACCGCCATCTTTGCCCACATGGATTCCATCGGCTTCACCGTTCGATACTTTAATCAACTGCTTACCATCGGCAGCCCCGATGCCGAAGCGGGCACTAAACTGGTGGGTCGTGACAGGCTGGGCGAAATTGAGTGCGAACTGGAGTTCGATAAGGAGCACCATGCCTTTTACAAATTCGGCCGCACGATTGAACGCGGCACTTCACTTACCTACAAACCCAACTTCAAAGAAACCACCCATTACATCCAGTCGCCCTACCTCGATAACCGGCTGGGGGTTTACAATGCGCTGAAAGTGGCCGAAACACTTACCGATGGCATAATTGCCTTTTCGTGCTGGGAAGAACACGGTGGCGGGTCCGTTCCTTACCTCGCCCGTTTTATGTATGAGAAGTGGGGCGTAACCCAGGCGCTTGTTTCTGACATTACCTGGGCATCGGATGGCGTTGAGCCCGGCAAAGGCGTGGTGATTTCAATGCGCGACCGGAACATACCCCGCAGAAAATTTATTGACCGTATTATATCCATTGCCGATAAGAATAAACTTCCTTACCAGCTGGAAGTAGAGGGCATGGGCTCCAGCGATGGCCGCGAATTACAACTATCGCCTATTCCGTTCGATTGGTGTTTTGTTGGCGCCCCACAGCAATTCGCACACACCCCACACGAGAAGGTGCACAAATACGATATCGAAAGCATGATCGGGCTTTACAAGGAACTGATGAAAAAACTTTAAAAAGTAAACTTTCGGTTAAGAAGCACAGAAAGAACCTCACCTTGATAATTGCCCAACTCTTCGAACCCTGTTCCTGTGTGTTTATATCCTGCCGCTATCCTGGTTTCCGGATCAATTATCCAATATTCCTTCACGGCAAATCGTTCATAAAGATTCTTTTTTTGTACGGTATCAAACATTGGATTACCTCCGGACAGTACTTCTATAATTAAATCCGGAACACCATGTACATGTTCTTTAATAATCGATAAATTCTTTTTTTGAATAAAAAGGATTTCCGGTTGAACAGCATTGGCACTTTCATCCAAGTAAACATCAAACGGTGCCGTAAATACCTCACCCAGATCATTTTTATCTACAAAATGCCCTATTTGAACAAGCAATCGCGAAACTATTTGCTGATGTTTATACAACGGTGATGGGCTCATATAGATAATTCCATCAATAAGTTCAGCAAGAGTCCCCTCAGGAAGCATCTTAAATACCTCCATAATCGTTCTGGGGGGTCTTGCAATTGATTCCTGCATACTTCAAATTTAGCAAAAAAACCAAAGTAACCTGCCGGATACAGTGGCGTTTCCTATTGATGATCTGCATGATTAAAATCAAAGACCTCGAATTCAAAAAATTTATTACAGCCGCCAAAATAGCCGATAAAGTAGCTGCGCTGGCAAACCAACTTCATGCCGACTACGATGGAAAAACCCCGTTGTTCCTTCCTATCCTGAACGGCTCATTCATCTTTGCGGCCGACCTCATCCGCCAGACCAATTTGGAATGCCGCGTATCGTTTGTAAAGCATGCTTCGTACCAGGGAACCGTAAGCACCGGGCAACTCAAAACACTTATCGGTCTTAATGAAAGCATCTTTAATCAAGATATCATTCTGGTGGAAGACATAATGGATACCGGGTTAACACTGAGTAAAGTAGTAGAAGAACTCCGTGGCCTCGGTACCCGGTCGGTCGAAATCGTTACACTCATCCGCAAAGCGCCCGCACGCCAGCATGCCGTGCAGCCGAAATATATTGGCTTTGATATTGAAAATGAATTTGTGGTGGGCTACGGACTGGACTATGACGGCCTCGGGCGAAACTTGCCTGATATTTATAAGGTAGCCGGCAATCAATCCTGACTTTCTTCAACGGATGCCGGATCACATAGACCTGTTGAATTAAAATTCCATCATTATCTTGCAGGCCCTACAAACCTTTTACCTATGGTCAACCTTGTAATTTTCGGTCCTCCGGGTGCCGGCAAAGGAACACAGAGCGAAAAGCTCATCGGCAAATACGGCTTTGTTCATATTTCCACGGGCGACCTGTTTCGCTGGCACACTAAAAACGATACACCGCTCGGTAAACGGGTTAAGGAAATCATGAACAGCGGTGCACTGGTGCCCGATGAGATTACAATCTCCATGCTCAAAGAAGAACTGGATAAAAATCCTGATGCAAAAGGTTTTTTATTCGATGGCTTTCCGCGCACCGTGGCCCAGGCCGAAGCATTGGATAAGTTTATGAAAGACAACGGCAGCGCCATTCATTTTGTGGTTGCCCTCGATGTAAACGAGCAGGAGTTGCGCGAACGCATCGCCAAACGCAAAGCCATTGAAAACCGAGCCGATGATGAGGAGGAAAAGCTGAACAAACGCATCACCGAATATTTTGGTAAAACCATTCACGTACTGCCCTACTACGAAAAGCAAGGCCGCCTGGCCCGCGTAAATGGGGTTGGAAAAATTGACGACATCTTTGCCAGCATCTGCGCGGTAATTGATAAAGGAAAATGATTCCCGTTTACCCCGATCCCAAAGTGCCGATCCCACGCGGTGTTCAGCGAAGGGTTAACCGGGTTGTGGCTGGTTTTCTGGTAACTGTTGTTATACTTTTTCTCTTTTTTTACTGGCTTGCATCCTGAGTCATGTCATCACCCAACTTTATTGACCATGTAAAATTCTGTTCGCGATCGGGTGCGGGTGGAGCCGGCTTTCTGCACTTTCACCGCGAAAAGTTTGTGCCCAAAGGCGGGCCCGATGGCGGTGATGGCGGCCGGGGCGGGCATGTCATCCTACGGGGCAACTCACAATTATGGACGCTGCTTCATTTAAAATACCGGAAGCATGTAATTGCCGAGAACGGCAAACCTGGCGAAGCACAAAACTGCACCGGTGCCGAAGGCAGAGATGAAATCGTTGAAGTACCCCTGGGCACGGTTGCCAAACGTGCTGAGACAGGCGAAACAATTATTGAGATAACTGAACACGGACAGGAGTTTATTCTTACTCCCGGAGGCCGGGGAGGCCGGGGCAATGCCTACTTTGCAACCTCAACGCGGCAGGCACCCAACTTTGCCCAGCCGGGCGAACCCGGAAAAGAAGAATGGATTGTTCTTGAACTTAAACTGCTGGCCGATGTCGGACTGGTTGGCTTTCCGAATGCCGGCAAATCAACACTGCTCTCGGTGGTATCGGCAGCGAAGCCTAAAATTGCCGATTATCCGTTTACCACATTAACGCCAAACCTGGGTGTGGTTTCTTACCGGGAGAACCAATCGTTTGTAATGGCCGACATCCCCGGAATAATTGAAGGTGCTGCCGAAGGCAAAGGCCTGGGCATCCGCTTTCTCCGGCACATCGAACGCAATGCCATGCTGCTGTTTATGGTGCCGGCCGATTCAAAGGATATTTCGAAAGAATATGAAATCCTGTTAAGTGAACTCCGCAAATACAATCCGGAGTTGCTTGATAAAAAACGGTTGTTGGCTATCTCAAAATCCGACTTGCTGGATGATGAACTGAAAGCGGCTACCGAACGCGAACTGCCTGCCGGTGTACCGCATGTATTCATCTCGGCCGTTACCGGCAAAGGCCTTTCCGAACTGAAAGACCTTATCTGGCAGCATCTTCACACCTGACGGCCCCCACCGTCAATCTGGCACATCGTAGGCGTTTGGCAGAATTATTGACAATTTTGCGCCACAATTAGTTACATTTTTCTGGATCATGGACAAAAATCAGGTAACCGATAACGATTTAGAGAGTCCTGTGGCTCAAAATCAGGCCGGTGAAAGCCCGAATCAGGACAGCCCCGAGACATTTGATACCCTTACAGGAACCGATAACACTGATTTGGCGAAGGAATTGAGCAAAACCAAAGACGAATTGGCAGAAGCAAAAGACAAATATTTAAGGCTGTATTCGGAGTTCGAAAACTTCCGCAGGAGGACAGCCAAAGAAAAACTGGAGCTGATCCAATCAGCCAATGAAGCCACTATCAAGTTGTTTCTGCCCGTGATGGACGATTTTGAAAGGGCCGAAAAATCGTTTCAGGGCAGCAACCCCAAAGACCTCGAAGGCCTGCAACTCATTAGCAATAAATTCCGGAAACTGCTTGAGCAATCCGGTGTAAAACCGATGGACTTGCCGGCCGGATCGGAGTTTAATCCCGACCTGCACGATGCCATTACCCAGGTACCGGTAAATGACGACAGCCTGAAAGGCCGGATTGTTGATGTGGTTGAGAAGGGCTATTTTTTAAACGATAAAGTTATACGCCACGCCAAGGTAGTGGTAGGGCAATAATTTTTACGTATGGCAAAACGCGACTATTACGAAATACTGGGTGTTAACAAAGGTGCCACTGCAGAAGAAATAAAAAAGGCATACCGTAAAGTGGCCATACAATACCACCCTGATAAAAACCCGGGCAACAAAGAAGCGGAAGAAAAATTTAAAGAAGCAGCTGAAGCGTACGAAGTACTGAGTGATGAAAACAAACGCGCCCAGTATGATCGCTTTGGGCATTCGCGCGGCAACGGTGGGTTTGGCGGGCACCACATGGACATGGAAGATATCTTCAGCCAGTTTGGCGATATCTTCGGAGGGCACAATCCGTTTGACTCATTCTTTGGCGGAGGCGGTGGTACGCGCAGAAGACAACGCAAAGGATCGAACCTGCGCATCAAACTCAAACTTACCCTCGATGAAATTGCCCATGGTGTTGAAAAGAAAATCAAAGTCAATCGGCTTGTCCGTGCCGAAGGCATAACCTATAAAACCTGCTCAACCTGCCAGGGCAACGGGCAGGTGCGCAAAGTAGTTAACACCATGCTGGGCCAGATGGTATCCACCACCACCTGCCCGCAATGCGATGGTGCCGGCCAGGTAATTGACAAACGGCCGCCCGGTGTTGACAGTTCGGGACTGGTTCATAAAGAAGAAATCATCACCATTAAAATTCCGGCAGGCGTAAGCGAAGGCATGCAGCTTTCGATGGCCGGCAAAGGCAACGAAGCCCCCGGTGGCGGTATTGCCGGAGACCTGCTCATTTTAATTGAAGAACAGGAAGACACCAAACTGAAGCGCGATGGCAATAACATTATTTACGACCTGCACATCAGCTTTGTTGATGCCGCTCTGGGCACTACGGTGGAAGTACCCACCATTTCAGGCAAAGTGAAAATTAAAATTGAACCGGGCACCCAAAGTGGTAAAATCCTGCGCCTGCGGGGCAAGGGCCTGCGCGATGTAAACGGCTATGAAACGGGCGACCAACTGATTTATGTCAATGTGTGGACCCCCCGGAAACTGACACCCGAAGAGCGCGCCAAGCTTGAAAGCCTTCGAAATTCGCCCAATTTCGAGCCTAAACCCGATGCCGGGGATAAAACGTTCTTCGAGCGGATGAAGGAATTTTTCCAGTAATTTCCTAACCCTTAAGCCCTTATACCCGTTAACACCTTCAAATTGGGGTTATTTTTATCATTTTTAGCAATAATCTTACACGTTGCAACCCTGCAGGGTTTAACGCGTAATTAGTGGTCATGCAGAGAATTTTGGGGCTTATACTTATGGGAGTAGCCATGGCCGGCTTATCGTTCGGCCAGATAAAGAAGCAATTTACCGTAGAGGATAACAATGCTTGCGAAACCGTTCGCCTTAAACTAAAAGCCAACAGCGGCAATTGTTTTATTAAACCCAGCGAGGGTACCGACATCCTGAACATGTTCAGCAACCAGGAACCGGAGTCGTACAGCCACCAGTTTGTTAAAGAAATAAAAGGAAAAACCTGTAATGTATTTGTTGCCGTTGAAGAGAGTTCCTCTACGGGTTTCAGCCAAACCATTTCCTCAAAGGTTTTTGGTTCAGAAAAACCGGCCGGAGAAAAATTCTGGAAGATTTACCTCACTGACGAAAAGCCTTATTCCCTCGAATTGAATTACGGTATCGGTAACTCCAACATCGACCTTTCAGGCATGGCCGTGAAAAACCTGCGCATTACTTCGGCCAGCGCCAATGTAAATGTGGGTTACCCCACCGGCCTGGAAAACAAAGTGGAAATGGATACCTTCTACATTAAAGTGGATTTGGGCAGTGTGAACGTACGCGATCTGAACCTGGCCCGTACCAGCCATGTGGTGGCTGATGTAGGCTTTGGTAATGTTATGCTCGACCTGAGCGCAAAACCCTCCACCACCAACACCATTCGTGGCAGCGTGGCAGCCGGCAACCTTACCATTTTATTGCCCGATGCCGAAACCCCCGTATTTGTAAAAATTAAAGACTCGTGGTTATGCAGCGTGCGCATGGTACGCGGCCTCAAAAAAATTGGCGAAGGCACGTTTGCCAGTGATTCCTATACAAAAGATGCTCCCAATGCCCTTTTATTCGACCTTGACGTATCCATGGGCAACATTATCTTCAAGGAAAAAAAGAACTAACAGGCTATTTCCTTTGTAAACCCGTAATTCGCAGTTATTTTTTCACACTAATCCCGTGAAAAAAATAATTCTGTGGAAGCCCTTCTTGCAAAAAACGTTACCAAGCATTACGCCAATCACATTGCGCTGAATGATGTATCGCTGACCATTCCTGAAAAAAGTATTTATGGCTTACTTGGTCCCAACGGTGCCGGAAAAACCACCTTCATCCGCATCATCAACCAAATCATTAATTCGGATGGAGGTGAAATCCGTATTTTTGGTGAACCCCTTGCCGAAAAACATGTGAGCATCATCGGCTACCTGCCCGAAGAACGCGGATTATATAAAAAACTTAAAGTAGGCGAACAACTGCTTTATCTGGCGCAACTTAAGGGATTGAGTCGCAAAGATGCTCTTACTAAAATCAAAACATGGTTCGAAAAATTCGAGATCAAAGACTGGTGGAACAAAAAAGTAGAGGATCTCTCCAAGGGTATGGCGCAAAAGGTACAGTTTATCTCTACCGTGCTGCATGAGCCCCGATTAATCATTCTGGATGAGCCCTTTTCCGGGTTTGATCCGGTTAACGCGCAACTGATTACTGAAAACATTTTAGAGCTACGCGAAAAAGGTAGTACCATCATTTTCTCTACCCACCGGATGGAAACTGTAGAGTCGTTGTGCGACCAGATTGCGCTGATCAACAAATCGAAAAAAATACTGGAGGGGTCCAAAAAAGAAGTAAAGGAACAGTTCCGGTCGAATACTTTTATGGTTGAACATAACAACAACAATTTTCATCTGGATGGTGGTCGCTATGAAATTCTGCAGCAAAAGTCCATCAGCGAAAACCATATCGAATCTACCATTCGTGCGGCCAGCGGCATCAAAGGCAACCAGCTTATCCGCGAACTGGTTGACTTGACCGAGGTGCACCGGTTCGAAGAAAAACTACCCACCATGGCCGATATCTTTATCAGTTTGGTAAAAGGCGAAGGCGATGAAGCCCTGAAAAAACACCTGCAGGAAGTTTAACACGTTAAAAGGCATGAAAAAAATTCTACTCATCATCCAGCGCGAATTTTTAAACCGGGTTCAGAAGAAGTCCTTCCTTCTTACCACCATCCTGGTGCCGTTGGTTTTCCCGGCCATCATGGCCCTGCTGGTGGTACTGATGATCCGCGAGGCTGAGTCGGCCAAACCTGATACCGTACAGGTTGTCGATGAAAGCGGCAAGTGCTCATTTGAAAATACCAGGCGCTTTAATTTTGTTCCGTTAAACATGCCGCTCGACCAGGCTAAAACAGTTTTTCAACAGTCAGAAAATTTTGGCCTGTTGTACATACCTGATTTCAATCTGGAAAAGCCCGATGGGTTCATCCTGTACACCAAGGAAAACCCCAGTATTGAAAAAACCGAACAACTGGAGGGGATGATTGAAGACCGCCTGCATGATTTGAAGCTGGAGGCATTCAACATCAACAAAGAAGTACTTAAAAATCTGAAATCGAATATCTCGTTGAGGCAATTCCGCATCTCCGAATCGGGTGAAGAAAAATCCAGCAACTCAGGCATTTTGTATGGAGCCGGATTTTTACTGGGCATCCTCATTTACATTTTTGTTCTGGTGTACGGCATCCAGATCATGCAGGGTGTAATTGATGAGAAAACATCAAAGATAGTAGAAGTAATTGTTTCGTCCGTAAAACCCTTCCAACTGATGATGGGAAAGATCATCGGCATTGCTTCAGTGGGGTTGCTTCAGTTTATTATCTGGATTGTGTTAATCACCGTGCTGTCATCAGGTATTATGGCCTGGCTTGGCACCAAAATGCCGCAACAGCAAATGATGGAACAGGTGGCTCAGCAAATGGATAATGAAGAAGCCAAAGAAGCCATCGAATCGCAGAACTCAAAAATTTCAGGGTTTCTGTCACAAATGAACCAACTGCCCTTTGCCCGTATTGCAGCCGTATTTGTCTTCTATTTTCTGGGCGGCTACCTGCTTTACGGGGCGTTGTTTGCAGCTGTCGGTTCAGCCGTTGATTCCATTCAGGAGTCGCAACAATTTCAGTTTCCGATTACACTTCCCCTGTTGATTGGTTACATGGGCTTATTCCTGTTCATCCTGCGCGACCCGCACGGACCGGTAAGTTTCTGGTTGTCCATCATACCGTTCACTTCACCCGTAGCCATGGTAGGCCGTATTGCTTTTGGCGTACCCGGTTGGCAGTTAGCTCTTTCGATGGCCTTGCTTATAGGCGGTTTCATCTTTACCACCTGGGTTGCCGGCCGCATTTATCGCGTAGGCATATTGATGACCGGCACCAAAGTAAATTACAAAGTGCTGGCCAAATGGTTTATGCTGAAAAACTGAACCAACTGTTGATGATACCCTGAGCCGGATGCACCACATCCGGTTTTTTTATTTATTTTAATCGGCCTATACAGTACCCAATGGCCCGAAACGAACCCTACAGCGGCAACACCAACCTGAAATGGATTGTGCTGGGGGTTTCTATACTGATCAGCATCGGTTCTATTTTCTACACCGATATCCTGGTTGATGAACTAAAGCAACGGGAGCGCCAGCAAGTTGAGCTTTTTGCCAAAGCGCTGGAGTACACCCTCAACGAACAATCCAATGAAAATATCCTGTTCGTTACCGATGAAATCATCTTTAAAAACAATTCCATACCTACCATCTGGATAACCAAAGACGGTGATTATCAGTACCGGAACATTGATATTAAAGACGACTGGCCGGCTGCGCGAAAAAAGAAAGTGCTTAAAGAGGTGTTAAAAGATATGAAAGCACGGTACGACCCGATTCAAATGTCGTACCGCAATGAAAACGGTGAAGTTGAGAACTACGGATACGTTTATTATAAAAATTCGTTTCTGCTAACCCAATTGATTTACTACCCGTTTATCCAGCTCTCTGTTATCGCTGTTTTTGCGTTCATCGCCTACCTGGCATTTAATTACTCAAAAGTAGCCGAACAAAACCAGGTATGGGTTGGTTTGGCTAAAGAAACGGCCCACCAATTAGGCACACCGCTATCCTCATTAATGGCCTGGGCCGAAGTATTGCGCGATGATCCAAACCTTAAAAACAAAGAGATAGTGGATGAACTGGAAAAAGACATTCGCAAACTCACCGTTGTAACGGAACGGTTTTCCAGCATCGGCTCCGTTCCGGCATTAAAGCCCGAAAACGTAGTAACTCTTGTGAACAATGTGGTAAACTACCTACGCCCGCGGGTATCATCCAAAATAAAAATCGAAGTGTTCTCGCTTTCTGAAAACATCCAGGCCAACGTGCACGCCCCATTGTTCGAATGGGTATTGGAAAACCTCTGCAAAAATGCGGTGGACGCCATCGGCACAACCGGAACCATCGCCATTAAAATATTACGAGGTAGTGATAACAAAGTATTTATTGATGTGTCCGACACAGGGAAAGGCATTGCACGTTCGAAAATTCCCATGGTTTTTAAACCTGGCTTCACCACCAAAAAACGAGGCTGGGGCCTGGGCCTGGCGCTTGCCAAACGAATTATTGAAACCTACCACCATGGCCGAATTTTCGTAAAGTCTTCCGAAGAAAATCAAGGCACAACCTTTCGGATTTCGCTGAACACAGCATCGTTGTAAACCGGCTTTCGATGTGATAATTATCAGCTCTGGGATGTTGGCAGAAAGGGCTATTCCTGCTACTTTTGCGCCTGCCGCGCCAAGGCGTGGAATCACACTAATTCAAAAAATATAATCAATGGCAAATATCGGTAAGGTTACCCAGGTTATCGGCCCCGTGGTTGACGTGGCCTTCGATGAACCGGGCTCAAAAATCCCCAACATTCTTGATTCCCTCGAAGTAACAAAACCTGACGGCACCCGCATTGTACTGGAGTGCCAGCAACACCTGGGCGAAGACCGGGTGCGAACCATCGCGATGGACGGCACCGAAGGGTTGGTGCGCGGCATGAAAGTGGTGGATACCGGCATGCCGATTAAAATGCCCATTGGCGATGACATTAAAGGCCGCCTCTTCAATGTGGTTGGCGAAGCGATTGACGGTATAAAACAACCCAAAGGCGACCAGGCGCTGCCCATTCACCGCCCCGCTCCTGCGTATGAGGATCTTTCTACTTCAGCTGAAGTGCTGTTTACCGGTATTAAAGTAATTGACCTGATTGAGCCCTATGCCAAAGGCGGCAAAATCGGATTGTTTGGCGGTGCCGGTGTGGGTAAAACCGTGTTGATCCAGGAACTTATCAACAACATTGCAAAAGCATACTCCGGTCTCTCGGTATTTGCCGGTGTAGGCGAACGTACCCGCGAAGGAAACGACCTGCTCCGCGAAATGATTGAGGCCGGCATCGTGAATTACGGCCCTGAATTTTTAAAGTCGCTGCATGCCGGTGGCTGGGACCTTTCAAAAGTTTCGGAAGCTTCGCTGAAGGATTCAAAAGCCACTTTCGTGTTCGGACAGATGAACGAACCGCCCGGAGCACGTGCCCGGGTAGCCCTTTCAGGGTTAACCATTGCCGAATACTTCCGTGATGGCGATGGCAAAGGAAAAGGCCGCGACATTCTGTTCTTTATCGATAACATCTTCCGGTTTACGCAAGCCGGCTCGGAGGTATCAGCGCTGCTTGGCCGGATGCCTTCGGCCGTAGGATACCAGCCTACGCTGGCTACCGAAATGGGTACCATGCAGGAACGCATTACTTCTACCAAAAACGGTTCCATCACCTCGGTACAGGCTGTTTATGTACCTGCCGATGACCTGACCGACCCGGCTCCGGCTACCACCTTCGCTCACCTGGATGCTACAACCGTATTAAGCCGTAAGATTGCCGAACTCGGTATTTACCCGGCCGTTGATCCGCTGGATTCAACTTCACGGATTTTACGTGCCGATATCGTGGGCGAAGAACACTACAACTGTGCCCAACGCGTGAAAGCCATCTTGCAACGCTATAAGGAACTTCAGGATATTATCGCCATTCTTGGTATGGATGAGTTAAGCGATGAAGACAAGCAGGTAGTACACCGCGCAAGGCGTGTGCAGCGCTTCCTGTCGCAGCCCTTCCACGTAGCCGAAGCCTTTACCGGTTTGAAAGGCGCACTGGTTGATATTAAAGACACCATTAAAGGCTTTAACATGATCATGGATGGCGAGTTGGATCATTTACCCGAAATGGCCTTTAACCTGGTGGGTAACATCGATCAGGCCATTGAAAAAGGTGAGAAAATGATTGCCGAAGCTAAAGGTTAATAATTACGATGCACCTGGAAATACTTACCCCTGAAAAGAAACTGTTTGAAGGTGATGTAACCATTGCCACTTTTCCCGGTGCCGATGGTTCCTTTCAGGTAATGGATAATCACGCACCATTAATAAGCCTGCTTAAAGAAGGCCGAGTTGAATATAAGGGTAAAGAAGGCAATATAAGCCTGGCAATAACTGGTGGTGTGGTAGAAGTACTGGGCAACAAAACCATATTGCTTGCCGATAGGGTTATTGAATAAAAAATTATTCAGGTTGTAAGTAAAAAAAACCCGGCTTGTTAACCGGGTTTTTTTGTTGATCCGGTTGTTGTTGGGTTACTGCCGCATTAACCACTTTACGAAAAAGACCACACCAACAATTAGGGCAATGGCCCCGATAACATGGAATACGTCTCCTCCAATGATAAAGGATACGATACCTACGGCACCAAAAACAGCTGCAAGTTTTAAATCGTTATCCATGGCTTGTTTCAGTTCGGCAGCCAAGGCTTTATCACCATTCTTAACGGCTTTGGTGTAGGCCTTTATTTGTTTAATGGCTTCTCTTTTTAGCTCCTTCTTTTCTTCACGGGTAAGGGTAACAGACTTTGAAACTGGTGCTGCAATGACTTCCGATGGGGTTGCCAGGTAAACATGTTCATCGGAAATACTGGCCACCAAAGTACCTTCATCAATAGAGAAAGGAACATCTGGCTCTCTTGTATGAGCATACTCCGTTTTACTACCATGTGTTGGCTGACCGGCAAATCTTGGCGTTGAGCATGAAACGAATAAGGCTATCCCGCACAGGAATAAAAAATTTACTTTCATAACGATGCAGATTTAGGTTTCAGATTTATTCCTGTTCAATTTAGAAAATATCCGGTTAAAAAATTTTTTTTCAAAGTCCCAGAAAAATCTGAACTGACCGAATAGAAATCCATAGATTAACAAAAACATGTTGTACACAGGCAAAATAAGCACATAGTAGGTTATCGTGGCCCACAACGGCTTTTCACCCTCCGGGAACCAGTAGGCGAATAACGGGCGCTTGATAAGCAACACGGTTGTACCCGTGCAGGCAAAAACCACCAACACGATTATCACCTGCCAACCACTGGTTAGCCCCCACCGCTGTTTCAGTTTGTCAATCCACCTGGCCATGTTCATTCAAAGCCTTTAAAGTACTTCCAGAAATCAGTATCCGGAAGCCGCGCATCAATTTTCAGTACTTCTTTTTTTACCGGGTGAACGAACGCCAGCGCCTTGGCATGCAGGTTAATGCCGGCATCGGCATTGGGTTGGGGATATCCGTATTTCACATCCCCGCGAATAGGGCAGCCGATGGATGCCAGCTGAACGCGTATCTGGTGCGGCCGGCCGGTTACCGGTTTTACTTCAAGTAAAAAATGGCCGGCTGCCTGGCCCATCAGTTTATACGTTAGTTCGGAGCGCAGTGCCCCGGGTGTTTCGCGTGTAAACGCGGTGGTCTTATTTTTCGATTGATCCTTTTTTAACCAATGGATTAATCTTCCTTCCGGTTCCTGGGGCCGGTTTCCCACAACAGCCCAGTACGTCTTGTTTGTTTCCTTTTCACGAAACAATGCATTCATCCGCTCCAGCGCTTTGGATGTTCTGGCAAAAACCACCACCCCGCTTACGGGCCGATCGAGACGGTGCACCACGCCCAAAAAAACGGCTCCCGGCTTTTTGTACTTATCGGCTATGTATTCCTTAACCAGGCCTGCCAATGGTTTATCGCCTGTTGCATCGCCCTGCACCAATACACCAGACGGCTTGTTGACAGCAAGCAAATGGTTATCCTCGTACAATACTTCCAATGAAGGCGCTGCCATGACCAAAGATATTGATTCGATTCTGTATTTTCGGTCAACCAAATCACTATGCAACGTTTTGCTCTACTTCTTATCACCATCGCTTTGGCTTCCTGCAAAAGCAACTTAAAAAAACTGGAAGAAAAAGTTCAGGCGCAACTGAAAACCCAGCCGGGAACATTCGCTGTTGCCTTCAAGGACTTATCCACCGGGCAAACTTTACTCATCAACGAGCATGAATCATTTCACGCAGCCAGTACCATGAAAACCCCGGTGATGATTGAAGTTTTTAAACAAGCCGCAGAAGGACGTTGGAAACTTTCCGATTCGGTGGAAGTAATCAACGAATTCAAAAGCATTGTTGACGGAAGCCCGTACAGCCTGAGCCCCGAGGACGACAGCGAGCAAAACCTCTACACCCTGGTAGGGAAAAAGCGCACCCTGTATGATTTGGTGTACGACATGATTATTGTGAGCAGCAACCTGGCCACTAACATTATCATTGAATATGTGGACGCCAAAAAAGTTACCCAAACCATGCGCGACCTGGGCGCACCTAACATCCAGGTGCTGCGCGGTGTGGAGGATATAAAAGCCTATGAAAAAGGCCTCAGCAACACCACCACCGCCTACGACCTGCTGGTGATTTTTGAAAAACTGGCCACCGGCCAGGCTGTGAGCCCGGAAGCCTCAGAACAGATGATTAACATTTTGCTTGACCAGAAATTCAACGACATCATACCGGCTCATTTGCCTAAAGAAGTGAAAGTGGCCCACAAAACCGGCTTCATCACAGGTGTTCACCACGACTCGGGAATTGTTATGTTGCCCGATGGAAGGAAATATGTGTTAGTGCTGCTCTCCAAAAACATGACCGACATGGAAGGCGGCACGCAATCACTTGCCCGTACTTCGGAACTGATCTATCAGTTCGTGACAAAAAATTAATCCGGCAAAACTTTATGAACTTGTTAAAGCCTATCTTGTGTGCCCGGCATGGTGATTGATTACAGACCATGCTCCAATTGCTAATTGACATGATAACGGAAACCAGAACGCATTTACACAGGATCTTTTCAGTATTACTCACAACCTTTTTATTCGCGTCTACACACCATGCTGCAGGGCAGTATGATGATATGCGCATACTGTCCTACATTGTAGATCCGGAAGCCCAGGAACTTCACTTCTACTGGAAGGATGAATATGGTGTAATACTTGAAAATTTTCAAAACCTTAAGGACTATGTAGAGCGAAAAGGTAAGGCATTAGTTTTTGCTACGAATGGAGGTATGTTTAAGCAGGATTTTTCACCATTGGGACTTTTTATTCAGAATGGTAAAACTGGTGAAAGCGGTGTACCTGGCTTTACGGGAGATCACCAAAAAATGGACCTTGCCCGTGAGAAACTGGCCAATAATCGTAAATCAATTTTTAACTATCTTCGAAGGCAGATGCAAAATATAAAACCTTTACGCAGTTGCTTAGTCGTTACCCAGCACTTACACACTTAATTAGGCAGTGTCTTCTGTAATGTAATAACACCAAGCGACACATTCAAGATAACTATCTCTTTGTGTACGGAGTTTTTCTTCATTAACCCTACTAAAACTATAAAGTGAACCACCTACACTTGTACCAATGTATTTGTCAATAAGCTCTCCCTTACCGGTTGTGATCTCTAATACAACCGAACTATTTTCCCACTTTATCCACTCAACCACTGTTAAAAATGTACTTGCATTATCAATTGATAGCACGGCTAGAGTTCCAAGCTTAGTGCTTCCTTCCAAAATCGGAAAGTAGTATGCATTATATCCGTGCTCGGAATGCGACTTAAAAGTATATAGATTAAAATTCAGCCTATCTTTTAAAATAGGATAAGTACCTACCAAATCCAAATAAAAAGAACTTTGTTGAAATTTTGCCAGCTCAGCATTTTTTACATTAAACACTGTTTCAGTACTGTGATCAGTACATGCCCCGATAAGAATAACAATAATTGCTAATATTCTTATTAAAATTTTCATAATCGTTGGATTAAATACACCAGAAATCTGTCTGGCACAGCGGGTTTTGCAAAACGTATTTGAAATTTACAATAGAACTTATGCACCACAAATGGTGTAGATTATTAAGGTGTAACTATTAAGGCTATTTGTATGGAATTTTCCCCTTGTGAAACAGGAGGAAATACTAAATCTTACGTTGCGGCAAATTGGTGAGCAATTAACCGAATTGCGTAAACAGGCAGGGTACTCAAGCTATGAAACATTTGCTTACGACCACGACCTGCCCCGCATGCAATACTGGAGAATGGAGAAAGGAAAAGTAAATATTACCATAAAAAGCCTGCTTAAAATATTGGCTATTCATAAAATCGGACTGGCCGAGTTCTTCTCATCCATGCGCTACAAAAAAGGCAAATAAGGCAAAGGTATGCCTGAACTTACATATGTACCATTTAAGGCTATTTTAATCCTTAAACTCCGAAGTAAAATGAAACTGAATCTCCGGAAAGTTTTCCTGCACCATCTGCAGCCACGCGCGCGATTCGGCCATAAACACCAGCTTGCCGTCTTTGTCACGGGCCATGTGCCGTTGTTTTGAGTTGATAAACTCCTGCAGCTTTTTCGGGTCTTTGCTACTGATCCAGCAGGCTTTGTAAATATTTTGCGGAACAAACTGCACCGTGGCGCCATACTCGTTTTTGAGCCGGAACTGGATCACCTCAAACTGCAAGGCGCCCACCGTGCCCACCACTTTCTTTTTGCCAATCTCATAGGTAAATAACTGAGCAACGCCCTCTTCCATCAGTTGCAAAAGTCCTTTTTCCAGTTGCTTGCTTTTCATGGCATCCAGGTTTTCCACTTCTTTAAAAATTTCAGGAGAAAAACTGGGGATGCCCGTGTACATCAGCTTTTCGCCTTCAGTAAGCGTATCGCCAATTTTCAGGTTACCGGTATCGTAAATACCTACAATGTCGCCCGGCCAGGCTTCGTCAACCGTTTCCCGGTCTTGCGCCATAAAGGCCGTGGCGTTACTGAAGCGCAGGCTCTTGTTCTGCCGCACATGAAAATAGTTGCTGCCCCGTTCAAAGCGGCCGCTGCATACACGCACAAATGCGATGCGGTTGCGGTGCTTGGGGTCCATGTTGGCGTGAATCTTAAATACAAAGCCGGTAAACTTTTCTTCGTCTGGTTCAACCACACGCAGCGTGGTTTCGCGGTGCATGGGCGGAGGCGCAATGCGAATGAATGTGTCCAGCAATTCCTTTACACCAAAGTTGTTTACCGCGCTGCCAAAAAATACAGGCGCCACATTACCGGCCAGGTATTCATTCACATCAAAATCGGGGTATACACCTTCAATCAACTCCACATCATGACGCAGTTGACGGGCATTGTTTTCACCTACCAGTTCATCCAGTTGACCGGAGTTGATGTCCTTTATCTCAATTCCTTCTTCCACCGTAATCTTGCTGGGTGTAAACAGGTGCAGGCTTTTCTCGTACAGGCTGTACACACCCCGGAAAGTTTTACCCATGCTGATGGGCCAGCTCAGCGGCCTTACTTTTATATTGAGTTTCTCTTCAATTTCATCCAGCAGTTCAAACGGGTCACGGCCTTCGCGGTCGAGTTTGTTGATAAAACAGATAACCGGTGTGTTGCGCATGCGGCAAACGTCCATCAGTTTTTCGGTTTGCATCTCCACACCCTTCACACAGTCGATCACCATAATTACGCTGTCAACAGCCGTGAGTGTGCGGTAAGTGTCTTCGGCAAAATCCTGGTGGCCGGGTGTATCGAGCAGGTTGATTTTTACATCCTTGTAATTAAAACCCATTACCGAAGTGGCCACCGAAATACCCCGTTGCTTTTCAATCTCCATCCAGTCGCTGCGGGCGTGGTCTTTTATTTTTGATGATTTAACCGCACCGGCTTTTTGGATGGCCCCGCCAAAGAGAAGCAGTTTTTCGGTTAGTGTGGTTTTGCCGGCATCGGGGTGGCTGATGATGCCGAAGGTTCTGCGCTTGGCGATTTCCTGGGATAGCGTCATAATCGGCCGCAAAACTACCCAATTCTGGCACCTGCAAAAGCCATTTGAAACTCTGCCTTATGCCAATGTGTCATTATTTTACCTTAAAACCCCGCTGGCATACCCATTGATAAGTCTTTCAGGGCTTAAAATTTTATTCATTAGTAAATACACACGATCATGGGAAAGATTATAGGAATAGACCTGGGTACGACCAACTCCTGCGTTGCCGTAATGGAGGGTAACGAACCCGTTGTTATAGCCAACAGCGAAGGGCGCAGAACCACCCCGTCCATAGTTGCTTTTCTGGATGGCGGCAAGGGTGAGCGCAAGGTGGGCGACCCGGCAAAACGACAGGCCATTACCAACCCCAAGAATACCGTCATGTCCATCAAGCGGTTCATGGGTAAAAAATATGCCGATGTGACCGAGGAAATGAAGTTCGTTTCCTACCAGGTGGAAAGCGGCAACAACGATACGGTGCGGGTGCGCATTGGCGACCGCCTGTACACCCCGCAGGAAATCTCCGCAATGATTCTTCAAAAAATGAAGACTACAGCCGAAGATTATCTGGGCACTACCGTAACCGAAGCGGTGATTACCGTGCCCGCCTATTTTAACGATGCCGAACGGCAGGCCACCAAAGAAGCCGGGCAGATTGCCGGCCTTGATGTGAAACGCATCATCAACGAACCTACCGCAGCCGCACTGGCTTACGGCCTCGATAAGAAAAATAAAGACATGAAGATTGCCGTGTACGACCTGGGTGGTGGTACATTCGATATTTCCATTCTTGAACTGGGCGATGGCGTATTCGAAGTAAAATCAACCAACGGTGATGTACACCTTGGCGGTGATGACTTCGATATGAAAATCATTAACTGGCTGGCCGATGAATTCAAGGCTGAGCGCAACATCGACCTGCGCAAAGACCCGATGGCCCTGCAACGTTTGAAAGAAGCTGCCGAAAAAGCCAAGATTGAATTGTCCAGTTCTCAGGAAACCGAAATCAACCTTCCATATATCACCTCAATTGACGGAGTGCCGGAGCACCTGGTGAAAAAACTTACGCGCTCCAAGTTCGAGCAACTGGTTGATGACCTGGTGCGCAGAACACTTGAGCCCTGCCGCAAGGCCGTGGCCGATGCCGGCATCAGCGTTAGCCAGATTGATGAGGTGATCCTGGTGGGCGGCTCAACCCGCATACCCCGCATCCAGGAAGAAGTGGAGAAATTCTTCGGCAAAAAACCTTCGAAAGGTGTTAACCCCGATGAAGTAGTGGCCGTAGGCGCTGCCATCCAGGGCGGTGTACTTACCGGAGAAGTAAAGGATGTACTGCTGCTGGATGTTACCCCGCTGTCGCTGGGTATTGAAACACTGGGTGGCGTGTTTACCAAACTCATTGAATCGAACACCACCATTCCTACCAAGAAGTCGGAAGTATTCTCAACGGCTGCCGATAACCAGCCTTCGGTAGAGATACATGTGTTACAGGGCGAACGCCCGATGGCAAAAGACAACCGAACTATCGGCCGCTTCCACCTCGATGGAATACCCCCGGCACCTCGCGGCATTCCGCAAATTGAAGTAACGTTTGATATTGATGCCAACGGCATTCTGCATGTATCGGCCAAAGATAAAGGCACCGGCAAGGAACAGAAGATCCGCATCGAAGCCTCCAGCGGTTTAACCGATGCCGAGATTCAGAAGATGAAGCAGGAAGCACAGGCTCATGCCGAAGAAGACAAGCGCATGAAAGAACGGGCTGAGAAAATCAACCAGGCCGACTCGCTGATCTTCCAGACCGAAAAGCAGTTGAAAGAATATGGCGACAAACTTTCTGACGGTAACAAGAGCGCCATTAACAGCGCGCTTGAAAAACTTCGGGAAGCACATAAGAATCAGGACCTGACCGCCATTGATACGGCCATGGCCGCCCTGAACGGAGCCTGGCAGGCTGCCTCGCAGGAGATGTACCAGGCAACCCAAAATGCCGGTGCACAACCTGGCGCGAATGCCGGTGGCAGTGCCGGAACTTCCACCGATGGCAATAATGTGTCGGATGTGGAGTACGAAGAAGTGAACGATAAAAAGTAAGATTTATCAACCTGTAAACTTAAAAGCCCTGTCGCTTCATGCACAGGGCTTTTAATTTATCCTCCCTTCTCTAACTTTGCCGCCTAACTTTTACACATGCTGGTATTAAAATTTGGCGGCACTTCGGTTGGCCAGCCCGACCGGATGAAAAAAATTGCCCGGCTGATTACCGAAACACCCGGGCAGAAAATTGTTGTACTCTCGGCCCTGTCGGGTACAACTAATGCCCTGGTTCGTATTGGCGATTTTCTGTTAAAAGAAGACTTGACTGCAACAGAAAAAGAAATTGCCGCACTTGAAAGTCACTACCAGTCGTTCATCGCTGAACTCTATATTACCCAGGCCTTTAAAGCCATCGGCCAGGAAATCGTCAGCCGGTTTTTCATTTTCATCCGGCTCCTCGCGGCCGGCCAGTTTGACGACAAGAGCTACCGCGAACTGCTGGCCCAGGGGGAGTTGATGTCCACTGAACTATTCTACCAGTATTTGCTGGAACAGAAAATTAATTCACGCCTGTTGCCGGCCCTGCACTTTATGACGATTGATGAAAATGAAGAACCCGAGTTGGAAAAAATCGGGCAACGCCTGCGGCCCTTGTTAAAATCGCTGGCAACCGTTGATATCATCATTACCCAGGGGTACATCTGCCGCAATCATCGAAATGAAATTGACAACCTGAAACGCGGGGGAAGCGATTATACCGCTTCGCTTATTGGCTCAGCCATTCAGGCCGAAGAAATCCAGATATGGACTGACATTGACGGCATGCACAACAACGATCCGCGCATTGTAAAAAAAACCTACCCTATTTCGGAACTGACGTTTGATGAGGCCTCCGAACTGGCTTACTTCGGTGCTAAAATTCTGCACCCTTCCACCATCGTACCCGCTCAAAAACAAAATGTACCCGTGCGCTTAAAAAATACAATGGACGAAAAAGCGCCAGGCACCCTCATCAGCAATAAAGGCACCGAAGGAACCATCAAGGCTGTGGCCGCGAAAGACGGCATCACAGCCATTAATATAAAATCTTCGCGCATGCTGATGGCCTACGGCTTCCTGCGAAAAGTTTTCGAGGTTTTTGAACAATACAAAACCCCGATTGACATGATTTCGACTTCAGAAGTAGCAGTTTCATTAACTATTGATAACACAACAAATCTGGTCGCTATTGAAACCGAGTTGAGAAAATTCGGCAACATCGGGATTGATACTAACCAAACTATTATCTGCCTGGTTGGGCACAAAATTGGCGGGCAGCAGGGCATACTGGAGAAAGTTTTTCATGCCCTGGCCGGCATACCTGTTCGCATGGTTTCTGTTGGCGGCAGCGCCAACAACATCTCGCTACTAATCAGCACTTCGTTTAAAGATAAAGCGCTGAATGCCCTGAATGCCGACTTATTCGGGTTAAGGTGATTGAATTGTAATCATCCCTTAACAAATTTCTCTTTTACATACGGGCAAAAATTTTCATATTTCAGCGTTGCCAAACCCTGAACTATGGAAACGTTTGTTATTGCCATTTTCGTTATCGGCTACCTTTGCATCGCGCTGGAGCATCCCATTAAAGTAAATAAAACCGCTTCGGCACTGTTAACCGGGGTTATCTGCTGGACACTCTATGCCGTTTTTCAACACGATAGCATCGCGCACATTGGCGAGCAACTTAATCACCATCTGGGCCAAATCGGGGCCATTCTCTTTTTTCTAATGGGAGCCATGACCATTGTTGAGTTGGTGGATGCCTACCAGGGTTTTCGCATCATTACGGATAAGATAAAAACGCAGAATCCAAAAAAACTGATGTGGATTATCTGCTGGGTAACTTTTTTTCTGAGCGCCATACTGGATAACCTGACCACTTCCATTGTGATGATCTCATTGTTGCGAAAGCTGGTGCCCAACAAAGAAATGCGTTTGTTCTTTGCTGCCATGGTGGTTATCGCAGCGAATGCCGGTGGTGCCTGGTCGCCCATTGGCGATGTAACCACCACCATGCTGTGGATTGGCGGCCAGATTTCTTCGGGCAACATCATCATTACACTCTTATTGCCCAGTATAATTTGTATGGTCATTCCGTTACTATACCTGCAGTTTACGCTGAAAGGCGATTTGGGGCATGCCGGCAACAAAGCAGACGAGGGCAGTCTGGCTTTCGGGCACGGACATGCCCATAGCAGCACACCTATTAAAGGTTCAAAAACAATGTTTTTCCTTGGTGTTGGTGGTCTCATTTCAGTTCCTGTATTTAAAACCGTTACGCATTTGCCTCCCTACCTGGGTATGCTGCTGGCACTGGGTGTGCTTTGGGTGGTCTCAGAACTGATTAACCCACACATGGATGAAGCTGAAAAAAGACCCTACACAGCCGCAGGGGCGTTGAGCCGCATTGATGTACCCAGCGTACTGTTCTTCCTCGGCATTCTGCTGGCGGTAAGCGCACTGGAGTCGATGGAAATCCTGCACCACTTTGCCGCCTGGCTCGATAAAAGCGTAGGTGATCAGCGAATCATCATCACATTAATCGGTATA
This sequence comes from Flammeovirgaceae bacterium, assembly GCA_015180985.1. Taxonomy (NCBI): domain Bacteria; kingdom Pseudomonadati; phylum Bacteroidota; class Cytophagia; order Cytophagales; family Flammeovirgaceae; species Flammeovirgaceae bacterium. The sequence goes on from CP054185.1 coordinate 411,084, forward strand.
CTATCCTCCATCGTTGATAACGTGCCGCTGGTTGCTGCCAGCATGGGTATGTACGATATGAGTATTTATCCGCAAGACCATCTGATTTGGGAATACCTGGCCTACTGTGCCGGTACGGGCGGCAGTGTGTTGATCATCGGTTCAGCCGCGGGAGTAGCCGTAATGGGTATGGAAAAGATTGATTTTATCTGGTATATGAAGAAAGCCTCGCTGCTTGCGCTGCTGGGGTACTTTGCCGGAGCCATTGTTTACCTGATCATCCAGCCCTACCTGGCTGTTCACCACTAAACCAGTTGCCGCAACGCCTGTTCGAACGAAGTTTGGGCTATACCGGTTTTTACCGGATTGGCAGCATGTGTTTGCTTTAAAGCCTTGTGAATTGTATTGGATATGTCTGTAAAAATGGCTTCATCTTCCATGCTAACCTCGTTTTCCATGAAATAAGCAAACACCCTGGCCATGCCGCAATTGGCGATGAAATCGGGCACTACCGAAAAATTCTGATCGGCATATAAACCAGTCGGGCCGAAAAATATTTCAGGATCTGCAAAGGGAACGTTGGCTCCGCACGAGAACACTTCCAGTTTGGAGTTAATCATCCGGTCAACCTGATCGCGCGTGATCAACCGGGAGGCAGCAGCCGGGATAAAAATTTCAAATTCCTCATCCCAGATTACCCGGTTCAACGTTTCGTAAGGAATCATGTTATCGGCAACCAGGTGGTTTTTGTTACGGCTTGTAATCAGCTTACAAATTTCATCCAACGTAAACCCTTTGTTGTTGATAAGTCCTCCATCTCTGCCGATAATACCCACAATCTTTACTCCCAACTGGCTCAGATAAAATCCGGCAGCGGCTCCAACATTGCCCCATCCCTGGATTACCGCCCGTTTACCGGTAATGCTTCCACCCCAAAGATGATAATAGTGCCTTACGGCCTGAGCTACACCATACCCGGTGCACATATCGGCAATTGTATATTTTTTTTCAAGGGATGGGGTAAAACGTTCATCTTCAATCACCTTAATTACACCACGCCTGAGTTGACCAATTCGATTTACTTTTTGAGGCTCGGTGGGCTTAAAGTGTCCTGTAAATACACCTTCCTGCGGATGCCAGATACCCACATCTTCGGTAATCGGAATTACTTCATGGATCTCATCAACATTCAAATCACCACCAGTACCATAATAATACTTGAGCAACGGCATCACGGCTGCATACCATCGCCTGAGTACGCCTTCTTTGCGCGGATCATTCGGATCGAAGTTAATGCCGGACTTGGCCCCTCCGATGGGCGGTCCGGAAACTGTAAATTTAACCTCCATCGTTTTGGCAAGGGATTCCACTTCACGCTTATCCAGGCCGGGGCGCATGCGTGTGCCTCCACCCGCGGCACCACCCCGCAACGAGTTGATCACCACCCATCCTTCGGCTTCTGTTTCCGGATCCTTCCATTCAAATACAATTTCTGGACGTTTATTTTCAAACTGCCGAAGGAGGTCGTTCATAGGTAAATTAATGAAGCGGCAAAGTTAAAGTTTTTACGGGCATCAGAAACCCGCCAGCAACCCCGATGACGAATCCGTTGCAGCACCGGTTACACTTTTCAGGCAATTAATTTCGCTGCGCACCCGAAGCACACCCAGCAATCCAAATACAAGTGCTTCTTTAAATTTTACAACCGATTCATCCGGAATAATAAAAGTAATTCTGTCCTCCGCACGATCCAGTAACCGGTACATCAGGTATGAATTTAACGCGCCACCACCGGTGCAGAGAACGGTTGGCCTCTTCTTGCCGGTTAAAGCATGGTTTATCTCTATAGCTATCGACTCAACAGCCGTAGCCAGTTTATCCGAAACAGATAAATCGGCCTGCTGAATGACGGGGACAATTTTATCTTCAAAAAATTCTCTGCCCAGCGAAGGCCTTGTCTTTCGCATTGTGGCATAACCGGCCGTCAACTTTTTTAATAATATCCTGTCAACCTTGCCGGCAGCCGCCATGGCCCCCTGCTTATCATACCATTTACCGGCTTGTTCGGCCAGGTAGTTCAGCGCCATGTTCACATAGCAGATGTCGAAAGCAATACGCTTGTTGTGATGAATCATGGAGCAGTTGGCGATGCCTCCCAGGTTTAGGCATACATCATATTCATTAAAAAGCAAATGATCGCCAACCGGCACCAGCGGTGCGCCCTGCCCGCCCCGTGCAACATCCAGGCTTCTGAAATCGAAAACAACTTTCTTGTTAGTGACTGCATGTATCGCATTGCCATCGCCCAGTTGAAAGGTGAATCCGTTGCCCGGCTGATGATAAACCGTGTGCCCGTGTGAGGCAATGAAGTCTACTTTTTCAATAGCGTATTTCCTGCAAAACCTGTTGACAAGACTGCCCAGATAATGCCCATAGCGAATATGCACTTGAACCAGTTTATCCCCCGGCAATTGATGGGCAGTAACCAGCCTTTTTCTCCACGCCTTATTATAACCAACGGTTTCTGCCCGCAGTATAGCATACCGCCATCTCTTCTTAATGCGGGTAAATGTGCAATAGGCCAGATCAACCCCATCAAGCGAAGTGCCCGACATGAGCCCGATAATGTGATAGTGCTTCCGATTCAGCATGCTGAGGGTAGATTAAGATTAGGAGAAACAAAGCTAACCAAATCAATCCTATACTAACTCCACCAGCAGCGCGTTAACCAAGCATCAGTTACCTGTCAGGTATTCGGAAATTCCGGGGTTTCCGGTTTTTTTGAAAACAATTTTAAAGCATTCATATTTGCGTGCCCAAAAAGTAGAAATAGTGATAATTGCGCGTTTTGTCCCGGTGATTGCCATAAAATTCGGTTTAAGCACATTTATTTTAATATTGCTACTTACCGCAGCCTTTGGCCAGGCTGCCCGTTCGCCATTTTCTACATTTGGTATTGGTGAGCCATACGGCAGTTCGCTTATCCATAATCAGGGTATGGCCGGCACCGGAGTAGCCCAGCCACAATACTGGTTTCTGAATAATCAAAACCCGGCCCTGCTTGTATTTAATTACTACACCGTTATTGCAAGTGGGCTGTTGGTTGAATCAAAAACCATTCAAGGCGACACAACCAATGTTAAAAGTACCGGAGGTAACCTGAACTACCTGGCAGCGGCCTTTCCTGTGAAGCCGGGTAAATGGACAACCTCGGTTGGATTGATGCCCTTTACGAATGTGAATTATAAATTTATTTACTACGACTCCGTTCGCGACAACAACAATAATGTAGTGGATACTATTGCGGTTCAGGAGCAGGGCAGTGGTGGATTGAACCAGCTTTATTGGAGCAACGGCTACCGCCTTCATAAAAACTGGGCAATTGGTTTAAAGGCGGCATACATATTTAGTTCGATAGAAAACGATTTTGCGAACACCCTCATCAATGTTAATCAACCCGTTCCATTTTTAATTGCTGTGAAAGAGCAAACTTATGTAAACGATTTCCAGTTTACCGGTGGTTTGTCTTTCAGCAAAGATTCACTTGGTAAGAGAAACAACATTATTGTGAGTGCCGGGCTTACTTACAGTTTCGCTTCTAACCTGAAGGCTCGTAAAACCACAACCTATGAACGCAGAACGGCCTCGGGCAATCCGCTTACGTTGGACACCCTGGTTACATATCGAGGCAAAATATCAATCCCCAGCGGTTTGCAGGCTGGCTTCTCTGTTAGCAAATCGGCCAACTGGTCGGCCGCGGTAGAGTTTGGCATGCAAAACTGGGCTGACTTTAACAGCCTGAACGAAGACGATTTAGGCAGCCTGGGCAGAGCCTGGCGGGTGGCCTTTGGGGGAGAATATACCCCTGACTACCTTTCAAGCAGATTTTTTGACCGGGTTACCTACCGGGCCGGCTTTAAACTGGAGCACTACCCATTTTTAATTAATAATAACCAGCTTAAGGATTTTGGCATTAATTTTGGGTTTTCATTGCCTGCAGGCCGTTCAAGTATTGATTTGGCCTTTAGTACAGGAAAAAGAGGCAACCGATCAGAAAACGTACTCGAAGAAACCTATTTCAAAGTTTACTTCGGGCTTACATTTAATGATCAATGGTTTGTTCGAAGAAAGTTTGACTAGTAAAACAATATGAAAAACACCGTAGTAAAATTACTGATTACCGGTTTGTTCGGTTCCTTTACACTGACTAACGCTTTTGCCCAATGCAAAGAGTGGGCTTTCAGCGATGGCGAGGCCAAAGCTATTGAGCAGGAGAAGGTTACGCTGTACACCGATGCCAAAAGCAATAACAACTTTAAAGCAGCACTACCTCCGCTGAACTGGTTACTGAAGAATAACCCCAAACTGAATACCAGTATTTATATTAATGGTGCTGAAATATTTGATAAAGTGGCCAGTGCCGAGACCGACCCGGCAAAAAAGAGGGTTTACATTGATTCGCTGTTACTCATTCATGACCTGCGCATCGCCAACTGTGGCGAAGAGGCACCGGTAACCAACCGAAAGGCACTCATGGCAGCAAAATATTATGCCAATGAAAATGGTAAAGAGGCCTATGTACTGTCGCTCATGGATAAAGCCATCGAACTGAACGGTAACAATACGCTTGACGGGACCCTGATTCCGTATATGCAGTCCACCAAGATTAACAAACTGAAACTGAAGACACTTACAGACGAACAAGTGCTTGAACGCTATGACAAGGTAATGTCCATTATTGATGCCAAAATCAAAAAAGCACGCAGCGAAGGTAAGCCCGTTGATAAACTAGAGACCATGAAGGGCGATGTTGACAAAGTATTGTTTAGTATGGTAACTGTTAACTGCGACTTTGTGCGTAAAAACCTCGGACCAAAATTCAAGGCAAATCCGGCCGATATAGGCAATGCCAAAAAAATATTTGCCTTCATGCTGCAGGATAAATGTACTGATGACCCGCTGTGGCTTGAAGCGGCTGAGGCCATTCACAAAGTGGAAAAGGACTTTGGCTTGGCCAAGAACCTGGCCATCCGTTACCTTGCTGCTGAGAACTATGCTAAAGCCGAACAACTCTTCAAAGAAGCACTGGAACTGGCCCCGACAAATTCCGACAAGGCCGATATGATGATCTATTTAGGGGCTATTGAAGCCAAAAACGGCAATAAACCGGGTGCCCGTGAGTTATACCGGCAGGCATTAGCAGCCGATGGAGCAAAGAAAGAAGCTTATGAAAAAATCGGTGACCTGTACTATCAAAGTTTTTCCGATTGCGCCAAGAAAGAAAACATGGCGGCTGACAGGCTGGTATATATAGCTGCGTTTGAAATGTATCAGCGGGCGGGCGATGCCAAGAAAATGGCCATGGCCAAAGACCAGTTCCCTTCCAAGGAAGATATCTTCCTGGTGAACTGGTCAGCTGGTGAAACCCAGCGTGTAGGATGCTGGATTAATGAAAGCGTTACCGTAAAAACACGCGATTAATCTGAGCAAGAAGCATCAGAGAGGTCATAGTTAAAATACTATGACCTCTTGTTTTTTATATGAAACACCTAAGCACAATACTCATGCTGCTTACCCTGGCGTGTAGCACCAACGAAAACACCCAGCCCCTGCTTTACGAAGGGCCCCTGCGTGAGGCTGAGCATGTAGAGATGTTTTACAGCGAAGCCCAGGTTGTAAAGGTAAAAATGCTGGCCGACCTGGTGTATGAATTTCAAAATGGCGACCGGGAATTTCCAAAAGGCATTTACCTTGAATTTTTTGACGAAACAGGCAACCTTTCTTCCACCCTGCGTGCCAACCACGCCTACTACTTTAAAAACGAAGATCAATGGCGTGCCCGCGGAAAAGTAGAGGTTATTAACCTGGCCAAAAACGAACAATTAAATACAGAAGAACTTTTCTGGCGACCAACCAAAGAAGAAATCCATACCGAAAGTTTTGTTACCATCCGCATGCAGAACGAGGTTATTTATGGCGAAGGCCTTGAGGCCAAGCAGGATATGTCCTCCTACACTATAAAAAAACCCCAGGGTGAGTTTACCATCGAAGAAAACGAAACACCCCGCTGACCCTGCAAAATCCCTATCTTTGCCGTTCGATGAAACTACCGGACGTTATCCTCCTTTCGCTGGCGGCTGCACTACTGATTATCGGTATCCACCAGGTGATGACGGCCGGCATTGGTAATGCCTACTGGATACTGATGATCGCATCGGCCTTGTTCCTGGTTTACACGTATCGAAAAAGAAAGTGATGGATCCGGGATTACTTCCGTATATCGCCCTGTCGCTGATCTTTTCCTTTTTCTTCTCAGGGATTGAAATCGCCTACCTGTCGGCCAACAAACTACAACTGGAGCTTCAGGGCAAACAGGGCTCGCTGGCCGGCCGGATTTTTACAAAGTTCATCCGCAAACCTTCCATGTTTATTGGTACAACGCTTGTAGGCAATACCATCGCGCTTGTATTTTATGGAATCTTCATGGCCCAGCTGCTCGAACCGCTGTTACAGGTTTGGCTACCGCAAGCCCTGCTGAACGAGGCTTTTGTAATGATTGTGCAGGTGTTCCTGTCTACCGTCATCGTTTTGGTAACAGCCGAATTTCTGCCAAAAAGCATCTTTCTGAGCAATCCCAATTTCTGGCTAACAGCCCTGGCGGTTCCTTTCAACATTGTCTATTACGTGCTTTACCCATTCGTTACCACAGTAGTGGCCTTGTCACGGTTCGTAATCATTCATCTCTTTCGTGTGCCGTATTCCGATGAACGCCCGGTGTACGGATTAACCGACCTGAATAATTACCTGAAGAGCATGATGAAGGTAAAGCACGAGGATGAAGATGTTACACTCGATAAAAAGATATTCCATAATGCGCTTGAGTTCAAATCGGTAAAAGTGCGGGACTGCATGATTCCACGAACCGAAATTGTTGCTGTTGACTTGCAGGATGGTATTACGAGCCTGAGAAAAGCATTTGTTGAAAGTGGCCACTCAAAAATTCTGGTTTACAAAGATTCGATTGACGAGGTTATTGGTTACTGCCACTCGTCAGGGCTGTTTAAAAAGCCGAACACCATCGAAGAAATGCTTACCCCCATCATCACCGTTTCGGAAACCACACTGGCCAACGAACTGATGCTTCGGTTTATCCACGAGCGGAAAAGCCTGGCTGTAGTGGTTGATGAATTTGGAGGAACATCCGGCATTGTAAGCATGGAAGACGTTATTGAAGAAATATTCGGTGAAATTGAAGACGAACACGACCAGGATGACCTGGTGGAGCAGAAGCTTGACGAGACAACCTGGCTGCTGAGTGCCCGGTTGGAAATTGATTACCTGAATGAAACCTATGGATGGAGGCTTCCGGCCGGTGAATATGAAACCCTGGGCGGCCTTATTCTTGCCTATGCCGAAGACATTCCCCAGGCAGGCGAAACCATCCAGGTACCTCCTTTTACCTTCACCATTCAGTCAACCCTTGATAACCGGATTGATACCATCAAACTGACACTTTCAGGCCCTGCTGGGGATTAAATCAATCGACTCAGAATCAGGTTATTAACCACTTGAGGATTCCGGAAAACGAATTTCCCTGGCCGTTTTGCCATTGGAAAAACTGGGTTAAATTTGCGGTCTTTAAAATTTACGATATGGCATTTATTGGCAAGTTGCGGGATAAGATGGGCACCTGGGTAGTGGTTTTTGTGTTCGTGGCTATTTCTGCATTTATACTGGGCGATTTATTGGGCAACAACTCGGTTTTGTTTGATCGCAACGATGTTGGCGAGATTGCGGGCCACACGGTTTCGCTGGAGGAATTTCAGCAGGCCGTTCGCGAACGCGAAGCCAGTTATATCCTCAACTTCAACCGCCAGCCGGGCGACCGCGAAATGATCACCCTTCGTCAGCAGGCGTGGGAAATGCTTATCCTGCGTTACGCCATTCAGAAAGAATATGCCAAAGTAGGGGTTGTGGTTTCTGATGATGAAGTGGTGGACATGATTACCGGAAAAAACGTGGATGAAAGCATTAAGCAATCGTTCATCAACCAGCAAACCGGTCAGTTCGACCGGGCCCAATTGGGCGCTTATATCAGCCAACTAAAAGCCATGCCCGAAGGCTCAGAGGCACGCGTTCGCTGGGAAATATTTGAACGTGAGTTGCGGCCGGCCCGTGAACGCCTGAAATATGAAAATCTCCTTATTAAAAGTGCATACGTAACTGCAGCCCAGGCCGAGTTTGATTACCACATGCAAAACGATGTGGCTGAAGTAAAGTACCTGTTTGTACCGTACTACTCGGTAAGCGATACAACTATTACCATTACCGATGACGACCTGAAAGCTTATTACAACAAGAACAAGGAAAAATATAAAGCCGAACACACACGCGATTTAAAATATGTTTCTTTTCCTGTGCTGCCTTCGGCTGATGACACCCTGGCTATTAAAGAAGAAATTACCCGCCTGGCTGCCGAACTGAAGACTGCCGACAATGATTCGGTTTTTGCTACATTAAATACCGATGGCAGCAACGCCTACGCAAAATACACCCCGGCAAACCTGCCCGACTTTGTAACTACCGCTGACTTGGTGCCCGGTAATGTAGTTGGGCCATTTATTGATGATTCCTCCTACAAAGTTTTTAAAGTATCCAAAACGGGTACCGACACCACCTATAGCGCACGTGCCAGCCACATTCTCATCCGGTGGGAAAACGATACGGATGCCGCAAAAAAAGAAGCTAAGGAAAAAGCAAGAACCATTCTTAAAGACATTAAAGCCGGTGCCAGCTTTGCCGAAAAAGCCCGCGAATTCGGAACAGACGGCACAGCAACGCAAGGTGGTGACCTGGGTTGGTTTACCAGCGGCCAAATGGTAAAACCCTTTCAGGATGCCGTTTTCGGTGCTACCAAAAAAGGTGCGCTTAACGATGTGGTCGAAACGGAATTCGGCTACCACATTATTGATGTTACCGAAGTAAAAGATAACCGCTACTACACACTGGCCATAATCGAACGCGAAATTACACCCGGTGATGCCTCTATTAACGAAACCCTGCGAAAGGCTGAAATGTTTGCCGCAGACCTGGAGGGTGTTGACAATTTTACCGAACGGGCCGCTAAAGAAGGATATACAGTACAGGAAGCCACTAACATTGGTGCTGCCGAAAGGCGGGTGGGTACCCTGGGCGATGCCCGCCAGATTGTTACCTGGTTATTCCGCGATGCAAAAACAGGCAAAGTATCCGATGCCTTTGACCTGCAGGACAAGTATGCCGTAGTGGTGATGACCGGTGAAATTGAAAAAGGAATTAAACCTTTCAGTCTGGTAAAAAATGAAATCAAACCGGCCGTGCTCAACGAACTAAAAGGAAAGAAAATAACTGAGAAACTGAACAGTCTGAATGGCAGCCTTGATGAAATAGCCACCAATTACGGACGCGATGCCGCAGTGTATTCCAACAGCAGTTTAAAACTCAATACCAATACAATGACTTCTGTTGGGTTTGACCCGGCTGCCGTTGGTGTTGCCTTTTCACTGGAAGGTGGCCAGCGCTCCAAACCCTTTGCCGGTGAAAGCGGTGTGATTATTATTGAAATGCAAAACAAAACCATCGCGCCCTCCATTGGCGACTACACCATGTTTAAAAACCAACTGGAGCAAACGGCCAACCGAACCAATAGTTTTAATATAGCGGAGGCCATCAAGGAAGCTGCCAACATTGAGGATAAGCGATACAAGTTTTATTAATTGAAATTATCAGGCCCCGAAAGGGGCCTGCGTTTTTTATGGACCAGGAGGCCATCCAATCATTCCGGCTTAAACTCGACCAGCACTACCGCTGGCCCTCCCTGTATATGTTTAAGTTCATCGTTCCCAAAGAACGGGCCGAAGAAGTTATTCAGCTTTTTCCGCTGCATACCGGTACACAAAAAAAATCAAGCCAGGGAAAATACATTTCAATAACCATACAAATGATGATGCCCTCCAGCGAAGCCGTTATTGAAGTGTACCGCAAAGCAGCAACCATTGATGGCCTTATTGCCCTTTAATGCTAAAGCACATTTTCTTACATTCGCTGGTCAGCTAAATCAGGCCACCATGTGGAAAGAAGAAAACAACCGCCTTACAAAAACCTTTACGTTCAACAATTTTACCGAAGCATTTGGCTTTATGGCCAAAGTGGCTATTGAGGCTGAGAAAATGAACCACCACCCCACCTGGACGAACACCTGGAACCGCGTAAGTATTGAATTAACTACACACGATGCCGGCAACACCGTTACCGATAAAGACCGAAAGCTGGCCGCTGTTATCGATAAACTTTCGGGCCAGTAATGGAAACAAAAACCGCACTGTTTATTGTGCCTACACCCATCGGTAACCTGGGCGATATTACCCTGCGTGCACTGGAGGTACTTAAATTGGTGGACCTAATCCTGGCTGAGGATACGCGCACCTCCGGGAAACTACTTAAACATTACACTATCGATAAACCACTGCAAAGCTTTCATAATTTTAACGAACACAAAGTTGTTGGCGCACTCATTAAGCGCTTGAAGGAGGGTGAACAGATGGCCCTCATCAGTGATGCAGGCACACCGGGCATTTCCGACCCCGGATTTTTAATTGTACGGGAGGCATTGAAGGCCGGCATAAAAATAGAATGCCTGCCGGGGGCAACGGCTTTTGTACCTGCCCTTATCAAATCAGGCTTGCCCACCGACCGGTTTGTATTTGAGGGGTTCCTCCCGCATAAAAAAGGCCGGCAAACAATGTTGAAAAAACTGGCCACCGAAGAACGAACCATGATTTTTTACGAATCGCCACACCGGCTGGTAAAAACCTTGGAACAGTTTGTTAATACCTTTGGTGCAACAAGACCGGCCTCTGTATCGCGTGAGCTTACCAAATATTACGAAGAAACTGTGAACGGAACTTTGAAAGAAATACATAATCACTTTGCCGGCTCAGAGGTAAAGGGTGAATTGGTTATTGTTGTGGGGGGGCTATCCTGATAAATAACCGGACACAAAAAACTTTTCCTTATTCTCGCGCGTTGGTGATTTATATTTTTGGAATTTAGCCGGCACATGAACCTGGAGGAACTAAAACCGGAAGTCATTAAAATTTGCAAAGAGGTTGGGCAATTCATTCGTGAAGAAGCCCAGGCCTTCGACCGATCGCGCATTGAGTTCAAGCACGGATTTAATAACCTGGTTTCGTATGTTGATAAAGAAGCAGAACAAAAACTTGTTACACAACTAAAGCAACTAATCCCTGGAAGCGGTTTCCTTGCAGAGGAAGGAACCGGTTCATCCGCTCAAAATGAATATAACTGGATTATTGACCCCCTTGACGGCACCACTAATTTTATGCATGGGCTTCCTGTATTTGCCATTAGCGTGGGGTTGGCCAAACACGGAAAGCCTGTTCTGGGTGTGGTGTACGAAGTAAACCGGGATGAGTGCTTCCACGCAACCATCAACAGCCCGGCTTATTGCAACAATCAACCCATCCGGGTTTCGGCAGTAAGCCAGTTAAACGAGAGCCTGCTGGCCACCGGCTTTCCATACAATTATTCGGATAGGAAAGAAAACTACCTGCATATCATCCGGCTTTTCCTGGAAAGAACACACGGTATCCGGAGGCTGGGCAGTGCTGCTATTGATTTGGCTTATGTTGCCTGTGGACGATTTGAAGGCTTTTTTGAATACAACCTCAATGCCTGGGACGTTGCGGCAGGTGCGCTTATTGTACAGCAAGCGGGCGGCATGGTGACCGATTTCAGTGGGGGCAATAATTTTTTGCATGGAGGCGAAATAATCGCGGCCGGAGAAATACATCCGAAAATGCTGGACCTTATACGGTCGCAGTGGTTCAAATAAAGAGGCCTGACGTGTTACCGTCAGGCCTGGCAGAGATGGTCTGAAAAAATTCAGACCTGGGGTTATTCGTAACGAAGTGATTCCACCGGGTTAACCGTGGCCGCTTTAATGGACTTGTAACTCACCGTAACAAGGGCAATAAGAAGAGAAACGCCTATCCCCATCAAAAAAATTGATGGGCCGAGTTCAATCCGGTAGGCAAACTGGTCAAGGTACAACCGGGTAACCCACCAGCCCAGCGGGGCTGCCAGTATAAAACCTATGAGCACCAGCCCGATAAATTCTTTCGAAAATTTAATCACAATGCTTTCCACAGATGCCCCCAGCACCTTTCGCACGCCAATTTCTTTTGTCTTTTGGGCAGCCATAAACGTTACCAGCCCCAATAAGCCCAGGCACCCGATGAAAATGGCCATTGAAGTAAAGATGGTAAGGAGCACAGACATTCTTCGCTCGTTGTCATAGAACTCTTTTATTTGCTGATCCAAAAACTCATAGCTGAAGATGTGATCAGGGTAGGCCTGTTCCCACTTTTCCTGCACTTTTTTAATGACTGATTGGAAATCGGCTGAAGCAATTTTAACCGAAAGGCAGTCGTACCCCCGTATCCGGTTAAACATAATGACCGGCTCAAGGGGTTGCGCCAGCGACATGGTGTGAAAATCATTTACCACGCCCACCACCGGCTTTTTTCGGCCCCACATGGTAATTTCTTTACCAATGATATCCTGCGGGTCAGTTAAACCAACCATCTTTACTAACTTTTCATTCACTACGAAACCCGTGGCTGTATCGCCATCAGCCAGCTTTTCGCCAGCCAGTATCTTCAATTGAAATAAATCGAAGTAACTGTCATCGGCTTGTTTAACTTGTGTAACAAATTCCTCTTGGCGTCCTTCGAAGAAAAAGCCGGTAGATGAAACGTTTCCGGATGCCGGTGGTGAGCTGTTCAGGCTGACTTTTTCGATACCTGAAAAGCCCTGTAACTCATTCTTCAGCGTACGCATTTTACTCACACCATCAGCACCACCCGGGCTTTCGCGCTCCGGTATCGGTACGGAAACAATGGCGTCTCTCTGAAAGCCCAAATCTTTACTTTGAAAATAATCCATCTGGCGGATGATAACGATGGTGCCGATGATGAAGAACTGGGAAATAAAAAATTGAGTTACCACCAGCCCCCTGCGTAACATGTATCCTGAGGAGTTTCGATTGCTAATCAGATTTTTAATAGCGAGTGCCGGCTTAAACCTCGAAACAATAAATGAAGGATACAAGCCGGATAACAGCGATACAATAATAAAAACAGAACCAAGAAATACCCATAAAACAACATCTCCAACAGGGTTAATGGTAAGATTCAAATCGAGAAAAGGGTTAAGAAAACGCAAAGCCAATTGGGCTATGCCCAGCGAAAGCAATACAGCTGCTAACGTAACTAAACTGGTTTCGCCAAGAAACTGCACAATGAGTTGCCCGCGCGTTCCGCCAAGGGATTTTCGGATACCTACTTCTTTCGAACGTTTAATGGCCTCAGCTGTTGTAAGGTTAATGAAGTTAATGCAAGCCGTAACAATCAAAAATACGGCAATAACACTCAGGGCCAGCAATACAGACTTTGATACCGTATTGTAGTTGAGGTTAGAGTAACGGTCATCAAAATGAATTTGAGCCAGCGGCTGAAGCGGGTGTGTGCGTTCAAAGAAATCACCATTCCCCAGGTGCTTTTTTACAAAATCGGGCATACGGGCCTCTATGCTTGCGGGCGATTCGCCCTCTTTTAGCAGGATGTAACATTGTTCATCGCTCCAGATGCTGTTCCAGCCTTTTTCGTCCGATTCCTTTTTTATCGTAGCAAACGAAAGCATAACATCAAATGGAAGATCAGTATTACCGGGAAGGTCTTCCATGATAGCCGTAACGCGGTACTCGCGGTTTTCAAATTTTATTACCTCGTCAATCGCATCCTCTTTGTTGAAATATTTAAGGGCCGACCGTTGCGACAAAATCACTTCGTTGGGTTCATCAAGTCCGGCTTCGGCATTACCATGAATAATCTTTCGGTCAAAAATTTTAAAGAAATTAGGCTGCGCAAAAACGACTCCGCGCGGTTCATCATACTTCTTCTGTTCACCGCTGGGCTGCGGTACGGTAATCAGGCTGCCGGCCCGGTAGGACAAGAAAGTAACCTCCTCCGCTTCGGGGAAATCGGTTTTAAAGGCCTCCGGCAAAACAGCCGGTACCCCCGGTGTGTGATCGTTGCCGTTGTTGCCACGGGTTTGAGTAACTACGCGGTAAATGCGATCGCGCTTAGAATGAAACGTATCAAAACTGGTAGCGTGGCGGATGAGCAGGAAGAGGATGAGCGAACTGGTAATTCCCAGCGTAAGACCCGACAAGTTAATGAGTGCACTGCCTTTATCGCGCCACAGGTTCCGGAAAGCAGTTTTCAGGTAATTTTTAAGCATAGCTAAGAAATTTTGCTCTACCTCATTGCCAAATGAAGTGCCAGTTAAAAACACTGATTATACAGTAAAAATCAGGGTTGTGTAAATCTGCCATGTTCGCATACGCGCTTTTTTGTCCGCAATCGGGCATTTTTATTACTGATAATCCGTAAACAAACCACCAGCTAATACCTCAGCCCAATGATTCTTTGCCTGATACCCCAAAAATGCTTCGCTTAACGGCTCAGCGTAACAAATACACTGCTGTCCTGAGCTCCGCTGCAAGCGGGCGAAGGACCTCTTGTGAAAAGTAGGAGGTAAGTAAATGGACCAGCAAATTGACCAAATTTGAAATACAATAGGTATGTCTCTTGAACTATAGCACTTTCTATTTATCAAAGTTCAGGCAATTCAGTTAACTTTGTGGTGTGCTTCAGAATATAATTATACTACTCTTATTCCTGTCGGCTGTTATTTACCTGGGCCTGCTGGTTTACCGGGCCTTTCAGGCCAAGTCGTGCGCCACGGGTTGCGGCAAGTGTGCGGCAATTGATGTGGATAAAATCGCGAAAGAACTACAAAGCCGGCAGAAGTTCTGAATCAGGCCCATACCTTTGTACCCTCCGTACAGTTCCTACAGATTTCAATTTCCTTTCTTGACTGGAGTAAGGAACTTCTGAACTGCCGGTATTTATCACCAAACCAGATTTGCCGGAACGACTCCTGCGTCAGATCACCAAGCACATGATTAGCGTCTTTATCGAAACAACAGGGTACCACTTTGCCGTCCCAGGTAATTACGCAACTGTGCCACATTTTCCAGCAATGGTTATCGAGGTTGTTCTTTATTGTGTAGGTTCCGTCATCATTTTTTTTGTAGCGCGAATATTTTTCCTGCACGGGTAGTAAATCTGAACCACGGGTATAATCATAAATCTGCGCTGTTTTGAGTAAGACCTGATCAACGCCCAGTTTTTTTGCCAATGTATACACTTCGGGAATTTGGTGTTCGTTGGGTCGCACCACCAGGAACTGAAAAATTACATGCGGAGTTTTGGATTTTAGTTCTTTCTTCATCCGGATAATATTTTTCGTTCCCTCAATCACCTTATCAAGATTACCACCGATACGGTACTGCTGGTACGTGTCCTGCGATGTTCCGTCTATAGAAATGATCAATCGATCCAAGCTGGATTGCACGGTAGTCCGTGCCAGGGCTTCATCCAGGTAATGCGCATTGGTTGACGTGGCCGTATAAATTCCCTTATCAGCGGTATAGCGCACCATGTCAAGAAAGCGCGGATTCAGATAAGGTTCGCCCTGGAAATAAAAGATGAGATACGAAAGCGTAGGCGCCAGTTCATCAATAACCTTTTTAAACAGGTCATCCTTTAACATTCCGGTGGGCCGGGTAAACGATCGTAACCCGCTGGGGCATTCGGGACAGCGGAGGTTGCAACTGGTTGTTGGCTCAATAGCGACACTGATGGGCAATGCAGAGAGAACAGCTTTGCCGGTAATGCGCGACCGATAATAACCCGATAGCACCTGAGTGGCATTCCAGCTTTTTCGGGCGGTTAATTTCCCCGCCAGATTCAGCGCATCCTGTAAGCCTGTAAACATGGCGGTAAGTTAAATGAAAATTAATGGCCGGGCTGGCATTTGTTTTTATCTTTCGGAATCGGTCTTTACCCCATGAGAAAATTTTTCTTACTTCTTATCAGCCTGGTCAGCCTGTCAGCGGGCGCTCAGATTACCTTGTCCGAACGAGCAACCATCTCGGTAATTACCTGCGGACCGGGCCAGAATGAATTATACTCGGCCTTTGGCCATAGCGCTTTCCGTGTAAATGATCCGGGAAATGGTTTTGATTACGCCTTTAATTACGGGGTTTTTGATTTCAATCAGCCTAACTTCTACCTCAACTTTGCCCGCGGACATAATTATTACAAACTGGCCGTGCAGGATTATAAGCGGTTTGAGTATTTCTACATATACTACAACCGGTATGTGCACGAACAAGTGCTTAACCTTACCGCCTGGCAAAAGCAACGGCTGTTCGATTACCTGCAATGGAATGCGCAACCTGAAAATCAGAGCTACCTGTACGATTACTTTTACGACAACTGCGCCACCAAACTACCCGAAATTGTAACCAAGGTTTTTGGCGACTCCGTAACGTTTAATGATTCCCACATCACTACAAGGTACTCTATCCGCCAACTCACCGATCTGTATTTACAATGGCAGCCGTGGGGTGATTTAGGCATTGACATTTGCCTTGGCCTGCCCATGGACAAACGGGCAACCCCCTTCGAGTACATGTTTCTGCCCGATTTTGTGGAAGCCGGTTTCGATAATGCCACGATAAACGGCCAGCCACTGGTAAAGCAAAAAATTATAGTGTACGAGGCACAATCCGAAAATCTTAGTAACGGCCTGTTCACGCCTCGTAACGTTTTCACAGCGCTTGCCGTGCTAATCATGGCCCTATCGGTTTGGGATTACAGGAGAAAGAAACCTTTAAACTGGTTAGATGCCATGCTGTTTGGGATAACCGGTCTCATCGGCTTGTTGCTGCTATTGCTCTGGACAGCCACTGATCATAAGGCTGCAGCCAATAACCTGAACATGCTGTGGGCTTTGCCGACACATTTATTAGCAGCCTTTGCGTTATTCAAACCCCGCAAATGGGTAAGAATTTATTTCCTGATTACGGTTATTCTCAACGGATTGCTGATTACGTTTTGGTGGTGGCTTCCGCAACAGTTGCATTACGCGTTAATTCCGTTGGTGCTTGCACTGGCTGCACGTGCCTTTGTTCGCTACCGTTTTGAATTGCCAATGGGAGCTTAATGATAAACGATGACCCCCGCTCAAATTCAGAAGTAACACGTATAACACCGCCCATTTTCTCTACGGTTTCTTTAACGATATACAGTCCGAGGCCGGAACCTTTTGATTGTTCCGTACCCCGGTAGAACATGTCGAAAATTTTACCAAGCCGGTCTGCCGGAATGCCCTGACCATTATCCGACACCTCAATTTTCAAGTCAGTATCTTCAATTTGGGCTGCCACTTTAACCAACGCATCAGAAGTTTTACGGTGATACTTAATTGCGTTAGAGAGCAGGTTGTTCAGTACAATGGAGAGCCTCCGTTTATCCGTATAAACAGGTTTATCCAGCGCAATCTTCTTCTCGAAACAAATCCCCTGAGCGGATTCTGCAAACCGGTGATTTTCGAAAATATCATTTACCAACCCGTCAAGATCAACAGGTTCATAAACGATTCCCGTACGGGCATTGCGTGCATAATCAATAATATCATGGATAAAATCATCCAGTTTATCGGTCCGGTCTACCATCATGGCCAGGTATTGTTGAATAACTCCGTCTTTAGACTCAAACTGGGCCAGGTTAATTAAACCCTTTATAGACATTAACGGAGCCCGTAAATCGTGTGAGGCACTATACACAAACCGATCGAGTTCATCGTTGGTTTTCTGGAGGCGTGCGTTTTTTTCCTGCACTTCACGGGCAAGCATGACCAATCGTTCTTCTGAGAGGTCATTGGTGCGGGCCATAAACACAATAAAGAATACCAGTACAATAATACTGCTGATGAGATTGATTAAGAACGATCGTTCAACATCCACCACCTGAATATTGAAATCACCAAACAGGCTAAAGTCGGTCAGATGTAACAGAAGAATTAATCCAATTGACGCTGCAACAAAAAATATTCGCAGCAGGTTTTCGGTCGGCTCAAAAATTACGCTGGCCAACCCAATCCAGGCAAAGTAATAGAAATAAATGCCCAATTCTTTCGGAACCAGCGAGCAGTAAACAAAAAAGTAAATATTCAAAAACGTCAGAAGAAAGATGCGGGCTGTTTTATGGAACTCATTTTCATTCAGCAGGTAGGCAACAAAAATAAACACAGCCATAATGGCGTCCATCACGGGCATGAACACCAGGCCATCCACTAAATCTTCGAGGGCATGCAGAATACCGATAACCGCACCAAACAGGGTAAACTGCGAAAGCAAAATAACGCGCTTGTATTTGTAATAGGCCTCGCTGTCTTCTGAAAATTGCCGGCTGTACCGCGACCAGTTTTTCGGCAATAAAATCGACAATGCTTTCATTATACCGTTCAACAAAGCGGCAAAGCTAACCAAACCCTGCCCCTGCAATTGAACATTTTTACACGATTCCTTACATGTGAATCGGCCGGCTGGCCGTGGCTGCCAGACAGGCCTCCTTCACGGCTTCCATATAGGTGGGGTGCGCATGCGACATGCGCGCAACATCCTCAGCCGAGGCCCGGTACTCCATGGCCACCACTCCGGCCGCAATCATATCGGCCGCACGGGCACCAATAATGTGTACGCCCAGTATTTCATCGGTGGTTTTATCGGCCAGAATTTTAACAAAGCCATCCGTATCCATCGAGGCCCGCGCACGCCCAAGCGCCTTGTACGGAAAGTTGCCCACTTTATAGGCCCTGCCCGATTGCTTGAGTTGCTCCTCGGTTTGGCCCACACTGGCCACTTCGGGCCAGGTATACACCACACCGGGTATCAGGTTGTAATTAATGTGCGGCTTTTGCCCGGCCAGTTGCTCGGCTACCAGTATTCCTTCCTCTTCGGCTTTGTGTGCCAGCATGGCCCCGCGAACCACATCGCCTATGGCATAAATAGTATCAACCTTCGTTTTCAGGTGATCATCAACGGGTATCTGTCCCTTCACCGTTTCAATTCCAACTTTCTCCAAACCAAGGCCTTCGGTATAGGGCCTGCGGCCGATACTCACCAGACAATAATCGCCCTTCAGTTCAAGTTGTTTACCGGTTTTGTCTTCGGCTTTCACCACTACTTCCTTACCCTTGTTTTCAACTGCGGTAACCTTATGGCCCAGGTAAATATCCATACCCAGTTTCTTCGCCACCTTTTGCAACTCTTTTCCAAGCGATCCATCCATGGTGGGTATTAAGTTGTCGAGAAATTCAACAACACTAACTTTTGCACCGATGCGGGCATATACCGAACCGAGTTCCATACCGATTACACCTCCGCCAATGACGATCAGGTGCTTGGGTATTTCTTTTAATTCAAGCGCTTCGGTACTGGATATGATTCGCTTTTTATCAAACGGGGCAAACGGAAGCGGTGTTGGCTTTGAACCGGTAGCAATAATCACTTTTTCAGTAGTGATGGTCTTTTGTTTACTATCAGAGGAGGTGATTTGAATTGTATTCTTATCCACAAACGAACCGACACCGGTAAAAACATCAATCTTGTTTTTCTTCATCAGGAAAGCGATACCATCCACATTCGCTTTTACCACACCCGCCTTGCGTTTAATCATCTGGGCGAGGTTGGCCTTTGGTTTTGAGATTTCGATGCCGTGCTCTTCAAACGTATGGCCGGCATTGTAAAAATGTTCGGATGAATCGAGCAACGCCTTTGATGGTATGCACCCCACATTCAGACAAGTTCCTCCCAGGGTGGGATACTTTTCAACGATGGCTGTTTTAAAACCGAGCTGTGCACAGCGGATAGCTGCCACATACCCACCGGGACCAGAACCAATAACAACAACTTTATAATCCATACGATGATTTTTATTTCTAGTAATTTATTTCACTCCCATCTCCCTGAGGTAAAAGAAGGCAGGGGATGAGGGCTAAACCCCCAACACTAACCTTCCCGGGTCTTCCAGCATCTCTTTTACCCGAACCAGAAAACTTACTGATTCGCGCCCGTCAATAATGCGATGGTCATACGACATGGCTACGTACATGACCGGAGTGATTACAATCTGACCGTTTTTAACAACCGGCCGCTCCACAATATTGTGCATACCCAAAATAGCCGACTGTGGCGGATTAATAATGGGCGTTGACAGCATGGACCCAAACACACCTCCGTTGGTTATGGAAAATGTGCCTCCGGTCATTTCTTCAATGGATAGCTTTCCTTCCCTGCCTTTTGCAGCCAGCCTGGCAATTTCTGCTTCAATCTGGTCGAACGATAACGACTCGGCATTGCGGATAACCGGCACCACCAGGCCGCGTGGTGTTGAAACGGCTATAGAAATGTCGCAATAATCATGGTACACAATTTCATCGCCATCTATCTGGGCATTCACCGCAGGCCACTCCTTCAGCGCCTGGCAAACCGCCTTGGTAAAGAACGACATGAAGCCCAGGCCTACGCCATATTTCTCCTTGAATTTGTCCTTGTACTTCGCGCGCATATCCATAATAGGCTTCATATCCACTTCGTTAAAGGTGGTGAGCATGGCCGTTTCATTTTTTACAGCCACGAGCCTGCGCGCAATGGTTTTGCGCAGCGAAGTCATTTTTTCTCTGCGCTGATTACGCGATCCTCCACCGGCAATAACCGGTGGGCCTGAAGACGCTGCCGGCTGTTTGGCCGGTTCAGCCTTAGCCGATGGCTGGGCTTTCAGGGCATCTTCTTTGGTAATGCGACCTCCCACACCGGTACCGGCTACCTGGCTGGCGGGTATGCCTTTCTCATCGAGGATTTTTCCGGCTGCGGGTGAAGGATGACCGGCAGCATACGATTTATCTCCTGATGAAACCGTTGTGGCTGCAGAAGCAGGTGTAGCTGCTGAGGTGACAGGTGCGCCTTCCATCACTTCGATTTTGCAAATCAACCCACCAATGGGCAGTGTTTCTTTTTCTTTAGCAACGATTCGTAAAATACCGTTAGCTTCGGCAGGTAATTCAAACGTGGCTTTATCGGACTCCACTTCGGCAATTACTTCATCAAGTTGAATGTAATCACCATCCTTTTTCAGCCAGGTTGAGATGGTAACCTCGGTAATTGATTCGCCAACCGCGGGTACTTTCATTTCTTTAACAGCGCCCGTTGCTTTTGTGGCAGCTTCAGGATTCTTCGCTACCGGTTTATTTTCCTTTGCAACTGGTTTACCTGCCGATTCTTCAATCTCACAAATCAATTCACCAATCGGCACGCTTTCACCTTGCTGCTTTTTTATGCGAAGCACTCCGGCTGCCGGGGCAGTTAACTCAAAGGTTGCTTTGTCCGATTCCAGTTCGGCAATTACTTCATCCATCTGCACCACATCGCCATCTTTCTTAGTCCAGTTGGCAACGGTCACTTCAGTGATAGACTCGCCTACGGTAGGCACTTTTACCTGAATAGCCATAGTTTAATTTTAGATTGGTTGATTGAAGATTTTTAGATTTCAAATGCCTGTGTGATGATCTTCTCCTGCTCGGTTTTATGAAGTTTAGAGTAACCCGTTGCAGGCGAGGCACTCGACTTCCGGGCAACCACTTTCCACTTTTCATCGGGCATAAACCGGTGGATATACGCCCAATAACCCATGTTGTACGGCTCCTCCTGTGCCCAGATCATCTCTACATTTTTGTATCTCTTCAGCACCGTCTGAAGCTGGTGTTTCGGGAACGGATACAGTTGCTCCAGGCGGATGATAGCCGTGTCTTTGATTTTCTTTTTCTGTTGATATTCCTGCAATTCAAAGAACAACTTGCCGGTGCAAAGTACAACCCGCTTCACATCTTTTGGATTTGCGTTAGGATCATCAAATACCTCGACAAACGATCCGGTAGTAAACTCCTTCAAAGGTGACACAACACCCGGATGGCGCAATAACGATTTGGGCGAGAATACCACGCAGGGTTTACGGAATTCCCACTTCATCTGCCTGCGTAACAAATGAAAATAATTCGCTGCCGAAGTCATGTTGGCCACCACCATGTTCAATTCAGAGGCCTGCTGCAGAAAACGTTCCGGCCGGGCGCTGGAGTGCTCCGGTCCCTGCCCTTCATAGCCATGCGGCAACAAAAGCACCAATCCGTTTTGCCGCTGCCATTTCGATTCGGCACTGGTAATAAACTGGTCGATAATTACTTGTGCTCCGTTTACAAAATCGCCAAACTGGGCTTCCCATATTACCAACGCATGTGGTGTAGCCAATGCATAGCCATATTCAAAGCCCATTACGCCAAATTCTGAGAGTAATGAATTGTACATGTGCAACCTGGCCTGGTCGGCACTGATGTGGTTCAGCCCACAATACGATTCGTTGGTATTTACATCCCAGAAATAGGCATGCCGATGGGAGAACGTGCCGCGCTTTACATCCTGGCCTGACATGCGCACGATATACTTTTCGGTGAGCAGCGAACCAAAAGCCAGCAATTCAGCTTCGGCCCACCCCAGGGCCTTGGTTTCGAAAAAAGCATCTTTTCTATCTTTCAGCAGTTTTTCAATCTGCTTTATCGGTTTAAAGCCCTCCGGAATGGTGGTAAGCGCTTTGCCGACCTTATCGATAACTGCCTGGGAGATGGCCGTGTTCGGTGACTTATCAAAATCTTCGGCAACCGCTTTGCGCATAGTTTGCCACTCCTCCTCGCGCTCCTGAAATTTATAAGGCAGCGATTTTTGCTTTACCTCATTAAGCCGATCCTGCAACTGGTTACGGAAGTTTTTATCCATCTCATCGGCCAGTGCCGCATCCACACCGCTGCTGGCGAGTTTCTTTACATACACTTCGCGCGGGTTGGGATGTTTGGCAATCAGGCTGTACAATTTTGGCTGCGTAAACTTCGGCTCATCGCTTTCGTTATGCCCGTGCCTGCGGTAGCAGAGCATATCAATAAAAATATCTTTACCAAACCGCTGTCGGTATTCCACTGCCAGGTTGGCGGCAAAGGTTACAGCCTCGGCATCATCACCATTTACATGCAACACGGGTGCGTCAATAATTTTCGCCACATCGGTACAATAAATCGCTGTGCGGGCATCATCATAGTCGGTTGTAAAGCCTACCTGGTTGTTGATAACAAAGTGAATGGTGCCGCCTGTAGTATATCCCGGTAAGCCGGACATCTGCACCACTTCATAAACTATGCCCTGGCCGGCAATAGCCGCATCGCCATGAATGAGGATGGCCATAGCCTGCTTCAGGTTGCCATTGTATTCGTCATCAATCTGGCCGCGGGTATAGCCAACCACCAGCGGATCAACCGCCTCAAGGTGCGATGGGTTGGGTGTTAGTTTAACATAAATCTTCTTGCCCGAAGGCGTATCAATACGGCTGGCATAACCCAGGTGATATTTCACATCCCCATCGCCCATGGTGGCATCGGGATTAACCTGCCCTTCGAACTCGGTAAAAATTTGTTCGTAGGTTTTACCCAGAATATTGGCCAGCACATTCAACCGACCGCGGTGCGCCATGCCTATCACAACCTCCTTTACATCCAGTTCGGCTGCCTTATTGATAATGGCCTGCAAACCGGGAATGGTGTTCTCTCCTCCTTCCAGCGAAAAGCGCTTCTGCCCCAAAAACTTGGTGTGTAAAAAATTTTCAAATACAACTGCTTCATTCAGTTTACCAAGAATGCGTTTCTTCTCTTCCAGATCAGGATTATGATTGTAGTACTCCGTTTCGCACTTATTGAAAAACCATTGGCGAATATCATCGTTGCGGATGTAGTTGTATTCAAACCCGATGGTGCCGAGATAAACCTTTTTGAGCTTTTCAACAATGTTCCGCAACGTGGTGCGCTTCATGCCGATTTCAGCGGCCACATCAAACTCGGTATCCAGATCAGCATCCGACAATCCAAAAAACTTCAGGTCGAAGTGAACATTGTGATTCCTTCGCTCCCGCACCGGGTTGGTTTTAGAAGCCAGGTGCGCAAATGATCGATAGGCAAAAATCAGGTTCCGTACCTGGGTTTCTTTTATCGAATGCGTGTCGGTGCCCGCAACAGCACCACCGTTTTCACCATACCGTTGGATTGAAAATTCATATCCTTCAAAAAATTTCTGCCAGGTGAGGTCGACTGAAGTGGGATCGGATTTATAATTCTGGTAGAGCTGGTCAAGGTAGCTGACATCAGCATTGGAGATATAAGAATACTTATCCATAGTTGCAGGATTTGGATGGGGTATCAAATGTATCGAACCCAATCAGCAATTAAAAATTGAATACTCGTTTGAGCAATTATTTATTCATAAAAATGCTTTAGGCCCTTTCGGGGATACGGGTTGGCATAACTGAAAAAAGGCCTATATTTGCAGCCTTTATTAACCGGACGAGATCCAAAAACAAGTAAAAAATGGCAGTTAAAATCAGATTGGCCCGCAGAGGCCGCAAAAAACTGGCCCGCTTTGATGTTGTCATTGCCGATGCCAGGGCACCACGTGATGGTCGCTTTATTGAGAAAATTGGTACGTATAACCCTTTAACAGTTCCGGCCTCCATTGAACTGGATGAGGAAAAAGCCTTTCAATGGCTTATGAACGGGGCACAGCCCTCGGAAACCGTTAAAGCGATGCTCTCCTACCGGGGCGTTATGCTGCGCAAGCACCTGCAGATTGGCGTTATTAAAGGCGCCTTTTCACAAGAAGAAGCCGACCGCAGACTGGCTGAGTGGAAACAGGCTAAAGAAGCTAAGATCCAGGCCAAGCGCGAACGGGTTGTTGATACGAAGAAAGCGCAGGCCCAGGCACGTAAGGAAGCTGAGGCTAAAATCAAGGAAGCACGTGCTGAGGCTATTCGTAAGAAGGCCGAAGCAGCGGCTGCTACCGCAACGGAATCTACCCCTGCCGAAGGCGAAGCGCAAACCACAGACACTGCTACTGAAGGTTAATACCTTACCGTAAAAATTTAGGTGAGGTAACAAACCTCAATCTCTTCAACCCCCTCTCCTTTAGTAGGAGCGGGGGCTTTTTTTATGAAAGCGAAAGATTTCTACAAAGTGGGGTTTATTATGAAACCACATGGCCTTAAAGGCGAGGTAACCGTTTCGCTTGATATAGACTCACCTGCTGATTGGAAAAATCTTCAAACAATTTTTATTGACATTAAAGGGCAACACATTCCTTACTTCATTGAAAGTATCTCGTTAAAAGGCGATAAGGCATTTATAAAACTTGAGGATGTTTCTTCATTCGATGAAGCTAAAAAACTGCAAAAGCATAGCTTGTACCTTCAGAAAACCGAGCGTCCGAAACTCCAGCGCGGGGATTTTTATAATGATGAGATAATTGACTTTGTTGTAGAAGATGCGACTACAGGCATACTCGGAAAAGTACTGACGGTAGAACAAACCGGCCAAACCCGGTTTTTAATTGTTAATCATGCTTCAAAAGAACTGATGATTCCGGTAACCGGGCCGTTTATTACCAACATTAGCAAATCAAAACGAAAAATAACCGTCAGCCTTCCCGATGGTTTTTTGGATATTTGACTCATGCACCTCTCCATCATCACCTGTCTTCCTCGCCTGCTCGAAAGCCCCTTAAATGATTCTATTCTTAAACGGGCGCAACAAAAAAATCTGGTTACTATTGATATTATTGATCTTCGCGATTACGCCACCGACAAACACCAATCGGTTGATGACTACGCCTTTGGCGGAGGGGCCGGCATGGTGCTGATGATTGAACCTATTGACCGGTGCATTACTGACCTGAAATCGAAGCGCCAGTATGATGAAGTAATTTACATGAGCCCGGATGGCGAGTTGTTTACGCAACCCGTTGCCAATGAGCTGAGCCTGAAGAAAAACCTCATTCTTTTGTGCGGTCATTACAAAGGCGTGGATGAACGCGTTCGGGAGCATCTGATTACCCGCGAAATCAGTATCGGCAACTATGTGCTATCGGGAGGCGAGTTGGCGGCAGCCGTGGTGGCTGATGCGGTTATCCGTTTACTGCCCGGTGTGTTAAACGATGAAACCTCAGCCCTAAGTGATTCCTTCCAGGACGGGCTGGTGGCACCCCCGGTGTATACCCGGCCGGCCGACTACAAAGGCTGGAAAGTGCCTGATATTTTATTATCGGGGGATCACGCCAGAATTGAAGAGTGGCGACATGCCCAGGCTGTTGATCGAACAAAGAAAAGAAGACCTGGTCTATCCGGATCGTTATATTAGTTGTAGCGATGTGTGGGTGGCCATTACCTCAAAATCCTTATCGTTGTGCAACAGCATTACATTATGCGAAATGGCATACCAGGCAATCAGGCAATCGCTGCTTTTGCGAATAGTAACTCCTTTCTTTCGCAGGTTCCTGTACAGTTGAGCGGCCTCTATAGCCGACTTAAGCGGATCTGAAATCAGAATGGTGTATCCGAATAGCAACTCGTAAATGCGTTCGTACTGCTTATCACTCTTAATTCCTTGCAAAATTTCCTGAAGTATCGTGGGCGACAGGCAGATTGTCTCATCCCGCTCCATGAACTCAACCAATCTTTTAACCTGCTCCGTGCTTTTGCCATTAAAATAATCTACCCAAACGGTGGTGTCAACGAGTATCCTTTGCATAACCGGGAATCAATCCGCTCGCATAGCTGTTAAATCTCCTTCCCATACTACTTTGCCAAAGAGTTGGCTCATCTCTTTTCGTTTAAGGTATTTTATCAGCTCAGCAATTGCCTCTTCAATGGCTTGCCGTTGCGAGCGGGTTTGAGCCAGTTTTTCAATCTGTACCAACAATTCCTTTTCAACCTCAATGTTAGTACGCATCTTTTCTCCTTTTAGTCCGTTCACCCGATTTTTGACGGAGCAGCAGGTCGCGGTAATAGCGTAAGGCTGTGTTTACAAGGTCCTTTTTTGTTTTCGCACCACTCATCCGCATGCCTGTTTCCATAAGCTCATCATCGATGTCGACATTTATCCGCACCATCTTTTGCTTCGTCATACACAAAAATAGATGATTTTATACACATTAAATCAAAGCATCACCCAGGTTTCCTAATTTCAGGTTGTTTCCATACATTTGCAGTCCATTTTTGAAAAACATGCTTTATATGGCCGATTTAATCAAAGTTGTAGAGCAGGAATTTGCCTCCGTTCGCGAAAAAATGCCTGATTTTAAGGCTGGCGACACGATTAACGTACACGTTAAAATCAAAGAAGGTAACAAAGAACGAGTACAGCAGTTCCAGGGTGTTGTTATCCAGCGCAGGGGCTACGGCACCAATGGCGAGACCTTTACCGTGCGCAAGGTTTCCAATGGCGTAGGTGTAGAGCGTATTTTCCCCATTACCTCACCCAGTATTGATAAAATTGAGGTGGTAAAAGAAGGCAGCGTACGCAGGGCAAAACTTTACTACATGAAGGGCCGCCAGGGTAAGTCTGCCAGGATTAAAGAAAAAGTCTGAATTGCTTTTGCGAAGGTATAATGAGCCACTGAAAAGTGGCTTTTTTATTGGCTTGGGGCAGTTTTTCAAGGTTAGCATCCTATTAAATTATTGATAACTTTGTTGCCCCACAGTTGAAATTTATGGCAAAAATTAACATTTCGAAGATTCTCGGGAAGGACGCCAAATACCTTCTCAGCCACAAAAGCAAAACTATTTCAACCAACCAGATACATGCCCCGGGGCCTGATTTTGTCGAGCGGGTGTTCGCGCAATCCAACCGTAACCCACAAACCTTACGCAGTCTGCAAACTTTGTTTGACAACGGCCGTTTAGGCGGTACGGGTTATCTGTCAATCTTGCCTATTGATCAGGGCATTGAGCACAGTGCGGGGGCGTCATTTGCCAAAAACCCGATCTACTTCGACCCCGAAAATATTGTAAAACTTGCCATTGAAGGCGGATGCAATGCCGTAGCGACTACGTATGGTGTGTTGGCTTTGATGTCGAGAAAATATGCCCACCGCATTCCTTTCATTGTAAAGATCAATCATAACGAACTGCTCACCTATCCGAATAAGTTTGATCAGATTATGTTCGGTTCGGTGGAAGAAGCCTGGAACTTAGGCGCGGTTGCTGTGGGTGCAACCATCTATTTCGGGTCGGATAATTCTACCCGACAGATTCAGGAAGTGGCAGCCGCCTTTGAACGTGCCCATGAACTGGGCATGGCCACCATATTGTGGTGCTACATCCGCAACAACGCCTTTAAACAAGGCGGAAAAGACTATCATGTTTCGGCCGATTTAACCGGCCAGGCCAACCACCTTGGCGTAACCATTCAGGCTGATATCATCAAACAAAAGCTGGCCGAAAACAACGGAGGCTACAAAGCGCTCAATACCGGGGGCAGCAGCTACGGCAAACTTGACGAACGCATTTACACACAACTTACCTCCGACCACCCGATTGACCTGTGCCGTTACCAGGTAGCCAACTGCTATATGGGCCGGGCCGGGTTGATCAATTCGGGCGGTGAATCAAAAGGTACAAGCGATCTGGCCGATGCCGTGCGCACGGCTGTTATCAACAAACGGGCAGGCGGTATGGGCCTGATTTCCGGACGAAAAGCCTTTCAACGACCAATGAAGGAAGGTGTTGAGATATTAAATGCTATACAAGATGTCTATCTCGACAAAAGTATTGACCTGGCTTAAGCTGTATGGCGGTAGTCTATTCCATTTAAACTGATAAAGACATGTCGTGGTTTAACCGTACCGATAAAGGCATTCTCACACCCACCGAAGCCAAGCGCGAAGTTCCCGATGGGTTATGGTTCAAATCGCCCGGTGGAAAAATAATCCACACCCGCGAACTGAAGAACAATGCCTACGTGGTGCCGGAAGAAGATTACCATGTTCGCATCGGCTCAAAAGAGTATTTTGAAATCCTGTTCGACAATAACGAGTTCACCGAGCTTGACCCTAACATGGAGTCGGCCGACCCGTTGAAATTCAAAGACACCAAGCCCTACCCGAAGCGCATTAAAGAAACCCAGGAAAAAACCGAACTGAAAGATGCCGTGCGCACCGCGTATGGCAAGATGAACGGGCTCGATATTGTTATCGGTTGTATGGATTTCAGTTTTATTGGCGGCTCCATGGGCTCGGTGGTGGGCGAAAAAATTGCCCGCGCCATGGATTATTCCCTGAAAAACAAAATACCCTTCCTCATGATTTCACGCTCGGGCGGTGCCCGCATGATGGAGGCCGGGCTTTCGCTGATGCAAATGGCCAAGACATCGGCCAAAATAGCTCAACTGGATGAAGCAGGGATACCATACATCTCCTTGATGACCGACCCGACCACAGGTGGCGTTACGGCTTCTTACGCCATGCTTGGCGATTTCAACATTGCAGAACCCGGAGCACTTATAGGCTTTGCCGGTCCGCGCGTTATCCGCGAAACCATTGGTAAGGATTTACCAAAGGGATTTCAGAGTGCTGAATTTGTTTTGGAACACGGCTTTCTGGATTTTATTGTTGACCGGAGGAATCTTAAAAACCGGTTAACGACCCTGTTGAAAATGCTTAAGGACTAAATCTGTTTCCGTCCGCCTGCGGACAATTTTTCCCTTAATCGAACAATCAGTAGAATACAGCCCGCTGGAATCAACCTGATTACGGTGTTTAAATCACTGCTTAAAGAGGCATGAGTATTGACTTGGATTGGTTTGTTAACCGGCCGATCATGTTAAAAAACTATTTAAAAGTTGCATTTCGCAGCCTCATCAAGCAGCGTGTCTATTCCTTCATTAATATTTTTGGCTTATCCGTAGGAATTGCCAGTTGCCTGTTGATTACGCTGTTTGTAACCTCGGAGTTTTCATACGATACCTTTCACCCGTATGCGGACCGCATTTACAAAATAGCCCTCGAACGAAAGTACCCTAATCACTCAACATATTACGCCATTATTCCTCACTCCTATGCTGAAGTAATACCCGAGGACTTTCCTGAGGTTGAATCCGTTGTGCGTATGGGGGGTCCGTTTAATGATGTTGTGGTAACCTACGAAAAGGGTGATGAAAAAATTCAGTTCGAAGAAGATTACATCATGGCAGCAGACTCCAATTTCTTTAATGTGTTTAATATCAAACTACTGCAAGGAAACGTTAATTCAATTTTTACCACAGTTAACGATATTGTACTTACCGAATCTGCTGCCAAACGTTATTTCGGAACGGAAGATCCTATTGGCAAAACACTTAAATTTTTCAACAACGATTTCAAGGTAACCGGAATCTGTGAAGATGTACCTCACAATTCGCACATGAAGTTTGATTTCCTCACCAAATGGAACGAACAATTCTTCGGTGACAGAAGAGTCAATTTCATCACATTTTCAGCGCATGTTTACCTGGTGCTGAAACCGGGAACAAACCCGATTGAGTTGGAAGCAAAATTCCCGAAAATGGTCGATACGTATGCTTCCGCCCAGATTGAATCGGACCTGGGAAAATCGTGGGAGGATTACAAAAAAGAAGGCAATGGGTATCGTTATTTCTTACAACCACTCCCATCCATTCACCTGGATCCAACCAACATCGAAGCGAAAATGCAGCCCGGAGGAAACATCAATTACGTGTATTTCCTAATTGGCATTGCTGTACTGATTGTGGTTATAGCCAGTATCAACTTCATGAACCTTGCCACGGCACGTTCAGCCGAGCGGGCACGCGAAGTAGGTGTTCGTAAAACCATGGGTTCTATGAAAAACCAACTCATCTTCCAATTTCTAATTGAGTCAATACTCATTTGCTTTATTGCAACACTACTGGCTTTATTATGGGTACAACTGGCATTACCCGGATTCAATTTACTTGCACAGAAAAGCCTGAGTCTTCAAATTACACCACTTATTATTCTAAGCCTTGCTTTGTTAATACTGGGTGTGGGTTTCCTGGCCGGCAGCTACCCTGCCTTTGTACTTTCGGGGTTTAACCCGGTAGCCGTAATGAAGGGCAATTTTACCGGAAGTGCCAATGGTTCGTGGCTGCGCAGCGGGCTTGTGGTTTTTCAGTTCATTATTTCTATTTCACTTATTGCCGGAACGTTGATTATTTCACGCCAAATGAAGTTTATGCAGAACAAGTCGCTTGGTTTTGATAAAGAACAGATATTATTAATTGAGCGGGCTTTTGTACTTCAGGATAAAACAAAGACCTTTTTAGAGGAGGTTCGGAAACTGCCCGAGGTTGAAAAAGCAGGCGGCTCCTTTGCGATGCTGGGTCGCCAGGGTGATTTTTTCGGGGCTCAATTTATAGGAAAGGGCTCCTCAGAAATTCTTACCACAAAAAGCATGGTGATTGACGATGAACTGGCAGAAACGATCGGGTTTGAATTTGTTGACGGCAAAGGATATTCAAAGGAAACGAGTGATTCGCTGTCCATCATACTCAACGAAACAGCCGTAAAAACAATGGGATTGGTAGATCCGGTAGGCCAAACACTTAACCAGATACAACGCGGCCCGAACGGAACACAAACCGTTACCTTCACTATTATAGGGGTAATCAAAGATTTCAATTTTCAATCGCTTCGTGACCCCATAACACCGCTGACCATTCAAAGTACTGAAACGTTTGGTCCGGCAATCGGGTATGCCTACATCCGGATCAAAGGGAATGGCATTCAACGTGGTGTTGAAAAAATTGAAGGGTTATGGAAAGAAATGGTACCAGGCCAACCCATGAAATATTCTTTCCTTGATCAAAACCTGAATGCAAATTATGAAACCGAGCAACGGGCAGGTGCCGTATTTGCAACCTTTTCAGCACTGGCTATTTGCATTGCGTGTGTGGGTTTGTTTGGATTGGCCGCCTATACAGCCAGCTTGCGCACCAAAGAAATTGGTGTAAGGAAAGTTATGGGGGCCTCTGTTGGGAGTGTGGTGTTTCTTCTTTCGAAAGACTTTACAAAACTTATTTTAATTGCCTTCGTGATTGCGGTGCCGCTTTCGTGGTACCTCATGAACAACTGGTTAAATGGATTTGCTTATCGGATAAACCTTGATGTCGGAACTTTTCTATTGGCCGGATTCATAGCTGTTGCTATTGCCTGGGTTACCGTGAGTTACCAATCGATAAAGGCTGCCATTGCTAATCCGGTAAGGTCGCTAAGGAGCGAGTAGCCGCTTGAATATAATTCTTAAACGGGTTCTTAATAAAATAAGCCCTATAAGAAGCGTTATCGGCTGTTATCTTCCACAAAATTTGGCCTGAATCATTAACAACGGTTACTGTTGCATCTTTCCGGGTAGTACACACCAGGTATCTTCCTTCACCAATCATTTCGGCACTGCACATCCTGTAGGATGACAGGGCCCGTGGCAACTCTATATAAATAGCCGGGGTCACTGTGTGTTCGCGTTCATTAATTTGAAAGGACAACACCCTTGAATTTGGCCGGGCCTTTAATTCGCCATTATCAAACATCATTAACTCGCCCCGCGGGTTGAAATGAATACTGTGCTGGCGTATAAAATTGTATTGTGGATCAGAAGGCCTAAGAGTTCCTCCTTCACCAAATTTCCATATCACTTCACCTGTATTTTTATCGATTTTCCAAACCTGGTTAAAATCTCTGAAGGAGATAAGGTAATTCCCATCCGCATCCAGCGCTATAGAATTTGCATGACCCCAATTTTCATGTAAATTAATTTTGCCTTTAAATTGTAAAGGATCCTCAACCTGCAGCAGGTTCCATTTCCAGATTATTTTACCCGTTCTTGATAACACCAAAATACCATCGGCAGTAAGGTACTGTTCTCTCTCTCCACCGAACTTTCGCAAATCATAACGGGCAGAATCATGCGTGATCGTAACGATGTTTCCGGCAGGATCATAGAATACCTCGTGATGCACTTTATACGGCAATCCCAATTTTTCCAAATCAAGATCAAGAATCACATTACCAAGTAAATCGGTTTCCATAATCCTGGCCGAATCATAAATGGATAAAATGGTGTTATTGTTAGTCCACGAAAATGCCCTGCGAACGGCTGTATCATATTCATGGTACCATACAATATCACCATTTTGGTTAAGCAGCACATCGGCCCCCTGTTTAAAAAACCTGCGAATCAGGATATACCCGTTAAAGAGTGTGGTATCAATAATATCTTTTTTTACGCGCACAATATGCCCCGGCACCGAATCGGTTGTAAAAGTATACTCCTCCGAAGTGGTCTGGCCCCTTTCATTAACCAGGTGGTACGCATACTGTGTATTGGGCTTAAGATTAACAAGGATTACTTCATGATACTTACCCAAACTGGCCTTTGATGCGTGTTTTAAGCGCGTGTTGTGCACCGGCCAATATTCGATACAAACCGAAACACTATCGGTAGTACTGAACCGGATTTGCGGAAGTAAAACATTACCATTTAAAAAGGTAATTTCAGGTTCAGAGTACCAGGACGACTGACATGCCCATGCAATCAGCGCCAGCATCAGCAATATAAAATGTACTCTCATCGGATAATGCGGTTTTTTATTTCCTTTAGAAGACTTTCCTGCGGTTCACGTTTTAATACATCTGTCGGATCGGCTTTGCGTAAAGCTTCCTGAATTCCCCTGGCATTTTCCTGATTATACAATTCCACATCTTCCTCGCTTAACCGAAAGCTACTTGCATCCGTAAACAACGGGTACCCCAGCCGGGTCAGCATCTCATGGGCCACGCCTTCAAAAATACCGATTTGTGTCAGGGTGAGCTCGCGCAAATATTTATGATGGTTGTTACGTAAGATTGGCTTAACCACATTTTTCCACATCTCACCGGAGCTGGCTGTATTAAGCGATTCTTCTGAATGGAAATAATCCATCATGGCTTCATCAAATTTCAGTTGAAGTTTGTTACATATACCCTCCAAAACCTCACGGGGATGCGCCAGTAATTCCTCATATTGAACCTCAATAAATCGTGCGTCCGGCACCTGACCTTTCAATTTTAATGAAAGTTCCTGTTCTGTTTTCCATTTCCGGGCAAGATGATACACATGCTTGGGGCCTACAATTGCCTTTAAAAAAGACAATGCTACATCGCGGCCATCGCGATAAATAAAAATATAATAGGGGTGAATGCCCGCATTTTCTATTTCGTCTGTATAATAAACACTCTCCATGCTTTTGCAGCACCAGTATCTGGCGCCCTCTTTGCGGGCTTTCATTTCATAAATTCTTCTGAAAATTTCTACAAGATTCCGCTGTTTACACGCCCGAAACACAGTTTCTGTATCAAACACAATATCCTGCCAGGGTACCGGATTTCTGTTTACCCATTTACAAACATCGGCTACCAGCAAACGGAAATTCTTCTCCTCGGCTAAATCTCCGTATAGTTCGAGTAATGGAAAAAATGTTTTAAGTATATGCGGAGGATGAGGGGCCGATATTTCAGGCAATTGGTTAAGCATTACCCGCAGCAGGTTTGAGCCTGACCGTTGAGTACCTACAAATTGAATGGCTGATAAGGATACTGAATTAATCACTGCGAGTAAAATAGGTAGCCTGCTAAGCCTGAAATTGCCACAAGAATAACAGGATTTATCTTAAACCGAAAAATTAATAAAAAAGAAACTACAAGAATGATAATCGTTGCAAATGGGTTTGCACCCGGCCAGTAATTACCAAGAACTGAAAATGCGGCTGCCAGAATAAGACCAACAACAACCGGCTTAATACCGGCAAGTGCAGCCTGAACAAACCGGTTTGATTTGTACCGACTAAAAAATTTTGAAACCAAAATCATCAGGAGTGAAGAGGGAAGAAAAATGGCTATTGTGGCGATAACGGCACCGGTTACTCCCTTTATTTTGTAGCCAAAGAAGGCCGCACTAATCAGTATAGGCCCCGGTGTAATCTGCCCCGCAGAGATACCCGCCAGAAATTCGGTCAGTGTAAACCATTGGGTTTTATCAACAAGAATACTCTTAAGAATCGGAACCATAACATACCCCCCTCCGAAAAGTGTAAGGCTGACTGAACTAAATATTGAGAACAGACGAACACCACTGTCTTCCGGAAAGAAATAGAGCACGACACTGTATACAAGTAGGCCCATCAGGAAAACAAATACAATAATCAAAACATGGCTAAACCGTACGGAAGACGCTTGCTGCTCTGTAACTGATGATTTTTTGTTAGTCAAAACTATGCCTTTGAAAGCGCCCAGCAAGAAAAGGCCAACAATACTGCCATAGCCTGGGAAGAGAAGAAAAACGGATGCGGCCAATGCCACTATAACCCACTCAGAAATTTTCCTGATGTTGTTTAAGCCCATGGTTACCGCCACAGCTAATAATAAAGCAACAATAACCGGTATAACTCCTTTTAAAACAGCATTGGCACTAACTATTTCGCCATAGTTAAAATATAAAACAGCAAATGCGGTAATCAGAAAAAATGACGGAATCAAAACAGCTATAACCGACACTATTGCCCCCGCCACACCTGCCAATACATAGCCGGTATAGGCAACCACATTTACCGCAACCGGTCCCGGCAATACAGAAGCGATAGCAATACCTTCAGTAATTGCTGCGTCATCAATAAGTTTCTCCTTGGTTACAAACCTGTTGCGAACCATGGCAATCAAGGCCATGTATCCTCCGAAGCTAGTCGAGCCGATCAATAAAAACCTCCAGAATAATTTTACAAGATTGGGCATACAGTTAAAAAAAAAGCCCTGATGCAAGTCACCAGGGCTTTTATGCTAATTCAAAAAATTAAATCGGAGTCAAGACTGTACGGCCATATTCGGCAAATACATTCTCCCAGAAAATAGTAATGACGCCTGTGCCTGGGTTAACGTTTGAGTCGTTCCCAAACGTATTGGCAGGGCCGTTCATAAGATAACCGTAAATATACGGAGCTGAGACAAGATTAAGTTTGCCGCAAACATCTTCAAATACAGCCGGTACTGGCGGATTTCCCCAGATAATGGGCTCCATTCCCCCGCTTAAGTCATCCAGGTTATACTGACCAATACCTGACGCAGCAGTAAGGTTAACCGTGTAGGCATTAACATCCGGTGCACCGTAATAATCAACCCAGTCAGTTACCGCATTGTAATTGCCTTCCAGGTCGGAAGGACAAAGCACCGAAACCGTACTGAACATGGGAGCATTGAAAAATGCACCCCCTGTAACCACACCATTGGTATTGGTGTTGGTAAATTCACGGCCATCTTTTAACCTGAGGATATGCCTGATTTCAAACACATCGCCACCATTTACATCGGTGGCTGTCAGCCCCAGGGCGGTAAGAATAGTAGCCGATTCGATGGTAATGGTAGCCCGCGGATAACCGGTATCCGGATCCTTTGTAAAAGCTGAAGCGGGAACCGTTGCTACAGAAGTCTCAGCCGGTTCCAATATAGGGGCATTGTTGTCCTTGAACTTTACCGCGAACTCCATCTCCTCAAGCAACCCGCCTTTTTTAGCATCACGCACTTCAAGCACAATAGTAAACCGCGAAACCGCAGGGTTCAGAGGATACCCGGGAGCATCCTGAGCAAGAAACGAACCGGAAGGAACTTCAATCACAGTGGCGTAAGCGCCATACTCCAGCTTTTCATAATCAAACGGGAGCTTACTCTCATCTTTACAGGCTACGGTTGCAATAAGCAACAGGGCCGTTATCGAAAGGAATTTTATGTATTTCATAATTCGGTATCTTTTAGTCAATAAAATTTTCAGGATTTGTATCCCAGAAAACCTGTACTTTATTGCTCGGCTTCTGCGTTACAGTATTGTTACGCGTCACGTACACACTCGGGTATGTAAATGAGCGATAGGCATTACCACCATTGGGTTGTAGTGTGGGCTGCAGATCGGCCGGTTTACCTGTTCTGCGGTACGTGTTGAATGCATCAATGCCGTTTCCATACAGCGCTATCCAGTATTCTTTAATAATCACCTGCAACCGCTCGTTATCAGTACCAGCAGCATCATACAAGGCAAGCACATCATTAACGTAGTTGTTAATGGCTGTTGTGCCAGGAATAAGCGGGGAGGTCCCGGCAACCGGTGCGCCCACTGCTTTCACTTTATCAATTGATTTGCGGATACCAGCTTCAAGAAGTGTCCGGGGGTTTCCAACAATAGCTGAATTAAGTGTTAGAGCGGCCTCGGCCTTCATAAACTCGGTAAATGCGGCATTCATAATTGGCAGAATACCTGCGCCCCGAAGCCCCATGTTTTGATTGACTGCAGTGAACGAACTGTTGTCAAAATTTCCTCCGGCCGGATAGACGCCAAAAGCTGTGCGTTTAAAGTTATCCGGTGGAATACCGCTGAAATCGCCAAAGTCGCGACCCCAATAGCCATCGCCTACAGCACAGAAGGGAAAGCCTGCATAGTGCGGTGGCGGACTTACGTTAATGCAAAACAACTCATTTACATCAGTTGTCGTAGCCGATACCTGACGATAGAAGTAATAGCGGATACGCGGGTCAACAAAGTTTTTTCCGTTATACATCTGATCCATCAGGTAATTGCTTTGGTAGTAACCGGCCCCATTCAGGTAATCACCGGTAAAGTACGGATGCCGGCTATCCGGATTAGCATTTGTGGTAGAATACCTGAAGTTAAAGTCTTCAGCATTCGACCCTGCATCAATCAAATCATTCTCGGTTACCAAGGCTTCTATATTTGCTTTGGCGCTGGCATCCACCAATCGGGTTTGCAGATATGCTCTCAACTTCAGTGTTTTTGCAAAGGTGCGCCAACGCGTTCCGTTACCTCCATAATAGAGATCGTTTTTCGGAAACGCCAGCGAATTGTTATCCGGATCAGCATCCAAGTCTCGGGTAAAGTCGGCAATGGCATCATCCAATATGGATATAGCCTCGGCATACATAGCGGCTTGGTCGTCTTGAGGGGGATTGAAATTGGCCGGATCAAAAGCCTGTGAATAAGGCACTGAACCAAAATAATCAATCAGGGTCATCATGGTATAGGCCTGAATCACCCGGGCCATACCGGCATGGAAATACAATTGCCTCTCTTCGAATACAGGCAATGTATTTACAATGTTTATAAGGATGCTTGAATACGCACCGCTCCAAAGCCCGTCAAAACTGCTGGCGTTGTAACCGTTTTCATAGGTAGGCCCATAGAAATGGATCAACCGCGTCATCTGCATACCGAAATCACTGGCTTCCCAAAAGAAGTCAGCAAATTCAAGCTGAATTCCATTCAGGATAAAATCCGGATCAGCCTGGCCGGGCGTCAACGTGCTGGGATTTTCCAGCTTGTTCAGGTCGCATGAAAGTGCACCGACCAGAAGCATTGACAACAATATTTTTTTAATCAGTTTCATTTTAATACAAGTTTTACGATTTAACCATTAGAGATTGATTCGCAAGCTGACACCATACCGTCTGGATGACGGACCCGTGATGAGTTCAAGGCCCAGGCCGTTGCTAACACCCGTGCTCAATACATCAGTATCAAAGTTTACATACTTCGGGAAGTTTACCGCACGATACCACAGGTTCTGACCCAGGAACGTAATAGTGGCTCCCTTTACAGGGGTTTTGCTAAGTAGCGACTTGGGTAATGTATACCCCAGGCTCACTTCACGAAGGCGAATGGTGGTACCATCAAATATGGAAACTTCAGAAGGTCCAAATCCGATGTTGTTAAAAAAGCCAGTGCTAATCGAGGTCTGAATGGTATTGGGTGTTCCATCCTGGAGCACACCGGGAAGAATCATGGTTTGATCACGGTCAAAATCAGTGTCTTTGGTTATACCCCGGGCCAACATGGTACGGGTAGTAGCCGAGTAAATATCACCTCCATGGCGATATTCAAGTTGAGCGGATAATACAAACCCTTTCCACGAGAAATTATTAATTAACGCGGATACCCAATCCGGGTTCGGGTTTCCAATGATGCCAATATCATCGCTAAAGAGCCAGTCGCCATTGGAGTCAACCACCCGTTGTCCGTTCAAACGCTCAATCCGACTTCCCTGGATAACGTTAAACGGTTTACCTACAATGGCGTAGTTGCCTGGATCGATAAAGCCATCAACCTGAATTTGCGAAAGTCCGCCACCTAACTCTTTAATAATACTACGATACAGTGACCAGTTTAACTTCACGTCCCATGTAAATCCGTTTGCCATCTGAACCGGTACACCATCCAGCGTTAACTCAATACCTTTTGTATTCAGCCTGCCGATGTTAATACGGGTTACTCCAAAACCGGTAGCCGGGTCAAGGGGAGCATCGGTAATCAGATCTTCGGTGTCGCGGGTGTAAAGGGTAAGGTCAACACCAACCCGTTTGTTGAAGAATTGCGCCTCTGTACCAACCTCAAATTCCTTCTGAAGTTCAGGCTTCAGGTTGGGGTTCCCTAATCGTGAACTTGCCGCATTAACGGTAATTACGTTTCCATTAACATCAACAAATGAACGCGCATCAGAAAACAATGTGTTACGTGTACTGTATGGCGGAGGGAATCCTGCTGAAGTTCCATAGCCTACACGTACTTTCCAATAGTTCAGGAAGTTTGATTCAATACCAAAAGCGGTAGCCGGCAGGAACGACACACTGGCACTTGGATAAAAAATTGAACGATTTGCTTTTTCCAGTGTAGATGACCAGTCATTTCTGGCCGCCAGCTTCAGGTACAGGTATTCGTTGTACCCCAGCGTGGCTTCACCATAAATACCCTGGCGTATGTTCTCTTCCTGATACTGTATTTGAAATCCCTGGAAGGTTGTTGACGCATGGTTGATAAAGTTGTTGTGATTAATCAAACCAAACACAACCTGGTTCTGGCTTTCCATGCCGTCCTGCTCATAGGTGTCCTGACGAATCTGCGCGCCAGCTACAATACCCAATGACAAAACCTCAGATAATTTAGTGTTGTAGTTAGCGATAAAGTCATGGTTCCAAATGGTGTTCTTACCGCTTACCGACTGATAAACGCCTTGCTGGGAGATTACTCCCTGAACACCGCCTTTATTGCTCCAGTATTGCTGGTACTCATTGTAGGTGTCCAATCCAACACGATACAACACGCT
The DNA here is from genome assembly GCA_015180985.1 of Flammeovirgaceae bacterium. Lineage (NCBI taxonomy): Bacteria > Pseudomonadati > Bacteroidota > Cytophagia > Cytophagales > Flammeovirgaceae > Flammeovirgaceae bacterium. Next base: position 451,179 of record CP054185.1, read on the forward strand.
GAATTCATCCGTGATGTTGTAGGTGAAGGAGGTTTGTCCATAAAATCGCGAAACCTCATCGGTTTGACGGGAGTATTTAGTCGTCCAGCGTGGGTTCTGAATATCATTACCTGAACGGTAATAAACACTGCGGTGATCAGCAGGCGCTTCAAAAGGAAGTCCCATCAGGTCAACGCTGCGTGGCGTGTACAGTACATCAGCCAAAACAGAAATACCGGAGCCGCTGGGTCCACTGCCACCACCCGTGCTTATGGGGGGTGTCATCATTTCCGTTCTGGCAATGTTCATTGTGGTATTAATGTTGAATTTGGGTGTTACGTTGGCATTAATACCAACACCGCCATTAATTTTTGATAATGTATTGTTTGGAACAAAACCCTCTTCATCGGTAAATGAAAAGTTGGCGTTATAACTCAGGTTATCGCGTGAACCTCCGATGTTAAGGGAGGTAGTGGAAATTGTACCGGTGCGGAAAAAGTTAGAGGGATCAGGATATGCCTTATACTCATATTGAGCGCCCTGGAATTCAGGGAACTGCGCCCGAAGGGTTGGATCGGCAAACCGGTCGTAAGGGTGTTGAACAAATTCAGGACCGAATAACCCTGTGCCACCGGCACCCGGAAAGCGCGGTCCCCAGTTGCTGAAGAAAAAGCCGAAGTTCTGGTCAAAACCATTTCCATAGTTATCCTGATACGTAGGGATTGAAGCAATCTTGTTCAAAAAGAACGACTGACTCACATCAATAGAAAAAGGTTTGGCCTTTTTTGAACCATTTTTAGTTGTGATAAGAATTACCCCATTTTTTCCCTGCTCACCATAAAGTACCGCTGCAGCCAGACCTTTCAAAACAGAAACGTTTTCAACGTTGTTAGGATCCAAATCCAAAAAACGGGATGAAGTTCCAAGTCCGCCACCGGTAAAGGTGCCCTGAGTATTTGTAGAGGTGTTAAAAGGAACACCATCAACAACGAATAAAGGTTGGTTGCTACCGGATATAGTAGTATACCCACGAATAACGATGCTTGCCCCGCTACCGGAAACACCACCAGTCGGTGTAATATTAACACCGGGGATTTTACCCATCAGCAGGCGGCCGATGTCTGCCTCTGCTTTCTGAGCTACCAACGAACCGGAAATTGAAGTTACGGCATAACCAAGAGCTTTTTTCTCAGTTTGAGCTCCAAGTGCAGTTACCACCACCTCTGAAAGCTGGGTAATATCAGCCGCCATCGAAACATCAACAACGGATCGCTCACCGACTGCAACCTCCTGCGTTTGCAAACCGATAAATGAAAAGACCAGAACAGCTCCGCTGGATGGAACCCCCGTTAACCGGTAATTTCCTTCCGAATCTGTAACTGTTCCTACACTGGTTCCTTTAAGAACCACGTTAACACCGGGCAAGGCTGTTCCGTCTTCAGCTGACGTAACCTTACCGGTTATCGTTCGCTCTTGTGCCCAAACCTGGAGCGCAAGAACCAACGAGAAGCTTAGTAGTAAAAACTTCTTCATAGAAATTGGTTTAGGTTAATACAAGTTTCAAATTAAGGTAAAATTCAATTCGATTGAATGACTTTTATTGAAATTTTAAAATCTCATTTTAATAAATTGAAAATCAGAAAAATTTTATACTGAAATCATAACGTCTTTACAAAAGAAAAGGCCCCCGTGAAATCACGGAGGCCTTTAAAATCATAAGGGAATTGACCTGTTTATCAGGCTTCAGCTTTGGGCTCAACCGATACAAATGACCGGTTTTCACGACCTTTTTTAAACACCACCACACCGTTTGTGAGTGCAAAAAGCGTGTGATCTTTGCCTATCCCTACGTTTTTGCCCGGATGGTGCTTCGTACCACGCTGACGCACAATAATATTGCCCGCTACAACCGTTTGGCCGCCAAAAACCTTAATGCCTAACCGTTTACTTTCTGACTCGCGGCCGTTTTTTACTTTACCTTCTCCTTTTTTATGTGCCATATATCTTAGCCTATTTTTTCAATTAAAACCTTGGTAAACTGCTGGCGATGCCCGTTTTTAACGGCATAGCCCTTTCTGCGCTTTTTCTTAAACACAGTAACTTTTTCACCTTTTACGTGCTCAAGAATCTTGCCGGTAACCGATACACCCTTTACCGTGGGGGCGCCTACCTCAATTTTTCCCTTATTATCTACCAGCAAAACCTGATCAAACGTTACTGCCGAACCAGCCTCACCTTCCAGCCTGGGCGCATAGATGTACTGGTCTTTAGCCACTTTGTATTGTTTGCCGGCTACGTCAACAATTGCGTACATAGTTTCAAAAATTGGACTGCAAAGGTAAAAAAAGTCAACAGATTTCAGCCTATACGCCAAGGAAATTAAAGAATAGGCTTAAAAACTACTCAATTTAGGGCCTAAAAAATATTTCATTTTTTTTCACTGCCTATATACCTCCGTAACCAAGGCCAATCAAACGGCTATAACACAACCATTTATAATTATAGAAATAGCGTAAATCGGGTTGAAAAACGCTATTTCCCAAAAATGCCAGTCCTTTGAATTATTGGCCTCATTTCAAATATTTGTACGCACTCAAGCAAACCCGGGCCGGAAAGGAAACCTTCCGGTCGGATTTAATTAACAGAGACATTTTTTAACCTGGTGAAGCCAGTTCAATTCCCGTGCATTGCCCGGGGCAACTTGTTGTCACCTTAAATTAATAACAACCCTAAACGCACATTGCCATGAGTACTACTCTACAGGAGCCTATTTTAATTGAAAACAAGGACCGTTTCGTTCTTTTCCCCATCCGCCACCACGATATCTGGAAATTCTATAAACAGGCTGAGGCCAGTTTCTGGACAGCCGAAGAAATTGACCTGAGCCAGGACCTGACCGACTGGGAAAACATGAATGACGGGGAACGCCACTTCATTAAACACGTTCTGGCCTTTTTTGCCGCCAGCGATGGTATTGTAAACGAAAACCTGGCCGAACATTTTGTTTCGGAGGTGCAATACACCGAAGCCAAGTTTTTCTATGGCTTTCAGATTGCTATTGAAAACATCCACTCCGAAACGTATTCCTTACTAATTGACACGTACGTAAAAGACCCGAAAGAAAAAGATTCGCTGTTTCATGCAATCGAAACCATCCCCTGTGTAAAGAAAAAGGCCGACTGGGCCCTTCGGTGGATTTCAAACGGAAATTTCCAGGAGCGACTCATTGCCTTTGCGGCCGTTGAAGGAATTTTCTTTTCGGGGTCTTTCTGCTCCATCTTTTGGTTAAAAAAACGCGGTCTGATGCCCGGCTTGAGTTTTTCCAACGAACTCATTTCGCGCGATGAGGGCCTGCACTGCGATTTTGCCTGCCATCTTTATACCAAGCACGTCATTAACAAACTTCCGGAAGAAACCGTAATCAACATCATTAAAGATGCTGTTGAAATTGAAAAAGAATTCGTAACCGATGCCCTGCCGGTAAACCTTATCGGCATGAATGCCGAACTCATGCGTCAGTACATTGAATTTGTGGCCGACCGCCTGCTCAATGAACTGATTGGCAAAAAAGTGTATGGTGCTACCAATCCGTTCGACTTTATGGATATGATTTCGCTGCGCGGAAAAACCAATTTCTTCGAAAAGCGGGTAGCTGAGTACCAGAAAGCCGGGGTAATGAGCAGTTCGGAAAAAGAAACTGCTCCGAAGTTTTCGTTGAACGAAGATTTTTAATTACCTTCATCACACGTTTTACATTTTTTAAACTAAACAACCCTAGTCTACATGCTTGTCATTAAAAGAGACGGACACCGTGAGTCCGTGAAGTTCGACAAAATCACTGCCCGCATCGAAAAACTCTGCTACGGACTTGACATGAAATATGTAAGCCCGGTAGAAGTGGCCATGAAAGTCATTAACGGTTTGTACGATGGCGTAACCACCGTTGAGCTGGATATCCTGGCGGCCGAAACAGCCGCCACATTAACCACCAAGCATCCGGATTATGCCCGCCTGGCTGCCCGCCTGGCCATTTCAAACCTGCACAAGGTTACCAGCAAGTCGTTCTCTAGCACAATGAAACGACTCTATACCTATGTGGACCCCAAAACAGGCGAAAATGCACCCCTTATTTCCAAAGAAACCTGGCGGGTTATCCACCAGCATGCGGCCGAACTGGACGAAGCCATTATTTACGATCGAGATTTCGGGTATGACTATTTCGGCTTCAAAACACTGGAGCGCTCCTACCTGATGAAAATTGACGGCAAAGTGGTTGAACGCCCCCAGCACATGCTGATGCGTGTTGCCGTTGGGATACACGGTGAAGATATTCCGGCAGCCATCGAAACCTATAACCTGCTTTCTGAAAAGTGGTTTACACACGCCACACCCACACTCTTTAATGCCGGCACACCAAAACCACAGCTTTCATCATGCTTCCTGCTAACCATGCAGGATGACAGCATTGACGGCATCTATGACACGCTGAAACAATGCGCAAAAATATCACAGTCGGCAGGTGGCATAGGCCTGAGCATCCATAACATTCGGGCAAAAGGAAGCTACATTAAAGGAACAGGCGGCACATCCAACGGCATCGTACCCATGCTGCGCAACTTCGACATGACCGCGCGTTATGTGGACCAGGGAGGCGGCAAACGCAAAGGCAGTTTCGCTATTTACCTGGAGCCCTGGCATGCCGATATTTTTGACTTCCTCAACCTGAAGAAAAACCACGGCAAGGAAGAAATGCGCGCCCGCGACTTGTTCTATGCACTGTGGATTCCGGACCTGTTTATGAAACGTGTGGAGAACAACGAAACGTGGTCGTTGTTCTGCCCCAACGAAGCACCCGGCCTGGCCGATGTATGGGGCGAAGAGTTTGAACGCCTCTATGAAAAGTATGAGAAAGAAGGCAAGTACCGCAAACAGGTAAAGGCTCAGGATTTATGGTTCGAAGTGCTGGAGTCGCAAATTGAAACCGGAACACCGTACATTTTATATAAAGACTCGGCTAACCGGAAATCAAACCAGAAAAACCTGGGCACCATCAAGTCCAGCAACCTCTGCACGGAAATCATTGAGTACACCTCAAAAGATGAAGTAGCGGTTTGTAACCTGGCTTCCCTGGCGTTACCCAAATTCGTAAGTGACGAAGGTAAGTTCGATCACCAGAAGTTGTATGAGATTACCAAGGTGGTAACCCGCAACCTTAATAAGGTAATTGATATAAATTATTATCCGGTTGAAGAAGCCCGCAACTCCAACATGCGCCACCGCCCTATTGGCTTAGGGGTGCAGGGACTTGCCGATGTGTTTATTATGCTGCGCATGCCGTTCGACTCGGAAGAAGCCCGCAGGCTCAACGAAGATATTTTCGAAACCATCTATTTCGGTGCCATGGAGGCCTCGATGGAACTGGCCAAACAACACGGTCCTTACGAAACCTTCAAAGGGTCGCCTGTTTCAAAAGGCATCTTCCAGTTCGACATGTGGGGGGTTACACCAAAAAGTGGCCGCTGGAACTGGGAACAACTCAAGCAGGACGTAAAGAAGCATGGCGTGCGCAACTCCCTGTTGCTTGCTCCTATGCCAACCGCTTCCACTTCACAGATACTCGGTAACAACGAATGTTTTGAGCCCTACACCTCAAACATCTACACCCGCAGAACCCTGTCCGGTGAATTTATCATCGCCAACAAACACCTGATGAAAGATTTAATTGACTTGGGTTTATGGAGCGAAACCATGCGCCAGAAACTGATTGCCACCAACGGTTCAGTGCAGCCCATTCCGGAAATTCCTCAGAACATCAAAGACATCTACAAAACAGTTTGGGAAATTTCGCAGAAGGCCATCATCGATATGTCGGCCGATCGGGGTGCCTATATCTGCCAGTCGCAAAGCCTGAATATACACCTGAAAGACCCCAACTTCGGCAAACTTACCTCCATGCACTTCTATGCCTGGAAGAAAGGGTTAAAAACCGGCATGTACTACCTGCGTTCAACCGCAGCAGCCGATGCCATCAAGTTCACCCTGGATAAATCAGCCATACAACAGCCGGCTACGGCTGCTGTTCCGGCTGAGGTTCCATCAGGCGCCGCCACCGCACAGCAAACGCTAACCTACAACGAGCCGGTGGCCGACTATGAACAGAAGAAAGCCGACATGGCCTGCTCGCTGGATAACCCCGATGCCTGCGAGGCATGCGGAAGTTAACCGGAGCATGAACCCATAACCGAACCCTGGCCTCATCCGTCAGGGTTCTTTTTTTATTCCTATTTTTCGAATTCAACCCCCGGCTTATGAACCGCAGAAATTTTGTAAAGAACACCGGCCTGGCAACCGCGGCCTTTTCCATACTACCACCAGCACACTTGTTTGCGCAAAACAGGAATGTGCGGTTAGGATTGATCGGTGTAGGTTTGCGCGGACAGAATCACCTCGACCTGGCCCTGCGCAGAAAAGACACAGACGTAATTGCCATCTGCGACATCAACGATCGCATGCTGGAAAGTTCAATAAACATGATTAAAAAATCAGGCAAACCGCAGCCCAAAATCTACAAAGGCGATGTAAATGCCTGGCGAAAAATGCTGGAGTTGAAAGAACTTGACGGGATCATTATCTCCACACCGTGGGAATGGCACGCACCCATGATCATCGGATGCCTGGAGGCGGGTATCAAATACGTAGGTACTGAAGTAGTGCTTGGCATCACGTTACAAGATCACTGGGATGTGGTAAAAGCAGCCGAGAAGTACCGCGCCCAGGTAATGATGCTCGAAAATGTTTGCTACCGCAGGGATGTACTGGCTGTGCTGAACATGGTGCGGCAAGGATTATTTGGCGAACTGATTCATTTGCAGGGCGGCTACCAGCACGATCTGCGCGAAGTAAAATTCAACGATGGCAAAAACCCTTATGGAGGCGGGGTTGAGTTTGGCGAAAAAGGATTTTCGGAAGCCGCCTGGCGTACACATCATTCAGTACATCGAAATGGTGACCTCTATCCCACTCATGGCATTGGGCCGTTAGCCCAAATGATCAACATCAACCGGGGTAACCGTTTTCTTTCGCTCAACTCGTTTGCCTCCAAAGCGCGCGGCCTGCATGAATACATTATTAAAAATGGCGGAGCTGATCACCCCAATGCCAAAATTGAATTTAAGCTGGGCGATGTGGTGACTACTCAAATCCGCTGCGCCAATGGCGAAACCATTCTGCTGCAGCACGATACCAACCTGCCTCGACCGTATTCGCTGGGCTTTCGTGTACAGGGTACCAAAGGCATCTGGATGGACGTAAATAAATCCATCTACCTGGAAGGAACCAGCCCGCAGCCGCACCGGTGGGAAGATGCCAAATCCTACCTGGATAAGTACGACCATCCCCTGTGGCAACGCTGGACGAAAGATGCCGAAGGTGCCGGGCATGGCGGTATGGATTTCTTTGTGCTTCATGCTTTTGTAGAATCCATCAAAGGCGGGGTGGCCACACCCATGGATGTGTACGATGCCGCAGCCTGGAGCGCGATTACTCCGCTCAGCGAAAAAAGCATTGAACTGGGCAATGAAACCGTAGAATTTCCGGACTTTACCAGCGGCCAATGGATGTATCGAAAAAATGATTTTGCACTTACCGATGCGTATTAAATGAATGTGCAGGTCATACGCAGGGCAGCCCAGGCCTTTGGATATAATCAGCCTGAACTGGAATTACTCACTTCGGGCCTGATCCATACTACCTACAAAGTAACCGAAGGCAACAAAGCCCTGGTGCTCCAGCAAATCAATACGGCTGTATTTACCGAGCCTGATAAAATTGTGAACAACTACAAAATCTTGTTCGACTACCTCAACAGGCAATCAGCGTTCAGGATACCCGAACCCGTTCAAACCACCGCAGGTAATTTTCTATTCTTTGATGAAGGCGGCCGCGTATGGCGGGCTACGCAGTTCATTCCCAACTCGTACATCGAAAACAATAACATGCCACCCGAACAGGCGTATAAAGCAGCCCACTGTTTTGGTGCGTTTTCAAATGCAATAGCCGATCTGAACGCCCAATCAATTGAAGTGGTCATTCCCGGATTCCATAACCTGGCCTGGCGGTATGAGCAGTTTGAAAATGCCTTGCCCAAGGCTTTACCTGAACGATTGGCACGGGTAAAAACAATCGTTGAAGGGCTGCAAAACAGAAAATGGCTGGTTGATTTTTACAATGCGCTTCAAGCCAACCCGCAATTCCGGTTGCGCATCATGCACCACGATTGCAAGGTGAGCAACATCCTGTTTGATGTGAAAACAAAAAATCCCATTTGTCCGATTGACCTGGACACGGTAATGCCGGGATATTTTTTTTCCGACATCGGTGACCTGGTGCGGAGTGTAGCCGGCAACGTTAACGAAACGGTTACCAGCGTGAGTTCAATGCAAATCAGAAAACCGTATTACGATGCCTTAATTAGCGGATACCTGGCCGGCCTGGGCGATACGTTTACCGAAACCGAAAAACGGTTCATCCATCATGCGGGCCTGCTGATGATTTACATGCAGTGCCTGCGCTTTACAACCGATTACCTGTTGGGCGATGTGTATTATAAAGTAGCTTACCCTGAACAAAATTTTCACCGCAGCAATAACCAGTACCACCTGTTGTTGCGGCTTGAGGAGTTTTTGGCCGACCGGCTCAAGGAACACCCACCACGTTAAGGCAACCGAGGATTTTTTTGTACGTGATTTCCGGATCATGATCCAATCCTACACTCATCCGTATCAGCCCATCCGTCATACCCATGGCGTAGCGTTCTTCTTCAGGTATTTCCGATGAGGTGCTTCCTCCGGGTGAACTGAACAGGGTTTTATAGAAACCCAAACTTACCGCCAGATAGCCCACATTCTGGCGTTGCATTTCCTCCATCAGAGTAAATGCCTTTTCGGTTGTTCCCATATCCATTACAAGCATACCGCCATTACCAAATTCAGCATGACGCATACTTTTCAGAAGCTGGTGTTGCGGATGACTTTCAAGACCGGGATAAATGACACGGATACCCGACCTGCTTAACTTGTCGGCAAGGTAGAGTGCATTTTCACTGTGCTTCATCATACGCACAGGTAAACTGTGAAGATTTTTAAGGACCGATGCCGCACGCAAACTATCCATCACCGGTCCCAGCAACATCAGCGCCCCGGAATTGACATCAGTTAACTGATGCGTAAATTCATGGCTGCCGCAAATGGCCCCGGCAACTGTATCGCTGGTGCCGTTGATAAATTTAGTAAGGCTGTGAATTATCACATCGGCTCCGAATTGCGCAGGGCTTACGATAAGCGGTGTAAACGTATTGTCAACAACCAGTTTCAGCTTATGCTTTTTACAGATGGCAGAAACAGTTTTCAAATCTGTAACTTCTAATAATGGATTACTAACCGTTTCGCAGTAAACAACCCGCGTGTTTGGCGTAATTGCCTTTTCAATCAAGGCCGGGTTGCGCATATCAATAAAGGTGGTGGCAATGCCAAACCGGGGAGCTACATTTTTTAAAAAGGCGTATGTGCCACCATAAATCATGCGGCTGGAAATAACCTCATCACCGGCACTGCACAACTGAAGCAGCGTACACGTGATAGCCGACATGCCCGAAGCAGTAACCAAAGCCGATTCGGTACCCTCCATCCTGGCCAGTGCCTGCGACAGGTACCGGTTGGTCGGGTTCATGTGGCGTGAGTAGAGATAGCATCCTTCAATCTCCTTTTCAAAAAGCTCACTCATTTTCTTGGCCTGAAGAAAGGTATAGGTCGAAGAATCCTCAATAGACGGATTAACTCCACCGAACTCTCCGAAGAACTGGAGGTTCTGAATTTCCTGGGCCGGATCAAATTTTTTACTCATAAGGCTTATTACAGTGAACGGATTCGTCAAAAAAATAAAAGAACATTTATTATAAATGAATGACTTCTGTCAGCCCGGGGAATGCGCAATTAAAAAAGAACACTTAAAACGGCAAATCATCAGTAGCACCTGCATCCGCGACAAACCGATCATCGACTGAGGAATTGGAACTGGATGGTGTGCCCTGGTTTTGTATTACCACTTTCCAGGCCCGCACATCGGTATACCACCGTCCATTGTATTCACGGCTTTCGATATTAACAGATGCGGTAATTTTATCGCCTGTAGAAATTTTTATTTCATCAACCTTATCGCCCCACAAATGCATAAGCACTTTTTTCGGGTATTGACCCGGTGTTTCCAGAATAAATTCCTGTTTCCTCCATGTTCCGTTTTTGCCCTGGCCGGTTTGAAGCGGCAACAGGCTTACTACTGTTCCTGATATTTCCATGTTATTAATTTTTACAAAACTCCGTTTTTAATCTCTTCGACCACACCCGGATCAAGCAACGTAGTCACATCGCCCAGGTTGGTGGTATCACCTTCGGCAACTTTACGCAAAATCCTCCGCATTATTTTGCCCGATCGCGTTTTTGGTAGCCCGCTCACAAACTGAATCTTGTCGGGCTTAGCAATGGGGCCAATAATCTTTGAAACAATCTCCCGAATTTCGTTGCGCAGGTTTTCTTCCTCATGCGGTTTATCGTAACAGATTACAAAAGCATAAATGCCCTGCCCTTTTATATCGTGGGGATAGCCCACCACAGCCGATTCGCACACGGCCGGATGTTCATCAATGGCGCTTTCTATTTCGGCAGTACCCAGGTTATGACCTGAAACAATAATGATATCATCCACCCTTCCGGTAATGCGATAGTACCCCTCGCTGTCGCGCCTGCAACCATCACCCGTAAAATATTTTCCGGGAAATGTTGAAAAGTAGGTATCCTTAAACCGCTGGTGGTCGCCATAAATGGTGCGCGCCATAGCAGGCCAGGGAAATTTTATAGCCAGGCGGCCTTCCACTTCATTCGTTGCCAGTTCGTTACCTTGTTCATCCATCACGGCAGGTTGCACGCCCGGCAGGGGCAGTGTAGCAAAAGCCGGTTTAAGTTTGGTAATGTTGGCAATGGGCGAAATCATAAATCCGCCTGTTTCGGTTTGCCACCAGGTATCAACCACCGGGCAGCGCTTTTGCCCGATTTGCTCATGGTACCAGTGCCAGGCTTCTTCGTTGATGGGCTCGCCCACGGTGCCAAGAATTTTCAGGGAATGCAGATCGTGCTGTTTAACAAAACTGAGCGGTGCTTTTTCGAGCGAACGAATGGCGGTTGGTGCCGTATAAAAAATGTTTACCCGGTGCTTTTCAACCACGTGCCAGAAGCGGCCCCAGTCGGGCCAGGAAGGAATGCCTTCGAACATCAGTGTGGTTGCTCCTGCCGAAAGCGGTCCGTAAATAATATACGAGTGCCCGGTTATCCAGCCCACATCGGCAGTACACCAGTACACCTGACCGTCCTGATATTGAAACGCGGTGCGGAATGTATAATTGGTGTACACCATGTAACCTCCGCAGGTATGCACCATTCCTTTTGGTTTACCCGTGGAGCCGGAGGTGTAAAGTATAAATAACAGATCTTCGGCATCGGTTTCAACAGCCGGACAGTTAGCGCCTGCTTTGCTGATTTCTTCACTCCACCAAAAATCGCGGCCGGCTTTAAGTTTTGGTTTCGAATTAATTCGTTCAGCCACAATTACCTTTTCAACAGTCGGGCATTTTTCAAGCGCTTCATCAACTATGCCTTTCAGGTTAATGGTTTTATCTCCGCGATAGGCGCCATCGGCCGTCAAAACCATTTTGCATCCTGCATCATTAATGCGGTCGATGAGTGAACCGGCTGAAAAGCCGGCAAACACCACCGAGTGCACCGCTCCGATTCGTGCGCAGGCCAGCATGGCATAGGCCGTTTCCGGGATCATCGGCATGTAAATGCAAACGCGGTCGCCTTTCTGTACGCCATGCGCCTTGAGCATATTGCCTACCCGGCAAACATTTTCCAACAACTCCTTGTAGGTAATGTATTTTGATTCATCCTGCGGATGGTTGGGCTCCCAGATGAGGGCCGTTTGGTTAGCACGTTGCGGTAAATGCCGGTCAAGGCAATTTTCGGTGATATTCAGTTTACCGTTTATAAACCATTTTACTTCGGGCTTATGAAAATCCCATTGTAAAACTGTATCCCATTTTTTTCGCCATGAAAAATCACTCGCAACTTCAGCCCAGAAGGCCTCTGGATTTTCAACGCTTTGTTTGTACTGGTTTGAATAATCCTGAAATGATTGAACAATTTTCATGGTTTGAAAATAGCGGTTATTTGGTTTCTCCGCCATTATCAACATGAAGGATGTGAAGCAGCCGGTGTATAATGGGTGCAAAGAAAACAGCGGTGATGCTCAGAAATGCAACTCCGCTGTAAAGCGCATAAAATGATGAAAACAGTTTAGCCTCATCAGTCGGCATGTCGGCAACAGGGCCCATGCCGGTTAGTATCATGCACGCCATATGGAAACTGTCTACCCATTGAAGATCCGCTATAGAATGATAACCTATGGTACCTATGGCAACCGAAAAGAAAATAAGGGCGAGTGCAAAGAGAAAGTAACGCCCCAGGCGTACGAGGAAGCTGGAAAAAGAAGCCACCTTTTGTTTACGACTTTCCATTTTCATTTTATCAGAGTATGTATTCAACCGTTACAGCAGCCAGGGCACCAATAATGGCCACGGCCAGTTTGCGCGCATTAAAATGATGCTCGGGGCTGCTTTCAAAAACAATGGTAGTTGAAATGTGCAGAAAGTTGCCGCTCACCAGTGCATACAGAAAAGTAAGGCCGGAGGTAGTGAGCACTTCTGCTTCCGTCAGGTACGTGCTTATCAGCAAGCCCACGGGTGCAGCAACGGAAAAAACCATCAAATAAGGCAGTGCCTTGGATTTAGAATGAAGTTGAAACGAGAGCACCGTCATCAGGGCAAAAGCTGCCGGGGCGCGGTGTAAGGCAATGCCCAGCAGGATGGCATTTACATCGTAATTAAACCCCATGGCTGCCGGTTGCGCCAGCATGGCGCCTTCTAAAAAAGCATGCACACACAACGCCAGCAACAGCACAATTGCAGAAACCTGTTGATGATAATGCGCATGGGTGTGCGCATGATCATGCGTATGAATATGACCGTGCTCAACCCCTGAAGTAAAGTACTCCAGTAGTTGCTGCAGAAAAAAACCGGCCAGCACAAATAGGCCTATCAATTCCACTTCACCATTGTTCCGGTAAAGTTCAGGCAGGATGTGCACCACCGTAATGCCGAACAAATACGAACCTGCAAAAACCAACAGTAACCGATAGTTTCGGTTACGGCCTTCGGGTAAGGAATAAATCAGTAAGCCGGCAAGCAGGGGCGTGAAAAAAAGAACAGAAAGTTTCAGTGCCATGCTTACTTTTTTAACGTTACCTGATCTTTTATTCCTGGAGTAATGAATACTTCTGTCTTTCCCTCTTCACCGGAGTACATCAACACGGCATCAAGGTCAGGTTGCTGCTCAAGTACTTGTTTCGCCTTTTCAACACCCATCACCATAAGGGCAGTTGCCCAGCCATCGGCCGAGGTGGCATCGGCCGAAAAAACAGATACACTCAGCAGCGGATTGTTTACCGGGTAACCCGATTGCGGGTCGATGGTATGCGAAAATTTCTTGCCGTCAATTTCGCGGTAGTTAAAATAATTTCCGGACGTAGTGAATGATTTGTTTTCGAGCCCGACATAGGCTTTAAAAAACTGATTTTCACGGGTAGAATTCGGATCGAGTATACCGATTTCCCACGGCCGGCCGGTTTTCCGGTTCTTACCCAGGGCCATACCCTCACCTCCTATTTCCACCAGCATATCGGTAATGCCTTTGCTTTTCAAAAATTCGGCCACCACATCGGCTCCGTAACCCTGGCCGATGCCGCCAAAATCAAGCTGGGTGCGGGCATCGGTTTTCCACACGCTGTCGGCATTGAAGCCAACTTTTTCAAAACCGATAAACTCACGGATGGAGTCAATCTCCAGGTTATCGGGATTAAGCGGTTCTGCCGGCCCGAATCCCCATGCATTTACCAACGGCATTACGGTCGGATCGAACGCTCCGGAAGAAGCGCTTACAATTTCCTTTGAACGTTCAAGTAACTGACGCAAATAAGGCAATTGAAACTTTACAGCCCCGCTACCATTATTAAAGCGCGTTACTTCAGCCTGCGGCAAATAGGTATTGATAGCCTGGTTGACCTGGTTAAGAATCGAATCAACCTGTTGTTTAAAGTCTCTCCGTTCGCCATCAAAATAAGTAATGTGATAGGTAGTGCCCATGGTTTTTCCTTCAATGAAAACCGGGTTTTGTGATCGATTCCGGTACTGGTAAACAATAAATACACTTATCAGAAGGATAACCGTGTAAAGAATGTTTTTGGTGCGATTGCTCATAAGCGGGCAGCAAGTTAGCCCAATTCAGCTAATGCAACAATGTTGCTTATTAAGGAAGTTCATGAAATACGTACTTTTGTAAAACTTACACTATGCGTGAAGACTACCTGAAGGGCGACAGCGAATCATTAACAGCGGCTGATAAGGAAATGGAGAAGGCCCTGCGCCCGCTCACCTTTGCTGATTTTACCGGCCAGCACAAAACTGTTGAGAACATTCGCGTGTTTGTGCAGGCTGCCAAACAACGGGGTGATTCGCTCGACCACGTATTGTTGCACGGCCCCCCCGGACTCGGTAAGACCACGCTTTCCTATATCATCGCCAACGAATTAGGCTCAAACATTAAAATCACGTCAGGCCCTGTGCTCGATAAACCGGGCGACCTTGCCGGGTTGCTTACTAACCTGGAGCCTAACGATGTGCTGTTTATTGATGAAATCCACCGCCTAAACCCGGTGGTGGAAGAGTACCTCTATTCGGCCATGGAGGATTTTAAAATCGACATCATGCTCGACTCCGGTCCGAGTGCACGGTCTATACAAATTGGGCTCAACCCTTTTACATTAATCGGTGCCACCACGCGTGCAGGGCTGCTTACCTCGCCCTTACGCGCCCGGTTTGGCATCAACTCGCGGCTGGAGTATTATGATTCATCGCTGCTCACCAAAATCATTCACCGTTCAGCCGGTATTCTCAATGCGCCTATTGAAAAGGAGGCTGCCTTTGAGATTGCCCGCAGAAGCCGCGGCACACCGCGCATTGCCAACAACCTGCTGCGCAGAACCCGCGACTTCGCCCAGATTAAAGGCGATGGCACCATTACACTTAGTATTGCCCAGTTGGCTTTAAAGGCATTGGACGTGGATGAAAACGGATTGGATGAAATGGATAACCGCATACTGCTCACCATCATCGAAAAATTTAAAGGCGGGCCGGTGGGTATTTCTACCATTGCAACTGCGGTGGGCGAGGAGGGCGAAACCATTGAAGAAGTGTACGAACCCTTTTTGATTCAGGAGGGCTACATCAAACGAACATCACGCGGAAGAGAAGTTACCGAACGCGCGTATAAACACCTGAAAATTATTCAACCCCGAGGCAAAGGACCGGGATTGTTTGATTGAAAACTTTAACCCCTGCCCTTCTCCCCGGGAGAGGGGTGTCCGAAGGACGGGGAGAGGGAAAATGAAAATCAACGCCACAAACTTCATCAAACAAACTGCTTCCCAACTGGGCTTCAGTTATTGCGGTATTTCCAAAGCCGAATTCCTTGAAGACGAGGCTCCCAAACTGGAAGAGTGGCTGAAGCGCAACTACCACGGCAAAATGGCTTATATGGCCAACCACTTTGAAAAGCGCCTCGACCCGACCAAACTTGTTCCGGGAGCAAAATCAGTAATCAGCCTTATCTACAATTACTTTCCCGAAAAAGACCTCACAGCTAAGCAGAACCTGAAAATTGCACGGTATGCCTATGGCGAAGATTATCACTTCGTGATTAAAGACAAGCTGAAAGAATTTTTATTCCGGTTGCAGGAAAAACTGGGCCCTATAAACGGCCGCGCTTTTGTTGACTCAGCTCCGGTACTTGAACGGGCCTGGGCAAAACGTTCGGGCATCGGGTGGATCGGAAAAAATTCACTCTTGCTAAACCGGTCCATGGGTAGTTTCTTTTTCCTGGCCGAACTGATTGTTGACCTTGAACTGGAATACGATGGCCCCATAAAAGATTACTGCGGCACCTGTACGGCCTGTATGGATGCCTGCCCTACAGAGGCTATCCCCCAGCCGTATGTGGTGGACGGCAGCAAATGCATATCGTATTTCACCATCGAATTAAAAGAAGAAATCCCGGCCGAAGTAAAAGGCAAATTCGGAAACTGGATTTTCGGGTGCGACATCTGCCAGGAGGTGTGCCCATGGAACCGCTTTGCACAGCCGCACCGCGAACCGCGCTTCAACCCGCATCCGCAAGCAGGCGGCATGGATAACTCCGATTGGCTGGAGCTAACCGAAGAAGTGTTTCAAAAACTGTTCAAAAAATCGGCCGTTAAACGAACAGGCTTCAAAGGCTTAAAGCGCAACATCCGATTCGTTTCCACATCATCACATTAACACATCGGCACATCAACGCATCGGCACATCAACACATCAACTCATCGGCATATCAGCACATCAACTCATCGGCATATCAGCACATCAACTCATCGGCATATCAGCACATTACCACATCGGCACATTATCGTCCAAACGCCCACTTTAAAAACTCAGGCAAGGCCTGCCTCCAGGTTTCGAGATTATGCTTGCCCCCTTCTATTTCGTAATACTGAATATCCTGAAACGGACGATATCCTTTTTTTGTTAATTCGGCAATCAGATCCAGTGTATCGTCAATAGAATCAATCGTTCCATTTTCATTGCGGTCACTAAACTCATCAAGAGTGCCCGTCTGAAACCAGAACTTTAATCCGGGCTTAAACTTTCCTCTTCGAATCTGCAAATGCATCAGCCTGTCCCGTTTATCGGTATAAAACATGCTTTTAGTATCGCGCTTGCGCCACCAGAATGATCCGCTGAAGGCCCCTGCCTTTCCAAAATAGTCGGCATTATTCCAGGCAATATCAACGGCCGACAGGCCACCCATTGAAAATCCGGCAATAGCGTGATTGGTCTTACTTTCCGAAACAGGATACCGGTAATGAATATAGGGTACCAGTTCTGTCATGATAAACCGTGTATATTCTTTTGCTTTGGAACCGCGGCCCTTATAATCTTTTTGTGCTGCAACCCCGTATTCCTGCAGGCGATCTCCGGCATGCACAGCCACCACGATTATTTCACGGATAGAATTTGACTTACTCAAATCTTCAAGGCATTCCTTCAGTTCAATAGCTTTACCATCCTGGCCGTCATTGAGAATCAGCAAAGGATATGGCGTATTCGCCTTTTCAAACGCTTGCGGAACATAGATATCCACAATCGTATCGCGCCCCAGTAATTTAGAATGGACATCAGTTAATTGTTCAAGATGGTACAATTGCGGGGTGTCCAAAACCGATATTGAGTTGAATTGCTTATTTTAAGGCAGCAAAAATAGAATTTTATCAAAACCCTCCACAGCCGCTGCCATGCCCCACGAACATTTTCATAAATGGTACAGCCCCAACCTGGGCCGCGAAATCGGCACCCTCGCGTTTGGCACACGCGGATACCCGGTAATGCTGTTCCCAACGTCCATGGGCAGCTATTACGAAAACAAAGATTTTAAACTCATCGATAGCGTTGCCTGGTTCCTGGATGAAGGCCTTGTGAAAATCTATTGTCCGGATGGGATTGATTCAATGAGCTGGTACAACAAAAACATTCATCCGGCCGATCGGGTAAAGAATCATATCTGGTACGATCAGTTTTTATTGCACGAACTGGTGCCCCTTATGCAACAGGAAACCGGTTTACAACGCATTGCCACGGCCGGTTGCAGTTTTGGCGGTTACCATGCCACCAATTTTGCGTTTCGCCACCCCGAAGTAGTGAAGTATGTATTCAACATGGGTGCAGCCTTCGACATAAAAAGCCAGCTTGACGGTTATTACGATGACAACGTGTACTTCAATAACCCGCCCGATTTTCTGCCTGGTGCACAAAACCCGTTCTTCAGCGACATGTTTGTAGTACTCGGCACCGGCACCCACGACATGTGCTGGGAAGCCAACGAAAAAATGGCAGTCATCCTGAAAAACAAAGGCATCAGCCACTGGCTGGATGTGCGCCCCGAACGCCCGCACGACTGGCCCGCGTGGCGCGAAATGTTCCCGCATTACCTCTCACTGATAAAATAAAACCTATGAAAAAAATCGGAATCCTGTTTGGCATGGAACGCTCTTTCCCCGAAGCATTCGTTGAGCGCGTAAATAAAGCCGGCCTGAAAGACGTTAAGGCCGAACCGGTATTGATCGATAAAGTTCAGCAAGGCGAACCGACAGATTATGCCGTGATTATCGACCGCATTTCGCAGGATGTTCCCTTTTACCGGGCCTACCTGAAAAATGCCGCCATCTCCGGAACAGCCGTAATCAACAACCCGTTTTGGTGGAGTGCCGATGAAAAATTCTTTAACAACGCACTGGCTGTAAAAATCGGGGTGCCCGTACCGAAAACAGTTATCCTTCCCTCGCACGATAAACCAACCGACACTACCGACTCCTCGTTCAGCAACCTGAAGTTTCCACTCTCGTGGGAAAAGATCTTTGAGTACATCGGCTGGCCGGCTTACATGAAGCCCCATGCCGGTGGCGGCTGGAAGAGCGTATACAAGCTCAACAACATGGATGACTTCTTCAGGGCCTACAAAGAAACCGGCCAATTGGTAATGATGCTGCAGGAAGAAATTATTTTTGAAGAGTACTTCCGCTGCTACTGCCTCGGCCGAAAGTATGTGCGTGTAATGCAGTATGAGCCGAGAAACCCCCATCATTTGCGCTACGTGGTAAATAGTAGCCCGGCATCGGAAAAAATGGTTAAGAAAGTGCATGACTATGTTTTACAATTAAACCACGCGCTCGGCTATGATTTTAACACCGTAGAGATGGCTGTGCGCGGAGGCGTACCCTACGCTATTGATTTTTGCAACCCCGCCCCCGATGCCGATGTCAACTCCGTTGGCCAGGAAAATTTTGAGTGGGTAGTTGAACATGCCGCGAAAATGGCTATCGAACGGGCCCGGCTACAAAAACCCGGTAAGGATAATCTTAGCTGGGGTACGTTTGTGTCCGATTCGGTAGCGGCTTTTCTTAAAGGAAATTCCAGGGCTGCGTCAAAATCAAAAACAAAATCTAAATAATTTTTCTCCCCTCTCCGCTGGAGAGGGGCCGGGGGGGTGAGGTCTATGGAAAAATTTACATTAGGCGTTGAAGAAGAGTACATGGTGGTTGACCCGGTGAGCCGGGAACTCACCTCGCACGACCAGAAAATTGTTGAGGCCGCCCAACAGGTGCTAAAAGACCATGTAAAAGCCGAAATGCACCAGGCTGTAGTTGAAGTAGGTACCGGCATTTGCCGCACCATTGAAGAAGCCCGCAACGACATCAGCAAACTGCGCAAACTGGTTAGCGATATTGCCCGTTCCATGAACCTGCGCATTGGTGCTTCGGGTACTCATCCGTTTTCACATTGGTCAAAGCAACTCATTACGCCCAACCCGCGCTACGATGAAATTGTAAATGAAATGCAGGAGGCGGCCCGTTCAAACCTCATCTTCGGTTTGCATGTACACGTGGGCATTTCGGATAAAAACATGGCCATTCACATTGTGAATACCATCCGCTATTTCCTGCCCCATGTGTATGCGCTGTCGTGCAACAGCCCGTTTTGGGAGGGCCGAAACACCGGCTTTAAATCCTTCCGCACCAAAGTGTTCGATAAATTTCCGCGCACCGGCTTACCCGACTATTTCAACGATTGGGACGACTTCAAAAACTATGTAAACCTGCTTATTAAAACCGGCTGTATAGACAACGCCAAGAAAATCTGGTGGGATATCCGAGTACATCCTTTCTTCAATACGATTGAATTTCGGATATGCGATGTTCCAATGAAGGTAGAAGAAACCATCGCCATAACAGCCTTATTCCAGGCACTGGTGGTAAAACTGTATAAGCTGCGCAAGCAAAACATGAGTTTCATTGTGTACAACCGCGCGCTTATTAACGAGAACAAGTGGCGCGCAAGTCGGTATGGTATTGATGGCAAGCTGATTGACTTTGGCAAGCAGGAAGAAGTGGAAACCCGCGCACTGATTAACGAGTTGCTTGAATTTGTAGATGATGTGGTGGACGAACTGGGAAGCCGCCAGGCAATTAATTATGTTTACACCATGCTGAAACAAGGTACCGGGGCCGACCGGCAACTGGCCGTGTTTCAGCAAACCGGCAGCCTGGAAAAAGTTGTTGATTACATTACCGAACAAACCATAGAAGGATTATGAACACCATCCGCATTGCCATATTGGATTTATACGAGGGTGAAGAAAACGAAGGAATGCGCTGCATTGTGCAACTGGTTGAGCAATTTAAGGCCGAATCATCATTGCCGGTTGAATACGAAGTGTTTGATGTGCGCCTGAAAAATCAAATCGCTTCACCCGAATTCGATATCTACATTTCATCGGGCGGCCCGGGCAGCCCGCTGGCCAGCGAAGGCTCTGAATGGGAAGCTGATTATTTCGGGCTGATGGATGCCATCCGGGAACACAACAGGCAGCACCCGCAACAAAAGAAATTTGTTTTTCTCATCTGCCACTCCTTCCAGATTTACTGCAGGCACTATAAATATGGTAAGGTAAGCAAAAGACGCAGCGAGGCTTTCGGCATTTTTCCAATACATAAAACCAAAGAGGCCCGGCACGAACCGCTTTTTAAAAACCTGGACGATCCGTTTTATGCTGTGGATTCGCGATTTTACCAGGTTACCGAGCCCAGTGCCCGCATGCTGGCCACCGGTGCACATGTATTATGCATTGAAAAAGAACGGCCCCATGTTGACCTGGAGCGGGCCGTGATGGGCATCCGGTTTGACGATGCCATCGTGGGTATGCAGTTTCATCCGGAAGCTGACTATGACGGCATGTTTAAATACCTGCTGCGCGAAGACAAGAAAAAAGGAATTATCGAACGGCATGGCGAAAAGAAATACGTAGAGATGCTTAAGTACCTCAACGATCCCGATAAAATCAAGCGAACTTATAAAACCATAATCCCTGCGTTTCTTCGCCAGGCAGCTGCAACACGACTGACCGTGTTATGATTAAAACTGCCCGCGAACGATACAATGCCTTTTTTTCAGAGGAGAAGTACAATCGCTTCATTGAGTCCCTCGATCGGCATTTTAACTTCCCGATTAAATTCAGGGTAGCAGAAACACCCGTTTTTGTTGACCGGGTACTTAAGCAAAAACTGGTGCAGGCGGCCGAAAGCATTGTTGACTTCATTATCAGACCAGACTTTAAGAGTTTGACCGAACGTGCAATTCCGGAAAATCTTCGGGTTCCTAATGAAGACAGTCACACACTTTTTCTGGCGCTCGACTTTGCCCTTGTAAAGGATGAGGACGGGCAATTACAGCCCCGCCTGATAGAAATGCAGGGATTTCCTTCGCTGTTCCTCTGGCAGGATTTTCTTTCGGAACAATACCGCAAGCATTTTCCGGTACCCGATAATGTTCAATCGCATTTCAGATTAAGCCCGGAAGAATACCGATCACTTTTAACATCCGTTTTACTGAACGGTCATGATCCGAATGAGGTCATTCTGCTTGAAATTGATCCACTGCAACAAAATACCGCTATTGATTTTGTTATCACTAAACACGTAACCGGCATAGAACCCGTACACATTGGTGATATTAAGCGCACCGGCTCCAAACTCTTTTATAAAAAAAACGACCAAGAAATACAGATAAAACGAATTTACAACCGCGTTATCTTCGATGAACTGATTGCCCGTAAGGATTTGACTTTACAGTTTAACCTTACCGAAGAAGCGGAGGTGGAATGGGCCGGACATCCTAACTGGTTTTTCCGGATTAGTAAATTCACGATGCCTTTTATTAAAAGCGAGTTTATTCCTGAATGTCGTTTTCTTAATAGCTACAACACTTTCCCTGAAGACCTTGAAAATTACGTACTGAAGCCCCTGTTCTCCTTTTCAGGCAGCGGCATCATCTTTCATGTTACGCAAGCAGACCTGGAGGCCATACCGGAACATGATCGTCATAACTATATGCTCCAGCGAAAAGTGGTCTATGAGCCTGTTATTCAGGCACCCGATGGCCTTGTGAAAACAGAAATACGGCTGCTCTACATTTGGGAGCCGGGGAAACCGCGGCCAACACCGGTTACCAACCTGGCCCGGTTAAGCCGGGGCGAAATGATTGGTGTGAAGTTTAACAAGAACAAAACCTGGGTGGGTGGTTCGGTTTGTTTTTTTGAACAATAGAGTCGTAGCTAAAAGCCATTTAAAAATTAACATAACCGCAAAGGCCACTAAGTACACACAAAGAACACAGAGTGTTACAATTTACTGACCCCTGACTTTAAAGATAGCTTCTAAATAATTGCAGCTACTTCGTTAGCCTTTTTCTGATTGTATTCAAAAGCCAGCTTCTGATAGTTTACCAAATCGATGATGGTTCCGATGAAACACAGACCTGCCGTAAAAAAATACAGAAGCCCCATCCCTATCTGATCGGTAATAAAACGCTGAACACCGGCTACACCCAAAAACCCGATGATTGTAAGAATCAGAATCATTTGCGGGTCGCGCCTGCGGGTGCGGTACACATTGGCAAAGTTGCGGGCTTTATCGTCCGTCCAGTCTTTCATCAGATTCTGAACGTATACCATTTCTTCACCGGCTAATTCAGGTAATACATCAGTTACTTTTGCCATAGGGTTTAAGGGCGTTTAAGAAAAGTGAAACAATCCGATAAGATAAGACAATTACCGCAAAAATTCCCAACGGATGTATGTTCCAGGATGCTGCAAAATCACCATGAAACAATAATGTTATTGAACGACCCAGCCCGCAACCCGGACAAAACGTAGCACCTGCCTGGGCCAACGGGCAAAGTGTGAAATGCCCCGCGACACATGGATCGGTCAAAGCCAAGACCAGTAATGCCACCAGCCAGAGTACAGCTTCACGGGGTATTTGTTTCACCGGATATAAAAATAAAAGGTCCCGCTCTTTAGCGGGACCCGGGTTAAACATTCTGTTTTACGCTACCACGAAGCACCGGTTAAGGATGGCTTCGTGTTGATTCCCAAACCGGGCATAACACCACTGTTTGAGTTCCTGCACTTCTTCGCGGATTAAAACTTTCAGGGCCTTGCGCAACTCTTTCTCAAAGAGCCGGGCATCAAAACTCACCTTGGTGAGGATGGACTTGAAGTAATTCAGCATGTCAGCAGTTTTTAACAGGTTGGTTATTTTAAAAAATTGCTGCGTTCTTGAAACAGTTAAATTTAACACCCTACTAATTGAACTGAAAGAACATTTTTAGTTTTGTAACGACAAATCTGGTACAGAGATTGATGTTTAGGCGATTTTTTTTAACAGGCGTGGTTCTACTTACCATGCCGGCCCTGACTGGCCGGGCACAGAACATCCAGATTGTGCTGGGACCTGACGAAATTGGCGAAAATCAAACCTGGACCATCACGGTTACCGTACAAAACGACCGATTGAAGAATTTTGATAACTTCCCTGAAATTGCCGGCTTTCGCAAGCGCGGGCAGTCCACCTCCTCACAAACCAACATTGTAAACGGTCAGGTTTCCTCATCGCAAAGCGTTATCATGACCTACGCCCCGCTGAAACAGGGTGTGGTGGTTGTTCCGCCTTTTAAGATGACCGTAAACGACCAGGTACTATCTTCACCGGGCAAGCGGGTAAAAGTAGGACCCCCGGTACAGCAGCAACGCGATCCGTTCAGAAGTTTTTTTGAACGTGACGATTTTATGGGCAATCCGCCCACCGAATTCATTGACATAAAAGAAGACGCCTTTTTTGCACTCACTACCAACAAAGATGAGGTGTACGTGGGCGAAGGTTTTAATACCACACTCGCTTTTTATGTTGCTGAATCGAACCAGGCGCCCTTGTACTGGTACCAAATCAGCAAGCAGGTTTCTGAAATTGTTAAAAAGATAAAACCACAAAACTGCTGGGAAGAAAATTTCTCCATCGAAAACATTGAAGGCACCCGGGTTGAACTGAACGGCAAAGGCTATACACAATATAAAATTTACCAGGCTACGTATTTTCCATTAAACACCGAGCCTTTTCACTTCCCGAGTGTACCGCTTGAAATGATTAAATACAAAGTAGCCAAGAACCCTTCCTTTTTTGGCCAAAACCGGCAGGAAGATTTTAAAACCTTTTACAGCAAACCCAAAACTGTTACCGTAATAGAACTGCCCCCACACCCGTTGCGCGACCGCGTTGCGGTGGGCGATTACCATCTTGACGAAAAGATAAGCAACACAAGTCCACAAACCGGTAAAAGCATTTCATACGAATTTAACATATATGGCGAGGGCAACATTTCGGGGATTAATAAGCCGGATGCCGAATCAAACAGTTACTTCGATTTTTATGAACCCAATGTACGGCAAAGCATCAGCCGCAACGGCAACCGCGTAACCGGATCCAAGTCGTTTACGTATTTTATTATCCCAAAAGAACCGGGCCACTATAACCTGGGTGATTATTTCCGGTGGGTATTCTTTAACCCTGCTAAAAAATCATACGACACCCTTATTGCTGAAACAACCGTGCACGTTGAAGGTGAGAGCCTTAAAAATGAAGCCATTGAGTCGGTAGATGACGGATCTTTCTATGATAAAATAAACACGGCCGATAATGCACTGAAAAACGCTGCGGAGCCCGATGGGATGAAATGGGTAATTAATGCCTTTATTTTGGTAATCATGTCCGGTTCGGCTTATCTTGTCTTCCGGAAGTAATTTCAGGTTCAAGGTTCAGGGTTCAATATTGAATTTTGAATCGCTAACTTAAAACCTTGAACCTCCAACCTTGAACTTCAGATGAATTCTTTCGGTACGCTCTTCCGCATCACCACGTTTGGCGAATCGCACGGCCCCGCCATTGGTGTGGTAATTGACGGCTGCCCGGCCGGATTGGGGATTGATGAGGATTTCATTCAATCCGAACTTAACCGGAGAAAGCCGGGGCAATCAAAAATCACAACACAACGAAAGGAGGACGATTCATTTCAAATCCTATCAGGAGTATTTGAAGGAAAATCAACAGGTGCACCGATCACCCTGCTAATCGAAAATACCGATCAGCGCAGCAAAGACTACAGCCACCTGGAAAAAACTTTTCGCCCCTCGCATGCCGACTACACCTACCAAACCAAATACGGCCTGCGCGATTACCGGGGCGGTGGACGCAGCTCGGCCCGCGAAACAGCAGCACGGGTTGCTGCCGGGGCCATCGCTAAACTGTTGCTCAACAAAGCCGGCATCGAAATACAGGCTTATGTTTCGCAGGTTGGCGAAATAAAAGCGCCCCCTTACACCCAACTTGATTTATCGGATACCGAAAGCAATATTGTGCGCTGTCCCGATCCGGCTACAGCCGAAAACATGATTGCCCTCATTGACCGGGTGCGGCTTGACCGTGATACAATTGGTGGCATTGTTACCTGTGTAATTAAAAACACTCCGGTAGGATTGGGCGAACCGGTGTTCGATAAACTGCATGCGCAACTGGGCAAGGCTATGCTAAGCATTAATGCCGTGAAAGGTTTTGAATATGGCAGCGGATTTGACGGAGTAACCCTTCGCGGCTCACAGCACAACGATGAATTTGTGAATGACAAAGGAACCATCCGAACGAAAACCAACCACTCGGGCGGCATCCAGGGGGGCATCAGCAATGGCGAAGATATTTACTTTAACGTGGCGTTTAAACCGGTAGCCACCATCATGCAGGATCAGCAATCCGTAGATTCGGAAGGAAATGAGGTTACAGTTTCCGGTAAAGGCCGGCACGATCCATGCGTAGTGCCCCGTGCCGTACCGATAGTTGAAGCCATGGCCGCGTTGGTACTGGCCGATTTCCTGCTCCTTTCAAAACTTTCAAAAATCTAAATGAAAAAAATAGTTACGCTTTGCGTTGTAGCCGCACTTGCCATTGCCGGTTATGCCCAAACCTATACTGTTGAAACCGTACCCAACACCAAACTGGTTAACAACAGCTACGTGAGCGATCCGGCTCGTATCCTCCATGACACCACGGTTGCACGCATTAACCAACTGCTTACCAACCTGGAAAAAAGTGCAACCGCCCAGGTAGCCGTAGTCATGCTTCCTTCCATTGGCAGTGACGAGCATGTTGATTTTGCCCAGCGGTTATTTCGGCATTGGGGCATCGGGCAGGCCAGCAACGACAACGGGTTATTGATTCTCTTCATCCTCGACCAGCGCACCATCCGCTTTCATACCGGCTATGGTGTTGAGGGCATTTTAACCGATGCCACCTGCAAGCGCATTCAGCAACGACACATGGTGCCCCACTTTAAAAATGGCGATTACAACACGGGCATGCTGCGTGGTATTGAAGCTACTGTAACTATTTTGCAACAACCCGAAGCGATTGAAGAAATCACGGCACAAAATGATGCTGTTGCCGGAATTGGCGGCCTGTACTTTTTTCTGGGCGGAATTTATGGAATCATTTTAATTATCGTTGTAATCAGTAGGTTGATTAAAAGTTCATCACGGTCAACCGACCGGTTTAGGCTGTCGTGGAAGCGGTGGTTTTTGTATTACGCGTTGGTGCCCGGTTTATATGTTATCATCACCACCGTGCTTGAACCTCCGTTTTTTGTTTTCATTGCGGGGTTTTACATCCTGATGGTTACTCTTTTTATTGAGCGCTATTTCAGGGCCATGCGGGTTTCTGAATCTATATTGAAGGAACTGGGCCAACAGGATGCCTACAATTTTCTTAACCGGCAGAAATCGTATTGGATAAGCGCTTTGGTGGTGGCCTTTATCCCGATGATTTTTATTTACCTGAACTGGCGTAAGAAAAAAAATTATTACCGGAACCGTCCGCTGATCTGCAAAAAATGCCAGTCAACCATGCGGAAATTATCGGAGGCAGAAGAAGATGAATTTATGCACACGGGCCAGATTGCCGAAGAAAAAGCAGGCACGGTTGATCATGACGTATGGCAGTGCGCAGCCTGCGGCTCCACTGAGTCGCTGCGTTACCCAAACGCCACTACAAAGTTTACCCATTGCCCGAAGTGCAACTTTTTAACATATTACTTTGGTGCCAGGCGAACCATTCAAAGCGCCACCTACACCGCTGCCGGCTACGGTGAAGAGGAGCGCACGTGCCTGCACTGCGGCCATCACCACATCGATAAGTACATCATTCCCATGCTGGTTGCTTCCTCTTCCGGCAGCAGTTCATCCTCCAGCAGCAGTGGCGGAAGCTGGGGCGGAGGCAGCTCGGGTGGTGGCGGTGCCAGCAGCAGTTGGTAAGGTTTACATTTGATTGTGTGCCGCTTCTTTGACAAATACTCTTATTTTTAAGGGTATGAAGTTTCCGAAACTTCCCCTCTACGGAAAAATTCTTATCGGCATGGCACTGGGCATGATCTGGGGCCTGAGTGCCACGAGCCTGGGGCTTGCGGAATTTACAGCCTTATGGATAAAGCCATGGGGAACCATTTTTATCAACTGCCTCAAACTCATTGCCATCCCACTCATCATCTTCTCCCTCATTGACGGCATCTCCAACCTTTCGGATGTATCCAAACTATCGCGCATTGGCGGCCGAACCATAGGCCTTTACCTGGCTACAACCGTTCTCGCTGTAACCATCGGGCTGGTGTTGGTTAACATTATTCAACCGGGAAAATTTTTAACGCCAGAAAAACGAGAAGAACTCAGTAAAGCGTATGCCTCCGATATCGGTAACCGGATTTTCTCTGCGCATGATTTGAAAGAAGAAGGCCCGCTGCAGATACTTGTTGATATTGTGCCTGACAACATTTTTGGTGCGGTATCGAACAACACCAACATGCTGCAGGTTATCTTCTTCGCTATCCTGTTTGGTATCGCCATGATTCTGGCCAAGCCCGATAAGATCAAACCGGTAAAGTCCTTTTTTGAGGGCAGCAATGAAGTGATCCTGAAAATTGTGGATCTGATTATGCGTTTCGCACCGGTTGGTGTATTTGCCTTGCTCGCCAGTCTGAATATTGATTTACAACTCATAAAGGCGCTGGGGGTGTATAGCCTGAATGTAATACTGGGCCTGGCAGTGATGGTTTTCATTACCTATCCGCTCATCCTGAAAATTTTTACCAACATGCCGTACCTGCGGTTTATCAGGGGTATTTTTCCCGCCCAGGTTCTTGCATTCTCCACCAGTTCGAGTGCAGCCACTTTGCCGGTAACCATCGATTGTGCCGAAAAGCGGCTTGGCATCTCCGATGAAGTTTCCAGTTTTGTTTTGCCGCTCGGTGCCACCATTAACATGGATGGTACCAGTATTCACCAGGGCGTGTCGGCTGTATTTATTGCGCAGGCCTTTGGGCTTGATTTAACCCTGGGCCAGCAGTTAACCATCCTGATGACGGCTGTACTCTCTTCCATTGGTGCCGCGGCCGTGCCTGGCGCTGGCATTATTATGCTGATTATTGTATTGGAAGCCGTAGGCCTTGACCCCACCGGCCTGGCCCTCATCCTGGCTGTTGACAGACCCCTGGATATGTTGCGCACCGTAGTTAACATCACCGGAGACTCCACGGTGGCCACCGTTATTGCCGGGGCTGAAGGCGAATTGAAACCGGATATTTCAGGTACTAAATAAATCTGTTGACCGGTAGCTTGTTTGGCCAATCAAACCCATAAATTGCGGGGATAGGGTTTTTGCTTTATGAAAAAATTTCCGCTGCACATCCGCATTTTTATCGGCATGTTTCTGGGTATTGTGCTGGGCACCATCGCCATCTTCTTTAACCTGGGCCCGTTTATCACCGACTGGGTAAAGCCGTTCGGAACCATCTTCATCAACCTGCTCAAGCTTATTGCTATCCCGCTTATCCTGGTTTCGCTGATCAGCGGCATATCAAACCTGAAAGATATTTCTAAACTCTCCCGCATCGGTGGCAAAACCATGGGCCTGTATCTCATTACCACTGTTCTTGCCATCACAATTGGTTTACTTACAGTGAACACCATCAAGCCTGGCAACTTTCTGTCGAAGGAAAAACAGGTTGAACTTTCAGGCGAATATGCGCAGGATGCTAACCTGAAAGTTTCTGATGCGCAGAAACTGAAAGAGTCGGGGCCCCTGCAGGTGATTGTTGATATTGTACCCGATAACATTTTCGGTGCGGCCGCTTCAAACCGCAACATGCTTCAGGTTATCTTCTTTGCCATCCTGTTCGGCATTGCGCTGATTATGGCACCCGAACAAAAAGGTTTACCCGTAAAAGGTTTTTTTGACGGCACCAATGAAGTAATATTAAAAATTGTAGACATGGTAATGCAATACGCACCTATTGGCGTATTGGCCTTGCTGGCTTCATTAATGGTGGATGTTGCCGGTAACAATCCGAAACAAGCCCTTGAATTGTTTAGCGCACTGGGCGTTTACGCTTTTACCGTGCTGCTCAGTTTAGCTCTGATGGTGGCAGTTGTTTATCCGTTGTTTATGCGGCTTTTTACACACATTAAATACAAAACTTTTCAGAAAGGAATTTTGCCGGCCCAGATTATGGCCTTCTCCACCAGCTCAAGTGCAGCTACACTGCCGGTAACCATGGAGTGTGCCGAAAAGAACCTCGGCATCAAAGATGAAATAACCAGCTTTGTGCTTCCGCTTGGTGCTACCATTAACATGGACGGCACCAGCATTCACCAGGCCGTATCGGCTGTGTTTATTGCCCAGGCGTTCGGACATGATTTAACCATGGTTGACCAGTTAATTATTGTGCTTACTGCAACGTTGTCCTCTATCGGGGCAGCGGCCGTACCCAGTGCCGGGCTGATTACCCTGGTTATCGTACTGGGAGCAATTGGCGTATCCCCCGAAGGACTTGCGCTGATAATTGCTATTGACCGTCCTTTGGACATGTGCCGCACCATTGTAAACATCACAGGCGATGCGGTTGTGGCGAGCATTGTGGCAACTACAGAAGATGGCTTTCGAAAAGAGGCTGCGGTGAACTAAATTTGCCCGTAACTGTTTAACCTGCTAAATACCAGCCATGACCGCCCAAAAGCATATTCACATTTACCTCGAATCGAACCCTAACCCCAATTCACTAAAATTTGTGGTGAACGAAATGCTGGTGCCTGATGGTATGAGTTTCGATTTCCCCAATCGCGAAAGCGCTGCCAATGCGCCCCTGGCCCAGGAACTTTTTGATTATGCATTTGTTGACCGGGTGTTTTACATGAGCAACTTCGTTACGGTTACAAAAAAAGAGGGCATTGAGTGGATAGAAATTCAGGATAAGATCAAAAATCACATCAAACATTTCCTGGAATCCGGCCGGTTTATCATTGAGGTAAATCAGGAAGAGCCAACTTCGTCCGAAGAAGAAACCGAAACGGTAAAGAAAATCAAGACGATTCTGGAAGAATACATCCGCCCGGCTGTTGAACAGGACGGAGGCGCTATTACCTATCATTCGTTTACTGATGGCGTAGTGAAAGTAAAATTGCAGGGCTCCTGCAGCGGTTGTCCTTCATCCATGATTACGCTTAAATCCGGCATAGAAAACCTCTTCACCCGCATGATGCCCGGTGAAGTAAAAGCAGTTGAGGCCTTTTGAACAGCGTAATACCCGAACAAAACTTTACAATGGCCCAAAGGAATTCCTAACTTTAGGGATGCTGCGAATATTGGTGTTGAGTTTAGTGGCCATTCAGGCAATTTTTGCATTAACACCCCCCTCAATCCCCCCTCGAGGGGGGAAGAAAGATGGGAGTTTTTTCTCCACGAGTGTTACCATCATGTCGTGGAATATCCGGTATGACAACCCCAACGATGGCGTAAATGCGTGGCCGAACCGCATACAGAAAGTGGCCGGAGTTATCCAGAAATATAATCCAGATATTATTGGCGTGCAGGAAGCATTGCACCATCAAATTCAGGATTTACTGAAAGTGTTGCCTGAGTACTCGTATGTGGGTGTGGGGCGCGATGATGGAAAAGAAAAGGGCGAATACAGTGCCATTCTTTACCGCAACAGCCGGTTTGGGGTGGTGCGTTCAAAAACCATCTGGCTTTCTCTATCGGGCGAGCCAGGCTCCATTGGGTGGGATGCGGCCATTACCCGTATTGCTACCTGGGCCTGGTTGTACGACAAAGAACTGAAACAGGAATTTGTGGTTGCCAACACCCACTTTGATCACATTGGCAAACAGGCACGCATAGGAAGTGCCCATTACCTTTCTGGATATTTTTCTGGGATGATGTTCAAAGAAAGCCGGCCTTTATTGCTTACGGGTGATTTTAACTGTGAACGCTCGGAAGAAACCTACACCCACCTGTTGAAAATTGCCAATGGTTTAACCGATACCAAACCCGCCAACGATGCCACCGGCACCTACTGTGGTTTTGAAGTAGGCGCTATGGAATGCAAAGCCATTGATTATATTTTTTATTCGGCTGAATGGATACTGCGCAACTACAGGGTAATTCAAGATAATGATGGTAAATACTACCCTTCTGACCACTTGCCGGTATTGGCGGAGTTTGAGCTGAGCAGCGCTAAGTAATTCTTTTTTGAATGAACCAGCAATGGATGATTAAAAAAGTGGCATGACCTTAATGATCATAACTGATTACCCTTGAAATCTTCCAGGTGCCCTTGTCTTTCTTCCACACGTGGACAAACTTAAATGTTCCGCAATCTTCCCTGCCCTTCTCAACATGGCAAAACCGGTGTGATGCAATCTGCACGGCTCCGAAATCGCCAATCGGATAAACTTCCATACTGCCGGATACAAGGGTACGCGTAAGCCCGAGTTTGCGTTCGCAATTTTCTTTTATGGCATTAATTGTATGTAAGTAATCTGTTAACCCACCTTTATCATGGTAAAACTCCAGATCCTCCGTGAACATGGAACCAAATGTCTTAATATCGCACCTGTTAAAGGCGGTAAAAACAATGCTGTCAAGAACACTAATTTCTTTATAAAGTTCATCGGGTTGCTGTGCAGATGCCGTTACAGAAATTACTAAACCAACCAGCGCAACGTAACATAAACCTTTCATAAGCAGTGTTAATTATTTCTGCATGCTAATCGTTAAAAATTGTGCCACACACTAAACATCCTCTTAATTAGTCCCTTTCACAATTGACAAATCTTGTTTTGTACAAAAGCGAACAGTGCTGTTCAAAAATCCGTCATCCCAATCAATTGGGAAAAACAACTGGCCCCTCATTCCCCTCCCTGGGGGCAAAGGAGATGTCAGCTGTAGATGACGGGGGCGAATCACTATTAACTACTTAACCCCAAACGCGTCTGCATCGCGCAAGGATGGCATGGGTAAATAAAATTCAAAATTCAGGTAAGCGGCTCTCCCCCCTCATTCCCCATCTCTATTCATAGAGAGGGGGGATGTCGGCCGAAGGACGACTGGGGGTGAGTCCACCCTATTAACTACTTGACCTCAAACGCGTCTGCATCGCGCCAGGCAGGGAATTTTTCGCGGTAGGCTGTTAGTGTTTCGGCATCGAGTTCAATGGTTATAACCCTTTCGTTATCCGCTTCAAAAAACAGTGTCTCCCCTTTCGGGGAATACACAGCTGAGTGCCCGTTGTAGGGTATGCCGTTGCCGTCATTGCCTGTGCGGTTTACGCCCACCGTGTAACAGAGGTTTTCAATAGCGCGGGCTTTGAGCAGTGTATCCCATGCCTCTATTCTTGCTGATGGCCAATTGGCTACATAAACAAGCGCGTCATAGTCCATGCGGCCTGTTGCTTTATTATAGCCGTTGCGGCTCCACACCGGAAAGCGCAAATCATAGCATACCAGCGGGCAAATGCGCCAGCCTTTCCACTCGCCTGTTAATCGGGTTTCGCCCGAAGCATAGGTTGCATGCTCTTCGGCCATCCGAAAGAGATGGCGCTTGTCGTATGTTTTAAAATTTCCGCTGGGCTCCATCCACAGCAGGCGATTATAGTACCGGTTGTTTTCCTTAACAATAAAACTACCCAGCATCAACGCCTGCGTTTGCGCGGCCATCTGTTTCATCCACTTAAATGTGGTCATGTTCATGGGCTCAGCCAGCCTTGCTGCATTCATGGTAAACCCGGTGGAAAACATTTCGGGCAGCACAATCACATCGGTGTTCTGCCCGATAGTCCAGATCTTTTCCTCAAACATGGAGAGGTTGGAGGCAATTTCTTCCCAATAGA
The DNA here is from genome assembly GCA_015180985.1 of Flammeovirgaceae bacterium. Classification (NCBI taxonomy): domain Bacteria; kingdom Pseudomonadati; phylum Bacteroidota; class Cytophagia; order Cytophagales; family Flammeovirgaceae; species Flammeovirgaceae bacterium. The sequence goes on from CP054185.1 coordinate 484,558, forward strand.
GATTCGACTGGATTAGGGTAATTTTCAGCTTGTGGTTCAATGTGAAGAATTTAACACTTGTTGCTGTTAGATTTACGATTGTAGCATTACCGCTATAGCAATCAAAAATCGTCAATCATCAATCATCAATCAACTTAAAGCCTTCTTAAAATTTCCATTGCTTTATCCAGCGTTTGCTCATTTTTAGCAAAGCAAAAGCGTAACAGGTGGTTATCGGTTTTGTCGTTATAAAAAACAGAAACCGGAATAGAGGCAACCTTATGCTTAACTGTTAGTTCTTCGGACATCTGGCGATCGGGCAATGATGAAATTGCCCGGTATGACAACGTTTGAAAATACGATCCATGGCAGGCGATGGGCTCAAAAGAAGATCCTTTTATTCCCTCAAGAAAGTAATCGCGTTTGGTTTGGTAAAATTTTCCCAGGTTCAGGTAATGCTGTGGCTCTTTCATGTACTCGGCCAGGGCCAGTTGCACAGGTGTGTTTACCGAAAAGGTAATGAACTGGTGGGCCTTACGGATTTCGCGGGTGAGTTCTTCAGGAGCAACGGTATAGCCCACCTTCCAGCCGGTAGCGTGAAAGGTTTTACCAAACGAGAACACAGCCACACTGCGTGCCGCCAGTTTCGGATAATGGAGCACGCTTTCATGCCTTATGCCATCGAAAATAATACGCTCATACACCTCATCGCTCAGCACAATCAGATCGTTTTCGTCTGCAACCTTTTCAAGATGCTTCAAATCTGCAACGGTCAATACCGCACCGCTTGGATTGTGCGGGGTGTTGATCATAATCAGTCGTGTACGCGGGGTAATTTTTGATTTTACAAGATTCCAGTCAATCGAAAAATCCGGATAGGTAAGGTTGATGTGCACGGGCACTCCGCCATTGAGGCGTATAGCCGGGTTGTACGAGTCATAGGCCGGGTCAAACACAAGTACTTCATCGCCCGGGTGGATGAATGCGGCAATGGAAGCAAACAGGGCCTGGGTTCCGCCAGCGGTAACGGTAATTTCCGTTTCAGCGTTTATCGTTCGGTTGTAAGTTTTTGAAACTACATCAGCCACTATGGTGCGCAAAGCGGGTGTGCCCGGCATGGGTGCATACTGATTGTGGCCCTCCTTCATAAACCGGTGAATCAGGTCAATCAGTACCGAATCAACCTGAAAATCAGGGAAGCCCTGTGACAGATTAATGGCACCCTGCTCAGCCGCCATCTTCGACATGATGGCGAAGATGGAGGTTCCTGTATCGGGAAGGCGTGAAAGAATCGGTCTCATTACAGCGCGTTCTTGTCGATACCTGCCTGCTTCAGAATTCCAAAGAAAGTACCCTTTGGCATGTCTTTATTTCCATGAACAAGCACAACTGCAATCTTTCGGGTGGTTGAATTTTCGTAGATGTGATGACTGCCCTTTGACCGTTTGAATTCGAACCCATTCCTTTCCAAAATAGCTATTATATCTTTGGCCGTATAGCTCAAGCCGTTTTGAGGTTCAGATTGATGGAGTACTCCAGCGTTTGACTGTCATCTGGAATGGATTCGCCCCTCGCCTTCAGGTGTTCTATATACAATTCAATAGCTTCTTTGGCCATAGCAATAGCGTGGTCAACATCATTTCCATAGGTAATACAACCCGGTAAAGCCGGAACGGTTGCCGTATACGCACCTTCAGGTTCTTTTGTAAGCAACACCTTGTAGGTCAGGTTTCTCATATTGTTCAAAGTTACAAAAACGTATTTACTTCCTTAGTGGTGCCAGAATGCGGTACTCGGTATCCACCTCACCCCGGCTGATGTCATTTAGCTTCCCTTTAAGCAGCCGTTTCTTCAATGGCGACAGGTAGTCGATGAATAATTTTCCTTCGATATGATCATACTCGTGCTGGATGATACGGGCTTTCATCCCATCAAAGGTTTCTTCTTTTAAATTCCAGTTCTCATCATAATACCGAATGCGCAGGGTATCTTTGCGCGAAACCTTTTCACGGATGTTTGGAATACTCAGGCAGCCTTCTTCAAATTCCCAGGGCTTACCCAGTTCTTCGATCATCACCGGGTTTACAAATGCTTTCTTAAAGTCTTCCATACCGGGTTCGGCTTCCTCGGCATCCTTGCTGAGCGTGGTACCGTCAACTACAAACAGGCGCACACTTTTTCCTATCTGAGGGGCAGCCAGGCCAATGCCATTAGCCGCGTGCATGGTCTCGAACATGTCGTTAACCAGTTCGGTAATGTCGGCCCCTTGTTCAATTTCCCGCGCCCGTTGCCGCAGTACAGGGTCGCCATAGACTACAATGGGATGGATCATTAAATGGTGTTAAACTGACTGCAAAGGTATAAAATATTGAAACGGCATACCTTCCGCGAATTACCGGGTTGAATCCATAAACGCCTGCAAGATCAGCACCGCACTTATCTTATCCACGTTTCCTTTCACCTGTCTGTCTTTCTTTTTCATCCCACCCTCAATCATTGCTCGCTGAGCCAGGGTACTGGTAAAGCGTTCATCCGCTTCATGAATTGGGATACCGGGAAACTCCGTGCGGAGTGTTTGAATAAACCTCCTGACCTCAGGCGCTGTAGCCGAATCCTGGTTGCTGAGTGTTTTGGGCATCCCAATCACAAAAGCATCTACCGATTCATTCTGACAATAGACTTTCAGATATTTTAGTAAACCGGATGTAGGTACCGTCTCCAGTGCTGTTGCAATTATCTTCAACGGATCAGTAACAGCCAGGCCGGTTCGTTTCACTCCGTAATCAATGGCCAGTATTCTGCCCATCAATTCAGGCGGATGCGTTCAAAAAACTGTTGTTTCACTTTAGTTTCCAGCACCATCGCTTTGGGGAAGAGAATGTCATTCTCAATGCGCGCATGGGTAACGAGGCTCTTTTCAAATTCCTTCAACTCGTTGTAAATAACCTTTACGTGCAGGGGAGCCTGGGCAGGCAACGTGTAATTGTTGGTTATCCTGCGGATGCCTTCCATCTCATCATCATGTACCTCGTGCTCAATGGCAAACTTCTGTACGGAATGTTTTTCAATAAGGTAGTACAGGCGGGTGGGGATGTACTTTCCTTTTGCAGCACGATCCAAGGCAAGAATATACCGAAAGAGGGTATCCTCTTCTTCGTAGATGTGATGAATAAAATCTTCAACAAAAAGCGGGAACACCACTTTTAAGTCGCGTTCCACCAGGCGGTAGTCATCATGCGAGGCCTTAAAATCGTTTACCAGCCTGGCAATGTAGGGCAGTTTATGTTTAATGAACATAAAATGCGCGTGCTTCAGATATTCGATAATCAAATCGACCGGGTAAGTACCCAGGGGCACATGCTCTTCGCGAAGTAACCCGGGGTTTTCCAACTCTTTTACCACCTGGTGCAGGTTCAGGCCTTTATCAGCACATACTTTTTCAAGGGTTTGCTCAGGGTAGTCATCGAACCGGATGCCGAAATAGTACAGCACATACGCATGCACATAATTCTCCTCCACCAATTGGGTAATGCGTTTTGACGGTAATGCCGATGTACTCATGCTCCGTCAAATATAGATATTCAAACTGTAAAAAAGGCACATACCATACCGTTCAATTGATTTTTACCATTTTTGCGCACATGCGAACTATTTAACCTGTAAGCCGTTAACCGATAAGATCGTAAAACTTCTATGAGCGAAAACATTCACAACTCCCCCAATCAAATCCGATTACCATTTGTGTTATTCTTTGGCCTGGCGGCCGGCATTTTTCTGGGTGCCAGTTTTGGCTACCGTAAGCCTTCGGGCGATGTGGGCAAAGACGTGCAGAAACTCCGCGAGGTGCTTACCTACATCCAGGATAAATATGTGGATGACATAAAAACCGACAAGCTGGTGGATGAGTCCATCAAGCACCTGCTTACCAAACTCGACCCGCATTCGGCCTTTATTCCGGCTTCCGACCGGATAGCTGCCAACGAGGATTTGAGAGGAAACTTTGACGGCATCGGCATTGAGTTTAATGTTTTTCAGGATACCATTGTGGTGGTGGCTCCGCTGAGCGGGGGCCCTTCCGAAGCGCTGGGTATCCGCTCGGGCGATAAGATTATTGAAGTGGATAATAAAAATGTAGCCGGCATCGGCATTACCAATGCCGATGTAATGAAACTGCTTAAAGGCCCGCGGGGCACCGAAGTTAAAGTAACCATTAAACGCAGTGGCGTCAACGAACCACTTACGTTTACCATCATCCGCGATAAAATTCCACAATATTCGGTGGACGTGGCCTACATGGTTGACCCAGAAACCGGCTACATTAAAATAAGCCGCTTTGCCGCCACTACCTACGAGGAATTTGCTAAAGCCTTTAAGGAACTTCAGCAAGCCGGCATGAAGAAGCTGGTACTCGACCTGCAGGGTAACCCGGGTGGATACATGAATGTGGCCATTGAAATGGCTGATGATTTTCTGAAAGAAGGCAAAAAGATTGTTTATACCAGCGGCAAGGACAAGCGCCTTAACACCAATGCCACGTCAACCAGGCGGGGCATCTTCGAAGAAGGGGCGTTAATTATTCTGGTGAATGAAGGCAGCGCTTCGGCATCAGAAATTGTTGCCGGTGCCCTTCAGGATAATGACCGTGCACTGATTGTGGGGCGCAGAACCTTCGGCAAAGGGCTTGTGCAACATCCGTTTGACCTGAGCGATGGTTCTGAGCTGCGCCTGACAATTTCACGCTACTATACACCCAGCGGACGCAGCATTCAAAAGCCCTATACCGATGAAGATGAGTATGCCCTCGACATTATGGAACGATACAAAAAAGGCGAATTCTTCCATGCCGACAGCATCAAGTTCAACGATTCGCTGAAGTACACCACAGCCAACGGCCGTACCGTTTACGGTGGCGGAGGCATTATGCCCGATTACTTTGTACCACTGGATACCACCCTGAACAGCCACTATCTGAATGAATTGTACACCTCCACCTCGTTGCAGGAATATACGTTTACCTATGCCGAGAAAAACAAAGCTGAACTGGAGAAAAAGGGATTTGAATATTTCTTAACCAAATTTGTGGTAACCGACCAGATGCTGAACGACCTTGTAAAAGTAGGGCAGCGCAATAAAGTAAAGCCCGACCTGAAAGAACTGAACACCAAAAAGAAACTTTTTCAGATCCATGTAAAAGCCCAGATTGCCCGTAAAATCTGGAACAACAAAGGCCTATACCCCATTCTGAACGAGACCAACGAAATATTTTTGCAGGCATTAAAACTGTTCGACCGCATTCCTGAATTGGATCGGTCAGCAATGTAAGTACACCCGAACACAGGCGAAAGACGAGGTTAAATTTTTAGTAACTTGACCTCGCTAAAACTAAGTTGCTATGTATTACCACCGTCTTGGAAAAATCCCACCGAAGCGCCACACCCAATTTCGCCAGCCCGATGGCAGCCTGTACAAAGAAGAGTTGGTCAGTTCTGAGGGCTTCTCCGGCATTTACTCCAACCTGTACCACATCAACCCGCCCACCCGCATCAAGCAACTGAAAGACCCGGTAAAATACGGGCCGAAACTTGTTGACGATTACGGGCTTCGCCAAACCCACCTCAACACATCGAAAGTTGGCACCACCGGTGAAGATTACCTGGATGCACGCAAGGTGCTGCTTAAAAATACCGATTGTTCCATTGCCATCTGCTCGCCAAGAAAAAGGAAGATGGCCTATTTCTATAAAAATGCCGAAGGAGATGAAGTTCTGTTTATTCATGATGGCAAGGGTGTGCTCATTTCGCAATTCGGTAAACTCGAAATCCGGCAGGGCGACTATGTGGTTATTCCACGCACGGTAATTTATAAACTCGAGTTTGAAGAACAGGGCCCCCTGCGCCTGCTCATTGTAGAGGCGGCATCTCCGGTTGAAACTGTTAAGCGATACCGCAACGACCTGGGCCAGTTATTGGAACACTCGCCCTACTGCGAACGCGACATCCGGCCTCCGCATGAACTGATTACCGATACCAGCAAAGGCGAGTTTCTGATGAAAATAAAAAAACAGGGATACCTGCATCAGTACGTGTACGACTACAGTCCGCTGGATTTGGTGGGCTGGGACGGCTTCCTGTGGCCCTATGCCTTCTCCATTCACGACTTCGAACCGATAACCGGGCGCATCCACATGCCTCCGCCCATACACCAAACGTTTCAGGCGCACAATTTCGTTATCTGCTCATTCGTACCGCGGCTGTTCGATTACCACCCGCTGGCCATCCCTGCGCCCTACAACCACAGCAACATCGACAGCGATGAAGTGCTGTATTATGCCGAAGGAAACTTTATGAGCCGCAGGGGTATTGAGCGCGGATCGTTCACCCTGCACCCGGGCGGTTTGCCTCACGGCCCGCACCCCGGTACGGTAGAAAAAAGCATTGGCGCAAAAGAAACGCACGAACTGGCGGTGATGATTGATACCTTTAAACCGCTGTACCTCACCACCGATGCACTGGAGTTTCTGGACAAGAACTACCCGATGAGCTGGACGGATGTAAATCCGAATGACGGGTTTAATGAGGTGAATACGCCTTAAACAGTTTACCTGCTACTTGCCGGGCGGATGAAGTGTAAAGGCACTGTCATGACTTTTCGTACCATTTTATTTCTTGGCGTCTTCATCGCATTTCTTCTGGTGGCATATTTCAGCAGGATTACTTCTGTAACAATTTGCGGAAACAGGTTTAATGTGCCCGCTGATTGCTCGGCTCAATCGCCAACCTACCTGAAGTGTGAAAATTATGATTTGAGTTGGCTTCATGTTGATGACAACACACACGATTACATTGTGCAGGATCTTCTGCTTAAACGTGAAAAAGAGAAACGTTACAAAAAAACCGAAATCCGTTGTTTGCTCCTGAATACCGAATCAAAAGGGTTTAAGCTGACGGCCACAACATCTTTTGAAAAATCCTGTATACTTATTGTTCACGGCAAAGTGAATGACCAGTCCGTAATAGTTAATCTCTCAATGCCATACGAACCTAAAACAACAAAAGAACTTCCTAAACTGATCAGACAGATTATTCAGTTAAACGATTAACCTCACAGCCGTTGCAGCACCTGGCCTCGGTGTGCATCCAGCTTGAGCAGGATAAACAGCAAAATGGTAAAGCCCCAAAGTGCGGAGCCTCCGTAGCTGAAGAAGGGTAAGGGTATGCCAATAACCGGGAACAAGCCGATGGTCATACCGATGTTGATGGCGAAGTGAAAAAAGAAAATGCTGGCTACACTGTAGCCATATACACGGGAAAACCGGTTTTTCTGCCGCTCGGCCAGGTAAACAATCCGCAGCAGCAGCGTAACAAACAACCCTATTACCACCAGGCTGCCCAGCCAGCCGTGTTCTTCGCCAATGGTGCAGAAAATAAAGTCGGTGCTCTGTTCGGGCACAAAATCGAACTTGGTTTGTGTGCCCTCCAGAAAACCCTTTCCTGTAAACCCTCCGCTGCCGATGGCAATTTTTGATTGTGTTACATTCCAGCCGTAGCCCAATGGGTCGGCATCGGGATTAATTAGTGCGCGGATACGATTTTGCTGATGCGGTTTAAGCACATCAGTAATTACGTAATCCACACTTTGAATAACCCCTGCCACAGCCAGCGCACCCAGGGTAAGCAGGGCAATGCGTTTAAATTTTCTCTTTCCGGCCAGGATAGAAATAATCAGAATAACACCAATACCTGCGTATAAGTAAAGTTCATTTTCAACCAGTAGCGTGAGAATAAAAATAAATGCCGAGGCAATACCAACAATCATCAGGAAAGGCGACATGCCCTCGCGGAAGAAAACCAAAACAAAAGCGGTAAACACCAGCGCGGTGCCGGTATCTTTTTGGGCCAGAATGATCACCATCGGAATGCCGATCATAGCAAACAGGATAACCTGGTTACGCAGGTTATCCATACGAAACCCGATAGAGCCGATAAATTTTGCCACTACCAATGCGGTGGCGAACTTGGCGAACTCCGAAGGTTGGCCGCCAAATGAACCAAACCCCAGCCACGCTTTATTGCCGCCCACTTCTTTACCCACCACCAGCACCAGCACCATCAGAAAAAGAACCACACCGTAGATAAGGTAAGCAGCCGCTTCATAAAACCGCATGTCCACTACCAGGATGGCCAAAATGATGATGCCCGATACGGCAATAAAAATCAGTTGCCGGCCGCTGTTAAGCGATAAATCAAAAATGTTGGGATGTACGGTCTCATCATATACGGCAGCATAAATATTCAGCCAGCCCAGCAACACCATAACCAGGTAAATCAGCACGGTAAGCCAATCCATTTTGCCTGATATATCTTCCTGCCTGTGCATGTTACTCGGTTGAAGGTGTTTTTGTAACCTTATCCAGAAAGTCGCCCTTCAAAACATAATCCTGTAATGCCAGGCGTTTCACCTCACCGGTCAGGTAGCGTTCAATCATCAGGCTGGCAATGGAGGCTGCGGCCCGGCCGCCCCATCCGGCATTTTCTACATACACCGCAATGGCGATTTTCGGATTATCCTTCGGGGCAAACGCCATAAATACCGAGTGATCATACCCGTGCGGATTTTGGGCCGTGCCGGTTTTGCCGCATAATTCTATACCCGGAATTACCGCGCGCTGGGCTGTGCCGTAAATGGCATCGCTCATGGCATCCTGCACAAATGTGAAATACTCGGGCTTAATACCTGTTTCATGTTTGGTCACTGCCGGCTGCTGCTCACTGCCCCGGATTTCCTTTACCAGGTGCGGGGTAAAGTAGTATCCTTTGTTGGCCATAATGGCTGCCAGGTTAGCCATCTGCACAGGCGTTATCAGCATTTCGCCCTGGCCGATAGCCAGCGAGTAAATGGTTGAAAACTTCCAGCGACCCTCTCCATAAATACGGTTATACAAGGTACTGCTGGGCATCTGGCCGCTCTTTTCGCTGGGCAAGTCAACACCCAGTGGTTGCCCTAAACCGAAACGGGTAACATAGCGGTGCCAGTTTTCAAGCCCGATGCGCGAATCAATGAATGTATTTGGCGATTTATTCTGATTGATAATGCGCCTGAAGGCCTGGTGAAAATACGGGTTGCACGAATACTGTACGGCCATGTGCAGGTCGCACGGGTTGGGGTGGTCATGACAATTCACCACGGAGCGGTCGCACGGAAAACGGGTATCCGGGTGCAACACACCTTCCTGCAACCCGATTAATGTCTGCACAATTTTAAATATCGAACCGGGCGGATACATGGCCATCAGCGGCCGGGTAAACAATGGCTTGGTGGTGTCGCTGCTCACAAGCAAAAAATTAGAACTGAACTTCCGGCCCGTCAGCAAAGTCGGATCATACGAAGGACCTGAAATCATCGATAGTATTTCGCCCGTTGACGGCTCAATGGCTACGAGGCTACCCACCTTGCCTTTGAGCAGTTGTTCACCATATTCCTGCAGATCAAGGTCAATGGTGGTAACCAAATCGTTGCCGGGTACAGAAAGGGTATCGAATTCGCCATTTTTAAATGATCCCTTTTCAATGCCACTTACATTACGCAGTTTAAACCGAACACCCCGTTTGCCGCGCAGCACATGTTCATACTGTGCCTCAATTCCGCTTTGCCCGATGTAGTCGCCCTGGCGGTAAATTTTTGTTGAGTCGTTTTCCAGTTGTGTTTTGCTGATTTCGCTGACATAGCCCAGGGCATTAGCCAAGGAGCGGGTGGTGTATGCGCGCGTGGTACGGGGTTGGATGTAAAAGCCGGGGAACTCATCAATGTGTTCCTGAATTTTGGCAAAATCGTAATTCGATAACTGGCGGATAAACACAGTGGGTTTTACGGGTGAGTATTCTTTTCGGGCGCGCAGTTCTTTGAATTTTGCGCGCAATTCATCACGGGTCAAATCGAATACCTTACAAAAGGCAGCAGAATCAAAATTGCCAATCTCCTTTCTAACAATCAGCAGGTCATATTCCGGTGAGTTATATACCAATAACTTCCCGTTCCGATCGTAAATTAATCCGCGAAAAGGGTACTCCACCTCTTTTAAAATGGAATTGCTGTCGGCCAGTTGCGCATAACGGTCGTCAACTATCTGAATGAAGAATAACTTAACCAGGAATACCAGCCCGGTTAATACCACAAGGGCGCGGATAATTTCTTTTCTCCCTTCGTTCATCGTTTTCTTCCGGCAAAGAGCACTTCAACCATTACCAGCACAAGCAACGTATACAGAATACTAGCTGTGATTTTACCTGCCGTCAGCCAAAAATAATCAAACCCGCCTGCTTCGGTAAAGAACAATACGCTATGATGAAGTAAAGCAAGCGGTACTGCATAAACAAGGAACCACTGTACGCTGAACTGCGCAACGCCCGGCATGGCTCCTGAATCATAACCTCCCTGGGGTGTAAGAACCGAAAGCCAGTAGGGCCGAAGGTACATTATCAGTACACAGGTCAGGGTATGCAGGCCGAGGCTGTCGTAAAATAGGTCGACCAGAAAGCCCATGACGAAGCCCACGCCCATTAGCGCCATGTGGTTGGTTTCTACGGGTAACCGCAGCAGGTAGCCCAGGTAGAAAAAACAAAATGCAGTGTGAAAGAACACGGCATTTTTAAACAGCATGACCTGTACCAGCAGGTAAACGAAAAATAATACACCCTGAAATATGCCAAAGCGGTTCATTGAAAGTTGGGTACACGAAGTTCAAGCGAATCTAATTCAGGTAGCAACCGGTTGCGGATTACCGTAACCCACGCTAACCTGCGGAAGTCCTGCGCCAGTTTTACTGTTACCAGGTTAAAGGGTGCCTCTTTGCTTAATTGCACATCCGATACGGTGCCGATCAATATCCCCTCCGGAAAAACACCGCTGTATCCTGAGGTAAGTACGGTATCTCCTCGTACCGGCTTAACATGTCGCGGAATGTATTTCAGCAGAACAAAATCCGGGTTGGTTCCATCCCACTGTACGGTACCAAAATGGCCCGTGCGCTTTAGCACCCCCGACACCATCACATCGACATTGAGTAGCGATGTAACAACACTGTAATGCCGACTGGTTACTTTTATTTTACCCACTACACCGGCCTGGCTGATTACCGCCATACCCGGCTCCAGGCCATCATCACTTCCTTTATTTATTGTGAGGAAGTTGGTAAACCGGCTTACCGAGTTGTTTACCACTTTTGCACTCACAAAAGTATACTGGTTAATAACGGCCGAATCCGTAACAGCGGCATACTTGCTTTCGAGTTGCCGGTTTCGCTTTTCAAGCTCGTAACGCAGCATGGCATTTTCTTCCGCAAGCGCCTGGTTCGTCTGCCGAAGGCTGAAATAATCCGCCATGTTTTTCGAAAACCCGTTGATGGCGGCCACCACTCCGTTTGCCGAGTTAAAAAAACGAGCGCCCTGATACTGGTTGTTTTGAAGAAACAACCACACGGCTACCAGTTCCAGTACAAGAAAAGTAAAGAAGGCGCGGTATTGATAGATGAATAAAAATATCCGCTCCATGGAATCACGTCATGAGCACCGAACGATAGTGATGCAGATTTTTTAACGCAGCACCGGTGCCGCGAACAACGGCACGAAGCGGGTCATCAGCCACATGAATGGGTAGCTTGGTTTTCAGTGCCAGGCGTTTGTCCAGGCCGCGAAGCAAAGCACCGCCACCGGTTAAATAAATTCCCCGTTCGTAAATATCGGCCGATAATTCAGGGGGCGATGTTTCCAGGGCTTTTAATACCGCCTCTTCAAGTTTTGAAACAGACTTATCGAGTGCAAAGGCCACTTCGGAATACGATATGCGGATGGTTTTTGGTATGCCGGTCATCAAGTCGCGGCCGCGGATTTCGTAATCATCGGGCCCATCATCCAACTCAGTTAACGCAGAGCCCACTTCAATCTTGACTTTCTCGGCCGACCGTTCGCCAATCAGCAGGTTGTGCTGCCTGCGCATGTAATCCAGGATGTCGCGGTTAAACGTATCACCGGCAACACGGATGGACTGGTCGGACACAATACCCGACAGGGCGATAACGGCTACTTCGGTGGTTCCTCCGCCAATATCCACAATCATATTGCCAACAGGCTGCTCAATATCAATGCCGATACCGATAGCCGCTGCAATGGGTTCGTGTATCATATACACTTCTTTTGCACCGGCATGTTCGGCACTGTCGCGCACGGCCCGTTTCTCCACTTCGGTAATACCCGATGGAATACAGATGACCATACGGTACGATGGCGGAAAGAACCTGCGGCCGGTATCAATCATTTTAATGAGGCCGCGAATCATCATTTCGGCTGCCTGAAAGTCGGCAATTACGCCTTCTTTAAGCGGGCGGATGGTTTTAATATGCTCGTGGGTCTTTTCGTGCATTTGCATGGCCTCGCGCCCAATGGCCAACACCTTGTTGTGTTGTTTGTCAATAGCAATAATGGAGGGCTCATCCACCACTATTTTGTCTTTATATATAATAAGGGTGTTGGCCGTGCCCAGGTCTATAGCCACATCGGAAGTGAAGAAATCGAAAAGCGCCATCAGGTAATCTTAATAAATGAACTTTATTTCGGGCTGAATTTACCAAAATATTGTGTTGAACCTCTTTACCCGTAATATTTTGGATGTTTTTACCTTCAATGCTTAAAGTGCCGGGTGCCGGTAAACACCATGGCCATGTGGTGCGCATCGCAGTAATCAATCGAGTCCTGGTCGCGCACCGAGCCACCCGGTTGAATAACGGCCGTGATACCGGCCAGGTGTGCCAGTTCAACACAATCAGCAAACGGAAAGAATGCATCGGATGCCATCACCGCACCGTTCAAATCAAACCCAAACGATCGGGCCTTTTCAATGGCCTGCTTCAGTGCATCTACGCGCGAGGTTTGCCCGACTCCGCTGGCCAGCAACTGGCCATCAACTGCCAGCACAATGGTGTTTGATTTGGTGTGCTTGGCAATTTTTGCTGCAAAAAGCAGGGCATTGGTTTCCTGCCCGGTGGGCGCGCGTTTTGTTACAGCTATGAGGTCGGCAACGGTGTCAGTTTTCGAATCCACGTCCTGCTCAATAACTCCATTGAGCAAACTTTTGAATTGTTTGGTTTCGTTCAGTAGTTTTTTCTGCACCAATATCATCCGGTTCTTTTTGCTTTTAAGCAACTCAAGCGCTGCAGCATCATAGCCGGGCGCTATAAGGATTTCGAAAAAGAGTTTATTGATTTCCTCAGCTGCTTCTTTATCCACCGGCCGGTTGGTTGCCAGCACACCTCCGAAGGCCGAAGTGGTATCGGCCTGGTAGGCCTTCAGGTACGCTTCTTTAACAGTTCTGGCGGTGGCCACTCCGCAGGCATTGGTATGTTTTATGATTACAAAGGCTGGTCCATTGTTAAATTCCTGAACGAGGTTCAGCGCAGCATCTGCATCAACCAGGTTGTTATAGGATAATTCCTTGCCGTGAAGTTGTTCGATAAGTTCTTCAAGGCGGCCATAAAAACGGCCCTGTTGGTGCGGGTTTTCTCCGTAGCGCAGCACCCGGCCGGTGCGGATGCTTTTCTTGAATGAAGGTATTTGCTGCTCTGAATTAAACCACGAGAAGATGGCCGCATCGTAATGCGAAGTAACATCAAAGGCTAAAGCTGCAAAATGCTTACGGTCGTTCAGCTCGGATGTACAATTCTTATCACGAAGCAGGCGTGCCAATTCACCATACTGCTCGCGCGAAGCAACGATAAGTACATCGTTGAAATTCTTTGCGGCACCGCGGATAAGGGAAATGCCACCGATGTCAATTTTCTCGATGATTTCATCTTTGCGGCCGCCTGCAGCAACGGTTTCTTCAAACGGATAGAGATCAACAATAACCAAATCAATCGGCTTGATGCCAAATTCAGCTGCCTGCTTTACATCTTCCGTCTGTTCGCGCCTGTACAGAATGCCGCCAAATACAGCGGGGTGCAGGGTTTTAACGCGCCCACCGAATACTGAAGGATAACCGGTTAGCGTTTCGACCGGTGTTACCGGATAGCCCAGTTTTTCAATTAATTGCTGTGTACCCCCTGTTGATACCAGCTCAACGCCCGCTTTACCGAGCAACTGAATAATCGACTCAAGGTTATCTTTATGGTAAACAGAAATAAGGGCACGGGTAATTTTTCGCTGCATGGTTCAGGTAATGAAGGCGCAAAGGTAGGGGAACAGCCTGAACTGAAAAAAAACTACCTGCGGTTAGCCAGGTAAACGCCACCAATAATTGCAGCCATGCCAATAAAGTGCCCCGCATAAAGCCGTTCGCCATCCAGCACACCCCACATTACAGCCACAATGGGCATTACATAGGTTACCGAACTGGCAAACAACGGGGTGCTTATTTTTACCAGGCGGTTAAACAGAAACGTAGCAGTGGCCGTACTCATAATACCCAGCAATACCGTATAGCCAAACGCTGCCCAGGCACCCGGATGCTGAACAAACTTTTCGGTAAAACTGGTGAAACCAAAAAGGTAAATGAGTGCTAAAGGACCCAGCAGCAACAAGGCCACGCTGGTGATAGTCATCGGGCTCAGATCGGCTATTTTGAACTTGATGAAATTCAGGTTCGATCCGTAGAGAATGCAGGAGAAAACAATCAGCAAAGCATACAGATTTATCCCTTCTACTTTTCCGCCCACGCGCGCGAGCATCAGCATAAACGTACCGCCAAAACCTAGTATAATACCGAAAACGGCAACGGGCCTGAACCGCTGCTGAAAAAGCATCGCCCCGATAATCATCGTAAAGATGGGCGTAAGGGTATTGAGTATGCCGGCAACGGAGCTATCCAGGCGGGTTTGGGCAACGGCAAACAGAAAGGCCGGGATGAAAATGCCCATCATCCCCGAGAGCAGCAGTTTTCCAAAATGCTTAATCCGTAAATTTTTAAGCCGGTAAAGCGCTGCCGGCAATAAAAACAAGGCCGCAGCCGAAACCCGGATGGCTCCTACCTCATCCGGTTTAAAAACCTTTAAGCCCTGTTTGATTAGAATGAATGAGGTACCCCAGATGAGCGAAAGCACAATCAGCAAAACAATGGCTTTACTCCTTGCGCTGTCGCTCATGCTACAGGGTTAAACTCATTTGCAGCAAACACCTCTACGATTTCATCTAAAATAGAAAACAACTCTTCCACAGAAACCGCATTTACCAACCGTGTTCGATACAGTTTAAATTCGGGGATGCCTTTAAAATAGTTGGTGTAATGCCTGCGCATTTCAAACACACCGGTTCGCTGGCCCTTCCATCGAATTGAAAATTCAAGATGGCTGCGCACCACAGAAACCCGCTCGGCAACATCGGGCGAAGGAAGTACCTCGCCATGTGCCAGGTAATGCTTAATTTCATTAAAAATCCAGGGATAGCCGATGGCCGCCCGCCCAATCATCAGGCCATCCACGCCATACCGGTTTTTGTATTCCAGTGCTTTTTGTGGCGAATCAATATCACCATTGCCGAAGATGGGGATGGTTAGCCGCGGATTCTCTTTCAGTTTTCCAATCAATGTCCAGTCGGCCTGGCCTTTGTACATCTGCACACGCGTGCGGCCGTGCACGGTTAACGCCTGCACGCCTACATCCTGCAATCGTTCGGCTACTTCCAGAATATTTTTTGTGTTGTCGTCCCAGCCCAGGCGTGTTTTTACCGTAACCGGCAGGTGGGTGGCTTTTACCACCGCCTCCGTCATGCGCACCATTTTGGGTACATCCTGAAGCAACGCGGCTCCTGCACCGCGGCAGGCTACGTTTTTTACAGGACAGCCGTAGTTTATATCGATCAAATCGGGATTAGCAGTTGTGGCAATTTCAGCAGATTGCACCATGTGTTCGATGTTACTGCCAAACAACTGTATGCCGATGAGCCGCTCGTACTCGAACACATCCAGTTTTTGTTTGCTTTTGGCGGCATCGCGGATGAGACCCTCGGACGAAATGAACTCGGTATACATCAGGTCGGCCCCGTTGGCCTTGCACACGGCACGAAAGGGCGGATCGCTCACATCTTCCATCGGGGCAAGCAACAACGGAAATTCACCGGCTTCAATTGAACCAATGTGCACCATTTAACAGGTAATCAAAACCACAAAGGTAAGGGATATTAGCACGATTTGCAGATTTTGCATTAGCATTGCAGGCATGAACACCAACCCGATTTCAGACCGCCACCCGGCAGCGTCCTTAATTTATATACTTTTCGTTGTGGCTATCGGCTTCCTTATTATTGGTCCATCATTGGGGTTACTTCTTGCGTCACCGTTTTATGATGGCGATTTGTTCAGCGAGTTCACCGGCATTTTATATAATCAATCAAATCCACAACTCTTTACCGCCCTGATGATTGTTCAGGGAACGGCCGGAATCATCGGATTGATTGTGTTGCCGCTGTTGTACCTGAACGCTATTGAACACAAATCTATTCGTGTGTTGTTCCGGAAAGAGGCGAACCTGCCGATGATAATAATTATGCTGACGGCCATCGGCACCTGCTTTACCATTGCCATCTCACCGGTTATTGAATGGAATATGAACCTGGATTTTCCGGATTTCCTCAGCGGATTTGAACGGTGGGCAAAGCAGAAGGAAAATGAATTGATGGAAGTAACACGCTTTCTGACTACCTTCTCATCTCCCACCGACTTCCTTATCGGGTTGTTTGTTGTGGCCGTCATACCGGGTATCGGAGAAGAACTTGTTTTTCGGGGCTTTGTTCAAAACGAACTGCACCGCGGCACCAACAGTATTCACGTTGCCATTTGGGTTTCGGCTTTTTTGTTCAGCGCCATGCACATGCAGTTCTTCGGTTTTATGCCCCGCATGCTGCTGGGCGCCTTGTTCGGTTACCTGTATTATTGGTCGGGCAACCTGCTTATACCCATGCTGGCCCACTTTTTTCATAACGGATTGACGTTGGCGCTCCTATATACTTACCAACGGGGTATAACAACGTTGGACCCGGAGAGCAACGAAGCAGCCCCACTGCCCCTGGTACTGGGTTGTGTAGCGGCAGTTGTTGGACTTTTGTATTATTTCAGAAAACTTTACCAGGTAAATAACCATCCGCCAAGTTGATACAGGCCCTATCCCGATACACCAACCTTACCCAACGGCTGATTACCGGCCTGGCCGGTGCAGCGGTTATCATTACCTGCACTGTTTTAGGTGAGTGGACTTACTTTGCGGTGTTTACCATCATCTGTTTTTTTTCACTGCTTGAGTTTTACAAGCTGGCCGGGCTTGACGGCATGATTCCCCAAAAATCAATCGGCATCATCAGCGGCATGTCGGTTTTTGTTCTATCATTTCTTATTGAACAGCATACGCTGAGCTACCGGTATTACTACCTGCTGTTTCCGTTTATTTCAATAACCTATCTGATTAAACTGTATAAGAAATCGGAAAAAAAACCATTCACCAACATCGCCTTTACTTTTCTGGGTATTTTTTACGTGGCCGTACCGATTGCTTTGCTGAATCATGCCGTATTTGAAGCCGGGTATTACAACTACGAAATCATATTGGGTTCGTTGCTGATATTGTGGGCCAGCGACTCAGGAGCATATTTTGCCGGAACCAGGTTTGGAAAACACAAACTATTTGAGCGCATCTCGCCAAAAAAATCGTGGGAAGGTTTCTGGGGCGGGGCCTTGCTGGCAGCGGTAATGACTTTTGTGCTGAGTTTATACTTTACGTCACTGACTATTGTTGACTGGCTCGTAATAGGCCTGATCATCATTATTGGCGGCACGTTTGGCGACCTGGTGGAGTCGTTGTTGAAACGGAGCATCGAAATAAAAGATTCCGGTACCAGCCTGCCCGGGCATGGCGGCTTTTTAGACCGGTTTGACGGCCTGCTCATTTCAGCACCTTTTATTGCCGCTTACCTGGAGGTTTTCTGACCTGGTGTATCGCAAACCGGTCGAACGGAAATTGCTTATCTTTGCCCGCCAATTCTGTGATTAACCCACAGAATTTCATTTGCTGCATCAAAATTTAACATCCTTATGGCATACGTTGAACCGGCTCCTTTAACCAACAAGGAGAATCCGTTTGAGGCGATGATGTCGAGATTCCATGTAGCCTCGCAAAAACTGGGACTCGAAGAAGAAGTTTACAATGTACTCAAATCACCCACCAAACAGGTAATTGTTTCACTGCCCATTACCATGGATGATGGCAGCATCCGGGTGTTTGAAGGATACCGCGTTGTTCACTCCAACATTTTAGGTCCTTCAAAAGGAGGAATCCGCTACGATCCGCATGTAAACCTGGATGAAGTAAAAGCCTTAGCCGCCTGGATGACCTGGAAATGTGCCGTGGTGGATATCCCCTATGGCGGAGCCAAAGGCGGCATTACCTGCAACCCGCGCGAAATGTCGGCCGGTGAAATTGAACGCCTTACCCGCGCGTACACCAGCGCGATGATCGATATCTTCGGCCCTGACCGCGACATCCCAGCACCTGACATGGGTACAGGCCCGCGCGAAATGGCCTGGCTGATGGACGAATATTCAAAAACGCAGGGCATGACTGTAAACGCAGTAGTTACCGGAAAGCCAATTGTACTGGGCGGTTCGCTTGGCCGCACCGAGGCTACCGGCCGCGGAGTGATGGTAAGCACACTTGCCGCCATGGAAAAAATGAAGATCAATCCGTACAAAGCCACCTGTGCCGTGCAGGGCTTTGGCAATGTAGGCTCATGGGCCGCCCGGCTGCTGGCCGAACGGGGCCTGATTGTGCAGGCCATCAGCGATGTGTCGGCAGCGTACTATAATGAAAAAGGCATTGATGTTGAGGCTGCCGTAAAACACAGCCAGGCCAATAAAGGATCATTAACCGGATTTACCGGTGGTGAAAAGATAAACCGCGATGACATTCTTACCCTGCCGGTGGATGTGCTGGTGCCGGCCGCTACCGAAGACGTGATTACCGCAACAAACGCTCCACACATTAAAGCCAAACTGATTGTAGAAGGAGCCAACGGCCCGACCTCTTCTAAAGCCGACAGCATTATTCATGAAAAAGGTATTGCCGTAGTGCCGGATATCCTGGCCAATGCCGGTGGTGTTACCGTATCGTATTTTGAGTGGGTACAAAACCGACTGGGCTATAAATGGGAGGCCGAACGCGTGAACCGCAGAAGCGACCGCATTATGAAAGATGCCTTTCAGAATGTTTACAAAACCGCTATGGAATATAAGGTGTCGATGCGCATTGCAGCCTACATGGTGGCCATTGATAAGGTAGCCAAAACCTATAAGTACCGGGGTGGATTCTAAATCAATACAATGACCATTCACAAAGAAGGAAGGACGATTCTTTTTGTAGTGCTGGTTGCACTGGTAGGTATTATCTGGGCATTCGATTATTTTTTCCCGGACCAGCAGGTACTTCGAAACATAGTTATTGGTGTGAGTTTGATTTTTTACCTGCTCATTCTGCAGTTCTTCCGTCATCCGTCAATCGCCATCGAAAAAAATCCGCAGCACATTCTGGCTCCGGCCGATGGCAAAGTGGTGGTTATTGAAGAGGCCGATGAACCCGAATACCTGAAGCAAAGGTGCAAACAGGTTTCGATTTTTATGTCGCCCGTCAACGTGCATGTTAACCGCATGCCGGCAGGCGGAACGATATCCTACTACCGCTACCATGCCGGCAAATACCTGGTGGCCTGGCATCCTAAGTCGAGTACGGAGAATGAACGCACCACAGTGGTAGTAAAAACCGATAACGGAACCGAGATACTCTTTCGTCAGATTGCCGGTGCGCTGGCCCGCAGAATTAAATGCTATGTTAATGAAGGGCAGAAACTGGAGCAAGGCCAGGAGTTTGGCTTCATTAAATTCGGTTCACGTGTGGATATTTTTCTTCCGACCCACGCTGAGGTTTGCGTTAACGTTGGCCAGAAGACCACCGGTGGCAGAACCATCATCGCCCGAATCTGACCATTTTAACCAACGAACCCGCGTTAGGAGCCTTTTCTAAAATAAAAGGGCTTAATCTCCTTATTAGTGCGATCGTCTGCGTACATTTGAAAGATAGCCTTATTGTGAGTTTTGACAAACTTCGCTCTCAGGCTTTGTTAACCCTAAATTCAAAAACCTATGAGCCGCGCGGCCAATCTGAAATTTCCACATACCAAACAGGATTTTTTCGTTTCATTAAATCAACGGGTAAATCAGTATTTCAAAAGCCACAACATCAGCCGGAATGCCAATACAGAAATGGTTGTGAAAACCATTTTTATGTTTATGCTGTACTTCATCCCATACGGCATCATCCTCAGCGGAGCCATCACCAATGTTTGGATTTTGCTTGCTCTTTGCCTGGTAATGGGCATGGGCCTGGCCGGCATCGGCCTGTCGGTTATGCACGATGCCAACCACGGGGCCTACTCAAAAAAAGCCTGGGTTAATAACCTGATCGGGTATTCATTAAATATCATTGGCGGCCACGCATTCAACTGGAAGATCCAACACAACGTATTGCATCATACTTACACCAATGTGCACGATGCCGATGAAGACATCAGTCCGCGGGGCGTAATGCGCATGGCTCCGGAGTCACCCTGGAAACCCGCGCATCGCTTTCAGCATATTTACGCATGGTTTCTGTATTGCCTGCTTACCCTGGTGTGGGTTTTCGTAAAAGATTTTGCCCGGCTGGTAAAATACCAGCGTGAGGGATTGGTAAAAAAGCAACACGCTTCCATAACCCGCGAGTGGATAATAATGGTGACCACAAAAGTGTTGTACCTCGGCTACATTGTAGTTTTACCGGCCATTCTATTGCCGCTGGCCTGGTGGCAGGTGCTCATCGGATTTGTAGCAATGCATGCCGTGTCGGGATTTATTTTGTCGGTTATTTTTCAGCCTGCCCACGTGGTTGACGGCACCGAATACCCCGAGCCCGACCACCAGGGTGTGCTTGAAAATACCTGGGCTGTTCATCAATTAAGAACTACCACCAATTTTGCCAACAGGAACAAAATTTTATCGTGGTACGTGGGCGGGCTGAATTTTCAGATTGAGCACCACCTGTTTCCTAACGTGTGTCATGTACACTACCGTAAGTTAGCGCCCATTGTAGAACAAACGGCCCGTGAGTTCAATCTTCCTTACAAAACCATTCCTACATTCATGGGTGCCATGGCCGGGCACGCGCGCCTGCTGAAGAAACTGGGGCAACAGCCAGCCATGATGATTGCCGGCAAGGATTAATTGTTTTTTTTAAACCTGCGCCCGTGCCAGAGGGCCTGCATACGGGCGGCATCATGAATGCTGGCGTTTAATTCGTACCCTACCAGCAATACAATGGTAATGAGTTGTATCCAAATCATCAGCGCGATGAGTACCCCGATTGAACCATATACTTTGTTGTACGTTCCGAAGTGGGTAATATAATAAGAGAACCCGTACGAGATAAGCAGAATAAACAGTGTTGCCAGAAACGAACCAATTGAAAAAAACCGCCAGTTGTAGTGAATGGCCGGCCCAAAGTAATAAATGGTGGATACGGCCAGAAAGAATACGATGAAGATGACCATGAACCGCAACGCAAACAGCAGGTACACATTTACATTACTCATCCATACAAATTCGCCCAGGTTGCTTTGCACGTAATTAAGCACCAGTTGCCCGACAACCAGCAGGATGATCGCGAGGAACAATACAAAAGCCAGGTTAACGGTTAGGCCCGTGGCGATAAGCCGCATTTTAATGGCTCCCCGCCTGTCGTCTGTTTTGTAGCACGCATTAAAGGCACCCATCAGCGCCATCATGCCGTTAGTAGCCAGGTAAAGCGAGAACAAGAACCCGAATGTTAACAGGCCACCACGCTGGTTACTCACAATATCCAGCACCGTTGAGGAAATCACATCGTACATACTGGCCGGCAGCATCTGCTCCAGAAACTGCATAATGCTTTGCGTGTTTACTTCGGGTACTACCGTTGTAACGTATGGGATAAGAGTAAACAGAAAAATAACGGCCGGGAAAATAGCCAGAATAAAATTGAACGCCACCCCATTGGCACGCCCCACTATCTCATCCTGCATCAGGTTGCGCGTAAACAACTTAATGATTTTATACAGCGATACATTATCCCATCGCTTAAACCGGATTTTGCGCATCCAGTTAACAAGCACTTGTGCGGGCGTCCACTTAAACAGGTATCGTCTGTATTTATACTTCATCAGAAAAACGGATCAAGCACATCCATCATAGGTTTTGGCGGACGCACCGGCCGACTGGTTTTCTGATCAAGAAACGCCAGCACCGTTTCGCCCTGGTTTATCAGCTTACCCTGTTCGTTAAATATTTCATATTCAAATTTCATACGTACTGTCGGCTTCTCGCGGATGGTCGTTACTATCCGTAGCAACTCATCATATTTACCGGGCGCCAGAAAACGCGTGTGGTTTTCCAGTACCGGCATAATGATGCCCATCGCTTCAATTTCGCGGTACGTGAGGCCAAGCTTCCGCAACGCCTCTACACGTGCCACTTCATAATACATCGCGTAATACCCATAGTAAACGTACCCCATCTGGTCCGTTTCTCCATAGCGTACACGTACTGTGGTTTCCGATTGATACATTACTTTTTTAATTGAGCCCGGGCCTTTCGCTGCTCGCGCGAAAGCGCCTGCTGATACCGCTGGGCGTTGCGGTTATGTTCTGTAAGATTGGAAGTAAAATGATGATAGCCCGAAAAATCTTCTCGGGCACACATATATAAATAGTTACTGGGCTTGTAGTTAAGCACCGCATCGATAGATGAAATCTCTGGCATGTTAATAGGCCCCGGAGGGAGTCCACGATATTTGTAAGTATTGTATGGAGAGTCGACTTCTTTATGTTCATTCAATACCCGCTTCAGCGTAAAATCACCAACAGCAAATACCAGGGTGGGGTCAGCCTGCAAGGGGATTCCCTTCTTTAGCCGGTTGAGGTACAGGCCGGCAATTACAGGGGCCTCATCGCGCTTAACAGTCTCAGCCTGTACGATGGAAGCCAGTATGGAAACCTGAATAGGCGATAACCCGATGGCTTCCGCTTTTGCTCTCCGCTCTTCCGTCCAGAATATTTCATATTCTTCATGCATCCGCTCAATCAATTGCGTTGGTGTTACGTTGTAATACACTTCGTACGTGTTGGGGATGAACATGGCAAGGATATTATCCTTTGTAAATCCATACGGATTGCTCATGGCAAACCGAATCAGTTCGGCTTCAAATTCTTCCGGTCGTATGCCGATGGTGCGTGTGATTTTCTGGGCCAGGTCGGGCAGTAACCGTACGTTGTTAAAGGTTATGGTTACCGGTTCCTGTTTACCCAGCCGCAGAAACCGGATGGTCTCCAGGTTGTTCATGTTGCTGTGCAACACATAACGCCCGGGTTTTACCTTGCGGTCATACTCCATGATGCGGGCCAGAAAACTAAACGACATTAAATCCTGCACGTAGCCGCCATCGTGCAGCAACTTTTGAACCGTCTCAAAGGTGGCATCATTGGGTATAATCAGCAGTTGACTTTCTTTCCCAACCAGGATGTTCGGAGTATAGCAAATCTGGTAAACGTAAAATGTAAACGTAATCAGCAGAACCGACAACACCAGGAATACAAACAGTTTACGGGCGCCTTTCATAACAATATGTGAACATCAAAAATACAAAAATCGCTACACGTGGTGGTGTACGCAGCTAAGCTGTGTATATTAACGCCATGCCTGCCGAACTTTTAAAAATCCATCCGCTTAATCCGGAAGGAAGAAAAATAAACCGGGTAACTGACGTACTCCGCAGCGGGGGTATCGTTGTTTATCCGACTGATACGGTTTACGGCATCGGGTGCGATTTGAAAAACCGCAGGGCGGTTGAACGGTTGTGCCGGATACTGGACATCAGGCCCCAGAAACTTAACCTGTCATTCATCTGCCGGGATTTGAGTGAGGTATCCGCATACGTAAAGCGCATTGATACACCCGTGTTTAAAATACTCAAGAAATCGCTTCCCGGACCCTACACCTTTATTTTTGAATCGAGTACCAGTGTACCGAAAATTCTCGATGTCAATAAAAAAACTGTAGGCATACGCATCCCTGATCATGCCATTCCTTTTGCTATCGTTACTGAACTTGGTAACCCGTTGATTACCGCCTCGATTAAAGATGATGACCACATTAAAGAATACACAACCGATCCGGAAGAAATTTTTGAAGAGGTTAAAAAAGTGGTCGACCTGGTAATTGATGGCGGGGCGGGCGGCAATATACCATCAACCGTTATCGACTGCACCGGTAACGAGCCCCGGCTGATTCGCCAGGGCCTTGGCGAAAATCCATTGTGAAAGCCAAATGCCATGCCTGCCAAGCGTTGCCTCATTGAACTTCACTACCTGCCCTCCCTGGCGTGGTTTGCAGCCGTTTCCGGGTATGATGAAGTTATCATTGAGAAACATGAACATTATGTAAAACAAACATACCGCAACCGGTGCTACATTCGTGGTGCAAACCGTGTTGAAAAACTGATTATCCCGCTTACCTCAAAAAGTAATCACACACGGATTGCCGATTTGCGCATTGATTACTCCCAAAAGTGGTTGAACAACCATTGGCGTTCCATTGAATCGGCTTATCGGAACGCACCTTATTTTGATCATTATGCCGATGATTTGTCTCATGCCCTCTTTAGCGGGACGTCATTTCTTTATGAATTGAATAACCGACTGCTCGAAGTATGTCTGAAGTTGCTTAACCTGAAAGTAACACTAAAGGAAAGTTCGCAATACGAAAAAACAGTTCAGCCCGGTACGCATGATTTACGCAACCAGATAAGCCCCAAACATTCCGGCCTTGAAAAGTTTATCAAACCGGTTGCCTACACCCAGGTGTTTGGTAATACCTTCATGCCTAACCTGAGCATTATCGACCTGCTTTTCTGTACCGGGCCGGAATCCCTCGCCTACATTAAAACCGCCCGCATCAGCGAATGAACAAAACGGCAGTCAATTACGTTTTCACCTTCATAAAACCTGTTTTCTTTTTCTAAACCGGGCACCTGGAAAACCCCCTGAAAAAATCCGGTCGAAAAAGTTTACATTTACAGTAATTTCATTCACGTTTACAGTATGGAGGCAAAATTTTCGAACCGCGTTAAAGAAGTAATAAGCCTTAGCCGTGAAGAAGCACTTCGCCTGGGGCATGATTATATAGGCACCGAACATTTGTTACTGGGGCTGATTCGCGAAGGGGAGGGTGTGGCCGTAGGAGTACTTAAAAAACTGGGCGTGCCACTTAGTGACTTGCGCAGCGAAATCGAACGGGTATCGAAAGGCACCGCCACCCACGAAGTAAAAAACCTGGCCAACATACCGCTAACCAAGGCCTCTGAAAAAGTTTTAAAGATTACTTACCTCGAAGCCAAGATATTCAAAGCCCAGCTTATCGGAACAGAACATTTGCTGCTCTCCATTCTGCGCGATGCCGACAACCTGGCCACACAAATCCTGAAAAAATTTGATGTGAATTATGAAACTGTAAAAGAAATGCTTGAATACCAGCACGAAGGTCCGCAGGCCGCATCGGATACAGACGATCCGGATGAAGATTCATCAAGAATCTTCGGTGGTGGTGCCGGTTCGCAAGGCAAGGAAAAGAAAGGAACTGAAAAATCGCGCACCCCGGTACTCGATAATTTTGGCCGCGACTTAACACGACTGGCTGAAGACGGCAAACTTGATCCGATTGTCGGCCGCGAAAAAGAGATTGAGCGTGTGGCCCAGATTCTGAGCCGCAGAAAGAAAAACAACCCGATATTGATTGGCGAGCCGGGCGTTGGTAAAACCGCCATTGCCGAAGGCTTAGCCCTGCGCATTGTACAGAAAAAAGTTTCGCGTGTACTGTTTGGTAAGCGCGTTGTTACGCTCGACCTTGCTTCGCTGGTGGCCGGCACCAAGTACCGCGGCCAGTTTGAAGAACGGATGAAGGCTGTGATGAATGAACTGGAGAAATCACCGGATGTTATTTTGTTTATCGATGAACTGCATACCATCGTTGGTGCAGGCGGTGCCTCCGGCTCGCTCGATGCCTCCAACATGTTTAAGCCTGCTCTTGCCCGTGGCGAGATTCAGTGCATAGGCGCCACAACGCTTGACGAATACCGCCAGTACATTGAGAAAGACGGTGCGCTGGCGCGCAGGTTCCAGATGGTAATGGTCGATTCAACCACACCGGAAGAAACGCTGCAGATTCTGGAGAACATCAAAGACAAGTACGAAGATCACCACCACGTTACTTACACCAAAGAGGCCATTGAAGCTTGCGTAAAACTTTCCGACCGGTATATCAGCGATCGCTTCCTGCCCGATAAAGCCATTGATGTAATGGATGAGGCCGGTGCGCGTGTGCACATCAACAACATTCACGTACCGGAAGAAATCGTAAAGCTGGAAGAAGCGATTGAAGATGTGAAGAAAGAAAAGAACCGCGTGGTAAAAAGCCAGAAGTACGAAGAAGCCGCCCAACTGCGCGATAAAGAAAAGAAACTGCTCGAGCAACTGGAGATAGCCAAAGCCCGCTGGGAAGAAAAAACCCGGACTGAAAAATATACGGTTAACGAAGACAATGTGGCCGATGTGATCGCCATGATGACGGGTATCCCTACCAACCGCATTGCCCAGAAAGAAAGCAATAAACTGCTGGGCATGGCCGAAGAACTGAGCGGCAAAGTTATCGGGCAGGAAGAAGCCATAAAAAAATTAACCAAGGCCATTCAGCGTACCCGGGTTGGTTTAAAAGACCCGCGCAAACCGATCGGCTCCTTCATATTCCTTGGTCCTACGGGCGTAGGTAAAACCGAACTGGCCAAAGTGCTGGCCACTTACCTGTTCGACAAAGAAGATGCGCTCATCCGCATTGACATGAGCGAGTATATGGAAAAGTTTTCCGTATCGCGCCTGGTGGGCGCGCCTCCGGGCTATGTAGGGTACGAAGAAGGCGGCCAGCTTACCGAAAAGGTAAGACGCAAACCGTATTCAGTGGTATTGCTTGACGAGATTGAAAAAGCACACCCCGATGTATTCAACATTCTGCTGCAGGTACTGGATGACGGTATTCTTACCGATGGCCTGGGCAGGCGGGTGGACTTCCGCAACACCATCATCATCATGACGTCCAACATTGGCGTGCGCGACCTGAAAGATTTCGGAACGGGCATCGGTTTTGCGCCTTCGTCCAAGCGCGAGAATGAAGAAGAACTGATGAAGTCAACCATTCAGAATGCCTTGAAGCGGGCGTTCAGCCCCGAGTTTTTGAACCGCCTGGATGATGTAATCGTGTTCAATTCGCTGCAGCGCGAGCACATACACAAAATCATTGAGATTACGCTTAAGAAAGTATTCGACCGGATTAACACGCTGGGTTACACCGTTGAATTAACCGATAAGGCTAAAGATTTTCTTTCGGAGAAAGGCTACGACCAGCAGTTTGGCGCCCGCCCGCTGAACCGCGCCATTACCAAATACCTGGAAGATCCGGTGGCCGAAGAAATCCTGAAAGGCGAAATTGAAGAAGGCGGCACCATTGTGGCCGACCATGACGGCAAAGCGGATTCGCTTACGCTGAAGGTAAAAAAGCCCAAGGCGGCCTCGAAGAAAGAGTAACACACAACGTGTTTACAGGAAAGAAGGCGGGGCAACCCGCTTTTTTTGTGGAGGTTTGAAATATGTAAATAATTGCAATGAATATATTAGGGTGTTATAGCTCATTTTAAGACGACAACCAACGACAAGACAAAATGCCATTAAGAGCATACATAGACAATGAAGAAATCATTTCCATTGACCAAGACGAAAAACAATGGGACGATTTAAAAAAGCGACTCAAATCAAAAGAGTGCGTTTTGACATTGCCGTGTTGTAAAGAAGAAGGCTTTTTAAGAACAAGTAGTAAAGGTCTTAGACATTTTGTTCACGCAAAATCGGATAACACTTGTGATTGGAAACCAGAATCACCAGAACATTTAAGAGCAAAAATTGAAATAATTGAAGCTTGCAAAGAAAATGGGTGGAAAGCTATACCTGAATTTTCAGAGACTAATTGGCGTGCGGACGTTTTAGCAATCCAAAATGAAAAACGAATTGCATTTGAAGTTCAATGGAGCAGACAGACTTTTGAAGACACAAAGTTTCGCCAAGACAGATATAAAGAATCTAATGTTCGTGGTTGTTGGTTTTTCCGAACTGCACCAAAAGAATTAAGAGAATATGATGAACACCTAAAAGCCGACAAAGAAATTCCAGCATTCAAAATTTTCAAAGACGAGAACTCAAATATTATTGCTCAACTCAAACAGACACAACTTCCATTAAGGACTTTGGTAGACAGTTTATTAAAAAGAAGACTAAAATTTTGTGAACATATTAGACTGAAACCAAAACAGGAAGTAACAATCGTTTTCTTTGAGACAAGTTGTTGGAAGTGCCATAAACCTCAACACCTTTGGACAGTTGAACAGAATCTTGTTACGGTTTGCAATCAAGACTTTTACTTAATGGGTTCAATGTGGGACAATGACGATATTGACAAAAGTCCAAAAATATACGAAGCTGTAAAACAGTTTTTGCAGACAGAAACAGGAAAGAACTTAAAAATCGGGCAACTAAAAAAACGATATAGCAAAACAGTTCACGACAGCTATTTATCACACGGCTGCTTTTACTGTGACTCAATTTTTGGAGATTGGTTCTTAAACACAGAAAAAATGAACGGACAGAACAACCCAAACTCTTTAAGACATAAAGTAGAAATTGAATTTGGAACAACAAAAGAAGAAGGACAACACTGGTGCTATTCAGACATTGGACAATTTTGCGAATGAGAAGAAAAACGAGCTATAACACGGGTTTTGCGTCAGGCGGGGTGACGTGCAAACTTGTAGCTTTGTGCTTCTATTCAAGTCCAGTGCAGGTTGACAGTTTTGTGCTCCGAAACCCGCCCGAACGCAAAGCCCGAAAACGTTACCTGCAGGCATAAAAACACTACTTGCCTTAAAATGCAACAAATGATAACAAAACCCCTCATTAAATTTAATCTCATAATCTTAACGGGGCTATTAGTATCATCGAATTTAGCAGCACAAATTACCTGGGCAAAACATCCGACCCCTGTAGTAAGCCGAAGTGCAGTTTTCCCCGATTGGAAGGCTTTGGCAGCAGGCGATGCTTGTGTGATTAAGGATAACGATACCCTGAAAATGTGGTACGCTGGTGTGGGATGGCAAACAGCTAGCGACCCGTGTCCAAGAGTAAGAATTGGTTATGCATGGTCGTTGAATGGAATTATTTGGAATGAATATCCCGGAAATCCCATTCTAAATGTCAGTTCTGATACTTCAAAATTTGACTCTGATGGTGTAGAAACACCCACAGTTATCAAGGATTTATCGGCTCCTGCAAATCAGCGATATAAACTCTGGTATGCTGGTAGAAAAGCCAAATGCATCCCCGTTAACGACCATAAATTCGGTTATGCCTACTCTCCCGATGGAATTAATTGGACAAAATATTCAGGCAACCCTGTTCTTGTGCCGGGCAACAATTCGAGTTGGTTTAACACCTTTATTTCCAGCCCCAGTGTAGTGTTAGATGGAGGGATTTACAAAATGTGGTTCACTGCACCAGACCTTGTCTTCAATAGTCAGCCAACGGATGGGAAAAGCAACATTGGCTACGCAACATCTACTGATGGGATAAATTGGACGGTTCACCCTGCGGCTGTATTAATTGCAGGAGAGCAGATGAATTGGGATTCTGCCAGCATTGCAGAACCTTGTGTTGAAAAAATAGGGAACACATTTCATGTGTTTTATTCCGCATTAGATCAGTGGACAATAGAGAATTTTCAGGTAGGGTACGCAACATCTTCAGACGGAATTAATTGGTTGAAATCGACACAAAATCCAATTCTGCAAATTGGAACTGCAGATCAATGGGACAGATACTGGGCTTCACATCCTGCAACTATTTATGATGGAATAACTAATAAATTCAGGATGTGGTACACCGGGAGAGACACAGCAACAATAACAAGCCTTTCTGGATACTATTGGGATATTGGTTACGCAGAAAGTATGCTTATAACGGCAATTACTGAAAACAATGAAACTGAAAACCTATTGGCTATTTATCCTAACCCAGCCCGGAATTATTTGACATTGAGATTATCTGCTTTTAGCAAAAATGCCGAAATAAAAATATACAATAGTTTCGGGCAACTTGAAAACATTATTTCAAATATAAATGGTGAAATCGTTGAGATAAATACAGAAAAATTGCAGAATGGTGTATATTTTCTTGCAATAAATGATGGAGAAAAACTCTTAAATAAGAAGTTTATCATCAATAAATGATATCAGAAAAACGCCAGCAGGTAACAGCCGTTTGCCGCAATGGGGCTGACGTGGTTAAATCAAATGCAGTGCATCTATCAATCCCGCATATGCGGGATGCTTGGTTGAGGCCGCAGGTGCGGGACTCCGAGAATCGCCAACTGCGGCAACCAGACAGGAGGCACACCCGATTGACGAGAAGCACGAACTGCTAACAGCGGTTTGGCGTAATGGCGGGTGACGTTCTTTGTAGAACCATTTATGTTCATAATCCGTCACTACGTAAAGCACCAAAACGTTACGCCCTTAATACCCCCCAAAATATTTTCTTAAAAACCACTCCGTGCCTACCAGCAGCACCAGCAGCATGAAAATCACAGGCATGTTAATGATCGGCCGGTAGCGCTCGTTACTGCGCAGGATGCCCCGCGCTTCAAGGGCGGTCAGTTCGTTTTGTAACTCATCAAACCGGTTTACCGGGTAAAACCGGCCGCCAGTATTGGCTGCAAGTTTCCGCAGCAAATCAAAATCGGCCGTCAGGTTAAGCAACTCAAGTTGCTGGGCCGTTACAAGAAACTGCCCGCGTACTTCATTGCGTGCACCATTCACTACGGTGGCAGCTTTGTACCGGTACACACCCTCCTTCAATCCGCTCAGTGAATACCGTGTGTTTCCGGGGCTCGTAATGTAACTGTATTGAGCGCGTTTTCCCTGTTCATCGGTTATCTCCAGGTCAATGGTATTGCCGTAAACAGGTTCAAAAATATCGTTAAACAACTGGCTCTCGAACACCACCGCTTCCGTCTCTGAAAATTGCTGCTTCACCGGAAAACACCGGAATTTGCGATTGTCATCGGCCGTAGAAAGAAACTGAATAAGCTTGCCGAAAAACTCATCGAACACAGCCGTGTTTTCGGTTTTTGAATATTCATGCAGGCGCCAGCGCCACAACCCTTCACCGAGCATCATACCGGTTTTTCGGGTTTCGGAATTTTCAACCACCAGCAGCGGCTTATCGGTAACCAGGCTGCCCACCTTTTGCATGAGCAGGGGCATAGCCTGAGCCACCGGTTGAATCTTTCCAAAGTGCACACTCACCGGTGGAAACGCATTGAACGTTGAGCCCGCCTCGGCCGAAAGAGCAAACAGTGAAAAATTCGGGTTGATAACCGGTGTTACTTCATCAAATTGACGGGGTGGTTGTTCAAATCTTAACGGCAGGTTGTACTGGCCAAGCTGGTTCCAGTCGGTTTGGCTGCCCAGTATTAATAATACCGGTGTACGTCCCGTCATCGCCCACTGAAATAGTTCGCGGTGGCGGCCCCGCACATCGGGCACCTGATGGAAAATAATAAGGTCAACAGCATCTGGTTGCAGCAACGCAGGTTCGGCTTCGCTCACGGGCGGTATGTGCAGAACAAGTTCATAATTGGCATTCTTTTCAATAACCGACCGCAACGCTTTCACATCAGGATGGGGCGCCCCGCCCACCAGCAGTATTTTTTTCTTTCCTTTTATTACTTCGATAAACACCGTAGCCTGGTTGTTTTTGAGGTTGCTTTCTCCGGGTTTTCGTTCCACCACCACATCCCAGCGCTGAAGGCCCTCTTCCGCAGCCACCGGTTTGAATTCCACCGGAATAAATCCGTCATTCATAACAGTTTTGCTTTGTCGTTCAATAACCGAGCCTTTGTGTACAAGCGAAACAACAACCTGCTCCTGGCGAAAGCCGGTAGCCGAAATTTCTGCACGCAGCAGAAACTGGTTTCCCTGGTAAGCAATTTTGTTATACAACACATCTTTTACAGCCAGGTCGGCCCGTTGTAACGTATCACCAAGCCCAACGGTGTACACCGGAAAGTTGTAATCGCCATAGAGCGGAGAAAGCCCGGTATTGTAAATGCCATCTGAAATCAGCACCACGCCTTCAATCCTCCGGCCTTCAAAACGGTTACCAACTTTACGCAAAGCTTCATGGATGTTGGTGCTTGGCGAGGTGTACTTTTCACCGGCAAAATCATTGCCCTGTAAATCGAATTTAACGGGTTCAAAATCGCGCTTGCTTAACCCATCCATTAACCCGGAAGTTTTGACAGCGAGCGCTTTTAATGAAACTGAGTCAATTACTTCGGCAACCGACAAGGAGTTGTCGCGCAGAATAACAACTACCGGTTTCTCCATTGTAGTTTCAATCTGTTTAACAATAGGGCTCAGCAACAGGAAAAAAAGAAATACGGAAAGCAATGCCCGCAGGGCGAACAGCATGCGGTTTAACGTATTGCTCCACGGATGTTTAACCCGGTAATACATGAGGGCGGCATACGCAAGCCCGCCCGCCAGGCACAGCAGGATAAAACCAAAAGAGGCATCGAGCAGAATTTGCTTCATGACGGCCGTTAAGATAACAAATGCGGGCCCTTAGTAACCATATTTTTCTTTCCACAGGCTGCGAAGGTACTTTCTTAACTCTTCTTCGCGCGGATTGTTGCCCGGTTCATAAAGTTTTGTCCCGCTCACCTGCTCCGGCAGAAATTCCATGTCGGCAAAATTTCCCTCAAATTGGTGCGCGTATTTGTAGCCCTTACCATAACCCAGTTCTTTCATCAGGTTGGTAGGCGTATTGCGAATGGATAACGGCACGGGCAAATCACCGGTTTCATTTACTACACGAATGGCTTCCTCAATCGCCACATAACTTGCATTGCTTTTGGGCGAACAGGCCAGGTAAACCGCGCATTGTGCCAGGATAATCCGCGCTTCCGGGTAACCAATCACATCTACCGCCTGAAAGGTACTGGTGGCCAGTACCAGCGCATTGGGGTTGGCGTTGCCAATGTCTTCCGAGGCGAGGATAACCATCCTGCGGGCGATGAATTTTACGTCCTCTCCGCCTTCCACCATGCGGGCCAGGTAATAGAGGGCAGCGTTCGGATCGCTGCCGCGGATGGATTTGATGAATGCGGAGATGATATCATAGTGCTGTTCACCGCTTTTATCATAAACAGCAATTTTTTTCTGGGCCACCTGTGTGGCCAATTCATCGGTAATAATAACCGGGTTAGCCGGAACGGAATCCACAATCAGCTCAAGCAGGTTAAGTACCTTTCGTGCATCACCACCCGATAACCGAAACAATGCGGCATGTTCTTCCAGGTTTATTGTTCGCTTTTTCAGTTCTTCGTCTTTGCTCATTGCCTGGTTAATCAATAACAGGAGATCATCCGCAGAAAGCGGGTTGAGCGTGTACACCTGGCAGCGTGAAAGCAAGGCGGAGTTTACTTCAAACGATGGGTTTTCGGTTGTTGCTCCTATCAGTATAACAATTCCTTTTTCAACAGCACCCAGCAGCGCATCCTGCTGTGATTTATTAAAGCGATGAATTTCATCAATAAACAGAATGGATTTGCCCGACTGCCGCGCACGATCAATCACCTCGCGGATGTCTTTAACGCCCGAACTGATGGCGCTAAGCGTGTAAAAAGGTCTTTTCACTTCATGGGCAATGATGTTGGCCAGGGTTGTTTTACCCGTACCGGGAGGACCCCACAAAATCATGGAAGGTATATTGCCCGACTGAATGGCCTTGCGGATAATTCCGTTTGAACCGGTTAGATGTAACTGCCCCACCAGGTCCTCCAGTTTTGAAGGACGCATGCGTTCGGCCAGCGGGTGTTTTGCCTGGAAGAGCATCAGAGTACCGGTGATTATCGTGACTTCAACTACAAATGCAAAATCGAATTTTGAAAATTACGAAATCGAACCCGTGTTTGGTTGGTGGAAGAAGCTTATTTGGTTTTTAAGGCTTAGCGTTCTACTTTTGTGCACCAAATCGCGGGGTGGAGCAGTTGGTAGCTCGTTGGGCTCATAACCCAAAGGTCGTAAGTTCGAGTCTTACCCCCGCTACTAAATAAGGCGACCTCGAAAGGGTCGCTTTTATTATTTTTCAATCATTAGGAATTCGAATTCCAAGTAATGCCATCTAAACCATTCAAATCAGGCTTCGTCAGTATCGTTGGGAAACCCAACGTGGGGAAATCCACCCTGATGAACCGGTTAGTAGGCGAACAACTTTCCATTGCCACGCCCAAAGCACAAACCACCCGCCACCGGATTATGGGTATTCTGAATGGGGAAAATTATCAGGTTGTTTATTCGGATACCCCCGGCATCCTGGAGCCCAAATACGCCCTGCATGAGGCAATGATGAACTATGTAAAAGTCTCGCTGGAAGATGCCGACCTGATTTTGCTGGTGGTAGAACTAGGCGAAAAATACGACCCGGTAACGTTTGACCGGTTCAAAAAAATTAAAACACCCATTGTACTGGTAATCAACAAAATAGATCAGGCAGCGGGCTCGCAGGCAGAGGATAAAGTAAAGCATTGGCAAGAAAACCTGCCTGTGGTAAACACGATTATGCCTGTTTCGGCAACAACCGGCCAGAACATAGCCCGGCTTTTCGAAACCATTATTGAATTGATGCCCGAACATCCTGCTTATTTTCCGCAGGACGAGCTTTCTGATAAATCCGAGCGGTTCTTTGCCGGTGAAATTATCCGCGAGAAAATATTCATGAACTTTGACCAGGAGATTCCTTACAGTACGGAAGCAGTGATTACCGAATTCAAAGAAGAAGAAACAATAATCCGGATGCGAGCCGAGATTTATGTGGAACGTGATTCACAAAAGGGCATTATCATTGGCAAAGGCGGCAGTATGCTCAAGAAATTAGGTACAGAAGCAAGGGAAGAACTGGAGCGGTTCTTTGCCAAAAAAGTTTTTCTGGAAACCCATGTTAAGGTGGCTGATAACTGGCGGAAACAAAAAGACAAACTAAGGAGGTTTGGATACTTAGATAATTAGTCAATTAGCCGATGGTTTAATGTGCCAATGTTCTTATTTGAATCATTGGCCCATTGAATCATTGACCATTGGCACATTAGCAATATGGCAAACATTGTAGCGATAGTAGGCAGACCCAACGTGGGCAAATCAACCTTGTTCAACCGGCTGATTGAAAAGCGGCAGGCGATCATGGACGACATTGCCGGGGTTACGCGCGACCGCCACTATGGGTATGCCGAATGGACCGGAAAGTTTTTTACAGTAATTGACACCGGAGGGTACGTAACCGGCTCGGAAGATAAATTCGAAACAGAGATACGCAAGCAGGTAGCCATGGCTCTTGACGAAGCCACCGCAGTAATTTTTGTCGTTGATTGTAAGGATGGATTAACCGGGTATGATAAGGATTTTGCCAACATCATCCGCAAATCAAAAAAGCCCGTTTTTGTTGCCGCCAACAAAGCCGATACCCCTGAGAAGTCGGCCTATGCGGCCGAGTTTTACGAGTTAGGGTTGGGCGAAGTGTACCCTATATCGGCCGAGAACGGTGGCGGAACCGGTGAACTGCTGGATGACCTGGTGAAGATTTTCCCCTCAGAAGGTGTGGAGGATCCGAATGCCGGCATCCCGAAAATTTCCATCCTGGGCAGGCCCAACGTAGGCAAATCCTCGCTGCTGAATGCCCTGCTGGGTACTGAGCGGAGCATCGTAACTGATGAGGCCGGCACTACCCGCGATGCCATCCACTCGCACTACAAGCTGTATGGCAAAAACTTCATCCTGATTGATACGGCCGGCATTCGTAAAAAATCAAAGGTAAAAGATGACATTGAGTTTTACTCGGTGCTGCGTTCGCTAAGGGCGCTGGAAGAAAGCGATGTGTGCATTGTGGTACTCGATGCTGAACGTAAAATGGAGTCGCAGGATGTGAACATCATCAGCCTGGCCCACCGGCAGGGCAAGGGCATCGTTATCATGGTAAACAAATGGGATTTGATTGAAAAAGACTCAAAAACAGCCGATACCTATAAAAAGGACATACTGGAAAAACTGGCCCCCATCGACTACATACCCATTATTTTCGCTTCAGCCCTTAATAAGCAGCGCATTTTTCAGGTTATCGAAAAGGCCGTGAAGGTGTATGAGAACAAAACCATCAAAATCCCTACATCGCGCCTGAATGAGGCTTTGTTGCCGGAAATTGAGCGCTACCCCCCTCCGGCCATCAAGGGCAAGTTTATTCAGATTAAATACATCACCCAGGTTAATGCGCGGTTTCCATCGTTTGCGTTGTTTTGCAACCTGCCCCAGTATATCCAGCCGGCTTACGAACGTTATCTGGAAAATAAGTTACGGGAGCATTTCGACTTTGAAGGGGTACCCGTCCGGCTGATTTTCAAGAAAAAATAAAAATTCTTACCCCTCCCCCTTGACATGCGCAATTCATAGTATATTTGCGCCATATTTTAAACACCTGTAAACTATGAAAAAGTTATTTGCCCTGTTGATGGTTTGTGGCTTTGCTTTTGCATTTGCAGCTTGTGGCGGAAAGAAGGCTGAAGAAGCTACTACTGAACCCGCTACGGAAGAGACTGCACCTGCTCAGGAAGCAGCACCTGCTGACTCAACCGCTGCAGACAGCACTGCCGCACAGTAATCAATCCGAAGACGATTGTTTCCGGAGAGGCTTTAGAAAAACTAAAGCCTTTTTTGTTTCTAAAGGGGGTATGCCCGAGTTCAGCCTAGAAAAAATCCTGGTTGCCAACCTGCCCGAAAAGGCCGTAGCGTATTGCTTTGAACTCTGGAGAAAAAAGCCATTCCGTTTTATACTCAGCAAATCGCGGCACTCCAAAGCAGGCGATTTCTCAGCCCGGCACGCTGGTTATACTATTACCATTAACCGTGATCTGAACCGGTACCAGTTTCTTATCACCTACATTCACGAAGTCGCCCACCTTCTGACTCACAAAAAATTCGGGCGAAGCGTTACCCCTCATGGCCAGGAGTGGAAAAAAGAATTTAAACAACTCATGCAGCCGCTATTAACCACCGAAGTTTTTCCACCTTCTATACTGAACCCCCTGATCACCCACCTGGAAAATCCAAAGGCTTCTACCTTTTCCGATCCGGCATTAACAAAGGAACTCCGGCTGTACGATTCAACACCCTCAGCGGTTGTTGTGTTAGACCATCTTGCTGCGGGGAGCCTGTTTAAACTTCGGGGCCAGTTATTTAAAAAAGGAGAATTACGCAGAACACGGTTCTATTGTCATGAAATAAAGACCAATCGCAAGTACCTGATACCCCGATTAGCTTTGGTTGAACAGGTTCAACCGGTATGATTTAAAACTTATAACGGACGAACGCCTCCATTGCTTCGTAGTCGGCAAGGCCAAGTTTGTTGTAGGCGGCAGCCGTGGCATGATTCCGGTCTTCAGCACGCACCCAAAACTCGCGCTGGTCCGTACCCGGAAACAAGGCGCTGTCTTTTTGCGATTGATGTTTGAAAATGGCTTTGCGTTTGCGCAACAATTCATCGGGGCTCAGCGGTACGGCCATTTCAATCTGGTCAATATCCCACTCCTGCCAGGCGCCCCGGTACAGCCACACATAGCACTGCTTCATCCAGGTTTTTTTCTTTAATCGTTCAATGGCTCTATAAATAGCCGCTAAGCAAACGCGGTGGGTGCCGTGCGGATCGGAGAGATCGCCTGCCGCATAAATCTGGTGTGGTTTTATTTTTTCCAGTAAGTCCACAATAATGCTGATGTCTTCTTCGCCCAGTGGCTTCTTCTTTACCTTACCGGTTTCATAAAACGGCATGTCCAGAAAGTGGATGTTGCTTTCAGGAATGCCCACATATCGACATGCGGCTTTGGCTTCACCCCTGCGGATGAGTCCTTTGATTTGCATTACTTCCGGGCTGTCAACCTGTGCGGGTTTCTTTTTCTTTAAGGTTGCGGTTATCTGTTTCAGCAGTTTTTCGCTGGCCGATTTGTTCAGTTTAAATGATTCACTGAAATCGTTTACAAAATCTGCAAAGCGGATCACATCATCATCGAACACGGCAATATTGCCCGATGTCTGGTAAGCTACGTGCACCTCATGCCCCTGATCAACCAGCCGGATAAACGTACCGCCCATCGAAATCACATCGTCATCAGGATGGGGCGAGAAAATAACCACACGCTTGGGGAAGGGTTTGGCCCGTTCAGGACGGTGCGTGTCATCGGCATTGGGCTTGCCACCCGGCCAGCCCGTGATGGTGTGCTGCAGTTCGTTGAATATTTTAATGTTTACCTGGTAGGCCGAGCCGTACTCTGTTATGATGTCGCCCATGCCGTGCTCGGTGTAATCGTTGTTGGTAAGTTTGAGCACCGGCTTATTTACTTTTTGACTAAGCCACACCACAGCTTTGCGAACAAGTTTATCATTCCACTTCTCCACCTCATCCAGCAGCCAGGGTGTTTTGATTTTGGTGAGTTCGGAGGACGAGGCCTCATCCAGCACCACCAGTGCATTCGGGTGGTATTGCAAAAACGATGAAGGGTTTTGATCGGTAACCGGCCCTTCTACGGCTTTCTGGATAATGGACGCTTTGCCTTCGCCCCAGGCCATCAGAATAATGCGTTTGGCTTTCAGGATGGTACCCACGCCCATGGTAATGGCTTTGCGAGGAACATTTTCTTCGCCAAAGAAATCGCTGGCCGCATCCATGCGAGTAACATGGTCGAGGGTAATGAGGCGGGTAAACGATTTTTCGGTAGAGCCGGGCTCGTTAAAACCAATGTGGCCGGTGCGGCCAATGCCGAGGATCTGAACATCAATGCCGCCCAAATCCTGGATTTTCTTTTCATAGCTCCTGCAAAATGCGGCCACCTTTTCTTTTGGCACAGTGCCATCCGGAATGTGAATATTCTTTGCCGGTATGTCGATGTGATCGAACAGGTACTCGCGCATAAACCGTACATAGCTTTGCAGCGAATCCGGGTGCATGGGGTAGTACTCATCCAGGTTAAAGGTGTACACGTTTTTAAAACTGAGGCCCTTCTTTTTGTGAAGCATCACCAACTCATCGTACACGCGTGTTGGTGTTGAGCCGGTGGCCAGGCCAAGTACGCACGGCTTCTTTTCGCGCTGGCGCGATTTGATTAGCGCAGCAATTTCACCGGCCACGAATACGGAGGCTTCTTCGGAAGATGAAAAAATTTTTACAGGAATCTTTTCAGGGTTATATGAAATCATAAACTAGCGCGTTGCAGCCTGAATGGCTTTTCGAACGGAACCAAATTTATTTAATAATACTGAAGCTTTAGTCTCATCAATCCCCAACTCTTCCATAATCATCTTTATACCGCGGCCAATCAGCTTGTTGTTGGTGAGTTGCATGTCAACCATTTTGTTGCCTTTTACCCGGCCCAGTTTGACCATTGCGGTTGTGCTGATCATATTGAGCACCAGCTTTTGTGCGGTGCCGGCCTTCATGCGGGTACTGCCCGTAACAAACTCAGGCCCAACGATCACCTCAATCGGGTAATCGGCAAAGCGGGCCACCTCGCTTTTCGGGTTGCAGGTAATACAGGCAGTTGTGATTTTGTTTTTTTTTGCATCGCGTAGCCCGCCCACCACATAAGGCGTGCGGCCCGAAGCGGCAATGCCGATAAGCACATCTTTTTTATTGATGCTGTACTTCTTCAAATCCTTCCAGGCTTGCCTCGGATCATCTTCGGCATGTTCTACGGCTTTGCGGATGGCTTTATCGCCACCGGCAATCAACCCGATTACACGGCCGTGCGGCATGCCGTAGGTGGGCGGTATCTCACTCGCATCCACAATACCCAGCCGGCCGCTCGTGCCCGCACCGATATAAAACAACCGCCCGCCTGCTTTCATCTTCCGTACAATAACGACAACCAGTTTTTCAATTTTCGGAATGACCCTTTCAATGGCCAGCGGAACAGTTTTATCTTCTTTATTTATATTTTTCAGTAATTCCCGGATGCTCATCCGCTCGAGCCGGTCGTAGTAGGAAGACGATTCCGTAATACTCGTATTCTTGCGGGGCATCAGCTGGTAACTTTGGTTTGATGGTACAACGTTAACCCGGCAATCGGACTTTCCAGAATATTTTTTACGGTAATTCCTTTATCGGTTGCTGCCTGGCGCAGCACATCGCTGAAGTAAAAAGCCACCGAGCCCACAAAATGAACTTTTAATTCCGGGGCACGATCATATTTCAGTACGTTTTTATCAAAGAATTCGCTGAAACCATCATACACCAGTTTGTAGCAATAGGGCTCTTTAATATGTTGAAAGATAAAGTGGGAAAAACTACCCAGAAACCGGCTGGGCATATCCTGGCTGTACACCCGGTTGAGAATCTCATCGCGGTCCATCGGAAAGCGTTTTTTGAACTGGTCCCAGAGTTTAGCGGGCAAATCTTTTCGCAGGTAATCGCCCAGAATGCGTTTCCCCATCCAGGCGCCCGAACCCTCATCGCCCAGCACATACCCAAGCGAGGTTACGTTCTCTACAATTTTTTTTCCATCGTAGTAGCACGAGTTGGCACCCGTACCAAGAATGCAGGCTATGCCTTCTTCGCGTCCGCACAGGGCGCGGGCAGCCGCTTCCAGGTCGTGCCAGATTTCGATGTACGCATTGGCAAAATACCGTTGCAGCACGTTGCGGATCAGTTGCCGGTTCCGGTCAGACGAGCACCCTGTGCCATAATAATAGATCTCGTTAATGGTGTGTTTAATCTGCGGCAGCACTACCTCGCGTATTTCGGTTTCAAACTGGTCGATGGGCTGGTAATACGGGTTATACCCGATGGACTGCGCCTGTTCAATGGTACCGTTGGTGCCGATGATGCGCCAATCGGTTTTTGAGGCTCCGCTGTCAGCTATCAGAATCATGCTTTTATCAGTCGTCCTACGACTTGAAGTCGTAGGACGACTCATCAAAAATTTTAACTGTATAACTCAATGAATAAAATTGCTCAGGATTATCCGGAATATCAAGTAACTGATATGCGAGACTGGAGTTCACCAACCCGTTACGCTTGAAGTAATAGTCGTTAAATGAAGAATAATCCCATTTCTCCATTTTATCGACCAACCCTGCTCTAATCGGATTCTGGTGTATGTAATGAAAGCAAGCTGTACCATAGGCAGGTTCATCCACCAACTTAAATTTAC
This sequence comes from Flammeovirgaceae bacterium, assembly GCA_015180985.1. Lineage (NCBI taxonomy): Bacteria > Pseudomonadati > Bacteroidota > Cytophagia > Cytophagales > Flammeovirgaceae > Flammeovirgaceae bacterium. The sequence goes on from CP054185.1 coordinate 526,024, forward strand.
TGTGTTGTTGAAACAAACTGCCCACCCGGCCCTCCTGTATGTTTATAGCGCGAGTATATGAACTCAGCATAACTCTAAAATCATTCGTAAAATAATCGGGTCTAAAATTCTCACTTGTATAGAAAAGGAAATGAAAATGATCTGGCATCAGGCAATAGGCCACAAAATCACCATGTTTCAAAAAACAGGATTTTGCTTTAGCGAGGAAGAAGAAATAGTTCTTCTCTTTAAAGAAAATCGGCTGCCTGTTATTGCCCCTGTTAAAGATATGATATAACTGCAACGGAATCATCTACCTGTTAATCTTTCTGTGTTTTCAGTCGTCTTACGAGTTATAGTCGCAGGACGACTCTAATCTTCCAATAACCCTAAACTTATCAAACACTTTCTCCGTATGCGGTGCATCTTTCAGCTCGTCCGTCAGGTCCTGCCCCGCCCAATGTTCGTAGTGCTTACCCGTTTTCCAGAGGCGTGAGTGAGTAACCTCATAGATCAATCCCTTGTAGGCAACCCACACTTCGGGTTTATCCTGGCCGTTGCGGAGCGCGAGTTGCGCCCTGGTGTACGCTGGATAGGAGTGCTCCATCACCGCGAAGTAATATGGCCGTAGTCTTTCACAATGGTGTACAGAAATTTCACGGGCGGCATATCGGTTTGAATACCGAGCAGCGATTTTATTTTTTCGGTTACCGCCAACACCGGGCGATCATTGCCCGTGGTACGGTTTAATTCCAGCGCCTGTTGGATAAGTTCGATATCCTGATCCTTCAACTGTGTTACCTGGTGAAAAACAGGCACATAGGTTTCTTCGGCCAGGGTAAACACGTCACGGGCTGTTACTTCGCGTTGCTTTACCAGTTTAACTACGGCTGTGCCTGCGGCTATATCACCCAACCGCTGACCTTTACCGTTGATGGCAATGGTGAGCATGGCTATGGCCCCCGACATAAAGTCAACTTCAACAATGCGGATCAGCCACCGGATGATGTAGTTGCCGATGGTGGGCGGTGTGCCGTCCAGCCGCACCACTTTAATGCCCATTTGTTTTTTACCCGGACTCTGACCGTCCATAAAAATTTCGAACAACACATGATAGAGAAAAACAGGGATTGCAAACAGCGCAATAATTAAGATGCCTGATACATTACCTGCCGAACTTAAAATAAATGCAAGCAATATGAAGTAGGCAATAATAATAGCCAAGTCAATCAAGTACGCAAAAATGCGGTCGCCCAGGCTGGCAGCCGGGTATTGGATAATTACATTCTGGGTTGTTCGTACAGAAACGGTTTGCATCCCTTCAAAAAATCAGTAATCTTTCAAAATCAAAAATCAAAACGCCATGCAAATTACAAAACAAATCGCGGTGGGCCTGCTGCTGGTACTGGCCGCCTGCGGTACCCGCGAAAAAGTTGACTACACCAGGCTATCGGATGAACAACTGGCAAAAGTTGCCGACTCGCTGGCTCATGCATTTATCATTACCGATGGGCATGTTGACCTGCCCTATCGGTTAAAAGTTTCCAAGTTCAGGCTGGAGCGCGAATATCTGGGCATTCCCATCAGCACCACCGAAGGCGATTTTGATTACGAGCGCGCCAAAAAAGGCGGGCTCGATGCGCCCTTTATGTCAATTTATATACCGTCAAGCTACCAACTTCAGCCCGATATGGGCAAAGCGCTGGCCGATTCGCTGATTGACATGGTGCGGGGCATTGCCGTAGCGCACCCCGATAAATTTGGTCTGGCCAATACACCCGCTGAGGCCGATGCCAATTTTAAAGCAGGTAAGATTTCACTGCCAATGGGCATGGAAAATGGCGCACCCATCGGTAACGACATTGCCAACGTAAAATATTTCTTCGACCGGGGCATTCGTTACATCACCCTCACGCATGGTAAAGACAACCAGATTTGCGACTCCTCTTACGACACGCTAAATACCTGGAGAGGCCTCAGCCCGTTTGGCGAACAGGTAGTGAAAGAAATGAACCGGGTAGGCATTATGGTGGATATCTCTCATGTATCCGACAGCACCTTTTACGATGTACTGAAAATTACCAAGGCACCGGTAATCGCCTCACACTCATCGTTGCGCTACTTTACACCCGGCTGGCAGCGCAACATGGCCGATGACATGATAAAGGAACTGAAACAAAATGGCGGGGTTATCCAGATAAATTTCGGCTCAACCTTTCTGGATTCGGCCGTGGCCAAACAAAACGATGAAAACCGAAAAAAGTTAATGGCGTTACTAAAGGAAAAAAACTTATCATGGCGTGACACCGCAGCCAAACCGGTGATCGAAGAATTCCGCAAGAAAAACCCTTCGCTCTATGCCGATGTAAAAACGGTGGCCAATCATATTGATCGCGTGGTTCAGCTGGCCGGCATTGACCACGTGGGCCTTGGCTCGGATTACGATGGCGTGGGCGACAGCCTGCCTACCGGGTTGAAAGATGTATCGCAATACCCCAACCTGATTGCTGAATTATTGCGCAGAGGTTACTCGCCCGATGACATTGCAAAAATCTGCTACCAAAATGTGTGGCGGGTGTGGAATAAGGTGATTGAAGTTTCCGGTCAGAAATAGGTTCGAAGTTAAAGGTTCTAAGTTCTGGGTTTAGTTGTATCTAAACTTTGAATTTCAAACCTTGAACCTTGAATTTCATGTATGCGCGAAGCTGCCTTTGTAAAACGGAACCAGGAACGCTGGCAGGTAATTGAGCAAACCCTGCAGGCCCAGCGGCCTCACCCCGACCGGCTGGCTGAGGTTTTTATTCAGCTTACCGATGACCTTTCGTTTGCGCGTACGCAGTACCCCAACAGCCGGGTAACGCAATACCTCAATTCGCTGGCTTCCAAAATCCATCTGGAGATTTATAAAAACAAAAAAGAAGACCGCAGCCGGTTCATCACCTTTTGGAAGTACGAAGTGCCCCTGCTGCTCTACCAGTCGCGCAGGCACATGCTCTATGCGTTCATCATCTTCATGCTGGCCATACTTATCGGGGCGGTTTCGGCCATCTATGACGAAACATTTGTACGGCTTATTCTTGGCGATGCCTACGTAAACATGACTATCGAAAACATAAAAAACGGCAACCCGATGGCCGTGTACGGCAGCATGGAACAAGCAGACATGTTTTTTGCCATCACCTACAACAACATCCGGGTTTCGATGGTAGCGTTCGTGGCAGGCTTGTTTTTTTCCATCGGCACGGGATTTATTCTGTTTCAGAACGGCATCATGGTGGGCGCATTCCTCTCCTTCTTTTACAAAGAAGGGTTGCTGGCCCATTCCCTTTCGGTAATCATGCTGCACGGCACCATCGAATTATCGTCAATTGTAATTGCCGGTGCCGCTGGTTTTGTTATGGGCAACAGTTTTCTGTTTCCCGGAACCTATCCGCGCCTGTATTCCTTTAAAGAGGGTGTTAAACGCGGGGTAAAAATTGTTATGGGGCTTATCCCCTTGTTTATCCTGGCCGGGTTTATTGAGTCGTATATCACACGTTACACGTTTATGCCGGTTTCGTTAAAGACTCTAATTATCGGGTTGTCGGCTTGGCTGATTCTGTATTACTTTGTTGTTTATCCAAGCAACCTGGCCCGCCATGCAAACCTTCGTACCGATTGAGTTCCAGCAAGCACGCGACTTCAGCAAAAAACTCAACGCCACATTTGAATTCATCAAACAAAATATTAAGCCGCTAACCAGATGCCTGCTGTACATAGCCGGCCCACCCATGCTCATCGGCAGTATTCTGGCCGGTAAGCTGTACACCGGGTATTTCGATTTTGTTATGGGCTTCAGCCGCAACCAGGGCAACCCGGAGATGATGGTTGATTACCTCACATCGCCCATCCTGTGGATACAAATAGCAGGCGCCATTCTGCTGATGCTCGCCAGTTTTGTGGTGATCGTATCGGTGGTGAACAATTACATGCTGGAGTATGAGGCCACAAAAAGCAACAATATCACGGTAGAAGCAATCTGGGAGCGTGTGCGCAATACCTTGCCCATGTATTTTGGCACCACCCTGCTGTACTGGCTGCTGTTGATGGCCGGCTATATACTGATTGTGCTGATCATTGCCGGGGCCGGTTTCCTTTCTGTATTTCTCGGTGTGATTGTGGGTATCGTTACGGTGCTTGCCTTTATTTACATGCTGGTTGCCCTCTCCCTGATTTTCGTTGTACGAACCTGGGAAAAAACAAGTTTTTTCGAAGCTGTTTCAAGGTGCTTTACACTTGTTAAGGACAAGTGGTGGAGCACCTTCGGGTTGCTGCTTGTTGCCTCCATCATTCAAAGCACCATTGCCTCGGCTTTTTTAATTCCCTGGTACATAAACTTTTTTATCAGCATGATGCACAGCCTGGAAGGAGGACCCGTGGCCGAGCCGTCATTCATCAGCGAACTGATTAACAATGTTTTTATGACGTTGTATTTTATTGTCAGTTTTTTACTGTACGCCATACCGCTGCTTGCATTGGCGTTCCAGTACTTTAATTTGGTAGAACTCAAGGAAGCCAAAGGGCTGCTCACAAAAATTGAAACGATTGGTCAAACGCCAGCATCACAACCGAAGGATGAACAGTATTAGCATTTTTATTTTACTGTTTTGTATTTCGTTTGTAACACTTGCAGCGGAAGGAACCACGTTGCCGCTAACCGATAGCAGCGCCATTGAGCTGCGCAGTTTTGACCAGTCAACACTTGAGAAACTAAAGAGTAATCCGGAGCTAAGCTACACCCAGGCCCCGGCCGTGATGAGCCTGTGGGAACGGTTCAAAATCTGGCTGAACCGCCTCATCGAGTCGCTGCTTCAGGCAGCAGCCTCTGCCGACTGGGTTTCCGTGCTCATTGTCGCACTGGCACTTATCGCAATCATTTATGTGGCCATGCGGCTGATGAAGGTTGATCCATTTACACTATTTTACAAAACACAAACACCCCTAAAAGCCGGAGTAATTGAGGAAGATATTCACAGCCTGGATTTCGAAAAACTCATCCGCGAAGCGCTGCAACAGGAGCAGTACAGGCAAGCCATCCGGCTGGTGTTTCTGCAAGCCTTAAAACTGCTTGCCGATCACCACCGCATCCACTGGCAACCCGGCAAAACCAACCACGATTACCTTGACGAACTAACCGATGCCCGGTTGCGCACCGGCTTCAACGAACTGAACTTTTACTTTGAGTACGCCTGGTACGGCAATTTTGCGATTAATTCGCACCTGTTTGACCGGGTAAAAACTATTTACGAAAACTGGAAAACCACCGTGTAGTGCGTAAAGACTGGAAATATATCGCTTACCTGCTGGCCGCAGTGGCTGTTTACCTGATCGTAAAAATGGTTTCTCCGCGCGAGATTGACTGGACCATCACGTTCTACCATAAAGACAAGAATCCGCACGGCACCTACGCATTGAACGAACTCATGCCTAACCTGTTTCAGGGGAAGAAAATTTATTTGAGTAACCTTACAGTTTACGAGTGGTACGATTCCGTAAACACACCGGTTAATTTTATCAGTTTCTCAACAACTTTTAAGCCGGGTAAAGAAGATGTGGAGTCCCTGCTGAGGAATATCCACGAAGGCGGCACCGCATTTATTGCCGCTCAATATTTTGACGGCACCTTTGCCGATACGCTGAACCTGGGCACATCCGATTATTTTTTCGATTCATCCTTTTCAGACATGTTCAACCGGAACGACTCCTCTTACCTGGAATTTACCAATCCGGATTTACCTGCATTGGAAAAAAATGTCTTTCCGCGAAAGAACATTCATAATTATTTCTCTTCGTTCGATTCAACCCGAACACAAGTGATTGCCGTAAATGATCTTGACCTGCCGGTAACGCTTAAAATAACGTGGGGCAAGGGCAGCCTGTATGTTAATTCCACCCCGCTGGTATTCACAAATGTGTACCTGCTGCAAGGAAGCAATTATCAGTTTATTGAACGAAGCCTTTCGCATTTACCGGTAGCCGATACCTATTGGACGGAGTTCTATCACCTGGGCCGGATGGAAGCTGCTACCCCGCTGCGCTTTATCCTTAGCAATGAACCGCTGGCATGGGCATACTATGTTTCCATAGCTGCCCTGCTGTTGTTTATCCTGTTTGAAATAAAGCGAACGCAGCGTGTTATACCCGTAATTAAACCGCTGGGTAACTCAACCCTCGAATTTGTGCGCACCATCGGCAACCTGTATTACCAATCGGCCGACCATAAAAACATAGCTGAAAAAAGGATTGCCTTTTTTATTGATCAACTGCGCAATAAACATAACATTAAAATGCATCACCTGTCAGATGACCTGGTTCATACTATTTCAAGCAAGACCGGTAACAGCCTGGAAGAAGTGAATATTCTAGCAAAGCAAATTCAAATCATTCAAAACAAACCGGCCATCACAGCCGATGAATTAACAGCTTTAAGCAAAAAATTAGATAGTTTTAACCTGTAGGATTTCACGTAAAGAACTCAAAGCTTATTGTAAAGAATCATGGAAGAAAAACTTTTTGAAAACCGGGTCGACCTCAGCGCACTGAATGCCAGCGTACAACAAATCCGCAATGAAATCGGCAAAATCATTGTCGGGCAGCAACACCTGGTTGATCTGCTGATTACAGCTGTACTGGCCGATGGCCACGTACTGATTGAAGGCGTACCCGGTGTAGCCAAAACCCTTACGGCCAAATTGCTGGCGCGGGTTATTGATGTAAAGTTTACCCGTATTCAGTTTACTCCCGATCTGATGCCTTCCGATGTGCTGGGCACTTCGGTATTTAACGTAAAGAAATCGGAGTTTGAATTTAAAGCCGGGCCAATCTTTGCTAACATTGTGCTGATTGATGAAATCAACCGGGCCCCGGCAAAAACGCAGGCTGCACTGTTTGAGGTAATGGAAGAGCGGCAGGTAACTGTGGACGGAACTACCTACACCCTGGAGCATCCTTACCTGGTGGTGGCCACGCAAAATCCAATCGAGCACGAAGGAACGTATCGCCTGCCCGAAGCGCAGTTAGATCGTTTTCTCTTTAAGGTTGTTGTTGCCTATCCCAATCTTGAGCAGGAAGTGGCCATCATCAGCGGCCACCACCACCGCCAGGGCCACGCACCGGTAGATGAAGTAAAACAGGTGCTTAGCGCAGAGCAAATCAAAGCCTACCGGCAGGTTGTTCAGCAGGTACATGTGGAAGATAACCTGGTGAGGTACATGGCACAGATTGTTCATGAAACCCGCAACCATCCTTCGCTGTTTCTGGGTGGCTCACCCCGTGCATCAGTGGCTTTGCTCAATTGTTCAAAGGCATTTGCCGCCCTTAACGGCCGCGATTTTGTAACCCCTGAGGATGTAAAGTTTGTTGCCGCTCCGGTACTGCGTCATCGCATTATGCTTAACCCCGATAAGGAAATGGAAGGAGTAACTTCCGATGATGTGGTTAAACAAATCGTGGATAAAATAGAAGTGCCCCGCTAACCAGTTCGATGAAGTTCCTGAACGCTCTATACCTCAACAACCGGTTATTTGTGTTTACCGGCATGGTAGTACTGGCTTTTATTGTGAGCTTTATTGTTTCGTCACTGGTCATCATCCCAAAAATTTTACTGCTGGTATTTACAGCTTTAATCCTCACCGATGTTTTACTGCTCTTCAGTCCAAAACGAGGGTTACACGGTTACCGCTTTACCCCCGACCGGCTATCCAATGGCGATGAAAATGAAATCAGAATATATCTGGAAAATTTTTATCCCTTTACCGCTTCGCTCGAGGTAATTGATGAAATCCCGCACCAGTTTCAGAAACGCGATGTTTCCTTCCAATTGGCTCTGGCATCGCGTTCAAACAAAACCATAACCTATTTGCTGCGGCCTGTAAAACGGGGCGAGTATTCGTTTGGAGCCGTAAACGGCTTTGTCAGTTCACCGCTGAAACTGGTTAAACGCAGATTCCGCTTTTCGGCCGATGCGCTGGTACCGGTGTATCCGTCATACATCCAGATGCGCAAATACGAACTGATGGCCATTTCAAACCGGCTTACCGAAGTGGGGGTTAAAAAAATCAGGCGCATCGGCCACAACATGGAGTTTGAACTGATAAAAGAATATGTGGCTGGCGATGATGTGCGCACCCTAAACTGGAAAGCCACCGCACGAAGAACACACCTGATGGTGAATCATTATCAGGATGAGCGGTCGCAACAGGTGTATTCGCTGATTGATAAAGGCCGTGTAATGCAAATGCCGTTTAACGGGATGAGTTTGCTCGACTACGCCATCAATGCCTGCCTGGTCATTTCCAACATCGCCATCCGTAAATCCGACAAGGCCGGGTTGATTACTTTTCAAAACGACATAAACACCACATTGCCGGCAAGCCGCAGCAACCGGCAGATGGCGCAGATACAGGAAGTACTCTATAACCAGAAAACCGGCTACCGCGAGTCCGACTTTTCGGTGGTGTACAGTCACATCCGCAGAAAAATAACCCAGCGCAGTTTACTGCTGTTGTTTACCAATTTTGAATCGCTGTACGGCATGCAACGGCAGTTGCCGTTTTTAAAAAGCCTGAACAGACAGCATGTGCTGGTGGTAATATTTTTTGAGAATACCGAACTAATCGCCCTTACCACAACACCTGCCCATGCCTTACAGGAAATTTATTATAAGGCCGTTGCCGAAAAATTTGCTTACGATAAAAAACTAATTGTAAAAGAACTTCAACAGGCCGGCATTCAAACCATTTTAACGCCTCCAGAAAAACTTACCGTTAACACCATTAACAAATACCTTGAATTAAAGGCCCGGGGAATGATTTAGTCGACCTATTTTCCGAAACGTTATACTTTTTATATTTTCGTTATTCCCGGCTTTCTGCAATGCAGGAATTTCGGCCGGTAACAAGCTTTATCAGAACCCGAGGTTATGAAGAACGTTTACAGTTGGATTTTTATTGGTGGCTCTCTTTTACTAACCAACACCCGGTTACAGGCCCAGCAGTTTATGGGCATAAAAATAAAAGATCACACCGTTTGCTACGGGCACACCACCAACCATGATTTTTATGTTCCCCCACCGGAAGAATATGTTCAATGGAAAACCGGTGCACGCACGAAAACAGCCAATATCCAGGTAAACTATAACGGATTTACGGCACAGGCACAAGCAGCTTTTCAATTTGCCGTGGATATCTGGGCCTCCCTCATTACCTCATCACAAACCATTACCATTGATGCGTACTGGCAGCCTCTGGGAGCTGGTATCCTGGGCGGTGCTATTTACACTTCGGCCTTCGCCAATTTTGATGGCGCCCAGAAACTGAATGTTTTTTACCCGGTTGCTTTGGCTGAAAAAATGGCCGGCAAAAACCTGAACGGCACAAACTCCGAAATCTTTACCCAATTCAGCAGCAGTGCAAACTGGCACCTCGATCCCGGTTCGCCACCCCCGGCCGGAACATTCGATTTGGTTACAGTGGTTCTCCATGAAATCGGTCATGGACTGGGTTTTTCCGGATCATTCAAAATTTTAAGTTCCAACGGGCAGGGTGAAGTGGGCGTACAATCAACCGGAGTTCCTATTATTTATGATGTACCCATTAAAAACGGATCGAACATCAACCTCATAGAAGGATTTGCCTCCCCCTCCAGCCAGCTGGCCGGCCAACTTACAAGCTCCAGTTTATTTTTCGATACACCCAACTCAACCAATTCGAGGTTATTTGCACCAAGTACGTTTAGCAGCGGCTCCAGCATCAGCCATTTGGATGAAGCCACTTTTAACGGAACAGGCGATGCCCTGATGACTCCGCAAATCGCACCACAGGAAAGAATACTTGCACCAGGTGTTGCCCTGAACATGCTTAATGACATGGGGTGGCAACAGGTGTTTATCAATCACCAGGCGCTACCTAACACCGAAAATGTTACAGGACCCTACACGGTTACGGCCTTGGTAACCAGCGACAATGGTTTTAATGCGGGCACCCTGCGATTGAATTACACCACAGATGGCAATACCTTTACACAGGTAACCATGGCTCCCACCGGTTTACCGAATGAATACTCCGCTGTCATTCCTTCAACCGGCACGCCTACTACGTATGGCTACTTTATTTCTGTAAACGATAACAACAACAGGCAGTTTGTAAAGCCCGGTAAGTTTGTACGCAAACAAAACACGCAGCTACAGGCGCTGTTTGTCTTTGAGGCCGGACCGGATACCAAAGCGCCCATCATCTCGCACAGCCAAAAGCCTTTTTTACTTGATACCGATACTCACCTGGATATCGAGGCCCGCGTAACCGACAACATTGGTGTTGCTTCTGTAGTACTTGAGTATCTGATTAATGACGTTCCGCAAACCGGGCAATCGTTTACGCTGCAAAACCCCGGAGAGGACTCCATTTACCGCACCACGGTTAATCTCGGCACCGGCCTGGCCAATGGCGATGTACTCAAATACCGCATCATCGCTACCGATAATTCATCGAACAGCAACCAACGCACTTCCCCCGCCACAGGGCATTATGTTTTAAATGTTGTGGGTTTGGCGCCTACACAAAATTCGTATGCTAACGATTTTAATACACCCAGTGACGACTTCTTTGGCGTAGGCTTCAGTATTACTACCCCTTCAGGCTTTAATAATCCGGCCATTCATACCACACATCCGTATCCTGAAGGTCAGGGATTTCCGGGAGGCGAATACAATTACCTCTATCAACTTAAAGTTCCCATCCGGATAAAAGCACAGGAGGCCACACTTAAATTTGATGAAATTGTTTTGGTAGAACCCGGAGAACCCGGTACGGTGTTTGGCGATCCTCAGTTTTGGGATTACGTAGTGGTTGAAGGCAGTAAAGACGGTGGCTTTACCTGGGTGCCGGTTGCCAACGGCTATGATTCGCGCGACTTTAGCCCGTGGTTAACCCGGTACAACAGCGCCATTTCAGGCAATAATTCTACCGCTGTTGGTGATCCCACATTGTTCAGAACGCGCACCCTGGACCTACAGAACCAATTTGATACTGGTGATGAAGTTGTTATTCGCTTTCGGCTATACAGCGACCAACTGGCTGCAGGCTGGGGATGGTGCATTGATAACCTGAAAATTCAGATTGACGAAACTCCTCCCAAAATACTCCACAATCACACCGACTATTTGAAGGATGAAGACGATGTGTTAGTTATAACCACCGCGGCTACTGATGCAAGCGGAGTTGAAAGCCTGAAGGTTGAGTACAACATTAATGGTGGTGCGGCTACCGAAATTGAATTTGATGTTGACCCCCCGGCTGCTACCTATACATTTTCATTAGCCGGCCTGAGTACTCTTCCGGCTGGCAATTTTGTGGAGTACCGCCTGGCAGCTGTAGATAGTGCCGGCAATACCACAACGCTGCCTTCCAGCGGGTTTTTTAAAGTACCCATTATAAACTTTAGCACACCCATTGCCACCTATGCCAATAATTTTAACAGTGCAACCACTGATTTTGTAGGTAATTTCTTCTCAGTAGCCCAGCCAACCGGTTTTTCAAACAGCGCCCTTCATAGTGAACATCCTTATTCCAATGGCTTCGGTCTGGACCAAACAACCAACTATACCATTACCCTGTTAAAGCCAATCACCATAGCCTCCTCAAACAGCCTGATGCGCTTTGATGAGATTGCGATTATTGAACCGACCAACCTGGGTATTCCGTTTGGCAGTCCGAACTTTAAGGATTATGTAATTATTGAAGGCTCGAAAGATGGCGGACAAACCTGGCTGCATTTTCTGGACGGGTATAATGCACGCGAAAATTCGGCCTGGCTTGGTGCGTACAATACAGGTTCAACGCCAACGCCTGCATTATTCAGAACCCGCCTGCTCGATTTGAAAGCCAGTGGTAATTTTAACACGGGCGATAATGTTATTATCCGGTTCCGCTTGTTTGCTACCTCTTCGGTTAATGCGTGGGGCTGGGCTATTGATAATCTGTACATTCAGGACGCCACCACCGGCCTTGAAAACGAACTGGCTTCAGCCATACAGGTGTTTCCCAATCCGGTGGTTGATTGGATCACCATTGAAGCCTCAGGGCTTGACGGAAATGTTTCCGTTTCGATGGTTAATCTGCAGGGACAAAGTCTTCATTACGCAGAGATTCAACCGGAACAAGGTGCCGTTAAACATTCCATTAACACATCGGCTTTGCCTTCAGGCCTCTACCTCCTGAAACTGAAAACCGCCAAAGGAACGGTGATTAAAAAAGTAGCCAAAGTAAACCGATAGTTCGTTCAGGGCAGGCTTAAAATCTGAATAGCCCGTTAGGCTGACGGGCTATTTTTATTCACATGCTTTCAATCCCGTCTTTCCTGATTATTTTTGCCCAATTTATCCAACCACTACCGTACAATGCCCAGAGACAGAAGCATCCGTTCCATCCTGATTATCGGCAGCGGGCCCATTATTATCGGCCAGGCATGCGAATTTGACTATGCCGGCTCGCAGGCAGCCCGTTCGCTGCGCGAAGAAGGAATTGAAGTTGTCCTTATCAACTCCAATCCGGCCACCATTATGACCGACAAGGTCACAGCCGACCACGTGTACCTGAAGCCGCTGACCAAAAAATCCATCAAAGAAATTCTTGAAAAACACCATATCGATGCCGTATTGCCCACCATGGGAGGCCAAACCGCCCTTAACCTGTGCATTGAATGCGATAAAGCCGGCCTGTGGCAACATTACGGAGTACGCATCATTGGAGTAGACATCAAAGCCATTGAAACTACCGAAGACCGAGAAAAATTCAGGCTCAAAATGCTCGAACTGGGCGTTGGCGTTTGCAAAGGCTCAACAGCCACCTCGTTTTTACAGGGAAAAGAAATCGCACAGGAAATCGGCTTCCCGCTGGTTATTCGTCCATCCTTTACACTGGGTGGTACCGGTGGCGGATTTGTAAACAACCCGGAAGATTTTGATGAAGCGCTGAACCGCGGCCTGCATGCTTCGCCTATACACGAAGTGCTGGTGGAGCAAAGCATCGTGGGCTGGAAAGAGTACGAACTGGAACTGCTGCGCGATGGTGCGGGCAACGTCATCATCATCTGTTCGATTGAAAACTTTGACCCGATGGGCATCCACACAGGCGATTCGATAACTGTAGCCCCCGCCATGACGTTGCCCGATACCGTTTACCAGCACATGCGCGACCTGGCCATCCGGATGATCAACGGTATCGGCAAATTTGCCGGAGGGTGTAACGTGCAGTTTGCCGTTAACCCGGAAACCGATGAAATCGTTGGCGTTGAAATCAACCCGCGCGTGTCACGATCCTCTGCACTGGCCTCAAAAGCCACGGGCTATCCGATTGCCAAAGTGGCCGCCAAACTGGCCATTGGGTATAACCTGGATGAAATACGCAATGCCATAACCAAAACCACAACGGCTTACTTCGAACCTGCACTGGACTATGTGATTGTAAAAATTCCGCGTTGGAATTTTGATAAGTTTCACGGGGCCAACCGTACACTCGGCCTGCAGATGAAGTCGGTTGGCGAAGCCATGGGCATCGGGCGCAATTTTCAGGAAGCTTTGCAAAAAGCCGCCCAGTCGCTCGAAATCAGGCGCAACGGCCTGGGCGCTGACGGCAAGGAACTCCGCAACCAGGATGAACTGCTGCACAGCCTGGCTAATGCCTCCTGGAACCGGATATTCCATTTACATGATGCCATTAAAATCGGCATTCCGCTTAAAACCATTTTTAACATTACCAAAATTGATAAATGGTTCTTAAAACAAGTGGAGGAACTGGTAATGATCGAAAATGAAATCGAGCAATACGATTTGAATTCCATACCCGTTGACTTGCTCCGCAAAGCAAAAGAAAAAGGATTTGCCGACCGGCAAATTGCACACCTGCTGCACTGCCTGGAAAGCGAAGTGTACAAAAAACGAAACGACCTGGGTATTAAACGCGTGTACAAACTGGTGGATACCTGTGCGGCCGAGTTTGAGGCAAAAACACCGTACTATTATTCAACATTCGATACGGAAAACGAATCTGTTTCATCGAATCGTAAAAAAATTATTGTACTCGGTTCCGGCCCCAACCGTATCGGCCAGGGTATCGAGTTCGACTACTCGTGTGTACACGGTGTATTGGCTGCGCGCGAGTGTGGGTTTGAGACCATCATGGTAAACTGCAATCCCGAAACAGTTTCTACCGACTTTGATATTTCCGATAAACTGTATTTCGAACCGGTGTTCTGGGAACACCTGTACGACATCATCCAACACGAAAAACCCGAAGGTGTAATCGTACAACTGGGCGGGCAAACCGCACTGAAAATTGCCGAGAAACTGAACAAATACGACATCAAAATCATCGGCACTTCGTTCGACTCGCTCGACCTGGCCGAAGACCGCGGACGCTTCTCTACCTTGCTCAAAGATTTAGGGATCCCCTACCCGGAATTCGGAGTTGCCAAAGATCCCGACCAGGCCCTTGAAGTTTCCAAGCAAATCGGTTTTCCGCTGCTGGTGCGCCCCTCCTATGTGCTGGGCGGCCAAAGCATGAAGATCGTCATCAACGAAAAGGAACTGGAATCACACATTATCGACATCTGGAAACACCTGCCCGATAACAAAGTGCTGCTCGATCATTTTTTAGATGGCGCCATTGAAGCCGAAGCCGATGCCATTTGCGATGGAAAAGACGTGTACATCATCGGCATCATGCAGCACATTGAACCGGCCGGTATTCACTCAGGCGATTCGTTTGCCGTACTGCCTCCCTACAACCTGGGCGATTTTGTGGTAAAGCAAATGGAACTCTACACCACAAAAATTGCACAGGCCCTCGAAGTAAAAGGATTGATCAATATTCAGTTTGCCATTAAAAACGATAAGGTGTATGTAATCGAGGCAAACCCGCGGGCTTCGCGCACGGTACCCTTTATTTGCAAAGCCTACGATGAGCCCTACGTAAACTATGCTACTAAAATTATGTTGGGCGTAAATAAACTAAAAGACTTCACATTCCGTCCGGTAAAGAAAGGCTATGCCATTAAAGAGCCCGTGTTTTCATTCAACAAGTTTCCCGATGTGAACAAGGAACTGGGCCCCGAAATGAAATCCACCGGAGAATCCATTTACTTTATTGACGACCTGATGGACGATTACTTTATGAAAGTGTACAGCGAACGAAACCTGTACTTAAGCCGTTAAAGAAAAACCATGTTCCGGCTGTTGCTTATCCTCATCCTGTTGTTTTACGTGCTCTACAAAATGGGCCTGTTCCGGGTATTTGTGCACCAGGTTAAAGACGGTTACCACGAAAACAGCCGCAGACCGGGCGAACTCAACATTGACCCACCTGCACCAAAACAAAAGAAAAAGCCCAACCTGAAGGGGGGTGAATACATTGATTACGAAGAAGTGAAATAACCTTCTATAAAATCAGCTTTCCGGTTAATTTTACTTTCAATAATCCTTTACAATTATGTACCGACTGGTCCTGGTGTGCCTGGCCCTCGTCCTTAGCCTTCCTTCCGTAAAAGGTCAAACCTACCAAAAGCGACTCGCCCTGGTAATCGGTAATTCATCTTACCAAAATGGGGGCGCGCTTAAAAACCCTGTTAATGATGCACGTGCTATTTCCAGTGCATTACAGAACGCAGGCTTTGAAGTATTGCGTTATGAAAACCTTACTCAAAATCAGATGAAAAAGGCCATTAACGATTTTGGCCTGAAATTACGCGACTACGAAGTAGGGTTGTTTTACTATGCCGGACACGGTATCCAGCACAAAGGCATAAACTACATGATACCGGTCGAAGCCGATTTGCAGGCTGCCGAGCAAATTGAGTTTGATTGTGTGCCGGCCGATCGGATTCTGGCGTTTATGGATGCGGCCTCAACCAAAGTTAATATCCTTATTATGGATGCCTGCCGAAATAATCCGTTCGAACGAAGCTGGAACCGCAGCGTTGAAGGAAGCGGATTGGCCATGATGAACGCCCCTGCCGGCACCTTGATTGCATACGCCACTGCTCCCGGCAAAGTAGCTTCCGATGGAGAGAGCGCTAACGGACTTTACACCAGTGTACTGCTCAAATACCTCAAAGATCCCACACTTAATATCGAACAGGTATTTAAACGGGTGCGCACGGAAGTAACCGAAAAATCGCACGGTGCCCAGGTGCCGTGGGAAACTACTTCACTCACCGGAGGTGATTTTTACTTCACCTCAAAAGCATTGCCGGCTGATAATTATAAACCGGCTGATGCTATTAAAACCGATAATACAACACGCGAACTGGCCGGAGAAAATCCAGAGTTGGCCCTCCAATTCTATACCTCCGGTATGGAAAAATATGATCAGCAAAACTATAAAGAAGCCATTACCGATTTTACCAAATCCATAAATAATAACCCCCGGGATTTTCAGGCCTACCTGTGGCGCGGACATTCAAAATATAACCTGGGTTATCAAAATGGTAAGAAGGACAACAAAATACTGGAGGAGGCCATTGCCGACTATTCCATGGTCATCCAGCTTGATCCGGCTAATTCCGATGCGTACTTCTACCGGGCAAATGCCAAAAAACTGCTGGATCGCTACACTGAGGCTATTCCGGATTTTACCATGGCCATTAAATATGATCCTAAAAAATGGGATAACTATTACTACCGGGGCCTAACCTACTACCTGCTTAAAAAATACTGGGCCGCGATCGAAGATTTTACAAAAACGATTGAACTCAATAACACCATTCCGGAAAATTACTACTGGCGCGGGGCTAACTATTATGGGGCTCAGGAATATGAAAAATCAATTGAAGATTTTAACCAGGCTATTGCATTAAATCCGGAATACCTGGATGCCTATTTCTTCAAGGGAGATGCCTACTATGAATTGAAGGACTATGAACATGCGCGCAAAGCGTACGAATTCTACGTTGACCGAAAACCCGAACCCGATATAATGATGATGGTTGCCCATTGCCTCTATAATACCCGGCAGTATGATAAAGCATTGACAAAGTATAACGAGGTTTTAAAAATAAATCCTTCCTATGCCGAAGCCTATTACTGGCGCAGTCATTTGTATTTCAATGGCTTGAGTGACAAAGCCAATGCCGTTAAAGAAATCAATAAAGCGCTGGCACTCGATCCGAACAATGCAACCTACCTCGAATTGCAAAAGGAAATAAAGCAGTAGGATTTTTGGCCCTTATGAAAATTAATTTCACCAAATACCAGGCCACCGGTAATGATTTCATCCTGATTGACAACCGGTCGGGCAACTACACCCTTACAGCCGAGCAGGTCCGTCACCTGTGCGATCGCAAATTCGGCATCGGGGCCGATGGCATCATGCTCATCGAAAACCATCCGGTACTGGACTTCAACCTTGTTTACTATAACAGCGATGGTTCGCAAAGTTTATGCGGCAACGGCTCAAGGGCCGCTGTGCACTTTGCATCTCAACTTGGTATTGTAACCAACAAAGCCTCCTTTCACGCTTTCGATGGCGAGCACCGGGGCGAACTCCAAACACCTGACACCATCCGCATCAAACTGAATGATGTATCAGAAATTAAAAATTACAACTCCGATATATTCATCAACACGGGCTCGCCCCACCTGGTACGCTTTGTGGAGGCCGTAGCGTCCTTTCCGGTTGTGGAGGAGGGAAGAAAAATCCGCTACAGCGAAGTCTTCGCTCCACAAGGCGGCACTAACGTAAACTTCGTTGAACAACTTGATAACAACACCCTCTTTGTGCGCACCTATGAGCGGGGTGTTGAAAACGAAACGCTCTCGTGCGGCACCGGGGTTACGGCCGCAGCGCTGGCCGCAGCCCAAGAAGGTTATCAATCGCCTGTAACGATCAAAACGTTGGGGGGTAATCTCCGGGTAGAATTCAGTCAACAAACCACAAAACCCTGCTTCACCGATATTTACCTCATCGGGCCTGCCAAAAAAGTATTTGCCGGAGAGGTGGAGTTGTAAACCCTGCCAAATAGTGGCGTCAACCTGCCAAAATGGGCAAACCGGTCGTTTAACCCATTGTTTGGAGTCATTATTGCCCGCATCCATTACCAAAAACAAATTAACTTTGACACTCTTTTGTCCTTAACCATAACATTGGGGTGACGGAGTAACAGACTATCAACTTTTTATGCTACAATTCATTGCCAGGATTTTCGGCACCAAATCAGAAAAAGACATTAAGCGCATCATGCCCCTGGTGGAGCAAACCAGGCAGGAAGAAGCCCGTTTGGCCACCCTTACCAATGATCAACTAAGAGCCAGAACAACCGAGATTCAGAATACCATAAACCAGGAACTGAAGGAAATTGACGACCAGCTTGCCGCCTTACACCAGCGCATTGCCGATAACCCCGAACTGGACATAGCCGAAAAGGAAACCATTTTTTCAGAAATCGATGCACTGGAAGAAACCCGCAACAAGGAACTGGAAAAAGTGCTGATGAAGATCTTGCCCCAGGCATTTGCGGTGGTTCGCGAAACCGCCCGCAGGTTTAAAGAAAACAGCCGCCTGGAAGTAACTGCCACAGAACTTGATCGCGAACTGGCCGCTAAACACGCACACGTACAGATTGAAGGCGACAAGGCCATCTGGCACAACCAGTGGATGGCCGCGGGCAACCTCATCACCTGGGATATGGTGCACTATGATGTGCAAATCATCGGAGGGATTGTGCTGCACGAAGGTAAAATTGCCGAGATGGCCACAGGCGAAGGCAAAACCCTGGTGGCTACCTTCCCGGCTTTTCTCAATGCGCTGGCTAAACGGGGTGTGCATATTGTTACAGTTAACAACTACCTTTCTGTTCGCGACAGCGAGTGGATGGGGCCGCTCTTTCAATTCCACGGCCTGCGCGTTGACTGCATTGACAAACACGAACCCAACTCGCCCGCGAGGAGAAACGCCTATCAGGCCGATATTACCTACGGCACCAACAACGAATTCGGCTTCGATTACCTGCGCGATAACATGGCCCGCGACCCGCAGGAACTCGTGCAACGAGGCCACCATTACGCCATGGTTGACGAAGTGGACAGTGTACTGATTGATGAAGCCCGAACACCGTTGATCATTTCAGGGCCCGTACCGCGGGGCGACCAGCACGAATTTTATGATTTAAAACCACGCATCTTTAAACTGGTCGAGGCCCAGAAAAAAATTGTTGCCGACTACCTGGTTTCCGCAAAAAAACTGATTGCCGAGGGCAACGAAAAAGAAGGAGGCACCGCCTTGTTCCGCGCCTTCCGCGGCCTGCCCAAAAACAAACCGTTAATTAAATACCTGAGCGAAACCGGCATCAAGGCCATCTTGCAGAAAACCGAAAACTTTTACCTGCAGGACAACAAAAGAAATTTACCGGAAGCCGATAAACCGCTTTACTTCATCATTGATGAAAAAGATAACAGCGTTGAACTAACCGAAAAAGGAATTGACCTGATTACCAACGAAGGCGAAGACCCCCGCTTTTTCATTCTCCCCGAAATCGGTACGGAACTTAACAAAATCGAAAAGGATCCGGCACTGAGCGAAGCCGAACGCTTCCAAAAGAAGGAAGAACTCATCCGCGAGTACCAGGTTAAATCGCAGCGTATTCACAGCGTTAACCAACTGCTGAAAGCCTATACCCTGTTTGAAAAAGATACCGAGTACATTATTGTTGACGGCAAAGTAAAAATTGTTGACGAACAAACCGGCCGGGTGTTGGAAGGCCGCAGGTACTCCGATGGCCTGCACCAGGCCATCGAAGCCAAAGAAAACGTTAAGGTGGAAGACGCGACCCAAACCTACGCCACCATTACCCTGCAGAATTATTTCCGCATGTACCACAAGCTGGCCGGTATGACGGGCACTGCCGTAACCGAAGCCGGTGAGTTCTGGGACATCTACAAATTGGACGTGGTCACCATCCCCACCAACAAGCCGGTAACCCGCAAAGATTTTGACGACCTGGTTTACAAAACCATGCGCGAAAAATTTAATGCCGTAGCTGATGAAATTGTAAAACTCACCCAGCAAGGCAGGCCGGTACTGGTGGGTACCACCTCGGTGGAAATTTCTGAACTGGTAAGCCGCATGCTGCAACTGCGTAAAATCAAGCACCAGGTACTTAATGCCAAGCAGCACCAGCGCGAAGCCGAAATTGTTGCCGAAGCCGGAAAACCCGGCACTGTTACCATTGCCACCAACATGGCCGGGCGCGGTACCGACATTAAACTTACCCCCGAATCGCGGGCTGCGGGCGGATTGGCCATCATTGGTACCGAGCGCCATGAATCCAGGCGGGTTGACCGCCAGTTACGCGGACGTTCGGGCCGCCAGGGCGACCCAGGTACTTCACAGTTCTACGTGTCGCTTGAAGACAACCTGATGCGGTTGTTCATGCCCGAACGCATTGCCCGGATTATGGACAGGCTTGGACTCAAAGAGGGTGAGGTTATCCAGCATTCCATGGTAACCAGCTCCATCGAGCGTGCCCAGAAAAAAGTAGAAGAAAACAACTTCGGCATACGCAAACGCCTGCTTGAGTATGATAACGTGATGAACTCGCAGCGCGAAGTTATTTACAAGCGCAGACGCAACGCCCTGTTTGGCGAACGGCTGGAACTGGATATTCTGACCATGCTTAACGATACCTGTGAAGACATCGTGGGCAATGCCAAAGCCGCCAACGACTACGAGAGCCTTCGGCTGAACGCCCTCAGTACGCTGGCTCTTGATTACGAACTGAGCAAGGAAGAATTTGAAAAGCAAGGCGAAGCCAAACTGGCCAGCGACCTGTACCACAAGGCCCTGGAGCACTACCATAAAAAGAACAAAACCGTAGCTGAAAAAGCCTTGCCGGTAATTAAAGAAATATACAAAACACGGGGAGCCACCATCGAAAACATTCTCGTACCATTTACCGATGGCACCAAAAATATCAGCATTGCAGCCAACCTGAAAAAGTGCGTAGACACCGGCAATGCCGAACTGATCAAGGCCATGGAGAAAATGGTAACCCTGGCCATTATTGACCAGCTTTGGAAAGAACACCTGCGCGACATGGACGACCTGAAGCAATCCGTACAAACGGCCGTGTACGAACAAAAAGATCCGCTCCTGATTTACAAGTTCGAAGGCTTTGAACTGTTTAAGCGGTTGGTGGGCAAAGTAAACGAGGATACTATTTCATTCCTGATGAAGGCCGATATTCCCGTACAGGAACCCGACCAGGTGCAGGAGGCCCGCTCTGCCCGCAGGCAGCGCTTTAGCGAGCAGAAGGAAGAATCGCGTTCGCTGCTCAGCGGTGGCGGACAGGCACAGGCACCAACAAGCCGGCCACCACAGGAGAAAGTAATGCCGGCCAAATCGCAGAAAATTGCCAACCGCAACGACCGTGTTTCCGTGCAATACCCTGACGGCAAAATTCTGCGCGATGTGAAATATAAAAAGGTAGAAGACGATATTCTTAATAACCGTTGCATACTTATCGAATGAGTGCACGCTTATCCTATTACCTGATAATCCTTCTGCTGGCCGCTCACGCCTGCAAGCCGCCACAGCAATCAACCGCTGCGCAGGGTGGACGGTACCATGAAGATCTCTCAGCTTACCGGCCGGTCGTACAGGAAGTACCCTCGGGAAACGGCACTACCCAACAAGAACCAGGGCGCGACCCGAAAGCTTACGTAGAAGCGCAGTATGCTGTAAACAAACAGGTTGATTTTGTGCTGGACAGTATTGATCGCATTAACCTTACCCGCAAGTTTATTGACGGATTTACCATACAGGTACACTCCGGGCTGAAACGCGATGACGCCCTGAACGTAAAAAAAAACCTGCTTGCTTACCTGCCCCATCTTGAATCAGAAATACAATATATCCAGCCTAACTTCCGGGTAAAAACCGGAAAATACGTTACCCGCCTGGATGCCCAGAAGGATTATATGGCCGTCAAGCGATATTTTCCCGGAGCCATTGTTGTGCCTGATAAAATACCGGCAAACTGATAAAGTACCGTTTAGGGCATTCATTCCCGCAATCATTTGTATTTTTGAGAATGCCCCTGCTTGAACGGATTAAAAAACTTGCAAGTGATTTTGCCTCCGAAGTGATCGACATGCGCAGACACCTGCATGCGCATCCCGAACTTTCTTTCCAGGAATTTGAAACGGCCGCCTTTATTACCCGCCAACTTATTGAACTCGGCTTAACCCCCCGGCCGATGGCTACCACCGGAGTTATTGCCGAGATAAAAGGGAAAAATCCGGAACGTAAAACAATGGCCCTGCGGGCTGATATCGATGCCTTGCCGATACAGGAAACAAATAACATTGCTTACAAATCAACCAAACCGGGTATTATGCACGCCTGCGGTCATGATGTTCACACCTCATCCTTGTTAGGAACGGCCCGTATATTGAGTTTGCTCACGGATCAGTTTGAGGGTACTGTCCGGCTGATTTTTCAGCCGGGCGAAGAGAAACATCCGGGTGGAGCTTCGCTGCTCATTAAAGAGGGCGTGCTTAAAAACCCCGTACCATCATCCATCATCGGGCAGCACGTATTTCCTCTGCTGCCGGCAGGAAAGGTGGGCTTTCGTTCCGGCAAATACATGGCCAGCTCCGATGAAATTTTTTTAAAGGTGATTGGTAAAGGCGGGCATGGGGCCACTCCCGAACTAACCATTGATCCGGTGGTCATCGCCTCGCACATTATCATTGCCCTGCAACAAATTATCAGCCGGCATACCTCCCCAAAAAATCCAAGTGTATTAACCTTCGGCCGTGTACAAGCCAATGGGGCCACCAACATCATACCCGATGAAGTTACCATAGCCGGAACGTTCCGCACGTTAAACGAAGGATGGCGCCAGGAAGGGCTGCAAAAAATTAAAACCATGGCAGCAACCCTTGCCGAAAGTATGGGCGGCCATTGCGAGGTGACTATTTCCAGCGGGTATCCCTACCTGGAAAATAATGCTGAACTGACAGAACGAATCCGCCAGGCAGCCGAAGCGTACGTTGGCAAAGAAAACACGGTTGACCTGGACATTACCATGGGTTCGGAAGATTTTGCGTATTACTCACAGGTAATTCCCGCATCATTTTACCGGCTGGGTACGCGCAACGAAGCCAGGGGTATAACCTCGTATGTGCACACCCCAACTTTTGATATTGATGAGGAGGCACTGGCCCTTGGTCCGGGGCTGATGGCCTGGATGGCCGTTAAAGAATTAGGCAGCTAACTTTTATTCATTTTGGAAACACCCCTTCAGCAAAATGCCATACCTGCCCCGCGTCCACCGTTTCTGGGTCGCGCAATAACTACGTTGTACATTCTGGGTACGCTGGTGCTTTTTGTGTTCTCGCTTGATTTGCTCGTTTCGTCACTTCAAAACCTGGGCAAATCGGCAGCCGAAACTATCATCATGGCCACATCCAACCCGTTCACGGCCTTGTTCATCGGCTTGCTGATTACTGCTATGATACAAAGCAGTTCAACAACCACGGCATTGGTTGTTGCTTTTGTGGCCTCCGGATCAATTACCCTGGAGAGTGCCATTCCGATAATTATGGGCGCCAACATCGGCACCACCATTACCAGCACCATTGTTTCGCTTGGGTTCATCAACAAAAAGAAGGAATTCAGGCGTGCGGTTGCGGCCGGAACTTATCATGACTTTTTCAATATTCTCACGGTATTTATACTGTTTCCGCTCGAGTATTATTTCCGTTTTCTGTCAGATACTTCGCTGTACATCACACAGCGCTTTCTCAAGATGCCCCTGATACAGGCCGAAGCCCTACCTTCGGGGTGGTCGGGCTTTACACCGGTTGTTGACTTTTTTATCCGGATAATCCCCAGTGGCTTTGTGCTGGCGGTACTGTCATTCGGTTTGTTGTTTCTCTCCATTGTCTTGTTCAGGCAACTGATTTCGCGACTACTGATGGCCAGTTCGCCCGAACGCTTCAGCCGGTTTTTCTTTAAAAATACGTGGAAGTCATTTTTCTGGGGCCTCCTTACTACGGCCGCCATCCGCTCCAGCACCATTACCACATCGGTGGTTGTGCCTATTGTGGCGCAAAAAATTATCACCCTGCGCAAAGCCGCTCCGTTTATACTGGGCGCCAACACCGGCACCACGATAACAGCGTTTATTGCTGCAACGCTAAATGTAAATTCATCCAGCGCCATCAGTATTGCGTTGGTGCATTTTCTGATTAATCTTTTTGGAGTACTTATATTCTATCCCATTCCATTCTTACGGCAAATTCCATTGGGCTTAGCCTACCGGCTCGGCCGCCTAACCCTGCGTTACCGCCTGGTGGGATTCGTGTACATCCTGACGGTTTTTTTCTTTATTCCTTTCTCGCTCATTTACCTTAATAAAGATTCAGCAGAAACCATCCGGATGGGCTTTAGACTTACGAACCACATCACAGCCGAACAAAAGACTATTGCCGTTACACTTAAGCAACCATCAGGTAATAAAAGCGGTGAGTGGCTGTTGTACCGTGAGGCCGATAACGCTTCCGAAGAAATTATTGTTGTTTACAGACGCAACAATATGTTAATGATCAACAAAGAAATGTTCCTGTTCAACAAGCCTGGGTATTGCTGGGATGGTGAAAACAAGCTTGGAAAATACAAGTGCTGTGTTGAAACCATTCTGCCTTCTTTTACATCTGCCTCCGATATAACGATCGATTCGGTTTATGTATTCAACCGCCAGTATTACCAGGCGCCCGATTCAACTGTTCAGCGGCTGTACATAAGCCCCGATTACCCGGTTATCCTAAAATACACCAGTCACACCGGTAACCGGATTACCGAAACCGAAGAGGTCGTAGGCATTTCGAGGGAATAGCGATTTCCGGCCGCCTCTATTTTATCTATATTGCATAGTCAAACAAGGTTATGCTGAAAGATACCATTTTGAAATTTTTGAAACTGGACGGCCTGGTAAACAACCTGAACGACTACGTTGAAACACGCCTTGAGTTACTGAAGTACGAAATCAGGGAGGATGTTGCGCAGGCCCTTGCCAAAGCCTCCATCTTTCTGGTGCTGATGTTGCTTGCCGGATTGGTGGTGGTATTTCTGAGCGTGGCCGCAGCCTTACTGTTGAGTATATACGTGGGCAGTGCTGCCGGATTTGCCATTATTAGCGGAGTTTACTTGTTAGTGATTATTATTATAGTTCTGACACGCAACCGCCTAACCCATACGATTGAAGAGGACATTAAAAAACATTTAAAGAAAAAAACGTCATGAACATGCAACAAACGGACGACCCCGTAAAAAGCCAGTTGTTGCGCAAAGCATCGCAACAGCGTGATGAACTGGAAGGCGAACTGAAAGACCTTTCTGACCGCACCGAAAAATTTTTAACCAATGCATTGATTATTGGCGGAGCATTGGCATTAACCTATGTCCTCGTCAGGCAGCTTGGCGGGAGAAAGAAAAAGAAATCAAAGACTAAGAAAGCAGTTACAAAGCCGCAAGCTGAAGTAGAGGCCGAGTCGGAAGATGACTCCCCCGTTACCCATGTAGTCTCACAAATTGGCACGGCCCTGCTTAGCCAGGCTACTGTTTTTTTGCTGAACATGGCCAAAGAAAAACTAACCGAATACCTGCAGGCTCAGGCACAAAAAAATACCCATGAACATTCTTAACCTGCTCTACCAGAAACAAACTCAGGGTAAAAAATCCATTGCCGTACTGATTGATCCCGACAAGGTTGCCGAACGGATTCAACTGCAGCACCTGATTGACCTGGCCAGCGAAAATTGTGTAGATTTTTTTCTGGTGGGTGGCAGCCTGGTTACCACTGTCAATAGCGCTGAAATCATTTCGCAGATTAAACAAAGTGTAAGTTTACCGGTTATCCTGTTCCCGGGTAATGCCATGCAGGTTGAGCCGACTGCCGATGGCATCTTTTTCTTATCACTTATATCCGGTCGCAATCCCGAACTGTTAATTGGTCAGCATGTGGTGGCGGCACCGGTTATCCGCAACACCCGGCTTGAGGTGCTGCCAACCGGTTATTTACTTATCAACTCCGGCCGTACGACATCCGTTGCTTACATGAGCAACACCATGCCCCTGCCCGATGACAAATATTCGCTGGCCGCGTGCACGGCCATGGCCGGTGAAATGCTGGGACTAAAACTTATATACCTGGATGCCGGCAGCGGGGCCGAAAAAGAAATCAGTGCAAAAATGATAAGCGCAGTAAGAAAAGCCGTGACTGTTCCGCTCATTGTCGGTGGAGGAATTAACACACCTGATAAAGCACAGGCGGCCCTGCAGGCCGGAGCCGATATGATTGTTGTTGGCAATGCGCTTGAAAAGGAGCCAAACCTGCTGATTGACATTGCCAACAAAGTTTATGAATGGAATGAACGCGTTGGCGTAAAGTAAACTGTTCGCTAATGCCGCCCTTCAAATTGCTTATGCAAGGGCCCGGCTTTTTCCAGATCTTCCAGTATTTGTTTATCCAACGGGCTGTCCTTAATCAGGTTATAATTGTCCCAGAATTCTTTGTTATAGGGCTTATCCTGGTATTGTAATCCATAATTACGCATGCGCTCGGTGGTGCGAATGCGTTCAATGGCTCCGGGCCTAATGTCATTTATCAGCAGTTGCTGGTGCAATTCGGTTTCAAATTTCAATTCATTGGTTTGCCGGTCGTGCCAGTTTACTTTTGATACCATGCTCAGGTAGCTCAAATACATTTTGCCGTTGACCTCGCGGAAGTCGATGGTTTTGCGTAATCCGGCAAAGCGACCGATAAGATTTTTCTTTTTACCCACCGGTTCATTGGAAGAACCGGTTTCATATTCAAGGTGTACAACTGCGTACGTACGCTTATCGATAAAAATTTTAAGCATATATTGTTCGCGGTGTGCGATAACAAATATTTCATGACCATTATAATACGAATCGGGCTCGCGGGTCATGCCGGCAAACATCTCCTCGCGGGCTTCAATTTGCCGGTAGCGGATGTTGTTGTGGAGCAACAAATCTTCCAGCAGATTATCCTGATCAAAAAAAGTGGTAAAGCGACTTTCATAACCGATGCTTTTACGCACTTCCACCAACTTTACCCGTTCGCGTAATTTGTACTTGTTGCGCGGTTCGGCATAATCTTCGTCATAAATCTGCACAGCAGCCTCCAGCAGCGATATATACGTACCGGCTACTTTTTTTACATCGCGATAGAAACCTTCCAGTAAAAACGAAGTCATCGGATAATTCATTTCAATCCGGCTTAGTGCAATCCGTAAGATATCACCTCCTGCAAGCGAATCGCGCACCACAACTTCATTAAGCACAGTAGTGGACCGGTTAAGTTCAACAACAAGGGGCTTATCGGTAACCGACCACACCGGGGTTTCAAAATTGTAATACCCCAGCATGCTGATAACCAGTATTTCATTGCGGTACTCAACCGGAATATGGAAATCGAACTCTCCCTGCAGGTTACTGATGGTACCCACCGATTTACCCCGGATACCGATGGTAGCAAAAGGCAACGTCTCACCGCTTTCACGGTCGCTGATTTTACCGGAAATGGTAATCTTTTGTGCAGCACCCGGCACACAAAACACCAACAATACCCCGATGATTAGCGAAATCCTCATTTGCTGAACTTTAAAATTGGGTATTCATTTCCGTGTTTCAAACAACAGGTAAGGTTATCGGTGTTTTTTGCTGTTTACCGATGAAAGGCAAAGTTTAAACGCGTTTATCTTCTTTGATGTAACTTTAACGGACAAATTATCGGCCCTTGATCAATTTTGACAAAATACCGCGCATCTGGAAAAAGGCTTACCTGCTGCTTTGCCTGTGGTATTTCATTAATTTCTCAGTCAGTGCCATCATCGAATACCAACTGGAAACGCCCTTCATGTATGTTTTCTGGAATACCTTGTACCTTTTCGAAGCCCTTTGCGTGTTCATTGCCCTCATTCTGTTGTATTCGCATTTTCTTTTCCGGTACAAAATTGTAATTCAGGTTGCCGGTCATGTTGCAGGGGCGATGATTTTTTTTCTGATTATGGGGTCCTTCAGTTATTACCTGGAAGATTACATTGAAGGGTACGTGTACTTCGATAACTGGAAAGATCACATGGTGGGGCTGCTGCGCTGGGAAGGATTACATTTTCAAAATCAGTATGTAATAACCGCAGCCGTATATTACATTATCCGGTACTTTGAACGGATGCAGAAACGCGAACAGGAAAAAGGCGAGCTGGCCATTAAAAACCGCGAGATGCAATTGTCGCTGCTTAAATCGCAAATCAATCCGCATTTTTTGTTTAATACGCTTAACTCCATTAACATGCTGGTTGGATCAAGCAAAGAACAGGCCCGCAAGGTGATTACCCAACTCTCGGATATTTTCCGCTATGCGCTGGATTCGCATGGCGACCAGTTAGTTAAACTTATCCACGAGATTGATTTCATCGACAATTACATTAAAATCCAACAGGTTCGCTTTGGCGACAGGCTTAAGTTTGTAAAGCAGGTTGATTTTACCTGCCTCGGCATTAACGTACCCCCCATGATTTTACAGCCGCTGGTGGAAAATGCTGTGAAGTACGGAATCGCCCCGAAGGATGCCGGAGGCACCATAACCCTAACCGTAAAACGCCTGGAACAAAGCATCTTTTTCGAGGTGAAAGATGACGGCCTGGGTTCAAATGCTAAAAAAGTAATGGACAGCACCTCCTCGGGCGTTGGAATTAAAAACACCGATAAACGCCTGCGCAATACCTATGGCGCAGGTGCCGGTTTGCGTATTCGCTCCAGTGAAACAGGGTATTCCGTTAGTTTCTTCATTCCGTTAAGCGATGAGGAACGCGACTTTGTAAGCGAAACGGAGTTAAAAAGCGAAGTTGTTTAACCGAACCAGTAATCGAAAAACTATGACCATAAATTGTTTGATTGTTGATGATGAGCAGTTGGCACGCGACCTGTTGCGCGAATACATCGGCCATGAGCCCGAACTGAAAATTACCGGTGAGGCTGCCAAAGGTAAAGAGGCGGTTGAGTTGATCGACTCCCTTAAACCGGAATTGATTTTCCTGGATGTGCAGATGCCGGGTATGAACGGCTTTGACGTGCTGGATGACATTGCCCACGACCCGTACGTTATCTTCACCACTGCATACGACCAGTATGCCATTAAAGCATTTGAAAAAAATGCCGTTGACTATCTGCTAAAGCCCATCGACCAGGAGCGCTTCAGATTGGCAGTAAAGCGCGCCATTGAACGGATGAAACTGGAGCAAAATAACGTGGGCGAACTGCTGCGCAGCCTGAAAACCGAAAACAAAACTTCGTACGACAGCCATATTTTTGTACAGAAGTCGGAAAAACTAATTAATCTGCCGGTAGAAGAAATCATGTTCTTGGAAGCATCGGGTGATTACACCATATTAACTACCAAAAACGATCAGTTTGTCAGTTCGTCCGGTATCGGCAAACTGGAAGAGATTCTTAACCCCGAAACGTTCATCCGCGTGCACCGGAGCACCATCATCAACATCAACTTTCTGAAAGAAATTGAAAAACATTTTAATGGCGGCATGATGGTAAAAATGCAAACCGGAAAAAGTTTTCCGGTAAGCCGCACCTATGCCAAACTCATCAGGAGGAAAGTAGTGTAAGAATTATTTCTTCGGCAAATCAAACTTCAGTCTCACGCGTGCTTTATCCCGCACGGGCACGCCATCACGCCTGGTAGGTTCCCATTTCGGCCCCTCGCGCACAAGGCGGATTACTTCTTCATCGCACCCGGCACCAATACCCCGGATGACGGTAAAGCCGGATAACGCTCCGTTGGTCTCTACAAAAAATTCTATGGTTACCCGGCCTTCTACTTTCTTATCCAGCGCCTCCCTCGGATACTGTAAATTCTTCTCCAGGTATTGCTTAAACGCCCGGTTGCCGATACCTGGATGAGCCAGTTCAACCGTAGGTGTATAGGCTTCGCCCTGAATGCCATAGCCGGTAACCACTACTTCGCTAAGCTGTGTTACATCCAGGGCCATCTGCACATCAACCTGATTGCGGTCAGCAACTGCTACCTCCTGGGTTTGCAAACCGATAAAGGAGAAAACCAAAGAAGGATTAGGCTGAGCCGATTCGATTTGAAAATTTCCGGTAGCGTCTGTTACTGTTCCTATGCTCGTACCTTTTATCACAACGTTTATGCCCGGCAACGGACTGCCATCCTCTTTCGAAGTTACCTTACCCTGCATAATGTACCGCTCCGGGAGCACGCTTGAGCGCGTCACTCCGGAAACTTTTTTACGTTCATCGGCTGGCAAATCAGGCTTTTGTAACTGTTCCTCTTGTTTATCCGCAACAGCAAGTTCAGCCACTTTTTCAGTAGCTGGCACCTGCTCGGTTTGTTCTTTTGCCTTTTCAGTCTCAGCTAAAGCGGGTACGCCATGAATTTCAGTTGCAGGTTTTTCATCCGTTTTTGCAGTAAAAGTCTTGTCTTCAGTTGACCGTGCCGATGGTTTTGCCTTGACTTCGGCCGGATAGTTCGCACCCGTGCCGGGTTCATCGCGTTTTACCGGGCCAGCCTGCTCAGATGGTGTAGCCGATTCAGCGATTGCAGCCGAATGAGTGTCCTTATCGCCAGCAACAACTGATGACGATTCCGTCTCTGCCTTGTTCAATGCCAGAGTAACTTCGTCATCTTGTTTGGCAAAATACCAAATGGTAAATGTGGCCACCGCCAGCAACAGCAGCGCTGCTGCAATACGAAATACCCAAGGTAATGAGGTTGTCTTTTGTGCGGGAAGTTCTTCAGCCGGGACCGGCTGTGCTGCAACTTTTGACGCGGCCGTTGCTTTTCTGTTAAAATCGCTTTGCTTATCAATTGCACTGTTCAATTCAGCCACATCGTTGCTGAAATCGGTAACCGATACATGCAAGGCGCCTTCAAGGGCCTCGGCAAGAAACGGATCGGAAAGCGCCTTCTTCTCCAGGGCCTGCATTTCGGCCGGAGTCATCTCACCGTTCAGGTAGCGTTTAATATCATTGGTATAGTCAGTCATTTCTCTCCATGCAAATCTTCAGGTTGCGCTTGCCGTTCTGGATGTAGCTTTTTACCTGGTTCAGGGCGTAGCCCGTGGCCACGCTTATTTCAGCATAGCATTTTTCTTCCAAAAAGAACATACGAACACATTGTTTCTGTTCATTACCCAGTTTTTCAATGCATTTTTCCAATTTAACAAGATTTCCCTCCAGATTGTCACCGGTATCCTGATGCTCCAACTCACTGGTTTCCATAATAAAAGGCGATAATTCTTCATGGTATTTGCCCTTTTGCGATCGCAATTGCATCAGGCAGTGGTTACGCGAGGTGGCGTACAACCAGCTTTTAAAATAGTTTACTTCATGACTGAGCAGGCTTACGGCCAGCTTCTCATAGATCTGCATCACAGCATCGCGGGCATCTTCCCTGCTTTTAAGGTACTTCAGGCAAACACCGTACACAAGCCCGGAATAACGTTTAAACAAAACGCCCAGTACATTCATGTCACCCTCCAGCTTGTACCTCTTTACAAGGTCCAGGTCGGTTAATTCAGGCAGCGGGCGGTTAAAAAGCATTTTTTAAGATAAGAATTTTTTTACGGCCCCGTATGGAATCAGTAGGCTTATGGCATCTCAGCCGAGTAACCAAAAACAATACTGTATGAAAACCAAACTGATTATTCTGGCAACCCTGGTGTTTACCGCACTTGGTTTCCAGGTTCGCGAAAACCGTACCATTACCGGAACTGTCAGCTCGGCTGAAGACGGCAGTGCTTTACCCGGAGTGAATGTTACCCTGAAAGGTACAAAAACCGCTACCGTAACCGATGCCACCGGCCGGTATTCTATTTCGGTTCCGTCAACCGGGGGCACACTTGTTTTTTCATTCATCGGATTAGTGACCCGTGAAATAAAAATCAGTACAACCAACGTGATTGATGTGGCAATGTCGTTAGACGTGACCCAACTCAGCGAAGTGGTAGTAACCGGATATGGAATCAAAAGCCGGCTCAAAAAAGATAAAGCTATGGGTGCACCGGCCGAATATGAGCCCATGTATTTCGACAATCCGAAACCCCAGTGGAACACGGAAGAGTATGATGCCATTCATGAAAATATCTTTCATGATGCGCTGCGCAACCCGCTCTCTACTTTTTCTATTGATGTGGATGCTGCTTCGTATGCCAACATCCGCAGGTTTATAAACAACGGCCAGCGCCCGCCCAAGGATGCCGTGCGCATTGAAGAGCTGGTTAATTATTTCGATTATGATTACGAACAACCTAAAAATGAACACCCCTT
This sequence comes from Flammeovirgaceae bacterium, assembly GCA_015180985.1. Taxonomy (NCBI): domain Bacteria; kingdom Pseudomonadati; phylum Bacteroidota; class Cytophagia; order Cytophagales; family Flammeovirgaceae; species Flammeovirgaceae bacterium. Next base: position 558,423 of record CP054185.1, read on the forward strand.
CAATATTATCACCGAAATATCAGATGCCCCCTGGAACCGCAAGCATAAACTGGTGCACATTGGGTTGCAGGGTAAACGCATCCCCACCGAAAACCTGCCCCCGTCAAACCTGGTGTTTCTGATTGATGTTTCCGGCTCAATGGACGAACCGAACAAACTTCCGCTGCTAAAGTCATCGTTTAAGATGCTTGTTAACGAACTGCGCGAGCAGGATCACGTGGCCATTGTGGTGTATGCCGGTGCGGCCGGACTGGTACTGGAGCCAACAAGCGGTGCTGATAAGAAAAAAATTATCGATGCGCTCGACAGGCTTGAGGCGGGCGGATCTACCGCAGGTGGTGCCGGGTTACGGTTGGCGTATGCCACCGCACGCGAGTACTTTAAAAAAGGCGGCAACAACCGGGTTATATTGGCCACCGATGGCGACTTTAACGTAGGTGAGTCGAGCAATGCCGCGATGGAACGGTTAATTGAAGAGGAAAAGAAAAGTGGGGTTTACCTTACCGTGCTGGGTTTTGGCATGGGCAACTATAAAGATTCGAAAATGGAAACGCTCTCCAACAAAGGCAATGGTAATTACGCGTACATTGACACCATTACCGAGGCGAAAAAAGTATTGGTGAATGAATTTGGCGGTACGCTGTTTACCATTGCCAAAGATGTGAAACTGCAGATTGAGTTCAACCCGGCAAAAGTGCAGGCCTACCGGCTGATTGGTTACGAAAACCGTATGCTGAAAAATGAAGACTTCAACAACGATAAAAAAGATGCAGGCGATTTGGGTTCAGGCCATACAGTAACCGCGCTTTATGAGATTATACCTACCGGAGTGGAGAGTGAGTTTTTCAAAATTGATGAACTTAAGTATCAAACCATCAAAACAGATCCTTCAGCTCAGAAGTCCAGGGAACTGATGACGGTGAAATTCCGCTACAAAAATCCGGATGAAGATGTAAGCAAGCTCATTGTGCATCCGCTGGTTGACTCTTCGGTAGCTCTTGAAAAAACAACCGACAATTTCAGATGGTCGGCTGCGGTAGCAGGCTTTGGTATGCTGCTGCGCGATTCGGAATACATCAAAAATTTCAGTTATGAAGATGTGATTCAACTGGCACAAAATGCCCGGGGTATTGATAAAGAAGGGTATCGGATAGAATTCATCCGCATGGTGAAATCGTTAAATGGTGTAGTTGCAAAACGGTAAGCCTGCTGCCCCTTACTTAAAGTCGTTGCCCGCGGGCAGCGACTTTTTTATTTATAATTTATCTAAAGAAGTTGCTACTTTTGAAGCCCATGGAAGAACCCATCAGCCAGCACTACAGTGAAACGGAGAAGCACCGCATCTTCCATTCTGAGTTTATGCCTCATATAAACTCCATGCACAATTTTGCTTACCGGCTTACGCTGGATGCCGATGATGCAAGCGATTTGGTTCAGGACACCTATTTAAAGGCCTACCGCTTCATTGATTCCTTCCAGCAAGGAACTAATGCCAAAGCCTGGCTGTTTCGGATTTTAAAAAACAGCTTCATTAACGACTACCGCAAGAAGAGCAAGGAGCCTTCGAAGGTAGATTACCAGGAGGTTGAAACGTACTATAACTCGGATGATGTAAACCGGCAGATTACACCGGATTTGCGTGTTGAGGCCCTGCAGGATATGATTGGCGATGAGATCTCCAATGCCCTTAACTCGCTGGATGTTGACTTCAGAACGGTGATTATCCTGTGTGATTTGGAAGGTTTTAAATACGATGAAATGGCCAAGATTCTCGATATTCCAATCGGAACGGTGCGCAGCCGCCTGCACCGGGCGCGCAACCTGCTGAAAGAAAAGCTAACCGATTACGCCAGAAAAATGGGTTACAAAAACACGTAAGCGTATGCCAAAACCTCCCGACTCATCCGATCCCTCCAAGGCTATCAACTGCAGGGAAATGCTTCAGAAAATCCTTGATGGTGAAGCCACCCCCGAACAGCAACAACAGTTTAAAGCACACATGGAAGAGTGCATGCCTTGCTATAAGGGCTACGAACTGGAAATGGCCATCAAGGCCCTGCTTCAAAAAAAATGCAACGGCCATGGCGCCCCGCCCGACCTGATTGAAAAAATTAAAAATCAAATCAGCCACAATACCCCGCATTAATGGCCGGCAAAGCGTTAATCTTTTCTGCACCCTCCGGTTCCGGTAAGACCACCATTGTAAAACACCTGCTGCAAAACAATTCCGATCTTGGGTTTTCGATTTCGGCTTCTACGCGCGACAAACGCGGGCGTTCCGAACAACACGGAAAAGACTATTACTTTCTTACGCCCGAAGAATTCAAAAAGAAAATAGATAACGATGAGTTTATAGAATGGGAAGAAGTGTACGAAGGAAACTACTACGGCACGCTGAAATCAGAAATTGAGCGCATCTGGAAAGAAGGTAAAAATGTAATCTTTGACGTAGACGTAAAAGGCGGACTGAACCTGAAAAAATATTTTGGCAACAAGGCCCTGGCTGTCTTTGTAAAAGTTCCATCGCTGGAAGTTCTGGAAGAACGATTAAAAATGCGGGGTACCGAATCGCACGGCAGCCTGTCGCAACGCCTGTTCAAGGCAAAATTCGAAATGACATTTCAGGATAAGTTTGATGTAGTACTGGTTAATGAGGATTTGAACAAATCGCTGGCCAAAGCCCAGCAGCTCTACGAGGAATTCAAGAAGAAGTAACCAAATGAAAATCGGTCTTTTCTTCGGCTCCTTCAACCCCATCCATACCGGCCACATGATCATTGCCAACATCATGGCCGAAACCACCGACCTGAAAAAAGTGTGGTTCGTTGTAACACCTCAAAACCCACTGAAACCCAGCAAAGGTTTACTGCATGATTTTGACCGGTATGACATGGTGCGCGCTGCCGCCTATGATAACTACAAACTGGAAGTATCGGATGTGGAGTTTCATCTGCCCAAACCGAATTACACCATTCATACGCTGGTACACCTGTCTGAAAAACACCCCGATAAGCAGTTTAAAGTAATTATCGGTGAAGACAACCTGGAAACCTTTACCCGCTGGAAGAATTACGAAAGAATACTTAAGGATTACGGGTTGTATGTTTACCCCAGACCCAACGTAACAAATTCAGAACTAAAGCGTCACCCAAACGTTAAACTGGTCGAAGCGCCCATGATCGACATATCTGCCACCTTTATCCGCAACTGCATCCGAAAAGGCCAATCCGTGCGTTATCTTGTTCCCGATCCGGTGGAAGAAATGATTCGCACCCGTAATTTTTACAGGTAAGCAACCCGACAGGTAATTTTACAATCTTCAGGTCAGCATGCAAAAAGTCTACTCACAAGCATGGAACATCCGGTTAACCTGCCTGGGGTTTTTGCTGGCGCTTACTCCTCCGCTTTTTGCCGGTGGTATTCGTGGAACGGTTAAAGCCGATGATGGAACGTTGCTTTCCTACGCTACTATTTATGTAAAGCAAGCAGGAACCGGCACGACCACCAACGTAAACGGCTATTACGAATTATCCATTCCGCCCGGCAACTATAACATTGTGTACCAATACCTCGGCTATGAAACGCAGGAGCGCCAGGTAACCGTAGCTGAAAAATTTGAAGAGATTAACATCGTCATGAAGCAACAGGTAATCGTGTTGCAGCAGGTTACCATTTCATCGGGTAATGAAGACCCGGCCTATACCATCATGCGCAAAGCCATCGCCAAAGCGAAGTACCATACCCAACAAATTGATAGTTTTTCGGCACGTGTTTATATAAAGGGTGCAGGTAAGCTAAAAGATTACCCGTGGCTGGCAAAAAAGGCCCTGGAAAAAGAAGGGATTAAAAAAGATCGCGTGTTTATCTCTGAATCCGTCAGCGAAATCCGGTACAGGCGCCCTGCAACATTCTCTGAAAAAGTAATTTCCATCCGCAGCGATGGCAAAGACAACAACACTTCGCCCAACGCATTCATCTTCGGCAGTTTTTACCAGCCCGTGATTGCCGAAACCGTGTCACCGCTGTCGCCCGCTGCTTTTGGCTATTATAAATTTGAATACCAGGGCACATTTAAAGATCGCAACTACGACATCAGCCGCATAAAAGTTACCCCGCGCAGCCGGGGCGACAATGTAGTTGAAGGAACCATTTACATTGTAGAAGACTGGTGGAGCATCCACAGCCTGGATGTAATTACAACAAAGCTGGGAGTAAAAATCGGGGTGAAGCAAGTTTATGCACCGATTGATGATAAAGCCTGGTTGCCCGTTTCACAACAATTTGTTGTGGATGGCCGCTTTTTCGGCTTTGAGTTTGAATACAACTACCTGGCAACTGTAAGCGACTATAAAATTATGCTTAATCCTGAACTGGTTGTAGAAACCATGGAAGTAATTGATGACAAACTCCATAAAGAACAGGCAAAAGAGATTGAAAAGAAATTCGGGCAGAAAAACCAGCAACTGCAGGAGCGGATGGCTTCCGGTAAGGAGATTACCCGGAAAGAACTGAAAACGATACTGAAAGAATACGAGAAAGAAGAACGCAAAGAACTAAAAGAACCGGAAGTGCTCTACAACACTTCGTTTAAGGTGGATAGTGGTGCTTATAAAAAAGATTCGGCCTATTGGTCACTCATCCGGCCGGTGCCCTTAACCCTCGAAGAAGTAAAGGGTTACAAAATCACTGATAGCATCGCCATCGAAGAAAAGAAACGCGAAGAGGGCGATACAATTAAACGGGCTCAAAAGAACAAAAAAGGCTTTCAGCCGTGGGACCTTATCGTTGGCGATTATTATAAAATCTCAAAACATTCAAACCTGCAAATTGAATTCCCTCAAGTTTGGTTTAACACGGTGGAAGGATTCAACCTGATTTACCGCCTGAACTATGGCATCATCGTTCAGGATACAAACCGCACACACATCAACATCAGGCCCACGTTCCGGTATGCGTTTTCAAGAGAAACCGCCAGCGGTACGCTGCGTCTTCAGATACGCAACCGAAACCACCGGTTTGAACTGGAAGGAGGCCGGTACATACGGCAATTCAATGCCGATGAACCCATACTGCCGGTAGTCAACACATTTACAACTCTTTTTTTAGAACAAAACTGGATGAAAATATATGAGCGCGATTTCATCGCGCTGTCATATCGAAAGCGTTTCTCACCAAAATATTCAGCCGAAACAACCTGGTCATGGGCACAGCGCAGGGAACTTTTCAACACCACAAACTATAAATGGATTGACCGCGATAAAATTGAAGACTACACACCTAATGCCCCCGTTAATGCCGAACTTATAAACACAGGCTTTGCTGAACATTATGCCTTTATCGGATCGGTTGGTCTTTCGGCACGGCCCTGGCTGAAATACCGCATCCGTAACGGAAGAAAAGCTGAAATCGAAAATTCCTCACCCACCTTCAACCTGTATTACGAAAAAGGGTTCACCGGCCTGCAAAGTGAACTGGATTTCGACCGGATAGAAATTGGCGGACGCCATGAATTTGGCATTGGCGTACGCGGCCGCATGCACCTGGCACTGCGGGGCGGAGCTTTTTTAAATGCCGACAGCCTGGCGTTTATTGATTTCAAACACTTCTTAGGTAACCGCACGCCATTGGCCACCACCGACCCGATTGGAAGTTTCCGCCTGCTCGACTATTATATACACAGTACGGCTGATAAATACCTTATCGCCAATATGCATTACCAGTTCAGGCGTTTCCTGGTGTCATCTATTTACGAAGTACGCATGCTGGGCATCCGCGAAAATATTTTTGTGAATTACCTGGCCACCCCCACCTCCAGAAACTACACCGAACTCGGCTACAGTATCAATGGCATCCTGCGCTTCTTCCGGATTGAGGCAGCCGTGGCTTTTCAGGATGGAAAATACCAGTCGTACGGATTCCGGTTTGGCATCGCCACCAACCTGGCTGTCCGGTTCTCCGATAATTAACAAGCAGTTTTTGGCAGATGATCTGATCATGCTAACTTCAAGGCGTGGTCATCTCGCCCGAAGAATTCTTATCGCTCCGTAAATTACTGCCCGTAGTGGATGTCCGCTGCGAAGGCGAATTTCATAACGGACACATACCCGGAGCCATTAACATTCCGTTGCTGAACAACACCGAACGGGCAGCCGTGGGCACAGATTACAAACAAAAAGGACAAGCGGAAGCAATTAAAACCGGTTTCCGGCTGGTAGGCCCGCGGTTAGTTGATATTGTTAACGAAGCTGAAAGAATTGCATCAAACAACGAAATGATTGTTCATTGCTGGCGCGGAGGCATGCGCTCAACGTTTTTCAGCCGCTTTGTGGAAATGGCCGGTATTAAAACCCGCCAATTGAAAGGAGGCTACAAAGCGTACCGAAACATGGTGCAGGGTTCGTTTCAATTACCCTTTAAACTAATCGTAATTGGCGGATTCACCGGCAGCGGTAAAACCGAAATCCTTCGGGCACTGGAAAAAGCCGGTGAGCAGGTGATTAACCTGGAGCATCTCGCCCATCACAAGGGCTCAGTATTTGGCGGATTGCGGATGCCCCCCCAACCTACTACCGAACAATTTGAAAATGATCTGTTTGAGGTGATCCTTTCGCTGGATACAACCAGACCAATCTGGATTGAAGATGAATCCATTGCCATAGGCACGGTATTTCTTCCACTTGCCTTCTGGAAAACCCTAAGCGCAAGCCCGGTGATAGAAATTGATGTTGATAAATCCGTTCGGGTGCATCGCCTGGTAACGGAATACAGCCAATCCGATCCGACTGATTTTCTGAACGCCCTTACCGGCATTACTAAAAAACTGGGCGGCCAACACTACAAAGCGGCCAAAGAGAAACTGCTGGCCGGTGATTGGCACAGTACCATTGATATTGTGCTGACCTATTACGACAAAGCCTACCGAAACGGACTGGAGCGAAAACAACATCGGATTATCAGGCGATTACCTTGGGATGGGAAAAATGTAGAATTGATTTTGAAAAATTTATTAACAGCCCAGGTGGTTTAAATTGCTATGAACGAAATGAAACTAACGCTATTCTCGCACGGAGCGGGCTGTGGTTGCAAAATTGCCCCGGCTGTACTTGAAGAAATTCTGCAATCATACCAGCTACCTTCATCATTCTCCCGCTTATTGGTGGGCAATGAAACGAAAGACGATGCAGCCGTATATGAACTTACCGATGGAACCTGCATCATCAGCACCACCGACTTTTTTATGCCTATTGTGGATGACCCGTTTACGTTTGGTGCTATTGCATCGGCCAATGCATTAAGCGATGTGTATGCCATGGGGGGCACACCGCTGATGGCGCTGGCCATCCTGGGCTGGCCGGTTGACAAACTTCCGGTAGAAGCAGCACAGCAGGTACTAAAAGGCAGTCGATCAATGTGTGAGCAGGCCGGCATTCCGCTGGCCGGTGGGCACAGTATCGACAGCCAGGAACCGATTTTTGGCCTGGCTGTAACAGGAACTGTAAAAAAGCAAAACCTGAAACGTAACAATACCGCTAAACCAGGCGATTTACTTTACCTTACAAAACCGCTTGGAACCGGTATTATAACCACTGCCCAAAAACGCGGGCAGGCCCTTGCCGCAGATGTGGAAGAAGCCGTACGTGTAATGACACAGTTAAACACGCTGGGTGAAAAAATGGGCGAAATCCAGGCGGTTACGGCCATGACCGATGTTACCGGCTTCGGATTACTGGGCCATCTGCTGGAAGTGTGTGAAAGCAGCGGAGTATCGGCCGAGATTGATTACACCAAAATTCCGCTTATCAACCAACTTTCGGATTACACTGCTAGAATGATTTACCCTGACAACACCATGCGTAACTGGCAAAGTTTTCAGTCGAAGGTAAACGGCATCGGAAGTGAATCGTTACTAACCCTGTGCGACCCGCAAACAAGCGGAGGCTTGTTGATTTGTGTGCAGGCGGAATACAAAAATACCTTCGAGCAGAGATTTGGCGTACAAGGGCTGCAGCCGATTGGAAAATTAACTAAAGAACAACCTTCTACAATCACCATACACCATGGATGAAACAACCGAATTACTATGGCGTGCCTCGGAAGAAAAACTGACCTGCCGCATCCAAATGCTGCATGAGCCTTTACCGCGTATTGTTCATCCGTACGGTATTTGCCGCACCACACGCAACCAGGTGGTAGTGGTGTGCTGGCAGGAGCGCGGCTTTACCAAAGCCGGTGCCACGGCCGGCTACCGCAACCTGCAACTTGACGAGATCGCAGAAGCGGAGGTGACAGACCAACACTTTTTTAAACGCGATGATTTCAATCCGCGCGATGGTCAGTACAAGGAGTGGGTTTATCACATTTAATTCTGCCGGCTTACCAGCAATGTGTATGATGCAAGGTTGCCGTTCTTATCGTACGCCTCCGATTTGACCATGCCCGCTTTTTCGGCAAACCATTCAACCGAAGAAAAATTCAGGTTCATGGCAACACCCATTTGCATCTGCGTGCTTGACTTACCGGAAATCTTCCAGCACTCAAACGTTCCGGCTGGTGTGGTAATCGTCTCCTTCCCTTCCACCTTCCTATCGGTAATGTTTACTGTAATTTTCATCGGTATCGGACTCCCCACGGCTGTCATCGTAACCGAACCGTTTTTTAAAGACTGCCCGGCCGAAAGTTTCGAGGGCAGTTCCAGGTTCTCGGTTTCAAATTTCAGTTCATACGAATCGAACGCCTTTTGCTGTTCCTGCGGAATAAACCTGCGCATATCCATAATAAAAACACCACCCTCACATTTAACGTCCAGATCAGCCTCGGTAAGTTTTTTACCCTTTTCATTAAACACAACGGTATGGATGGTAGCCTTATACCCGCCCGCTGCTGCCTGATAGGCCGTTACTTTCTGTTCGTTTTTACCAACTGGTTTGCCTTTACCGTTATAATTTTCATAGGTCCAGGTAGTTCCATCGGCCAGTACATAAAAATCGTTACACTGAGCAAATGTGTAGACCGTGAAAAGAAGCAATGCAAAACTAAAGACGATGCGTTTCATAGTAATTGAAATGTTGTATTGCCGAAAGTAGATAAAAGTTTAAAACCGGTCAAAAATTACTTCAGCCGGTGCGGGTAGTTCCGCTTATTTCCAGTATCAGATTTGCCCCATACGCCATAGCCGGAGTGTGAAAGCCGGGGTTTAAATTTTTATTAAGAATTTTCTCTGCAATCAGTACACTGGTTTTGGCGGTAAGCATGTAACCGTTTAACGTTTGTATACGGGCATGTAATTCATTTCCGGCATCGTCCTTCACGCGGCCCCATAAATAGCTGCGGGCCGTGGCCAGCTTTTCAGCCGAAGGCCCGGGCGGCTGGTTTTCAATCTGTCGTTGCAGGAAATTTTTCACCCACCGTTGACCAAGCAACGGGTTTAAAAAATTACTTGCCTTCAGAAACCGGATAGTTTTGCTGCTCACACCGGCATATACTTCAATGTTGGGTATGCCGGTGCTGCGCCAGGCGGTGGCAATATCACCCCAGGGAATGCACACCGCCTTGCTTGTAAACGGCCCAAAGTCAACATCCAAAACCTTTTCAGCAGTTTTAAGGGTTACATATTTGCCTTCTTTACGGATGGTGCTTCCGTAACCAAGTCCTTCAACCATGGTTTTGGAAGTACCCCTTGAAAATCCGCCTGACGAGGCAAATGCAAGTTGCAGACTGGTGGCCGTGGGGAGTTTTTCTTTGAGGTAAAGCGCCAGGCAATCCGATGGCACCACGTCAAAGCCGGTGCCGGGCATCAGCATAATACCTTTATTCCTTGCAGCCTCAGCGTAACTGAAAATCTTATCAAACACCTGGTATTCACCGGTAATGTCGGTGTAATGGGTGCCGGTATTCAAACAGGCTTCCACCATGTGTCGGGCGGTAAACTGAAACGGGCCCGCACAATGAATAACCACAGCTCCTCTTTCAAGCAGGGCATGCAGTGCCTTTGTATCCGATAACGCAACCGATTGGACCGGATAACCCGTTTCGGCCCCTTGTTCAGCTAACTGCCGGCCATCGCGGCCCGATAAAATAGCATTAAGTCCGCGCCTGCGGCATTCCTCCACAATCAACCGGCCGGTATAGCCGTACGAACCGTAAACAATAATTGTATCAGCTTTCATCATTAGCCGGTTTATACCGGTGTAGTTTCGGCAGCAGGCTTTTGTACTGATCAGGGTTGCCCAGTATATAAAAAGTTTTTGTTGCTGTGCCCGTAATAAACCCGATAAACCCTCCGGCAAAAGCGCCCAGCAAACCGCTTCCTGCGGCATGCCCCAATTGATTAATGTTGGTACCGCTGCCGGTGTTAAACTCATCCCAGCCAATAGCAAAACCAAGCGTAAAGCCAATGCCTGCACCAATGAGGGTATTGCGTTTCACACTGTTAACTTTTCGGATTTCTAATCGATATATTTCATCCGGGGTAAATTCTTCTGTATCGGCCAGGTTGGAAAGACGGGCTATCGTCATTCCGGTGTCACCGGCATCCATCAGTATACCGGTGTACTGCTCTCCGTTCTTCAGGTATAATTTTATCAGCGAAGCACCCTTGGGGTAATTGATTTTTTGTTGCGCTCCGGCAACAGTAAAACTAAAAATAAGTGAAACTAAAAAGGCTATCTGCCTCATGGCTGCGGGCCTCGTTCCACACGGGTAACAAACACCCGGGTATCGCCACGCCACGGAAATTTCATGTAGCGTTTTACAAAATGAAGATTCACTCGTTCGCCCGTTAACGCCACGGCCTGCAGTTCTTTCAGCACTTCGGCTTCGCTGGACTCAACCGAAAAATCATAGGTTTCGGCAAGCGGGCTGGTTCCTTTGAGTGAGCCGAATGCTTCGCGACTGAGTTGGCCCTCGTAGGTTTTAAAGATTACGCCCTTCTCGGCAATGCGCAAAACTTTGCCGGCCATTACTCCACGTTCAAAAACGCCAAAATACATAAACACCGTCACCGCCAGGCCCAGACCCAGTAAAATTAGAAGTAAGCGTTTAACGAATTTCATGGTTGCCGTTTTCGCACGACTTACAAAGCCCTGGTCTTCCATGTTTAAACAGTTAGAATTTCACTTTCCTTCTTCTTCATCAAGGCGTCAATCTTGGCTATAAACTCATCGGTAAATTTCTGTACTGTGGCTTCGGCATCTTTAATATCATCTTCGCTGGTGCCTTTTATCTTCTTCAGGTGTTCGTTGGTTTCTTTGCGGATGTTACGGATGCTGATCCGGCCCTGCTCGCACTCGTGCCCAACCTGTTTTACCAGTTGTTTGCGTCTTTCTTCGGTTAGCATCGGTATGTTAACAATTACCTGCTGGCCGTCATTTTGCGGATTAAGACCGAGGTTGGCATCGCGGATGGCCTTTTCAATTTCAGGAATGAGGTTCTTCTCCCAGGGTTTGATAAAGATGGTTCGTGCATCGGGTGTAGTCATTGACGACACCTGGTTTAGCGGTGTCATGGTGCCATAATAAGAAACCTGTACCCCATCGAGCATAGCCGGGTTGGCTTTGCCCGCTCGGATTTTCGTTAGCTCATGCCCCACATGGTTAAGGGTCTTCATCATGTGTTCTTTGGCATCTTCAAGGTACATTTCAATTTCTTCCATAACAAAACGGTTTTCTATCGAAACAACACTACGTACAAATTACACTGTGCGCTGAAAATAAACCTAACTGATGAGGGTGCCGGCTTCTTCGCCCATGGCTACTTTCAGCAGGTTACCTTTCTTATTCATATCGAAAACGATTATCGGCAATTTGTTTTCCATGCACAGGGTAAAGGCCGTCATGTCCATGATGTTGAGGTTTTTCTCATAAGCTTCCTGAAACGACAGTTTGCTGTACCTGACGGCATCGTTAAATTTTTCGGGATCTTTATTGTACACACCATCTACGCGTGTCCCCTTCAGTACCACGTTGGCCTGTATTTCAATAGCCCGCAGGCTGGCGGTGGAATCGGTAGTGAAATACGGGTTGCCGATGCCTGCCCCGAAAATAACAATCCGCCCCTTTTCGAGGTGGCGGATTGCCCTGCGCCTGATAAACGGCTCGCAAACCTGCTCCATTTTAATACCCGACATCAGCCGGGTGTACAGTCCGTGTCGTTCAAGCGCACTTTGCAGGGCCATGGCATTGATAACGGTTGCCAGCATACCCATGTAATCGCCCTGTACGCGGTCAATGCCCAATACATCGGCTTCGCCACCGCGAAAAATATTTCCGCCTCCTATCACAATCGCCAGTTCAACGCCTTTCTCCTTTACACGCTTAACTTCTTCGGAATATTGCTCAAGCATGGCCGGGTCGATGTGGGTTTCTTTGTTGGAGCCCTGCAGGGCCTCTCCGCTAAGTTTGAGCAGGATGCGCTTGTATTTCATAGAATGCTGACTAAAATCCCGGCAATATATTCAGAAATGCAGCATGCATCAAAAAACACATCAGCTGCCAAATTCAATCAGCACCTGCCCTTTTTCCACGCTGTCGCCTTTTTTTACCTTAACGGTTTTAACAGTGGCCGGTCCGGAGGCCTTTAGTACATTTTCCATTTTCATGGCTTCCAGGATGAGCAGCGCATCACCCGTATGGACTGTATCGCCAACAGCTACCTTCAGGTCCACAATTAGCCCGGGCATGGGCGCTTTGATGGAATGCAGCGCACCGGCCGAAGCACTGTTCATGCCTAGTTTTTCCAGCAGTAAATCAAAGCGATCCTTAACCATCACTTCGTACTTGGTGCCATTGATTTTAATGGTGAACGCCTTGGCTGCCGGGTCGGCCTTCACTACCTCTGCTCGGTAGCTTTGGTTGTTGTGAATAATATGAAAATACCCTACGCTGATTTCAACAACATCCCAATCCAGTTTTTCACCATTAACAAGCAGGCCGTCAGGCGAGGAGGCCAGCGAAAAGGTGCGGTTATTAACCTGAGCCGTAAGCATGGCCAAAAATAGAACTTACCCTGCAGAAATCAGAATACAGATGATTACCTTTGCACCAAGGGGTGCCTTAAAATAACGGGCTGAGATTATACCCATAGAACCTGATGCCGGTAATGCGGCCGAAGGGAGGCAAAGTCCTGATGCAGGACGGTTTAATGTAAGCGGCACATTCCCCTGTGTGCGGCAGGCTTAAACCAGTTAAACATGATAAAAAAGATTGCAGTTGTTTGCATGCTGCTGGCAGGCAGCGGTGCATACACCCAACACCGTATTCACGGCAAAGTTGAAGACGCCAAAACCAAAACCGCCCTGGCGGGCGCCACCGTTACACGGTTGAGTGACCGGTTAACAACCGTAACCGATGGTGATGGTTATTTCAGTATCGTCCAATCGAATGAAAAAGCAGTTACGCTTGAGATTCGGTTTGTTGGTTATGAAACGCAACAGGTAACGGTAAAACCAGGCGAGGAAGAGTTGCTTATCGCGTTAGCTGAAGCAACCCTCCTTACCGATGAGGTGATTATCGTAGCCACCCGGGCGGGCGAAAAAACACCGACTACTTTTACTACTGTTTCAAAAGAAGAATTGCAGCAGCAAAATTTCGGACAGGATTTACCCCTGTTACTCAACTGGACACCCTCGCTGGTTACCACCTCCGATGCCGGTAACGGCATTGGCTATACCGGCATGCGCATCCGCGGAAGCGATGCCACCCGCATTAATGTAACCATCAACGGCATTCCGTATAACGACAGCGAATCGCAGGGCACCTTTTGGGTTGACATACCTGATATTGCTTCATCTACCCAGAGCATCCAAATCCAGCGGGGAGTCGGCACTTCTTCCAATGGCGCAGGTGCATTTGGTGCCACCGTAAATTTACAGACCAATACATTAAAAGCTGAGCCGTATGCCGAGGCCATTGTTTCGGCCGGATCGTTTAATACCCAACGCTATACATTTCAATCCGGCACAGGGTTACTCAACAATCGCTGGGCTTTTGATGCCCGGCTTTCCAGGATTACTTCTGACGGCTACGTGGAGCGCGCCTCCTCTGATTTGGGTTCGTATTTCCTTAGCGCGGGCTATCACGGAAAAAATACGCTGGTTAAGGCCCTTGTTTTTGGCGGTAATGAGGTTACGTACCAGTCGTGGTACGGGCTGGATGAAGCAACCATGAAATTAAACAGGCGGTTTAATTATGCCGGTGCGATTTATGATGAAAACTATAATGTGGTGCGGTACTACGAAAACCAGGTAGACGATTACACACAACATCATTACCAATTGCATGTTTCACAAAAACTGAATCCGTACTGGAATGCCAATATGGCCCTTCATTATACCCGTGGATTTGGTTTTTATGAAGAATACCACCAGGGCGATTCGCTGAAATACCTGGGCCTGCCCGATTACACCGTTGGCGATACTACTATTTCAGCCATGGATGTGGTGGTACAGCGGTGGCTCGATAACCATTTTTACGGCACGACCTTCTCATTTAATTACGAAAAGGATCGCACCAACCTGATTATCGGTGGTGCACTGAATCAATACGGCCACGCGCGCCACTTCGGCAAGCTGCTTTGGGCCCAGTTTGCCGATGCAGTTCCTTCTACCAACTACACCTATTACAACGGCTCCTCCTTAAAGAATGATTTCAACGGGTACATTAAACTACATTACGATATAACAAACCGGGTAAATGGATTTATCGACTTGCAGTACAGGCACGTATTTTACAAAACAGCGGGGCTGCGCGATGATCAAAGCAGTTATGCTGTAAATGAAACCTTCAATTTCTTTAATCCGAAAGCTGGTATTAGCTACACGCTGGCTGATCAGAGCATGCTGTATGCTTCCTATGCCATCGCCCACCGTGAACCGAACCGCACCGATTACCTGGAAAACGACAACAAGCCTAAACCTGAACGACTTGGCAACCTGGAAGCCGGCTGGCGTAAACGATTAACACGGTATACCCTCGAAATAAATTATTACCTGATGAACTATAAAGACCAACTGGTGCTTACCGGTGAGCTCGACAACGCGGGCTATCCCATCCGCGCCAACGTGGGCAGCAGCTACCGCACCGGCATTGAAGTATCTTCAGTTATTCGATTAAATCAGGCGCTTACGTGGAATGTTAACACAACGCTCAGTAAAAACATGAACCGCAACTATACGTTTACCAACAGCAACAACGATTTGATTACACGCAACACTCCAATTATTCTTTCACCCAATTTCGTTGCCGGCAGCCAGCTTTCCTGGCAAATCAACCGGATAGTTACTGCATCGCTTTTAAGCAAATATGTTGGCGGGCAATTTCTTGACAATACCGGAAACGAATCGCTTAAACTGGATGCTTATTTTGTAAATGATTTGCGTTTAAACTTTCGTACTCCATTTAAAACATTCGGTATGGAAGTTAACCTGTTGGTAAATAATGTGCTTAATGTGGAGTATGCGGCCAATGGTTACGCTTATTACGGAACCGCGTATTTTTACCCACAGGCCGGCCGGCATTTTATGGCCATGCTGCACATAAAATTTTAGCAACTCTTTTAGCCGGTAATCTTAAAGTGTGTAAGGAAATGGCCGGGGCTGTGCTTACTTTTGTTCTCTCCGGCCATGACCTCCTTTAAAGCCCTTGCTGAATCATTACTGCGCCTGACACGGGCCTGGAACCTGATTATTCTGGCACTTGCTCAGTATTTTACGGCTTATTTTCTTATCGGCAGCCATACCCTGCCGGACTGGCGGTTGTTTATACTGGCGGTCTCAACCACCATGGTTGCCGCAGCGGGGTACGTGATCAACGACTATTACGATATGAAAATAGACATCATCAACCGGCCCGGCCGGGTGGTGGTGGGCAGGCTCATTCACCGCAGGTTTGCCATCATCCTGCACGCAGCACTTTCGTTTGCCGGCATTGCGCTGGGTTTTTTATTGTCATACTGGATTGTCGCAATTAATATCTTTTCGGTGGTTTTATTGTGGTTTTATTCCAGTCTGCTGAAGCGATTACCATTTGTGGGCAACCTGGCCGTTTCAGTATTAACCGGACTTTCCATTGCGGTGATTAACATTTTGTACCATACACCCAACCTGCTGGTAATTATCTACGCGGTCTTTGCATTTTTTATGACGCTGATTCGTGAGATTATCAAAGACATGGAAGATTTAAAAGGCGATAATACGTATGGATGCAAAACACTTCCCATCGTTTGGGGAATTCGCAAAACAAAAATATTTCTATATACACTTATAACCCTGTTTGCATTAAGTGTCTTGTTTATCAACTACGCTTATGTAAAGTTAGAGATGATTTATTTTATAATGTTCCTGTTCGTTCCGTTGGCCTGGCTGGTGTCGCGCCTGGCCCGGGCTGATACCATGCGCGATTTCGGGTGGCTGAGTAGTTTTTGCAAAGTGATTCTGCTGCTCGGAATTTTAAGCATGGCTCTTGTTTAGTTCTTATTCTATGCAAACACAACTGTCCGGTTCCGACAACTCCACACACGAAAAACGGCTGGCCATCTTTGCTTCCGGCAGCGGCACGAATGCCGAGGCGATTATGACGCATTTTGCAAATCATCCGCTGGTTGCCGTTGCCGCATTACTCAGTAATAATCCGCACGCCTATGCGCTGCAGCGCGCACAAAAATTTAACGTACCGACTTTTGTATTTAATCGTCACCAGTTTAAGGAGTCGCATGAAGTGTTGAACTGGCTCACCGAAAAGAAAATCACCCACCTGGTGCTGGCCGGCTTTATGTGGCTGGTGCCCGATTACCTGGTAAAAGCCTATGCCGGAAGAATCATTAACATCCACCCGGCCCTGCTGCCCCGGTATGGAGGCAAGGGCATGTACGGCATGCACGTGCACCAGGCTGTAAAGGCTGCCGGTGAAAAGGAGACTGGCATTACCATCCACCTGGTTAATGAGCGATACGATGAAGGGAAAATTTTGCTTCAGGCACGGGTTAAATTAACAGGCACTGAAACAGCCGAAGAGATTGCCGCTAAAGTACACGAACTGGAATACCGGCACTACCCGGACGTAATTGAAAAATGGGCTAGAAATTCCTGATCAGCCAAACCGTTTCTCGATGATCTCGATAAACTCAAGGTATTCATCGCTCTCCCTGTCCCATGAGTCCTCAAACTGGCTGATGTATTTAAGCGCCCCGGCTATAGAATCCTGCCGGTCAATGTCATCAACAGCTTTACTGAACAATTCGAAATCGCCATTGAACAGCACTTTGGTGAACATGAATTTCTGATTGATTGTCAGCCGGTCTTTGATTTTATCAATCTTCTGAAAATTATCAGCCAGGGTGGCCCTTTGCTTTTTTTCTTCTTGAGACCTTGTCTTGGTCGGTGCCGGCTTATCAACCGGTTTTGGTGCCGGCTCTGCTTTTTTTACATAAAAACCCTCAGGGTTTAATTTTTCAATTTTGCTGAATTGCTCAAAGAAAGGCTCCACATCTTCGGGTGTAAAGTTTACTGCTTCCAGAATCTGATCCAACATGGCAAACGCTTCGTTGCCCGAAATTGCAGTCACGTTCCGATCCTCGAGTTGTTGAACAAGTTTTTCGAGCGGAGCTTTATTGATTTTGAGGTATTTGATCTCGTCCCGGAATGCAGCTACCTCCAGTTTATTGTTGACACCCGAGATCAGCACCGAGAAATAATCATACGGATTAAAAATCACCAGCAGCGTTGCACTTACCGCTTTCTTCAGCAAGGGTGCAAAGTGGGCGCGATCAATGGAAATATGTTGCGATAAAACGCCCAGGTATTGTTCCAGGGCTTCTTTAACCTCCTGGTGCTCGTAATCAAAATAGGGGCTTTTCAGTTTTTTTGTTTCATCACGCCACAGGCGGAATAACTCGCGGATAACAAACAGGTTTACCTGCTGCACCTCGCACAGCGAGAGGATTTCCTTACCGGTAATACGCTCTTTTTTATCAAAAAATTTTGCCAATACCTTTTCTGCAAACGCATCGCTGTACAGGGCTATAGCTTCCAGACTGATTTTTTCATCCATAAGGTATCAACCGTTAGCAGGGTTTAACGTCAAAAATAGCAAGGCAGGTATATCTCCGCCATGCAATATGGTAAGATTTTGATGGAACTTTTACCTCCTCCTTCAGAAGTTAGTCGCTACCGATAAACTAAAGCCTGTACTCACTAAATTGCACCATGTTTATCGAACCGCAACTTCATAAAAACAATCCCCCCGGCCGGGCCGGCTGGATTGAAGTGATCTGCGGCTGTATGTTTTCGGGTAAAACCGAAGAACTTATCCGAAGACTTAACCGTGCACTGATTGCCCGGCAACATGTGGAAATATTTAAACCGGTTACCGATAAGCGGTATCACGAGCAAAACATTGTATCGCATAACGAGCGGGCCATCCGTTCGACTCCCGTAAACTTTGCTTCCGACATTTTGCTGCTGGCCGGTGATTGCGATGTAGTGGGTATTGATGAAGCCCAGTTTTTTGATGAGGCCATCGTGGAGGTTTGTAACACACTGGCTAACAGCGGCAAACGGGTTATCGTAGCCGGGCTGGATATGGATTTTGAGGGCAAACCTTTCGGTCCCATGCCGAACCTGCTCGCGGTGGCCGAGTTTGTAACAAAAGTCCATGCCATCTGCGCACAAACCGGAGAGCTTGCTTCGTTTTCGTTCAGGCTTACCGAGCACAACCAGCAGGTTCTGCTCGGTGAAAAGGCACAATACGAAGCCCGCAGCCGCAGCAGTTTTAATGAGGGCATGAGGAAAAGAAAAAATGAGCCGCCAAAAATACAAGAATAACAAGAGTTGGTTTTTTACCGGCATCCTTCTGTTTACGGTAAAGGTTTTTGCCCAGGAAATACCCCTCGGTACCTGGCGTACACACATTTCTTATAATTCAATTCACTCCATCACACAAAGCTCATCAAAAATTTATGGGGCCACTTTCAACGGAATTAGTATTGTTGATCGGGCTGACGGATCGATCACTTCACTCAATAAACTTAATGGGCTTAGCGGAACCGGCATTACTGCGATGGCCTTTGATAACAACCGGAATCAAGTAGTGGTTGGCTATGCTGACGGCAACCTTGACATTGTAAAACAAAACGAGATTATCAATTTCAATGCACTGAAAAACTCACCAACTATTATCGGCTCCAAGCGAATAAATCAGGTGAGCATTCAACAACCCTATGCTTACCTGGCAACCGACTTTGGCGTGGTGGTATTTGATCTTATCCGTCTGGAAATCAAAGAAACCTGGCGCGACCTCGGGGTAAGTGGCTCGCAACTGAAAATTTTCGGCAGCACCTTTAAAACCGACAGCATTTTTCTGGCTACTGATAACGGAGTGATTGCCGGTGATCTGGATGACAACCTGATGGATTTTAACAACTGGAAACGTTTTAACCAGGGCAGTTTTAACAATGCAGTTCAATCAATCACTTATTTCAATACCAAAGTATATGCGGCAATTAATGGTGATGGGATTTACAACTATGTTAACGGAATCTGGACAAAAGAAATCTTTTTACAAAACGAAGACTTTACAAGCCTTTCTTCTTTCACTGATTTGTTGATCACAACTTCTTCACAGGTATGGAAAATCAGCAGTGCCGGTGTCCTGACGGAGGTAACCAATAGTCTTACTCAAAAACCACTATGCGCTGTGGAAGATAGTAGTGGAAAATTGTGGATTGGTGACGGCCGGAATGGGCTTGTATCGAACACCAGCGGAACCTTTCAGACGTCCAATCCCAATGGCCCTTCATTCTCAGGCAGCTTCAGGCTCAAGCACTTTTCCGGTACGGTGTACGCACTGGCCGGTGGCTTTAAGCCTGATTTTACACCAGCCGGAAAAACTGAATACGTAAACTACTTTAGTTTGGGCAACTGGAATACCCTGCCAGACTATTTTCAAGAGGATGTTACAGGCGTTGACTTTTCTGCTGACAAAACCTATGTATCATCCTTTACCCTGGGGCTTCAGGTACATACCAACACCGTTACCATTTTTAACAGCAGCAACAGTCCGTTAACCAACAGCCGGGTTTCGGCCATTGCGTCTTCAGCCGAAGGGGTGTGGGTTGCCAATTACAATGCCCCGCAGCCGCTGCACCTGCTTAAGCCGGATAACACGTGGCAGTCGTTCTCCTTTCCGGTAAGTGCAGCGCAGTACCCGGTTAACCTGCTGGTTGATAACCTGGGCCAGGTTTGGATGATGCTCAATCCATCAGCCGGAGGCATTCTTGTTTTCAACAAGTCAACCAATCAGCATGTTTATTTAACGGAAGCCCCGGGCGCAGGCGCTTTGCCCAGTCGCAAAGTGTATGCGTTGGCAAACGATCGCAACGGTGCAGTTTGGGTGGGCACGGATGCGGGTGTTGCTTATTTTCCTGATCCTTCGCGAATATTCAGCGGAAACATCAATTCGGTAAAACCGCTAGTGAATGGAAGGGTACTCCTTAACGATGAAAAAACGACCGCCATTGCTGTTGATGGTGGAAACCGGAAATGGATTGGTACCGAACGGGGTGTTTGGTTATTCGATCAGTTTGGCGAAACACAACTTCTGCACTTCAATGAATCAAACAGCCCGCTGCTGTCTGATAAAATCAATGCCATTGAAATACATCCGTCAACCGGTGAAGTGTTTTTTGCAACCGATGCAGGTATTGTTTCTTACCGGTCCGATGCCACTGCAGGTACACCTTCTTTTTCCAACATCAAAATATTTCCAAACCCGGTAACGGCCACATTTACAGGCACAGTTGGAATTACCGGCCTCGCCACCGATGCCACGGTAAAGATTACCGATGTATCCGGCCGGTTGGTATGGCAAACGCAGGCCAACGGAAGCACTGCTACCTGGAATGTGCGGGATGTCTCGGGCCGCAGGGCATCAACGGGTATTTACCTGGTTATTGCCATTTCGCAGGACGGGAGCGAAAGCATGATTGGAAAAATCGCTGTTATTAACTGAATTGCTGTGCTGCAGAAAACGCGAGGCATCGTATTTCGATTTACCCGGTTCAGGGAAACCTCCATCATCGTTACCATTTTTACTGAGCATTTTGGATTACAGTCGTATATCGTTAACGGAGTGCGCAGTGCTTCGGCTAAAGGAAAGATGGCCCTGTATCAGCCGTTAACACTTCTTGACCTGGTTGCGTATCATAAGGAACATGGCAACATCATGCGGCTTAAAGAAGTAAAATGTTTATACCATTATCAAACCATTTCAACTAACATTAAAAAATCAACCATCGTGTTGTTTTTAGCCGAGCTGGTAAGCAAAACAGTTAAGGATGAAAGCCACGCCCCTGAATTATTTGATTTTCTATCCGGCTCACTGATTACGCTCGATGAAATGAAATCCGGATTCGAAAATTTCCACCTGGTGTTCCTGGTACGGCTTAGTCGCCTGCTTGGGTTTGG
This sequence comes from Flammeovirgaceae bacterium, assembly GCA_015180985.1. Taxonomy (NCBI): domain Bacteria; kingdom Pseudomonadati; phylum Bacteroidota; class Cytophagia; order Cytophagales; family Flammeovirgaceae; species Flammeovirgaceae bacterium. The sequence goes on from CP054185.1 coordinate 579,877, forward strand.
GGCATATTCAACAACGGATATTACAGGCGGGAGGCATGCCGATGAAACCCTCCTCTCCTTAATCGGCAAGTTGGTAACCTGCGATTACCAGGACCACTTGGAATTGAGCCTTGTGCAACGCAGGGATATTTTAGACTGGCTTCTGCGGTTTTACAAAACCCACATGGATTCACTGGGTGAGTTTAAATCGGTGCAGGTGTTAAAGGAAGTACTGAGTTAAGCCACCCGTTTGTGCAATTGATTTACAGAACCTGCACCGGATAGCCTGGCGCTCAGCATCACATCTTCAAACTCAATCTTTGTCTGTTTCAGCGAGTACAGCAGAAACCTCACCTCTTTCATGTCCATCCGGTCGTCAGCCTGGGCAAGTCGGTACAGGTGTACAAAAGCACTCAGCTTTTCCTCCTCATCGCATTGATTAAGTCGCTCAACGCCTGTTCTGTAGCTTTGCTGCTCGGATAGCCGTGATGCTACATTCAAAAAGTAGGTGTATAGTGTGTGTGGAATTTCCTCTTCATTTCGGATACGTTCCAACATTGCTTTTTCCTGTTCATCAATCTTACCATCTGCACTCATCAGCAAATGGGCAAAATGAAGCAGACCTAACTGGAAATTAAGTGAGCGGCTCATGGAGTTTTTACCCCTTAGTGAAAAAAGTACAGGGAAGTAACCCGGTATCTGTTTAAAAAATTACCTGAGCTTTTGAAGAGCCTCCTTCATTCGTTTTAAAGCCTCCCGCAACTCCTTTTCTGAAGCTGCATACGACAGCCTGATGCAGCGGTCATCGCCAAACGCACCGCCTGGGACCAGCGAAACGTGCGCCTTGTCCAGCAAATACATGCACAGGTCAAAATCGTTCGTTACGGTAATGGTGCCATCCGACTTGCCAAAATAGGATGATACATCAGGGAAGAAGTAAAAAGCACCTTGAGGGAAATTAGACTTTACACCGGGTATTTCCTTCAACAGGTTGTACACGATCTCCCTGCGGTTTCGGTACTCCTCTACCATTTTGCGGGTTGGGCCTTGATCGCCTGTGATGGCCGCCAGTGCAGCACGCTGGGCAATGGAGCAATTGGCAGACGTAAGCTGGCCTTGAATTTTATTACACCCATCCGCAATCCATTTTGGCGCCCCGATATACCCCACACGCCAGCCCGTCATGGCATACCCTTTGGCAAACCCATTTACCGTAATGGTGCGCTCAAACATTCCCGGCAGGGAAGCAATGCTTACCGAATCACCGGTGAAATTGATGTGTTCATAAATTTCATCGGCAATTACCAACAGGTTTTCATGCCTCAATACTACCGAAGCAATGGCTTCAATTTCCTTGCGGGAAAAAACAGAGCCGGTCGGGTTGCACGGAGAAGAAAAAATAATCGCCTTTGTTCTTTTGGTTATCGCCTTTTCAACCTGACCGGCTGTTACTTTAAAATCATTTTCAATACTTCCCTTTACAATAACCGGAGTGGCTTCCGATAATCGGATAAGCGCATCGTAGCTTACCCAATACGGTGAAAACACAATCACCTCATCGCCCGGGTTGAGCAACGCCAGCATGGCATTCGCAATGGACTGCTTGGCGCCATTGGACACCACCATGTTCTCTGCTTTATACGGAACGTTGTTTTCTTTCCGGTACTTGGCCGCCAGCGCTTCGCGAAAATCCTGATAGCCCGCTACCGGGGGGTACGCGAAATACTTTCCTTCATCAATGGCTTTTTTGGCCGCTTCGCAAATGTGTTGCGGTGTTTTAAAATCGGGCTCGCCCAAACTCAGGTTGATTACATCCAGCCCGCGGTTTTTGTACTCGCGCGCTTTGGCCGCCATGGCCAGGGTGGCCGATTCTTCAATGGCATTGATACGATCGGAAAGGCTATTCATTGCTGGGTGAGTTGTAAAAACAAAGAAAGAGATTAATTCGGGAAGTTGAAACCCAAAAGATGCATGAGCTAGTTGAAAATTGTTCTTGCAGTTATGCTGCGGCCAAGTGTTATTTCATCGGCATATTCCAGCTCGCCACCGACCGGCACACCGCGCGCAATAACGCTTACCTTAACGGGAATATCTTTTACGCGTTTGTGAATGTAAAAAGCGGTTGTGTCGCCCTCAAGTGTAGGGCTTAATGCCAATATTATCTCCCTGATCTCCGATTGACCGTGATTGAGGCGATTAACAAGCGACTCAATTTTCAGTTCGCCAGGTCCGATGCCGTTAATGGGCGATATGACTCCGCCCAGCACATGGTAGAGCCCGTTAAACTGGGCTGTGTTTTCAATGGCCAGCACATCGTTGGCATTTTCAACAACGCACAGCACCGAGCGGTCGCGTTTTACGCCTGCACAGATGGAGCACACCTCCGCATCGGAAATGTTATGACAGTGAACACAAAACCGGATACCAGAACGAAGCTTATTCAATGCCTCGGTTAACGAGAAGGTGCACTCCTCCTTTTCCTTAACCAGGTGCAGCACCAGGCGCAGAGCCGTTTTTTTACCGATTCCCGGCAACCGGGAAATCTGGTTCACAGCTTCTTCAATAAGCTTTGAGGAGTATTCCACAGGTGTTAGATTATTCGGGCGTCAATTCCCGCTTCACAAATAGCATCACGCATCGGCTTGAGTTCAGCAAGCGTTCCGTGTTTTACCGTGCACTTTCCTTTATGATGGATAATCCAGGTGCACTGTTCGGCCTGCTCAACCGTATGGCGGCAAACCCGAATGAGGGTATCAATCACATGGTCAAACGTGTTGAAGTCATCGTTAAACACTACCAGGTCGAGCAAGTCGGTAGTTTCAACAACTTCAAGCACATCAACCAATTCCTGTTCCCGTGTTACAGTGCCTGCGCGTATCATGTCGCTGCAAAATTAAAATAGTTAAGGCAATTCCCCATATGGGTTTTTACGCCAAAATTTGAAATTCAACTGAATTACCCATTCTTTGCACCATGTCACCGGCCTTTATTATCTCCATCATCAGCGTTTATTTCCTGGTTCTTATTCTAATTTCGTATTTCACTTCCAAAGGCGCCACGACTGACACCTTTTTCACAGCCAACCGGCAATCGCCCTGGTACCTGGTGGCTTTTGGTATGATTGGCGCTTCGCTTTCGGGGGTAACGTTCATTTCCGTTCCGGGGAACGTAGGCAAAATCGGGTTCGGGTATTTCCAGGTGGTGCTGGGGTATGTGCTCGGCTATTGGGCAATCATTGGTGTGCTGATGCCGCTGTACTACAGGCTTAATGTCGTTTCAATCTATACCTACCTTGAGCAACGATTCAGTTTCTGGTCGTACAAAACAGGGGCTTTCTTCTTCCTGGTTTCACGTACCATCGGTTCATCCCTTCGCCTGTACCTGGCAGCAACCGTGCTTCAACTCTTTCTGTTCGATGCCTGGAACATTCCGTTTTTTGTTACCGTAGCCACTACCATTGTGCTGATCTGGATTTACACCTTTCGCGGAGGGATTAAAACCATTGTCTGGACGGATACGTTCCAAACATTCTTTCTTGTATCAGCTGTGGCTATCTCGGTTTGGCAGGTGGCCACGCGGCTTAATTTGTCGTTTGGCGAAATGGTGCAAACCATCCGTGAAAGCAAGTATGCCACCGTATTTTACTTTGATGATGTGAACTCACCCCTCTACTTCTGGAAGCAATTTCTTGGCGGAGCCTTCATTGCGCTGACGATGACGGGCATGGATCAGGAAATCATGCAAAAAAATTTAACCTGCCGAACCCTGAAAGATGCACAGAAAAATATGTTCTGGCTCAGCAACATTATTGTTGTTGTTAACCTGATGTTTCTCACGCTTGGCGCACTGCTGTACATCTACAGCACAAAAAATAACCTGCCTGTTCCGGTCGTATCCGATGAACTCTTTCCGCGACTGGCCCTGAATGAATTCGGATTGCTGGTTGGCATTTTTTTTATCCTCGGTATAACGGCTTCTTCGTATGCCAGTGCGGATTCGGCCCTGGCCGGATTAACCACTTCGTTTTGCATCGATTTCCTGAATTTTAAGGATAAGAATGAACAGGTTAAACAGCGTCAGAAGTTTTATGTACACATTGGGTTTTCACTGCTGTTCCTTCTTATCATTCTAATCTTTAAAGAAGTAAACAACCGGGCGGTAATTGATGCTGTACTCGGTGTTGCCGGCTATACCTATGGGCCGCTTTTAGGGCTCTTCACATTTGGATTATTTACCCGTTACCGGGTACGCGATAACCTGGTTCCGGTCGTCTGCGTATCATCCCCAATTCTATCGTATATACTCAGCCTTAACGCACCAACATGGTTCAATGGATATGTCATCAGCATTGAAATTCTTATCATTAATGGCCTCATTACGTTTGCCGGCCTTTGGCTGATAGCCTATAAAAAAGGAAAAGGCCATTCCGAAATTTCGGAACGACCTTAACCCGATTAAAACCAACCCCACGTTGGTGTTGCTGTTAATCCGCTCGGGCGGAATTATTTCTTTACATAATGAAACTCCTGTTTCTCATTTCCTTTCGTAATACGGATGGTGTATTCACCAAACTTCACATCACAGAAGTCGATAATCATTTTTCTCCGGTGCAGTCGCTGAGCCGTTACCAGGTCGCCATTCATCGAGTACACCTCAACCCTGGCACCGATTAATTTTCTTTCAGCTTTGAATACAAACAGGTTTTTGTATTTGGTGTTGACGATATCAACTACCTCTTCATGCTTGCTGGGTATTACTGCAGCCGCTGACAGGGACATGGCTGTGGCCAGAAGAAGGCTAAGGGCCAGCAGCAGAACTATCTTTTTCATAGGTATTACGTTTCAGTTTCGCGTACCTATGCCAATACTTGTGCCGTGTAAGAAACAGGGCTTTTTTGCAGAATTTCAGGGATCTGGCTTTGAGAAATTCCAGAATTGGGAGGGCTGATTCCTGATTTTGAACCGTTATCAGGGGAGTTCGCGGGCAGGATCCCAGAAAATGTCGCCAAACCCCACAATTTTATCGTTAAGCACCCGAATGCCTTCTCTTTCAAGTAAGCGCTGCATCGTGTAAGGTGTTTTAAAATGATGTTTACCAGTAAGCAGGCCATTGCGGTTTACCACCCGGTGGGCAGGAACACCCTTTGGTGCCCCGTGCATAGCCCAGCCCACCATACGCGAACTCATTTTTGTGCCCAGGTACCTGGCTATGGCCCCATAGCTTGTTACACGGCCTTTTGGAATAAGCCGGGTAACTGCATATACATCGTTGAAGAAATTCGATTTCCCGTAAGGCTTTTTCTTACCTGCCATACCGTTAGCGCGATTGTCTTGTTAAATTTGCGGCCACTTTTAAGGTAAACCAACTGTGTTCAGAATTTTTTCAATCGTATTTATTCTATCCGGGCACACGTTGCTTGCCCAGAACGGGCACGATTTGATATTTCCTGATTCCGCAGGCTGGAGTGTGCGTAGTGAGGGCGAAATAATCACATTCCGGATAAAAGCCATACCCCAGGAGGGCATACAAAGCATTTCTATTACCGGACTTGAGACATTCGGAATGCAGGTTGACTCTACCGGAAATTTTACCTGGACGCCTGCTTATAATCTGGTTGACCGTATTGAGCAAACCCGCGATTTTGCCTTACCGGTAATCGGGTTATGGAAAGATGGCACGCGCATCCGGAAAATGATAACATTTACCATCCGCCATGTTAACCGGCCTCCGGTAATTGAAGAGTTGCCCGTATTTTACGTAAAACAGGCAACCCGAAACAGCTACCAGGTACCCGCTGAATATGTTACTGACCCTGATGGAGATCCCATCGTCTTCAAACCGGTTTCATCCAGTTTGCCCGAAGGCGCCACGATGACTTCGCAAGGCCTCATTACCTGGACGCCCAGCCGAAAGCAGTTTACTACCCTTAAGGGAAACCCGTTAACGATCGAGTTTATTGTACAGGACCAACCCAGCAAGGCAGAAACACGCGGCAAACTTCGTATTGCACAGACACAACTGGATTTACCCCCGGAGATTCTTATCGTTCCCGGTGACTCTGCTTTTACAATAAAGGAAGACGCTACCATTAGCCTAAAACTATACGTATCCGATCCGAATGGCGATGATGATGTGTTAAGTGTGGGATTTATTCCATCGGACCAGCGAATTTCACAGAATGCTTTAAAAGAAAACACACAATTACAATACGAGTTCATCTGGACACCCGGTTACGATTTTGTAGATGATGCCCAGAAAAGCCTGAAGACTGACCTGGTCTTCTTTTGTGTGGATAAGGAAGGCAACCGGACCCAGAGAAAAGCAACCGTTGTGGTTATCGATACAGAAAACCTGTTGCTAAAGGATGGCCTCCAATATCAAAAATACCGTAACAGCCTGTTGAACGCCATGGAGCTGATAAATCTGCTTGATGAAAATCAGAAAAAACTAAATGTAGATTACAAGAAGGCCAAGAAGGGCAAGAAGAAGCGCTCCATGGTTAACGCATCACTGGGTGCCGTAACGGGGTTTTCGCCCGTGATGTTTGAGCCTGAACAGGCGAAGGTGGTCTCGGCTGTTGGCGGCACAACGGTGTTGACCATGAATACACTTGAGGTAACAGAAGTTATCGGTAAGTCGAAAGACGATATCATGGATAAGATCAAAATCAATGTGGATATCCGCAACCGGGCACAATCGGCCGGTGATGAGTTTGCCCGAAAGTATGCTCAAAAATCGGCACGGAGGACGATCGAGTTTGAGAGGGACATTGATAAACTCAGAACAATATTGAATGACCAGCGCATTGTGTTGTTGGAATTAGACGCATTTAAGAAAAAGCAGCCCGAATACACCAATAAAGATTTGAAGAAAACGTTTGCCGATTTTTCGGAGGAGAATTAGTGTGAGTTGGTAGTGCTGGTTAATTCTTATAGATTTGCAGTCCAAAATTTAAGCAACCGTTAATACAGAGGAGTGGCAGACCTGCCTGACGGCAGGCAGGGCGGTTGTGGCAAAGCCATCCCTTTGGGGATTGCACCGGTCTTGCCCCGAAGGGATGCCTACGGCAAAAACCGGCAGCCCTTCACCACTAATCGTTCTTTGACTAATTTTATAGTATGTTCTATACTTACATCCTGATAAGTGCAAAGGACGGAACTCATTATTACGGGCATTCCAACGACCCGAATAAAAGAATCCAGAGGCATAATCAGGGAAAAGTAAGATACACCAAAACAAAACGTCCATGGAAGTTGGTGTATCAGGAGCAGTTTGAAACTAAATCAGAAGCGTATAAAAGAGAATTGTTCTTTAAATCAATTGAAGGATACAACTACCTGAAGAAAAAAGGTATCATTTAATACAGAGGAGTGGCAGAGCGGTTGATTGCACCGGTCTTGAAAACCGGCAGCCCTTCACGGGGCTCGGGGGTTCGAATCCCTCCTCCTCTGCTGATAACATTATCAAAGACAGTAAAAAGCCTGCAAATCGAATGATTTCAGGCTTTTTTCGTTTTTGCGCATCTCAAATTATTCATCCAATCTCAAGAAAATGGTGAGTAATTCGGTGAGTCAAAAACTTCTCAAAAATCGACTCACCAGTTTCGTTGCAACTATCTGATAGTCAACAAGTCCAACTGCTGGACATCTTGATCTACCCCGACTGCACTTCCTATTTTAAATGTCAAACTAAAACAGGTGTAGTTATGAGTAGAAGATTCAGTTTGCTGTTCTATCTGAAGAAGCCAAGAAATTATTCAGGTGGCCCAGTTCCAATTTACATGCGCATAAGCATTGGCGGCAGAAGGACAGAGTTCGCGACCCAACGCGAAGCCGATCCCACAAAATGGAAAGCACAAGCCGGTCGTGTCAATGGCACGAAAGAAGAAGTCAGGGCACTCAATGCATTTCTTGACACACTGCAAGCGAAGGTTTATGAAGCGCAACGAAAGCTTGTAGAGGCGGATGAAAACGTCAACGTCAACACTATCCGCGAGATCATTGTCGGTAAGAAAGAAAAATCAAAAACGCTTCTCGAAGTTTTTGAGTACCACAACACTCAAATGAAAGCACTGGTGGATGTTGATTTCGCTCCAGGCACAATGGAGCGATATACAACCGCTTTATCCCATACCAAGGATTTCATTAAATGGAAATATAATCTTGACGACATTGAGATCGACAAGCTCAATTATGAGTTCGTGACCGAAATGGAGTTCTATTTCAAATCGGTTAGGAAGTGCTGCCATAACACTTCAGTGAAGTACATCAGCAACGTAAAAAAGATAGTGAACATCTGTATCAAGAATGGCTGGATACAAAAAGATCCCTTCTTCGGGTATAAGATGAACAAGAAGCAGGTTATCCGAGAATACCTTTCATCAGATGAAATCAATGCTGTCTATCAAAAAGAATTTCTTACAGATAGACTTACGCTGGTCAGAGACATTTTCATTTTCAGTTGCTTCACGGGTCTTTCATACGCAGATATTCAAAAGCTAAAACGATCCGAGGTTATCATAGGCATTGATGGTGACAAGTGGATTTCAACCACTAGACAAAAGACAGATACAGTTTCAAAGATTCCATTGCTTCCAATTGCATTGGAAATTCTCGAAAAATATAAGGAACATCCCAAGTGCGTCAATCAGGACGTACTACTTCCTATCCTTAGCAATCAGAACATGAATGCTTACCTGAAGGAAATAGCAGATTTAGTCGGCATTAAAAAGAACTTCACGTTCCATTGCGCTCGCCACACCTTCGCAACAACTGTGACTCTCACGAATGGAGTGCCTATTGAAAGTGTATCCAAAATGCTTGGTCATAGTAATCTTAAGACCACTCAACACTATGCTAAGATTCTTGACTTAAAAGTGAGCGAAGATATGAGCAAGCTTCGAAGTAAACTCAGCGTAAGTCGCGAGAGCACTGAACGTGCACAAATAAAAATCATTTCTAATTCTTAACCCGAACTCAAAATGAATAAACTAGTCACATACCTTGAAAGCAAAGAAGTCGTTTTTCACGGAGCGCTTATATTGATCCTGCTTTACGTTCCACATGCCGGTCATCTTTTCAAGCAACTGGAACATCTTGATATGACCTTCTTTGGTTTCTCCTTCCTTAATTGGATTTACGGCATAGCATTGGCAGGAGTCATCGAATTCATCATCCTGGTCTTCATTATCAACGGCTATCGAACAACAGGTAAGTTCTACGCGGTAGTGAGTTTCTTTATAAATGCTTTCTACTATGACCACTGGTTCCTTGCACTTCAGGAGCCGACTATGTTAAACATCAAATTGGCAACAATCAGCTTCCTGATATGCTTCTGCCATTCTCTGGCTGTTTGGCAATTGAGCGAACTGTTCTACAAGCGACTGAAAGCCGACAAAGAGAAGGTCGTTGAGTATTGGTGCCCGGAGTGCGAAGCTGGTCCGTTCCCAAACAAAAGGTCAATGGAAGGTCATATTTCCAAGGCTCACAAATACTACAAAAGGATTTTGGAAAACGACAAGAATTCCAAAACCCATTTGAATGGCATTAGTTTTTAACGACTGACTGAAACGCTGAGGCTTAAACCTCAGCGTTTTTGTTTCCGCACATTGTACAGAACAGGCCCAAGGTTTTCGGTGATCTTCTCCAGGGATCTTCCCGCCACATAGCCACCCACACCTAAGTCCATCAATGTCCAAATGTGATCATCGAGCGTTGTTACGGGAAGGTTGAAGTATGGCACCAGCACGTAGTTGTTGAATACGATAAACATGCAAATGCACATGAGTATCGGTCGCCAATTACGCTGGAGCCAGCTTTCACCTTTCGTCTCCGATTCAATGATTTTCGATTTGTTCTCGAGTAGCTTGCTTTCGTAGTCAATGCAAGCTCCCTCAATGTTCATGAGAAGCTCTTTGTATTTGAGCTGAAGCTCAAGCTTCTCATCCGACTTGTCGATCTTATCAATCGCGTTTCCGATTGAATCGACTGTTTCCTTTACACCGGCACCAAGAATTTTAGACAAAAATCCTCCGATGCCAGGTTTTTTTGCAACTTCACCTGCCTCCATTATAGTATAGTTAATTGTTAAGTAATTCTGTTAGTAGTGTTGGTTATCGCTGGTGATAAGGTCACCATTGATAGGAATTGACTTTAGTTTTTGCTTACTGACCGGCTCTTGCCATTGCAAACCAAACTGACTGAAGAAGTTCAACGTGTTTTTAGGTGCGTATCTGTTCTTGGTAATGTTGACAACACCTTTGTGAACCTCTCCGGCAATCTCGGCAATGTGCTCCCAATCCTTTCCTCCCTTAAAGTCACCCGCCTTCGTGTGCTGAAGGATGAAGATGAACGCCTTGTCGGGATGATCCTTCCGGAGTTCCTTATACTCGTTGATCTTCAATCCAAGGTCGTTCACAGAGTCAAGGATGATAAACTGATACTGCGAAAGGTCGGGGTCTTGAAGATTTTCCGCGAAATGCAACCTTGAAGGGAGCGGGCTGAGAAACTCACTGACCTTTTTCGTCATCGTGGGTGATGCAAATTCCTCCGATGACACATAAAGGACTTCTCCAAAGTTTTCGGCAAGGTATTGCGCAAGCTTTAGCAGGAAGATCGTCTTTCCATTGTGAGGCTCTCCATGAAACATCATTGTGAAATTCCTGGCAGGATTGCCAAACAAGGAATGCCAGAATGAAAAGAAATTCAAAAGGTCGAGCTTCCGGTTAGCCATTTCTTCGGCTGTTAGCACCCCATTCAAACCTTTATTGTGCGAACACGCGCCACGGCTTGCATCGGAGTACGTCTTACTTTTACAAGGTCTCAACCTTCGGCCACCAGTGTCATATATCTTACCGACCTCGTGTTTGCATCCACAAGCTTTTACGATTCCTTCCAGACCATTTAGTTCAGCTCTGGATATGGCAATCTTGGCACTGCTTCTCTGCTTAATGCTTTTGTAGATCGCATTTACCTTATCTGCATACGGATCATCTTTGGTGATCTTCTTTTTCTCGAGGAGGTTTTCGAGGTACTTCATGAAACTGTGAATTTTCTTCTCATCGGATTGTCCCTGTAAGCCAATGTATCGCTTAATGACAGCGATGGACGGATAGACAGCCTCTCCACCTGCAATCGCCACCAGGTGATTCAAGTCTTTCTCGTTGATGGCGAAAGACTCATCACCTTTCATCTTGTTGTACGCCTGAACAAGTTTATTTTGAATCATTTCAATCTCGCCTGACAAAGGCGATGTCTTACGGATCAACTTTTGAACGATTGACCGCTGCAATGCTTTGATGAAAGCCAAGATGGCGTTGGGTGTCTTCACCTTGTTGTGAAGACCGACATATCTTTTGATGAACTTCACTTCCTCGCGGATATGCTCAACATGCTTTACGTTCTTTGGTTCTTTTGATTGCCTTACCTTTTTCTCCTTGGGCGTTGATTCCTTTTTCTTGGCCACAGGACGAGTGGTTGGCTTTGCGGTATTGGTACTTGACTGCTTAGGATTTCTTGTGCTGGCATACTCATTCAGTTTCTGAAAATACAGGTCAACTACTTTCTTGATCCCTTCACTATTGCGATAGTTCCCCCAGTTTGTACCATTGGATGTACTTTTTACTACCAGGTCGTGCCCCTTCTTCAGCGTCTCCGGCAAAGTACTGACACCGATACGCTCCACTTCTTCAAAATAATTACTTGATGTTATCATTACGCTGCAAAGTTTAATAGTTCTAATTCCAGTTCGAGAGCAAGAGCCTCAAGCTCCAACTGCGCTACTTCTGACTGCGATTGTTTCGGAAAAACAACCATCGTAGGTTTAGCTTTAACTTCTTTCTTGGGTATCTCCCTTTTAATCAACTCATACTGTGATGGATTGAGTGAAATGGTGTCGTTGAATTTATCCTGTAAGATTTCCACTAAGAGATCAATGTTGTCTTCATGGACAGTAGCAGTCATTTTATCTGATACCTTTTCAAAATTCTTTCGATCCACTACTTCTAGGATGTCAGGATCGAGGTAAACATCCCCTCCACGTGATCTTGCCGATGAAACCAATATCTTGTACGTGACCCCTGATTGCTTAAAAATTGAAATCAGATTATTCGTAGTGATGCTTGACCCAGAGGTCATCGAACGAATCACCTTCATCGCTCTTGAGATTGGTACGACCGTTTTTTGCTGGACTGCATTCCCTGGCTCCCAATACTCTGGCATGAGAATGCCTTTCTTGATCCCTCCATCAATAGTCGTGTAGCTAACAAGTTTTCCCTTGTAGGCTCCGAAAGCTTGAAGAACGTTTCCGGTAATAATGTGACGCAACTTTCTGTCAACGATATTCTCCTTAATGGCAGATTCCCACTTAGCCAAGAGAGCTTCCTTATCCAGGTGAGGCAATCCAACGCTGGCACCGATAATGGCTCTGACGTCCTGTGAATAGCTGGCAGGAATAGCGATATACTTGTTGCCACTGGCCAGAGCAAATCTCAAACGCATTGCACTTGGCGCGTATGGGTTTTTCTTCTTCTTGTCGATGATGAATCCCAGGAAAACTGCCGGAGCAAGTTCCTGACCGCCATCGTAGCTATTCACCGGATAGCTAAGGTTCCTGCCAATGTAGAATGAGTTGAAGATCGATTCGAGATATAATTTCCGATTGTTATATCCCTTCTTAATCTTCTCTTCTGCATCGGCCATCGCCTTATGAAGTTCACTCGTTCTCGCTTTGATTGCCTCTTGCGATTCGACTGAGTTTCCCTTCTCAACCAGCTTCAAGATTTTCTTTTCCTGTGGAACATTCTGCATTAGCTCCTCATAGTGAGCTACGTTATCGGCAATCTCCTTTTTCAACTGTTCTTCAATGTATCCCTCGTACTCAAGTGTGACTTCCTTTTGTATTTCGCGACCATCGCGACCTTGAAGAGCTTCAGCCAGGAGATTGCCAAGTTCCTGCGTTGTGAAAGGTTTCTTCAGCACATTCGCCATAACTGTTTCAAGGATACTATCGTCACCAAACTCACTTGTTCCACCTTTACCAACAATCACCGGCCTCATCGACTTCGTTTCGGTTTGAAGATCCATTGCCTCCACTTCCAAATCATACTCACCAATCTGCTTAAGGTACTCGACATACTCATTATATCGGTTTGAGATTTCGTTATAAAAAGTCTTGCTGCATGGCTGTTGACAAAACTGCGACTCTACCGGAAACCCGATGAGCGGCATCTTCCAATTCCACCCCATCAACTTCGCGGGTTGCCAATCCCAATGGGTCATCCAGGAGCATATTTACCTCCATGTTCTCTTTCAGATATTCCGCAACGATCCGATCACCATACTTATTCAGGAAATCAGGGACGTCCAGGATTTTTGTGGACGACTTCTGATTGGATGTGGTATTCGCGTCAAGTGACTTTAGTTTCTTCTGAAGCATCATCATCAAACGCTTTTCTGCCGGAATAGCTGAGTTGACATAATCGTAGATCGGTTTGAAAATCTGACCTGTGCGGTTAATCCGGCCACGCTTTTGAACCTCTGTGTTAATGTCAAGTTCCGCTTGCAATACGATCATCACCCTCTGCTTCACCTGTTCCTTGGAAACTTTTGGAGTAACAATCGCATGTGCAGACGCTCCGGTACTTCCGGATTGGTTGATCAGAAGAACATCCACTTCGTTGTTGTTGAACTGCCGAAAAGCGTCATTGGTATTGACACGCTTTCTAGTCATCACCAGGGCTTTGTTTGTTTTCGGATTTATTTGAAGTTCGTACTTACGCCCGGTAACTTCGGCAACCTTGTATCCGGCTTCTGTGATCTTTCGGATAATCACGTCAATGGGAGAAATTGTGATCCCTGTTGTTGCTTCGCTAATCCGATCACCAATCCGATGATATTCCGCTTGCGCTTCAGGCGGAAATTCCGAGATGTCAAACGTCTTGAAAATCTTTTGACCATCGGCATCAGTTTCAGTATAGCGAAGAATTCCATCGAGTCCTTTTTGAAGCACGACCGAAAAATCTGCATTGATAGTATCACCATCTGTAACAGATAGCCCGGCATCACTTTCCATTTGTTCAATGAAACTTCCCATTGTGCTGGCAAAGGCAATGACCGGTTTCTTTCCCTCTTTCAATCTCGCAATTGCTCTTTCGGCAACAGCTTCCGCTTTGATGCTGAATAGCATTTGGTTGATCACATTGAACACCTTCGAGAAGTATGGAAGGTTATCAACTCCGGCTTGAGAAGTACCTTCCCGAATCTCCACTTGCTTACCTTCAGCCACTGCGATGTTGTCAAGTTCATCGACAATTTCATCTACATACTTTGTTTGAAATTTGATGATGTCTCGGATGATTGAGGTGATGTTATCAGCAATGGCTTTATGTTCCTGTTCTTTGTCCTCCAGCGTAACATAGTTTACCTCAACACCTTCAAAAGATCTTTCTCTCCGGATCATCTGACCTTCGGCCACGAGCTGACTCGCCAGAATCTCCTGCAACGCAACTCCACCTTTCGTAATTGCTTCAATGAGTGCATCGCGTGTCATGCTTGCATCGCGAATTGAAGTCTTCATCGCGTAGATGGGCATGTTATCCGGACGTTTGGCAAACGTGGCTGAGAGAAATACAACCCCTTTCGATTTCGACAAAGCGGACTGCATGAAGTTTCCCGTGTTGCCAGAACCGGATGAGTTGTGAGCCTCGTCCATGATGACAATGTTATCTTCAGCGATTGCATTCAGGAATGCTGGCTTTGTAGGTTTCTTGTCAGGAGAATTGAATTGCGAATAAGTTGCTACCGTGAAATGGAAATTCTTAGGGACTCGTTTACTCTCGAAAATCCTGCTCTGGTCCGCGACAGGCAAGGCCTGGTAAACAATCTCTCCATCTTCGTTCTTGATGTCAGTCTTACTCTCGCGAGAGTTTACGATAAATGGAACAAGATGAGCCGAACCAATGGCAACCAGGTCGCGATAAATGTCGGAGAACAAGTTCGCTTTCTCCGTAATAAAGACTGGCTGAACACCAGACTCAACTGCATAGCGAATTATAGATGCAGCAATTCGCCCTTTACCAATACCAGTCTGATCACCGATGATCATACCCACACCACGCTCCTCAATATTGTAAACAGACATAGCCACCGCATCAATCTGCTCGGCAGACAATGCCTTACACAATTCAACATGACTTCGGTAGTTGAGCTTGATCCTGACGTACTCATCAATATCACCACCAACTGCCTCTTTGATTCGTTGCAATGCCGCATGTGTTTCAAAACCCATTGAGTCGGGCACAACCGTATTCAAAACAATACAACTACTGGATGCTGGTGTGTATGGCATTCCGAGTTCATCAAAACTCATGAGTTCAAGCTCCAGGGCTAGTGCCTGAGCTTCCAGTTCAATCTTCGTAATAGAATTTTCCTTTCGCGGAGTCGTTACCCGCTTTACTCTTTCAAATAGTTCTTCAAATGAATCGACAACCTTATCTCGTTCATCATCCTTCAATGGCGCAGCTCCAAATGGTTTCGTCTTCCTTCCATCAATGAGAATCAGCCGGGTATCGAAAGAAGTCCCTTGACGCGAATAAAGCTTCTTGCCATCTATAGGAATAATGTCAGGCACATTGTATCGACTGAAGAGATAGTTAAAGAAGAAACGATTCTTTCCTTTTTGTATTCGTCCCTTCTTATCGTATCGGGTGTGACCACCAATGATAATAGCTGCCTTGCCATTGTCTTTCATGCAGTCCAATGCGCGTAAGGCCATTAAGTGATCGAGGACTTCGATACTGAACGTTTCGTATTTCACATCGCGTTCAAGCAATCCGAAAGGCGGATTCGTAAGCACCGCATCAAACTTCTTTTCAAATCCTTTGAATGGTTGAGTTGCATCTTGAGACAAGACTTGTTTGTATCCCTGGTCTTGGAGATTTGATCGTCTCAGATTATCAATCTCGTTCACTATCACGCGAGAAGGATTTGCGGTAATCGTGAGAAGGCCATTCCCTGCTGATGGCTCGAAAACAGAAACGTTATGCTCCGCATTGACAAAGATTCCGGCTAAGAAAGAGATGGGTGCTGGTGTACTGTATTGTTGAAGCAACATGCTTTGGCTTGTGCGGTGTGAAATATTCACCTGGCTTCTATACAGCTCAACAATACTTTGGTATTTGGCTTCGAGTGGAATGATCGAAAGCGAAATGCTTCTTGCTTTGAGAACAATAGCAAGCTCGGTGTATTCTTTTACTTCAGACTTGTCATTGATCCCATAAGACGCAGCGATACGCTCAATAGATTTTCTATTGTTCTTGCTCTTTGCATCTAGTCCGTTCCGAACGCTCTGAAGAAATTGTGCCTTTATAATCGTTTTAACCTTCATTCTGACAAATGTAAAATATGGCCAGAGTAGAGATTAAGGATTGTAATAGACTTTGAAGGATTTTGAACAATAATGAATGATTCTAAAACCTTTTAGTGAATTTTCCAGACACCATTTTAGAAATGGCTCTTACAACTGGGGAAGTCTTTCAACTTATACCCGAAACAACAAGCAAAATTAAGTTTGTAGTGAAATAGACTGCCAAGAGTACGATTGCCTAATGTCAATTATTACTGAGAGAAACGTTTTATTAAAGAAACATTAAAACTGAACCAAGTATTGCCGATCCGTTGTAATGTCGATATTGTTTTATCGACACTTTGTAAGTTTATATTTTTGTGGTAATGTCTTTGGAACTCTTGAAATAATTTGTCTTGCTTCAAGGTCAAGTTTAACCCATTCAAGGTACCAGTTTAACGAGCCGTTAAATATTATTTTTTTGTCCTTAAAACTTTGAGCAATTGACTTTTTCATTTCCAAAAATGACCCATCTTTCTTTTCAGCCAGGTATTGAATCGTTTCTGTTGACAATAAATCATACTTGTCCTTATTAATGCTGACCGCTTTTTTTCCTTGCGGATGTTTGAGTTGTATTTTTTCTTCCCCCATAATCTGTCATTTAGATAGTTTATACCCCAAGTAACTGCCAAGAAATTTTGCTGTATTTGCAATAGCAAAGATTAAAATAAAGTCAGACCATTTCACACCTGCTGCTGTTATTATGGCAATATCCAGTAGAACATAAATGAGGGGGAAAAGAATTGCTAATTTGAACACATTCGGGTATTCCTTTTTTTTCCAATGTCGTACAGTGAAAAAAAACAATATGAAACCGAAAATTCCTGAAATATACGGTGCAGATAAGTTAGCGTGTGCTTCATAGGTACTTTGGTCTTGTCCTGGATTTATGAGATAAGAATATGCTGCTACTTCAATGAATGAAATAAAAACCAAAGTCATCATTGTGAGTATTGCAAGTCCAACTAATTTTAAGATAATATATTTTTTCATAGTTAATGTTTTATTTTACTCTACAAGAACATTCGTGGCGCTCACTAATATATTTGATTGATTCAATGCAAAGTTCTTTCAATGCGGATATCTTGATATCTGAAAGTTTCTTTACATAGATACACCCTTTTGTTATTTTGAATTTACCAAGATCGGCTAATGCTAATTTGCTTTTTTCTGTGTCAGAATATACATAAAGTGTAAGTGCGGGTTTTCTTGGTGAAAAGCCTAGAACTGGTGCATCGCCTTCATGTCCGCTTGCGTATTTATATTGATAATTACCAAAACCGATTATGCTCGTTCCCCACATTTTAGGTTCAGAGTCAGACCACTCTTGCATTAGCTCAATAAGTTGAAAACTGTCGGTTCTTTTTTGGTAATTGTCAACGTAAGAGTTGATAAAGTCTGTAACGTTTTTTCCTGTGTAAGTTGTCTTGGTTTTTGCCATATTTAGTTTTAAACAAACAGTTGTCTGTCCTGATTGACTGGTTATCTTGAACTTCGAACTAAATCTAACCTGTTGTTATTTATTCTTTCTTCAAATTACTGTCCCAGAAGAGAAGGCAATAGATACTTATCCACTATTCTGTCTGCCTGCAAATGCATGTAAGGAGTATTAAAGGCTTCCGCTGCAATGACTATTACAACAGGAATTTCCCTAAATACATAAATCTTATTGCCACCATTGCCTGTACAAAAGTACGTTTCATATTTCTTTCCACTTACTTCATATATTTTCTGCCACCATAAGTAGCCGTATCCCGATGATGACCCCGTAGAATGATATGATTTTAGTGATTCTTCAACCCAATTTTTGGGAATGATTTGTCGCTGATTCCAAATCCCCTTATTCTGGTATACAAAACCAAACTTTGCCATGTCTAAAGACCTTAATCTTATACCTCCAGCGGTTGATGGTACATTTTGTGGTGTATACACCCATTTATAATTACTTATGCCTAAAGGCATAAAGAGTTTATTATCAGCATAGATTTTCATCCCTCCAGGAACACTTTTATTTATTATATCTCCAAGCAGCATAGAGCCTGCTGTAAAATAGGCCCATGTTCGATTCTTAATTCTGTTGCTATCAATAGGAAGATTAAGTGTCCACTCTACCCAGTTACTTTTATCATACATGTTACTCTCATTCCCAGGAGAATTTTCATCATCATCATTACCCTTGAAAGCAGAAGTCATTGTTATAAGTTGACGCAGGCTCACGGAATCCTTATAGGTACTGTAATTTGAAAATGTCTTTAAATTGTAAAACGATGAAAGAGTTTGGTCAATATTTTTTATATACCCATCTGATATTGCAATACCCATTAAAGCAGAACCAAATGTTTTACCTACTGAACGGGTATCATGAAGACTGTCTCGGCTGCTTCCATTGAAATACTCTTCAATAAGAAGTTGTCCGCTTTTTATCACCACAATGCTTTTTATTTTTTTAAACCTGTTTTGCAGTATTTTCCTGTTTAGCTCCTCAATTTTTTCTTTATCATATGTTTCAGAAGAAATTTTCCAGTCATTGTCTTGTTCTATTGTTTGAACTGCGGCCAGTTTATTGTTGATATGTGGCCTAACTATCTGCAAATTGATTTCACCTTTTGCGATCACACTGCCAGTTTTAGAGCGGCTATTTTTTAGCCAATAGGGGTGAATTTGTAATTTTAAAACATGTTTTCCATCGGTCAACACTTCTTCCCCTCCATTCAGCAAGAACCGCGTCCATAGAAACCCCGGTTCGGGCCTTTGTATAGACCATGTAAACATGGTTTCTTCATTTTTTTCAGTAGAGCTCAATAAGGAAGGGAACAGCAATTCTGTATAAATCTTTTTGTTATCCACGAAATAAGTAATTTGGAAGGAGCCCGACTCCTCAATGTCTTGACTATCTAAAGATGGTTCAAGCTTTCGAATACATTTAACTAAAGAGTTATTAATAAAGAACCTGAAGTAGAGTGTGCTACTGTCAGTTAAAGTATATGTATTCAAAAAGTCAGATTCACGGGTTCTACTCTGTTCAATATTATCTTGGATAAAGACAATCTTGCCAGTATTTCTTTTAAGCATTGTTGCGGTATTCTTGTCTATTTCTGAATCAGAAACCTGACCGACTGCATTGGCATTTAATACAAAAAAAAGAACACTTAATGTGAAATAGCACTTCGGTTGCATGGATATTTTCTTTGGCTTTTTTCAAAATGGATTAATATGTGATTTTTTGTATTGTATTACCGATACAAAATGGAGATTCGAGACACGTTTGTCGCCTCAACTTAGAAGTTGATACCTGCTCTTTGTAGATTTAAGTCCAAAATCAGGCATCAGGCTATTAATAAAGAGGCCGCAGTACATGATTACTCTAATGCACCGTGTTTTCAAAAACAAAAGGGATCATATCATTGTAAATCCTGCCTCTTAACCCCCAAAGTCGATTGCGGTGATCTCCATTATACTCTTCAAATTGGTGTGGAATTTTGAGGGTCGTTAGTTTCTTAGAAAACAACCTGTTGTTTTCTACAATAAAGAGAAATTCATCTTCGCTACCCGAATCAAATTTTATAGCTTTTAATTTTGCCAAATTGCTTTTGAACCTCTCAGCCATTTGCACCGGATTATTAGCAATCCATTTATTGTAGGTATTTGTATCGGGTATTAGTTTTGTTCCAACCATTTTATAAGGCTTATCTGCATAAAAAGGTGGATTGTTAGTGTTAGGGGAAAATGCCTGAGAAACTGTCAACATACCAATTGCTATTAGGCTTTTCGTTTCTAATAGATCTTCATAGCTGGTTGACTTTACAAATTTCACGATATCAGGGTTACTAGGTTTTATTTCTCCGCAAAAGCAAATAAAGGCTGAATTCATGCCATACGTAACACTAAACACCTCAGGGTACGTCATTGCCAATGTGATGGCGCCATAGCCGCCCATTGAATGCCCTGCCACCGCCCTGGAATTTTCGTTGGGAATAGTCCTGTATTTTGAATCAATATACCTGACTAATTCTATTGCTGTAAAATTGGCCCAATTACCTGTGGCTGTTGAATTACTATAGAAACTGCCAAACCAGTTGGTTTTTTCGTTGGGCATTACAATTATCATTTCACCAAATTTTTTGGCTGCAATGCCAGCATTCATCAAATCTTGTATGTTATTATATCTTGTTGTATCACCTGTAAAAGTTTCCTGGTCATCACCAATTCCGTGCAATAAGTACAAAACAGGAAACCGTTTGGTGGAAGTATTATATCCCGGAGGGAGGTATACAGCCACTTGCCTTACCGCATTTTCACCCGTAAGTGTATTGGCAAGAGATTTACTCACAATACTGTCGCGAATCAGTTGGCCTTTTTGGCAATAGCAGGTAGTACTTACCTGAAGCAAAAATGCCGCTAAGAGAATTTTTGAGAATGACCTGTCTAATGAGCTCATTGTTTCATTGTTTAGATGTAAACTTTTTTTGTCTGAGCCCAAAATTGTGGGTCCTCCTTCAGTTAAATGTCCTATCCGATCAGATTGAACATCCTGAAATACAAAGGCCGTCTATTTAAAGGAATTTTTTGGCCTTTTTAAAACCTGTGGGGGTAAATCCGGTAATTTCTTTGAAAGCCTGGTTAAATAGGCTTTTACTGTTAAACCCACAATCAAGAGCAATACCATAAATTGAAAGGTGTGCATACTTTTCATCCTGAAGACGCTTAACGGCTTCCTGAATGCGGAGTTCTTTTATTACCTGAGGGTATGTTTTGCCAAAACTCTCATTAAATGTTTGGGATAACTGATGCGTACTAATATTTAAAACCTGCGAGAGCTGGCTGAAGCTGAACTCAAAATCAAGATAAGGTTTCTCCTTTTCAAAATAAGCGTTTATTGTTGCTGCATATTCAGCTATCTGCTCTTTAGTTAGAGATGATTTGGAATATTTCTGTACAGATGCTCTTTTGTCTTTGCTTACTATTTCACCACTTTTAACAGGTGTCATTATTTCAAATTCATTAGCACTGTCTTTTGCTCTATTTTTGCTGGAAGAGAATATCCTGTCTGTAATAATAAAGGAGAGGTAGTAAATAATTATCAAAACGGTGCAATAAACTATGTAAAAAAGGTTTGCTGCCCAAATAACATCAAACGGCTTAATAATTTTGGAAATAAGTGCAACTAACCAGGCACATAAAAACATCCAAACCAACAACTGCAACCACTTCAACTCTTTATCGTGCTTTTTACTGTCGACTTTATACAACAGATACAGGCAATAGACTGTGTACGATAGACCATGAAGGCAAAGTAACAGTGAAAAAAAAAGACCTAACCATTCTGTTATAGAAGAAGCTACTGAAGGCTGTGAAACAATGGTTATTACCATTAGTTTCATCAGAATAAAAGCATAAAAATGGATTGCCCTATTTTTTACTGGTGTTGCTAACTGACAATTAATTGCCAGGAACATCAATGGACCAAATAGGAACTCGTTGCCATTCCATAAAATTTGGATAAGTCGGCTTTCTTCCTTTAAAATACCTGTATCCATTAATGCACCTAATGAAAGCAGTATGATGAGTAATGCGAGATGCCTGTTCTGACTGCTTTTAAATACAGATGCTGCGGTAATTAGCCCCTGAAAAAAAGCTAATAAAAATGGTATGTATATCCAATAGTTAACTGGGGTATTCATGATTTAACTTAGTTAGACAATGTATCCTGAACAAAAATTTGTTTAAGACAGAGATTCAAATTATTCGAATTAGAAAATAAATTTAAGATTCTTAATAAGGGCCTACTTGTCGTCTCAATTTAGAAGTTGATACGTTGATCCCTGATAATCTCAAGCTTTGAGACCTAAATCAGGCCTCAATTGATTACCCTGACACTTCACGACTTGACAATGGTAGTGAGAACTTCTCCTTAAATTGGGATGGAGTGAGGTCGGTAAATTTCTTAAAGACCCGATTAAAAGTAGCCTTGCTGTTGAACCCAACTTCATAGGCAATAGCTAGTATTTTATAATTACTGCCTTCCTGAAGTAGCAATTTTTTGGCATCTTCAATCCGGTATTTGTTAATGAAATCATAAAAATTGACGAGGAACTCATCATTAATAAGCTGCGAAAGCTGGTAGTAGGGTACGGAAAGGGAATCAGCCAATTCAGAAATTTTTAAATCGCTTTTGAGATAGGGTTTATCGGTTTCCATATACTGCAAAAGCTTTTCTTTTATCTCCTGTATTCTAATACTGCTTTTAAGTTCAGTATGCGGTGTTGAGATGCTTGGCGCTAAACGACTATATTCAAGGTCGGGAAATGATCTGAAAATTTCTGGACTTTGAAAAGCTGAATATCCAATCGCATAAAGTGAAAAAGATGTAATGAGAAGCATTATATAATCCATTTCAAACTGATATGAATTAAGAAATGTTAGGGCTAAGACGAGCAAAAAATAGAGCAGGAGGTAAATCCCGAAATACAAACTAAAATTATTAAGCCAGCTTATATTTTTTACTACCAATACATTCGATGAAAATTCCTTTAGTTCTTCTTCTTTTTTTGCAATGAATTTGTATGCCGTATAAACATAAATGACGGTTTGCAGAACGTGTATTGCCATAAAGGCAAGCTGTTCTGCCGGAATTGCCAAGTTGCCGTTTGTTTCAAGGTTCAATATGAAATTGATTTTTTGGTTTGCCGGCATTGTATAAAAGGGCATCATCATAAACAATACTAAAAGAGCCGGTACAAAATGCAGTAGGCTTTTAATCGTGACTTCATAATTCTTATCTAAGAGGTAATGACAGTATATGTAGTAGAATGGCCCTAAGCAAAAAAGCAATGGATATGTTGAAGCAAGCAAAAAAGGATACATCAGAGCTATGCCTGAAATATCTGCCCCGTATTCAAAAAGGTGGAGTGAAATTGCTACAAGAAGAAAAGCAAGCCACTTATTGGCGTCACGGTTTTCGGATTTTGTTAAGAGGTAAAAAGATATAAATAGGCCTTGTGCTCCTCCAAGAAGAATTATGACTGACCAGAAGTTAAAAGTAATTCCAGGCATTGCCTTTTCATATTCAATTGTCGGGAAAACAAAGATAGGAATTTAATATCGTTGGCTTTTAATTGACACTCGTGTCTCAATGCGAATCTTTGCCTTTGTAAAGCATCATCAAGGCTTACGGGCGATGAGACCTATTATTACTTATATCACTTTCAGGAAAATTCATCCTTTGCAAAGGGATGCGTTCAGTCCATTTAAGCGTTACTGATTTACGCAGCCTTAAACATCTCCTCTACTTCCGACAACGACACCTTGAACCGTTTAGGCATTCCGAATATCTTGAAGATAATAAGTACCTGCTTAATACTGTAGAAGTGGCCGTTCTTCTTTCCGATTTCTTCATCGTGCTTCTTTACCCAACGCTGAAACGTTAACCAGCACACACCGTAGAAGTCCGCCAGTTGCTTGTGATTGTAGGGTTTCAATACAAAGATTTCTGGTTTGTTTCCGGTTTCCTCGGTTTTTGTGATCTCGCGCTTCATATATGTTTGTCTTTATTATTTACGTGGTCAGTTTGCAATGTTAAGTAATACTGACTAATATTGTCAAGTTTTACTAAACAAATTAATTTATGCTGTCAAAAGATGTCGTAGGCAACCAAATTAAGGCATTAAGACTTGAAAAAGGCCTTTCTCAGGAGGAATTCGGGGCTTCTGTGGATTTGAGCAGGTCTGCTGTATCGCAAATAGAGAGCGGCCAAATATATCCCTCTTTAGAGACAATTGATAAGATTGTAAAGCATTACTCAACAACTTGGGATCATCTAACAGGCAATGCAAAGCCTGCCAAGACAGGTGGTTTGCGAGAGGTTCGGATTGTTTTGTCCACAGTGGACAATACCGGAAAAGACAACATTGTGTTAGTGCCAATAAAAGCCCAAGCTGGTTACTTGGTAGGAGCGCAACAACAGGAGTTTATAGAAAACCTTCCGGCTTTTTGGCTCCCTGGACTTGGTCACGGCTCCTTTCGTGCGTTTGAGGTGAGTGGGTACAGTATGCTCGCTGACAGGCAAGGTTTTTACCCAGGCGACATTGTTATCGCGGAATTTGTGGAACGGATCGAGGACATACGTGATGGCTTTGTCTATGTTCTTGTAAACAACGCGCAAGAAGTCGACAACATCGTTTTGAAGCGCTGCCTCAACTACCTGGACAAAGGTGGTGTCATTATTTGCAAGTCTGACAACAAAGACCCGCAATACCCAACGTTTCCTTTGCCAGTCGAAAACATCAAGGAGGTCTGGAAATTCAAAATGAAACTGACACGCCAGGCTCCTGAGCCTTCGGGATTATATGAGCGTATTAACGCTCTTGAAGGAGACTTGGTGCTGTTGAAGGAACAACTCAAAAAGGCTATTTAGAGGCTCTATTGTTTTTCAAGAGCGAATAGCTTTTCAAATTCGCTGAGCGTCATGTTTATCAGCTTTGGCATTCCAAAGAGCTGAAAGATTTTTCTTACCTGCGGGACGTGGTAGAAGTGGCCGGTCTTTTTACCCACTTCATTCTCCACACGCTTGATCCAATTCTGAAATGTCAACCAACTTACTCCATACATCTGCGCGAGTTGCTTATGCGTAAGCGGTCGCAAAACAAAAATTCTTTCCTTCGTCACATTGCCATCCTTCACCATATTTCTTTTTCGTTTCTGCAATTATGTACCCTATAAGAAGTGAAGTTCAATGGTTTTGAACGATTGTTAATTATTGTGAATGAATTTTCACGATTTCATTCGATTATGAATGAAATGAAATGACAAAGACAGATTCATGCAAGAGTTGGAAAAATGTTCAAATGGAGTCGAATTAAACTTAAAAAACGTTGAAGGGAGTTGGCTATACCATGCATTATGGTCAAAAACCCGCTTTTTTTACAGAATCTCTCCAGAATCTTGATTTACTATTGCTCAACAATCCACGTGGAAAAGCCGAAATGGTGGTGTCCGGGGTTTACAAAATGGTATGGAGGATTCGCTTACAATTATTATTCCTGTATATAACGAAGAGGCGTGTCTTGAACCTCTTTTTCTGGCGATAACAGAATTTCTTAACCGGATCAAATTTTCAATTCATGTCTTGTTCGTCAACGATGGATCTACTGATAGTAGTGCTGAAAGGATTGAAAAAATTTGCAGCATCGACAGCCGGTATTCTTTTATTTCTCTTGAGCGAAACAGTGGATTGAGTACCGCCTTGAAAGCCGGCATAGATCATTGTAATACCAAGTTTATTGGATACATGGATGCAGATCTGCAGACATCACCCTCCGATTTTGAAAAATTGCTTGAGTTCAAATATGAGTATGAACTGGTAATGGGTTATCGCGAAAATCGCAAAGATACCCTTGTAAAGAGGCTCTCATCGCTGATAGCCAACTCATTCAGGCAATGGCTCCTTGAAGATGAAATCATTGACACTGGATGTCCGCTAAAAATTATGCGCACGGACGTAGCCAAGCAAATGCCTTTTTTTAAAGGGATGCACCGGTTTATCCCCGATATGGTAATACTACTAGGCGGAAGAGTAAAGCAAGTTCCAATTAAGCATTTCCCCCGAGTTGCAGGAAAGGCTAAGTACAACCTCATGAATAGAATGCTTGGTCCACTCATAGATGCCTTTGTGTTCCGTTGGATGCAACGTAATTTCATTCACTATAACATAAAGAAATTGAGCCACGAAATGGCTCAGGAACATGACGAACTCGCCCGATAAGAAGATTCCTATTGCAGTTGCAATCCTTTGTATTTTCATGTTGTTGACTGGGAATTTATGGGGTGTGATCGAGACGAGCGAAGCGCGGTATGCTGAAATAAGCCGTGAGATGTATCGCTCGGGTGATTGGCTACATCCAAGTCTATTGAACATCCATCATTACCATAAACCCCCAGTTACTTATTGGGTTACAGCAACAGCTTTCTCAATATTCGGAGTCAATGCCTTCGCAGCCCGTTTCTTTTTAGTACTATCATTTGGTGTTCAGGTGCTCCTTCTATTCCGAATAGCCAGACTTTTATTTAAGAATAAGGAAATCGCTGGTTACTGTGCGCTTGTGTACGCCACTTTGCCGCTTACGTTAATTTCTGTGAGAGGATTAACTACCGATTCATACTTAACCACATTCGTCCTGCTCAGTCTCTTCTACGGGCTCAAGTTCATTGAAAGCAAGAAAGTTCTTTTCCTCTATGGAATGGCATTTGCTTTGGGCGTAGGATTTCTTGTCAAAGGGCCAGTTATTTTTATCGTTCCTGTCTTGGCAATTGCGAGCATGTGGAACCATGCCCGTATCAAAATAAATGAGGGAACCATCGCATTGCTGATATTCGTAACGGTGGGATTTTCCTGGTTTGCATTTCTTGTAGCCGAAGACTCACGCTTTGCCGACTACTTCTTCTTCCGTCATTTTGTTGACAGACTTGCAAATGCAGAAGTTTTTGCGAGGAAAGAACCTTGGTATTATTATTTACCTATCATTCCATTGGTCACACTTCCGTGGATCATTATTTTTATTGGAGGCATTCTAGCCAAGAAAGCAACAGGGGATGATCGAAGAATGATAAATCGTTTGCTCCTTTGGTGGATACTGCTTCCACTCATAGTCTTCTCTATTTCAAGTTCCAAACTGGTGCTCTATATCCTGCCTCTTTCCATTGGTTTTAGCTTGGCTGCTGGATATTTTCTTGCTGGCGGAATATCGAAAATCCTATTTAAGTTCTTTTTGGCTATACCTATAATTATCAATCTATGCCTAATCTCTATCCCAATTTTTTTCTCACGATTTAACTTCAATAACACTCTTTACATTTCCTCTAGTTTTACATTGGTTGCTTGTCTAGTAGTATGGTTTCTAATATTACAACGCGAACTTGCTGTCTTATTGGCGAGTACCCTTTTCACAATCAATCTGATCCTGTTTTCTTCTCAGTTCTTCAGCCTTAATGCTAATGAAGTCAATTCACTGGCAACCGTAACATCCTTCATTAAGCAGCAGGGGCTTCACGACAGAACAATTATCGCTTATGACGAGCTACTGCCCTCTGTTGCTTTTGAACTTGACAAGGAGATAATCTCCGTTTACGCGGGCGACCGTTCACTAAAACGCGAAACACAATTTGAACCTGACGACCAATGGAAAAATTATTTGATTGATGTAAATGATCGGACTAGCCTTCAACACTTTAAAACCATATTGTCAAAACAATCTGTGGTGATTGTCAAGAATGAATTGCCGGCAAAATTGGATTCACTATTAGTTGGAAGATGGATTCATAAAGATTTTGAGAAATGGAAAGTGTATTACAATTGAAATGGAGATAATTAGAACTTATTGGATTTTTGGAGTAGGATTCCTCGCACAATTGCTGTTCGGCATCCGCATCGTGATTCAATGGTGGATTGCAGAGAAAAGAAGGGAATCAGTTTCACCCAGTCTATTTTGGAAATTCAGTCTTGCAGGTTCAGCAATATTTCTTGTCTACGGTATTCTGCGAACTGACATCGTGATAATAGTCGGTCAAATTATTTCTTATGTTATCTACATAAGAAATCTCCAGCTAAAGGGAGATTGGCCTAAACTTTCTGGAGTATTGAGGTTTTTTCTTGCCTCCATCCCACCGATATGTATGTTATGGACGTTGGGAATGGCGCACGAAGTTAGTTTTACAACTGCACTATTTCAGGATATGAATGGTTTCCTACTTGTGGGCGCTGTTGGTCAGGTATTCCTTAACCTTAGGTTCCTTTACCAATGGTACTATTCAGAAAAACAAAAGCAGTCTATACTACCAACAGGCTTTTGGTGGCTGAGTATATCAGGCGGAGTTCTTGTGATTATCTACTCCATTTACAGACGTGATCCTGTTCTGCTACTCGCACAAGGTATGGCAATTGTCCCCTACACAAGAAATCTGATTCTAAGCACAAAAAGGAATTAGAGAAAAATTACCAACTGCTTATTGGCTTGAACATTTTTTTTCTTACTTTCATCCCAAAGCATTTTTGCAGAGTCTGTTTTGTAAGAGTGTGAAAGGAGGAAATCCAGATTCTGCTTAAACCACTCCTCGTCAGTGAAATCCTGGTCTTGAAGCACCTTCAACTCTTTGCGAAGGGCTGGGAGCAAACTGAAATAGTGCTCACTTGCCAGGTGAGCCATATCCGCATCTTGTATTATCATTTCCAATTTGGATTGAGCTTCTGCGCCACGCTTCGTTGACTGAATACATTTAACCACTTGTTCCATGTCCTCTTTAGGATAACCATACTTGGTCAAATAGGTAGAAGCGATGTGTATGCTTTCGTCTTCGTGAAAATTGTACACGCGTGTAAAGCCCGTGTCGTGAAACAAGGCTGCCAATCTTACTATCTCTTTCTCTTTATCACTAACCTTCTCCAACACACTGAGCTGCGATGCGGCATCCATCACATTCAATGTGTGTTGCAGATTGTGAAATGTAAATTCAGGTTTCAATCTTTCAGCAAGGAGTTTTTTAACAAACTTTTCCGCCTCTTCAAAAGTTGCACTTGAAACTCGTAACTCTAACTCAAAACCGAATATCTTTAAGCGGAAACTCATTATTAGTTTATAGTTATGATTAGGCATGCCCCCATGCTCCCGTAGTTGAAAGCGGGTGTCCACACTGCCGTGCTTTTGTTTCTTTTGGTTGGAATATTTCTGTGGAGCAGATAGGTTATGTTAGTAGACAATATTCCGATACCAGCGCCAGCAAGAACATCTGAAGCCCAGTGCCTGTTGTTCATTACCCGCATGACACCAACCCCCGTTGCAACGGTGTATGCCCCGATGCTATACCAGACACTTTTATATCCATACTCTTTTGCCATAAACGTTGCTGCTGCGAATGCCTGGGCTGTGTGTCCGGATGGAAATGAGCTTGGCTGGCCTGTATCTGGTCGGGGAACAGTCGTGATCTTCTTGAGTGAATAAACCATTGCTCCCATCAGCAATTCGGTTTTTATCAGCAACCATGTTCGGTTCTTCAAGTCATTTTTCCCCTTTATCCCCAAAATATTTAGGCCATAAACTGCCGCAATAGGCGCGTACTGAATGTAATCGTCCGCACCATGATGAAACGCTGGTGCCCACTCATTGCGCTCCTCCTGTACCTCCAGGTTGTTGATCACATCATTATCGGTACTGGCGTAGAGCCCACTCGCTATCAATATCGTAGGAACAATTACTGCCCTTTGAAAAGACTTCGATCTAAATAATCCCTGAGTATAGGTTAAATTGGTTGATACAAGAGTATCATTAGCGTGTTGGATCTGTGCAAATAAATAATTGATCTTAATAAATAGTAAGATGAGCAGGCAACTAAGAAAGTATTTCATGGGAAGACAGCACTTGAGAAAAGCTGATGCATTTTAAATGGTATCTATTTGACAAAATCAAAAGACAAGCTCCGGTCTTGTCAGTTTCATCACGCAAGAATACGGTGTGATTTTGTAGGGATTCTGTAGGGAAAAAAACTTAATCCTTATCCTCTTGTTGCTTCAATTCTTTTTTAAGCAATTTGCCTTCCACATCGAAAATAAGATCGAACGTTTGCTCTCCAATCTCTACTTCAACCTCATAAGTAATTGCGCCATTGGCATCAATCTTAGCAGCTTCTTCTATTTCATACTCTGAGTAGTCCTTCTTCAGTGTGGCTAGAATTGCAGAGGGGAGATCCTTTTTGTTAATTTCTGTTTCGGTTTCAAGAATATTGCCGGCTGCATCAAAAAGAACGGATACTTCTTCGCCTTTTTGTTTAAAGCTTGCCTCATATTTGTCATCCTCCTTTTCCCAGTTTGCATTTTTTCCAGAATATTTTTTGGCCAGGTTGTTTTTGGCACCAGCAGGCACATCTTTACTGTCAAGCTTTTGGGCATGAGCATGAACTGCCAGAAACACTAGTAGCGAAGCGATCATTGTTTTTTTCATGGTTGATTGATTTAGATATTGACTAAATCAACAAAGACATTTTGGAGCAATTCTGGATTTGAATAATTCCGCGAAAATTATTTCCAAACAAGTACAATCATGCCTATGAAAATAAGGAAGGCACCAATCAAAATTTTTGGTGTTACTGGCTCTTTTAACAGCAGGAAAGATAATAGCAGAGTAATGAGGATGCTGGCCTTGTCTATCGCAGCCACATACGAGACCAAGCCGTCTTTCATCGCTCTGTAGTAGAAAATCCAACTAAGGGTTGTAGTAATACCCGATGCAATCAGTAGCAGTATTTGTAATCCGGTGAGGTTGACAATTTCCTTGTACTTTTCCCCAAATAAATTGATGACTGCAATGATTACAAAAATCACGGTTGTCCTGATTCCGAGTCCAAAGTCGGCACTGATGTTTTGAAGACCATATTTTGCCAATACAGAAGTAAGTCCTGCAAAAATCATTGCCAGAATTGCATAGATGATCCAGGTCTGCATATCTCAAGTGTTTGGCTTAATCTCTAAAATTTAAACGTATATCCGATTCGAACGACTTGTGTTTCAAAGTAGTCCGTACTTACATACCTGAAGCCATCGCCATCAACTTCGCGTTTGATTCGAAGGGTGTTAGCAATGTCAGTTGCGTTCAGATATATTTCGCCCTTCCCTTGTTGAACAGCTTTTTTAATTCCAAAGTCAACATAGAAACGTGAGTAAGTTTTCCCTTGGGGCACAACATCCGGAGCCATATATACAGTGTTAAATTGAAGGTCGTAGTTTCCATTCAAATGAAAGAGACCATTTAATTTCAGGCTTCCTGAAAACGCCTTCTGCTTCTCAGCCGAGAAAGTGTTTTCCTCCGGATATTTGTTAACAACCGTGAATGCCTCAATAACATTTTGGTAGCCATTCACATTGAAATTGAAGGTTGCCCACTTCCCTATATTGTGAGATACAATTAGTTCCAACCCTGTTGAATAGCTGTCCCCTGCGTTTTGAAATATGTTATAAATCAGAGTACTGCCGGGCACAATGCTCCCAATACGCGTAATAGTTGATTCCATACGCTTATGGTAAAGTGCTGAATAAAGATAGCCATTGCTCCAACTTGATTTGTAGCCCAACTCGAACGAGTTCGTAAACTGAGGGCGAAGTCCAGGGTTACCAACTTTGATTATTTCAACATCATCGTATTTAGGAAATATGCGGATATCAACCTCGTTCGGTCTGTCTACTCTTCGGTTGTAGAATATTGAGAATGTATTATTACCATTCGCCTTGTAAGCTAGCCTCAGATTGGGAAATGGTTGCGTGTAGCTATACCCATCACTCTTATAGGTATTATGATCGGGATTTACGTCATAGTAGATGTTAACGTACTCTACCCGTAAGCCAGCTTCAATTTCAAAATTTTTATTTTCAACAAAATAGTTGCCGTAGATGGCTGGTATTTTTTCACTGTACGTTGCCCAACCGCCAGCACTCACATCCAAGGGAGAATTCAATCCTGGAATGAACTGCATGTTGGTAGGTATATATCTGTTTCTAAATTTAATACCTGTCTCAAATCGTCCGTATTTGAGTGGATGCGAGTAATCAATGTTGAAATCCCCAACATGCTCATCGGAGATCAATTTAAATGAGTCGAGACCCGTATAGTTGGGAGTGATGTTGGTGAAAAAATATTTCTCATCTTCCCTATGAAAAGTGTAGTTCACACCAACATTAAGTAACCTGCCAGGTTGCTTAAACTTATGCTGCCATGTGGCCATTTCAGTGCCCGTTGTTTTTACTTCATCTTCCAGAAATTGCCAGAGTCTCAATCGCTCAGAAAAATCCGCATTGAAAAAAGGCTCATCTCCTTCATCCAGAATCTTTTCCCTGCTAACAAGGCCTGATACGGTGATAGTGTTACGTTCATTTAAATACCAATCAAAGCCACCTTTAGCTGTTATGATATTGGTAGTCCGGTTTCGCATAGTCTGTTGCCGGATAGTATCTCCGTTTTCATAATATCTGTCAACAAACTCATTCTTGTTCAAAGTTTTCGTATAAAGGTCATCAGCCTGGAGAAAGAGATTTAGTTTTTTCTTTCTGTAGTTAATCGAAACAGAAGGGTTGATCTTGGGTGTTGCTTGATATTGTTCGCGGATTGTCGGATAATTCTTTTCCTTGATCCATAGAGCACCTAAGCCACCCGCTAAGCCGACCTGGCCGTTAAATCCCTCTCTTACGTCTTTCTTATAAATAATATTGATAATTCCAGCATTGCCATTGGCATCGTACTTAGAAGATGGATTGTTGATGACTTCTATCTTTTCAATTGCCGATGCTGGAATATTTTCAAGAGCGCGTTGATTGCCAAAACCTGTAAGCGCAGTTTGCTTTCCATCAATCAGTACAACCACCTTGTTACTTCCTCTCAATTGCACTGTTCCCTCCTGGCTTACAGTTACTCCGGGTAGTGTTTGCATAACCTGAAGCAGTGAACCTCCGCTCTGGCTGACATTGTCTGACACCGAGAAAATTTTTTTATCTAAAGTCTCAGAAACGGCATCCCTTGTACCGGACACAACAATTTCGTTAAGAGCTGTGACATTCTCCATTAGCTCAATTATTCCGAGGTCGATATATTCACTGAATTTGCCCACAACCATTGATGTACTTAATGTGTTATAGCCCACGAGTGATGTTTCCAGAATATAATTACCTGGTGATAGATTGGTTATCGAAAAACTACCATCATCTGTTGAGACCGCACCCGATACAAACGAGCTGTCCTTTTCATTCTTGATAATCACATTCACATAAGCCAGACCACTTTTCGATAAGTGGTCTTTCAACACGCCAGATACGGTGACACTTTTTACCTGAGAAAAGGTAACCGTTGAACATACCAATAGAAAAAATAGAACCGATTTTCGCATTTGTGTGATTTTAAAAAATAATTGTGAACGTGTGAATTCCGTCAAAAAAGGAGTAGCTCAGCTTGTAGGAGCAAGCATCGCATATGCGTTTAACTATTGCCAACCCGAGACCAGAACTATTCTCGTCCTTGCTTTCTTTGCTGAAACGATCAAACATTCTGGAGGCATCCATTTTCATTGGACTGCCGGTATTGGCTACGGTTAGAGTACCGTTTGAAATTTCAATACTTACTTTGCCATTACTGTTGCTGTGACGAATGGCATTGTGGAATAGGTTTGAGAGAAGCACCTCAATTAATGTACCATTGGCCTTAGTTGTCAGCGGGTCAATCTTCTTCTGAATTGATATGCTCCCCAAATCGGACATCGACTGAAGATTTGAGAGTAGCTTATTCGCCATCATCGCCACATCAACTTCCACTTGTTCGGTAAATTGATTGTTATCAATCTTGCTCAACAATAGAAGGTTCTTGTTGAGTTTTGACATCCTCATGGCAGTTTCTTCAAGCTCAAGAATGGTTGCGGCCCCCGCTTCATTGAGTCCGGGTATCTGCATCAAAGTATCAAGCTTCGACTGGAAAATAGACAGCGGGGTTTGAAGTTCATGAGATGCATTCTCAATAAACTCCTTTTGCTCCAGGTATACCTTCCTGTTTCTTTCAGTAAGATGACTGACCGTCTTATTCAGGTCATCAAATTCGATTATGTCAGTTTTTTCCGGAGTTATTAATTCGCTTTTATCAAGCTCATATGCTTTAAGTTGATTGAGGGTGCGATAAAATGGTCTCCATAGCTTTTTCGAGAGGGACCGATTTAGGAGCAATAATCCTGCGGCAAGGATCACGATAAGAGTAATCTGCACCGCGCCTAAGGTGATAAGCAATTCATTATTATCTACCAACGATAAGCGTATCGTCAAAAGGTATGGCTTGTCTTTTATAACGACAGACGAAGTTAGAGTCCGGAATGAATTTGATTCCTTAGCCGCGCTATCATACATGACCACGGTTTCGTAGCGCCTGGTTGGTAAAGATTCAGTTGTTGGCTCTAATATAACATCATACGATAGCTGATCCCAGATTTTTAAATCCAAATCCAGGTCTTCAAGGTATTCATAGTTCTTGATGTGCTTTACGAATTGGTCAGAATGCAATGCGAGGGACTCATCAACTTCCTCGCTGAGGATTTCCCGGATGGTAAAAATAGAAACCGGAATGCTTATCAGCACAATGATAAGCGAATATAAAAGCAATGCGCGTAGGCTAACTTGTAATAATCTCATGCTGTGAATTTGTATCCTAATCCGTACACTGTCTTAATATAGTCTTGACACCCAGCATCATTTAATTTCTTTTTCAGATTCTTAATGTGGGAATAAATGAAATCAAACTTATTCAATAGCTCAGCGTCATCCCCTGAAAGGTGTTCTGCGATGGCATTTTTCGATAACACCCTGTTTTTGTTAGAGAGCAAGAAAATTAAAAGGTCAAACTCCTTCCGCGTCAATTCAACTTCGTTATTATTAACACTGACACTTTTGGCAAGTAAGTCAACCGTTATTTCACTGAAGGTGATTTTATTGTTGCCGTCAAAACGTTTTCTTCGAATTATGGATGATACACGAGCACTAAGCTCCGGAAGGTAAAAAGGCTTGGTCAAATAGTCATCCGCACCTAAATTCAACCCTTTGATCCTGTCATCAAATGAGTCTTTGGCACTGACAATAATCACGCCATCGCTTTTATTATACTCTTTGAGTTTTTCAAGGATCTTTAAGCCGTTACCGTCCGGCAAGGTGATGTCAAGAAGCACGCAGTCGTAATCGAACATGATGACTCTCTCTAACGCATCACTAGCCGTACTGGCAACTTCGCAAACGTAGCCCTCCTGGCGAAGAAATTCCTTCACGCTCTTTGCTAATTGCTTTTCGTCCTCAATAATTAAAATCTTCATGCTTTGCTCTAATTAATTAGCTGCATTTTACACTTGTGCTCAAATCAAGCCAAAGATTTTGGAGGAATTCTGAAGTCCAAAGATTTAACGGGACGTTAATAACTCCGTACTAACAAAGCTCTCTTAATCCACACTTACTAACGAATCCGGACACGGTAAGTCTGTGTACACCTAAGATTCTTCCAATGGCACTGTAGGATACTTTCTTATCCAGCAATTCTTTGATCTTCCTTTCTTGCCCTGTCAATTTTGTCTTGGCTGACTTTCTTCCGACAGGTCGGCCTAAAATGACGCCTTCAGCTTTTTTTCTGGCTAATGCCTCTTTGGTTCGTTGAGAAATTAGGTTGCGCTCTATTTCAGCAGAAAGACCAAACGCAAAGGCAAGAACTTTAGAGTTGATGTCGCTTCCTAAACGATAATTGTCCTTAATAGTCCAAACTTGTATCTCTCGATTCATGCACTCGTTTAGAATAGCCATTATCATTAGCAAATTCCTTCCAAGTCTGGACAACTCAGAGCAAATTAGGACATCATCCTTTTTCATTCGTTTTAGGAGTTTGCCAATTTTTCGCTCGTTGATATTCTTTGCGCCAGAGATAGTTTCTTCAATCCATTTATCGACAACCAAGACATTTTTTTCACAGAATTGATTGACTTCGTAGCGTTGGTTTTCAACAGACTGTTTGTCGGTGCTTACACGAATGTAGCCGTAGATCATAGGGGTTCAAGGTTTAAATTAATTAATGAGAAGTGTATAATTTAAACCAAAACTGTCTATAGAAAATATAGCCATTTTTTTATGCACTTAAACTAGCGTTTTTATTAGACAACATGGCGGTTTTACCACCTTCTCTACCAGCCAAAGCTGGGCAATCTTATCAAGCATTGAGCAACGAATTAAGGACAAAATTGAGTTGGCAGGCGTGCCGCTAAGGGATTGGGATATTCAAATATTTCGAGGTGTATTAACTGGCTACAATGATGCATTTGTCATCAATCGGGAAAAAAAGGAAGAGCTAATCAAGGCAGATCCAAAATCAGCCGAAATTATACGACCGATTCTTAGAGGACGAGACATTGCTCGGTACAAATACGAGTTTGCAGAATGTTACCTGATCGCGTTGTTTCCAGCAAAAGAATATAAAATAGATGATTATCCTGCCGTCAAGGATCATCTCCTCTCATTTGGGAAGGATTTGCTAATTAAGAATGGATTTTCCTGGGTAGCAGATAATTATCTCGAAGAATGGTGCCTAAGGCGTTTAGAGCAAACTGGGAAAAATATAGTTATCAATGGTGAAAGAATTAGCTTCAAAAAAAATGAAAAGGCCAGAAAAGCAAGCACTAATAAGTGGTATGAGACGCAGGATAGCATAAGTTATTGGGACGATTTTTCTAAACAGAAAATCATTTGGATTGAGTTAACTGATCACGCAAATTTTTGTCTGGATACCGAAGGCTATTACTTAAACAACACGGTTTTCTTTCTGATTGGCGATAGACTTCCATACATTCTCTCTTTCCTTAATTCCAAACTGTGCGAATGGTACTTCGGAAAAATAGCAGCAACATCTGGAGTAGGGACAAGGAGATGGATCAAGCAGTACATAGAACAAATTTGTATCCCCCTTTCGCCTTCAAGCCACAATGAAATAGCATTAGGACAATTGGTAGTGGAGATCCAAAAACGTAAAAAGCAGAGATTGGATACCTCTGATCTTGAGAATCAGGTTGATGAGATAATCTTTTCGCTCTTTGAACTGTCATCAGACGAGATCAACTTCATTAGTCACTTCGATTTGGCGGAAGCCTGAAAGGAGATATTCAATTTCGTCATCTGACAATTTGTAGAGTTCAAAAATCATTTGATCGAGCCGGTTTTCAAGTTCGTCCGTTTGTAAATTAGACTTTTTAGCCTCAAGAATTTGAAGGGCTAAGTCCGCAAAAGGTTTCTGTTTCACTTGGTCAATAACTGGAACGGGCAATTTTTCTATGAACATCGGCTTGTATTCAAAGTAGCCTCCATTTCTAATAACTCCCAAATTTCTCACGTAATAATCACCTAGTGTTGAATTCAAGACGGCTAGTAGATATGGATTACCAGGCACTATCATAGGCGATGGAGCATTAACAAACATGCCTTCCTCTGCTAGGGTGTAAGACGCTCGAAGATTCAAATTCCCCCAAACAATTTTCTGTTTAGAAAAATCGTCCATATAAGCACAGTTCCTCAAATTGTACGGAGTGTCACCCTTGTCTGCACGTTTTTCAAGCTCGGTATAGTACTTATCCAGGTGCTTTTTAATGGCAGGATAATCCTCTATCTGAATGGGTTTTAAACCCTTTTCCTTGATACCATTGTGTGTGTTGATCAACCACAGATCCGCAAAGCTATTGGCGTATCTCTTTATGTCCCTGCCACGCAAAATCGGTCGTATAATTTCGGCTGATTTTGGATCAAGTTTTATCAATTCAGCTCGCTCTTTTCCAGTAATTATGAAGGCATCATTGAAACCTGTTTTGATCCCATAATTGATGGCTATTTCCCATTCTTTGAGTGGTGTTCCAGTCAATTCTATCTTCCGCTTGATTCGTTGCTCAATTGGAGACAATATGGCCCAAGTATCCTTCGTATGAAATTCACTGGCTACCCCATGTTGTCTAATAAAAACGCTCAAATTATTTAACACCTTCTCAGTGACCGTACACGCAAATGTTTTGCCCTTGTTGGCGCCCTTTGTAAAGAGTAAAATATTCGTTACGACCGTTGCAGATTCGAAGATTTTTTGTTCTGGAAAATCAATGAGCAAAGTCGGGTTTGCATTGTTTGCAAGAAATCTCCGCGTGCCCTCTCCATACCCGGCTCTCATCCACTTATTCGATGTGATGTAGCAGAGATTTCCGTTAGGTTTTAGAAGTTGCCATCCTCTTTCATAGAATAGTGAATAGATGTCACCCATTCTATCGAATGTCTGATAATTAGCATTCTCATATAGATCAGCTAAATCACCACCGTCTTTTTGCAATTGGATATATGGCGGATTACCGATGACAATATCGAATCCTCCGTTTTCAAAGGTAACGACTAAGCAACTGTGTAAAGGCCCGATTCGGCCTTGCTGAAAGGGGATGTGGAATGTACCACTTTCAGCCGAATCGGTTGCATTTAAAGACTTAACTTTAAACACAGTTACCATGGAAAATCAAGAACAACACCCACTACTCAAAGAGATGCTCACCCCTGAGTTTCTCAAGCAATTTAAGAATTCGAAAGACCTCAACAGCTTTATCGATGAACTTTTCAAAAAGGGCATGGAGCAAATGCTGGAAGGTGAACTCGATGGCCATTTGGGCTATGCCAAACATTCACCAGAAGGGATTAACTCCGGGAACTCACGGAACGGAAAAACCCGTAAGACCATCAAGACCACGCGAGGTGAACTACAGATAGAAGTACCTCGGGATCGGAACAGCACGTTTGAGCCCGTCCTGGTTCCCAAGCGCAGCCGGTTCGTAGAAGGCATCGAAGAAATTATCATCTCCTTATATGCCCGGGGTATGAGCGTACGCGACATTGAAATACAAATCCGGGAAATCTATGGTGTGAATGTTTCGGATGCCACTATTTCCAACGTTACCTCGCGGGTACATACGTTGGTAACGGAGTGGCAAAGCAGGCCTCTTTCATCGGTGTACTTTGTGGTGTGGATGGATGGGATCGTATTCAAAGTCCGGCAGAATGGGAAGGTGATCAACAAAACCATTTACCTGGCCGTAGGCCTTAATGCTCAGGGGTTTAAGGAAGTATTGGGCATGTGGCTGGGTGAAAGCGAAAGTGCTTCATTCTGGATAAGTGTACTTACTGATTTAAAAAGCCGTGGCGTGGAAGATATTCTCATCACCAGCACCGATAATCTGAAGGGCTTCACCGATGCAATCACCAGCGTGTTTACCCAATCGGTAACCCAGATTTGTGTAGTTCATCAGATCAGAAATGCGCTTCGCTACGTTGTCTGGAAAGACAAGAAACAATTTGTAGCCGATTTGAAGACTGTTTACGGAGCACCAAACAAAGAGCTGGCTGCTCAAGCCTTAGAGCAGCTTGAAGTAACATGGGGCAAAAAATATCCGCATGCTATCAAGTCGTGGAAAACGAATTGGGATAACCTCACGCACTTCTTCGATTATCCGATCGAAATCCGAACGCTGATCTATACCACGAACATTATCGAAAATCTCAACGGAAAAATCCGCAAGTATACCAACAACAAACTTTCGTTCCCTGACGACCAGGCGGTGGTGAAAGCGGTGTACCTGGCTTTACGGGAGATCACCAAAAAATGGACCTTGCCCGTGAGAAACTGGCCACTAATCGTAAATCAATTTTTAACTATCTTCGAAGGCAGATGCAAAATATAAAACCTTTACGCAGTTGCTTAGTCGTTACCCAGCACTTACACACTTAATTAGGCAGTGTCTTTTCAAAAATGTCAGAGAACCATAAGTGCCAAAGAAAGTACGGATATATTCTATTTTTCTGAATTTGCTTCAAGTCTTTCTCGATTCCTTTCAATCGCTCTTGTTCTTTAAGAATCCGATCCAAAATATTACGAAGTTTCTTCAGACTGTCTTCTTTCTTCTTCTTATCAGCATTCGTCTTTGGGGTTTGTCTATTTGCCGTGGCCAGCTTTAGCTCGATGTCATTGAGTGCATCATTATTCCGTCTGACTTTGTCTTGAATCTGCCCTTTGATGAACTTACTGACGATGTCATCTATGCTATGTTGTAATTCTTTCTTTACTTCGCTATTGTCGGCTGCGAAATACTTTTTTACCAACGACTTAAGATGATCAATGTCCTCCCTACTAAATTTATTTTCATCCCTGAAGAGCTTTGTCTCTTCTTCAACTCTAACGCACAAATCCAAGTCCTCATAAGATTCTAATAAGCTATCGCCTTGCATGATTTTATAATCGAGGTTCGGCAATGGTCTTGGCTTATCCTCATCGACAACAAGGCTCAACCAAAATCTTAATCGTGCAATATCCACCGCACCCTTTTCAACGTCCACTCCATAAATAGAACCTTGGATGATTTTCTCCTTTGCACTTGCTGGATTCCAGCTTGAATTACTTCCATAGGCTATTACCTCTTTGATAGAGAAAATTTCCAGAAGAAGTCCCATTGGAAATGCGCCTGAACCAATTGCCGGGTCGCAAATTTTGACTCTGTCCAGGATACTTGCAACTTGAATTAATACGGCTGCTTCGATTTTATCTACTTCCTTATATCGAACTAACCTTTCGACAGTGTCTCTTTTAAGTCCAGATTCTGTCACTATGTATTCCATCAAACTTTCTTGGCACATATAGTGAACGATCTCCTTTGGAGTGTAGAAAGTACCCCGATCTTTGTTGTCTTCAAGGAGGTTTTCAAAAATATGTCCTAACATCTCAGGGTCAACTGCAATGGTGTGATCGTCTGGACTATCTTCGTGAACTGTGAAATTAAATGCTTGTAAAAAGTCAAGAAATCCCCGTTGCTTTGGATCTTCATTGCTGTCCGGATTGTGAAAGAGTTTTGGATCAAAAGTGAGCACCTTTTGATCAATATCTTCCTTGTCAAAAAGGCCGCCATTCAGAAAAGGAATTTTCACCTTTTTCTTATCTGGCAATGCAAAGTCATCATTCGGTCTTCCCTTGTGATTATTTAATGTGTCGAAAAACAAAACTTTAAGCCATCTTTCGTAAAAGGTTTCATTTGCTCCGCTTGTTAAATATAGATTCATTAAGAATTCAGGGTCTCCATCCTTATAGTCGACTGTGCTGGCTCCCAACCAACCCTTCTTTTGAACGAAGGAGAGAAAAACTAATCGCCCAAGAAGTTTCTTAACGAAGTCTCGAATAAGCTTTTCATTTCCATTAAATGCCGACTTCTTACAGTTTGATTGGTCTAAATATTTGAGGAACTTCTCATAGTGTAACTTGTATTCATCAAAGAATGCTTTGCTAAGTCTCTCGACTGAAAAGGCCTTTGTAAGAGCTTTTAGATCAATTGTTTTTTCAATTGATAGAGATTCAAACCTCTCTGCTGCTGTCTTGCAACTTTCTCCAGGGCCCAATAAGAACGTATATCGTTTTGCGTTGGTCGATTTTTCTTTGATGCCGTCAGAGGTAAGCTCGCTATCTTTGGCTACCAATGTCAATCTCCAAATCTTCTTATTATCAGGCGAAACAAAACTGACCAAAGCAGCCTGTCCGGAAATTAGAAGTCTTCTTGCGTACTGTTGAATGGCTACCTTACTCTGTTCAATTCGGACTTTCGATTGAAGTGCAATTTCATAACAGGTTACTTCCGTTCCATCCTCCAGCGTTATTGCCCCATAG
The DNA here is from genome assembly GCA_015180985.1 of Flammeovirgaceae bacterium. Taxonomy (NCBI): domain Bacteria; kingdom Pseudomonadati; phylum Bacteroidota; class Cytophagia; order Cytophagales; family Flammeovirgaceae; species Flammeovirgaceae bacterium. The sequence continues at coordinate 621,510 of CP054185.1, forward strand.
ACTGAGATAGTATTTATTACCTTTTTCTCGGACGCAGTTGGCTGTATAGATGCTGGAGCTGGTGATTGCAGAAGTTTAAAATTGCTATTAAATATTTGGCTCAAAACATCCTTTGAAAACAACAACCTATCATAAGGTCTTTGCAGTGATTGCTGAAGTTGTATTCTACTTGCCATATCTTAAGAAAAGCTTTGGGTAAGGACAATTTTTGGATTTATTATACCTCTTGGCTTAGGTTCCTGTATTGGTTGCTCAGTAACTCTAGCTGACAAATCGTAGCGGTCAAGAACTTGCGTGAACAACAATTCAATAAAAGTTTCTGGAGTGCGCATTACTCTTTCATTATTTGTAAAAAAGTCGTTTATCTCCTTGGGAAATCCTTTCGAAGCAAATGTTCCTTGCTTGATCAGTTCCAATGTCCTTAGAAGTACTTTTCTCTTTTGTTCCGTTGGGGCAATCTTGACAATTGCATTTATATTGGTGATTGCCTTATTTTCAGCAGGACTCAAATTTTTTCTTGAAACAGCCTGTATATTTTCCTGATTCTTCTCTGTTTTGAAGAATTCCATTGCAGCAAGTGCTTGTTCATGGTGCCTATCGTGAAGCGGAAAGGATTGTTCGTTCTGACTTGCTTTAAAAATTTTTACAGCCTGTAAAAAGTTGAGTTCCTCATTTGTGTAATCTGGAGTTACCAAACAAAATACACCTGGGTGGTTTTCACTTTTAAGATAGGCCAAAGAAGTGTTGATTAGCGGGTAGTTGACCTCGCCATCATCCGTGTTCAGAATAGTTAATTGTCCGTCAGTAGCTTTCCGGCCACATCTGGCTTTATTGGGAATAGAGGCAATCTCAGCGAATCTTTTTGGTTCCTTTTTTCTGAAGTCCCTAAGCTCGTTCAGGTATTTCAAAATTTCGCTTTCTTCCTTTTGGATTTTATTCCCAAACAACGCCCCTTCGCCTTTTTCCTCCAACATTGAAAAAATCCGGTTGTCTTCTCCAAACGCTGTGTGAAAAGCTTGAAGTTTCCTTAAGGCTGTATTTACCAATTGAATCTGTGCATCACCGTGCGCTGAAGGATAAAAGTTATATACGAAAATCTGATTTGCTCTTGACCCTATTCGATTGACCCTTCCGATACGCTGCATCAGTCTTGTCGAATTCCAGGGCACATCATAATTGACAATGACGTTACTTCTATGAAGATTAATCCCTTCGGCTAAAACCTCGGTCGTAATAATTATATCATAATCGCTTTTCCATTTTTCCTCCTCCAAATTTGCGTCAAAGTTTTCGCGTAGCTTTTCCTCTACAGACTTACGATTATCCGCACTGACAGTGAGAATTTTATATTCACCCAATTTTTTAAATTGAGCTGAAAGCTCCTCAGCTGTTTCCTTTGATTCAGAGAATATCACAAGTTTGCCACTTTGATTCTTCTTAGAATCAAAGAAATTCTTGGCGACTTGATTTGCAAATTCTTCGAGTTTAGGGTCAACTGTGACCTTGCTCCATCGATCAATTAAATCATCAACTTTATCTTTATCCTTTAGTAACAGTATGTAAAATTTCTTATCAAAGTCTGTTGCCTTAAATTCCCTGTTATTCCCGCCAGCCTTGTTAATTCTACTTTCAATCTCCTCATAACTCAAACCTTCTTCCAGAAGCTTATTGATGTCAAGGTCGGGTGCGATAAAGACTCTGTCATCATCGAACATCGTTAGCATATTGTTAATTGCCTTTTGAAAGCGGCTGAGCGATTGTCGGAAGGCGAAGAAACTGCTTTCAAGACGTTTTACTAGCAATACTCTCATGATCGCTGCCAACCTAGTAGATATAGAGCTAACATCACCATAAATTTTTCTATCCTCATCCTTTGAAAGAAACTCTATAGCACGATATCTATAGTATCCCAAGCCTTCAATCTGCAATCCGTTTTCATCCATGCCCGTTATTAAGCTTACGGAGTCAAGAAACAGAGTTGTCAACTCATCGTCTAAATAGTAGTAAAGTGCAATAGGATCATCAACCCTCGGAAATACAATTCCCTGACTATCTAAATCCTCCAAATATGACGGATTCTTCTCTATGTCAGTTCGTGTTCGTCTTATTACCAGCGGTTCAATGACATCATCTCTCAATTTTTGGAATAGAGTCTTAAGTTTTTTAATATTTAAGTTTTGCTCTGAAGAAAGCTTCTTGTATTGCTCATTAATCGGCTTGAAATAATCTTGAAGATTCTTGATACTCTCAAGGGTGCTATTTCTTTTATCCTGAAATAAATAAAGCTGATTCTCAATATCCTGTGGCCTGTTATTGAGAGGTGTTGCTGAAATTAAAATCACTTTTTTGCGTGTGTCACCATCTTCAGCAGGGCGCGACCTAGGCATTTTACATATTTGCTGAAGTTCACGGTACATATCGGTATAGTCATTTCGGAACTTATGCGATTCATCTACAACGATCAGGTCAAATTTATCAGCCCTTGAATGAGTGTAGTTTGTTTCATCTAAAATTTGGTGAAGACTTCCGATGGTGATAAACTCAAAGTGATTCTTTATTTGGAATTCCTCTGTGGTTCTTCTCCAATTTGCTTCAAGGGCAGGCGGAACTACCACAAGCACTTTTGAATGGGTACCATTCTCATAGATAAATTTCTTAATCACCATACATGCTATAATAGTTTTACCAAGTCCAACTACATCGGCAAGTATGAAACCATTGTGCTTCATCATAATGGCGTAACCCTGATTCGCGGCATCCGATTGATACTTCAATCGCATAAATTTGTCTGGAAGGAGCAAGTCAATATTGTATGGGTCATACTCGACTCTCTTCCCAAAGTACTCAATCAGCATTTTTATGTACAGCTCAAAAGGAGTGAAGTCATCCTTCAAGTAAGTCTTCCTTCTGATCTCTTTGGCTTCCGCTTGAAGGATTGGCACAGATTCGTCCCACAGCTTGTTAAATTCTTCTGTCGCAAATTTGACATCCTGATGATCACGCAGGCTTACATTGAACTCGTAATTCGATTCAGGATTAGAACCAAGGCCCGAGTCCGTCAGGTTGGATGAACCTGTGATTACTTCGCACGGGGCATGCTCGTTAAAATTGAGAGGTCGGAAAATATAGACCTTCGCATGAATCTTTTGTTTTGGATGAGCACGCAGTTCAATTTTTTCATTGATGAGGTCATCAATAAATTGAATAATACCCTTCTCAGTCACTTCATTATAGTCCGCATCTTGAATATTCTGGATAACCTCTTTTAAAAACGTCTCCTTGGTTTCATGAGGATTATCAATAAAGTACTGACCCCGATCGTGGTATTTTTTTGTTAGAGCATCAACGTTTATTCCAACGAGGATTCTAATCTTTGGGATACGATCAAGAAAGGCCCTTACCTTGAAGTACCCGGATGCTCGAAAGTAGCCGACCAACGCGTCAAAGAATTGAATACTCTCAACGTGCGTAAAAACACCCTCAAATTTTTTTAGAAGGCTATTCCCATCCCTGTTGGTGAAAAACTTAGTAGACATTTAGCTGACAATGAGGGGTTTATAGTTTAAAAAATATGAATTCTCTAAAATAGCCCATTTTTGGCAGAATTTTAGGCTCTTTGAAAGTTTCTGGAAATCAAATGCTTAATTAGGGTTGCCTTTACCCAACGATAGATTAGCAACGAGGCGCTTAGGTGTTGTCGATGCTATTTCACGATAGGTCAAAATTTATTGAGTGAAGTAACTTTGTTAAAATGAAAGCAAATGAAGTAGCGCTTACAAGTTTTTTATCACAAAACGAAACGCAATTTATAATCCCCGTCTACCAGCGCAATTACGATTGGACTGAAGCCCAGTGTTCGCAACTATTACGTGATATCATAGACGTTGGAAGTAAGAAAGGAGACACACACTTCATTGGAAGCATTGTTTACATCCATGATGGGGTATACACTTCATCCGAAGTAAAGCAATTAGTAATTATTGACGGACAACAGCGATTAACAACCTTCAGTCTATTATACCTTGCCCTTTACAAATTTGCTCAATCCAAGGGCATGGAGGATTGGGTGAACAGAATAAACGACAATTACCTAGTTAACAAATATGCTAAAGACGATCTGAGCAAATTGAAACTCAAGCAGTCCGATGTTAACGCTCGTGCCTTTAAATTTCTTCTTAACAATAATGACCCTGGTCAATACGGGGAGTTTTCTCGTGTTATTGAAAATTTCATTTTTTTCAAAAACAGTGTTAATAGTGACAACTTTGACGTTGTTCTTCACGGATTAAAGTGCCTACTGTTTGTTGAGATTTCATTGGAACGAGGTAAAGATGACCCTCAAAGAATTTTCGAGAGTTTAAATTCCACAGGTCTTGAATTGTCGCAGGCTGACCTCATCCGAAACTATATACTAATGGGGCTTGAGCCAAATGAGCAAATAAGAGTGTTTAATGAATACTGGGACATTATAGAGCAGAATGCAAAGGATTTGGAAAAAGAAGAAAGTAAGGTATCCGATTTTATTCGAGACTACCTGACTTACAAAACCAAAAAGATTCCAAACAAAGCAAAAGTGTATGAGGAGTTCAAGGCACGCTATGCCACACGTAATTCGAAATTTTACCAGGACACTCTACAGGAGATCAAAGATTTTTCCTTTCACTACAATAAGCTTTTAAACCCTTCCAGGGAGAGCAAACCCCAACTACGGAAACAGCTTGACTATATTAAGAGACTGGAGTCAAACATCTCATTTCCCTTTTTGCTACCGGTCTATAGTGACTACGCTAATAACCAAATTTCTTCTGATCAAATTGAGGCCGTTCTAAAATTAGTCCAATCCTTTATTTGGCGAAGGTTTATCATTGGTTTGCCAACAAACGCTTTAAACAAAATTTTCATGACACTCTACAATGACGTTGATGATACTCGATATCTTCCGTCAATACAAAGGGCCCTTATGAAAAAGAAAGGGGTTCAAAAATTTCCCACCAATAGAGAAATTGAAGTGGCACTTGAAGAAAAGGATGTTTACAATATTCAATCCAAGAATAGAGTTTATTTTCTTGAACTTCTTGAGAATTATGAAAATCGCGAGTACGTTTCAATTGAGAACAATGAAATTACGATTGAACACATTTTTCCACAAACTCCTGATGAAGTTTGGTATAATAAGTTGGATGATAATTCAATATCCCTGTTTCGAGATAAGTTTTTGAATACTATTGCCAACCTTACTTTATCAGGAAATAATGGCAGCTTAAGTAATAAGTACTTTCTTGAAAAAAAGGCCATGAACAAGGATGGCAAGCAACAAGGTTATAACTTCAGCCGATTATGGCTAAATCAGTATTTGAGAGAAATAGATCATTGGAATTTGGATACTCTAAAATCAAGGTTTGGATTGCTGCTTGATCGGTTCTATAAAATTTGGGAGTATCCTGACATTGAAATTGAGGAAGAGGTTGACACAGATCAAGACTACACTATTTACAATAGTCCCGATCCTCGTTACAAAAAGCTTGACTATTTTATTTGGAAAGATGAAAAAATTGTAACCGATGAAATTAGCAAGATGTACTATCATGTTATTAAATCCTTATTTGAAGAGAATCCCTCCTCATTCTATCATCAAGAAATAAAGTCCATCCTTGCCGCAACAAGTAACCCTGACGAATTGCGAACTCCATATCAGGTTAGCCCTAATTATTTCATTGAATCGAACATCGACAACAACAGTAAGTTTAGGAAGTTGAGAGCACTCCTTACGCGAGTAGACTGCGAAGAAGAGTTGCTTATAAATTTTTCTGAATTGGAGCCTGAAGATCAGGAGTTGGAAACGAAGGACAGGACTTATTGGATTGAGAGAGCAGGATTGCTTAGTGTAGGAATAGTTGATGATTGTCTAAATATTATCCATGCCATTGATAAAGGGATAACGCTTAACTACAACCAATCCTATATTGGGTTAGCTCATCAAAATCGGTCTAAAAACTTTGCGCTCTTTGTACCCAAAGAGACGTTTACCAGAACATCCATTTCTTTGCCAGACTCTAATAAGTGGGTTGAACCATTGTCATCGCGTGGATTCAAATCCATCTCAATACATAAAAGAAATGGTCGTTTGAAGTTTAGAATAAGCAAAGAGAATCTGCAAAATGACTCTAATCTGCTGAGTGAGATATTCAGAGAGTCTTATGAGTTTCGATTCAACTCGTAGCCTTTAAAAAACACATTTTCCACTTCCATCAAAATACGCCTGAAGTTCCACACGGAACATTCATTCAAATTCGTTTACAATCCTTCACAAGCTTTTATAATCCTTCATAAAAGCACACAGTCGTTAATCTCCTTTTACAATCCTTAACCTTCACTTTCGGGTCTCTACATCTTTGACCCATGAACGGAGCAGAAATAAATCAAAATCATGGAGCGGGAGGCAATTGGATTGCTTTCGTGTTCGGGGCAGTGTTTAACCTTTTAGGAAATGTGAATCTCATCTTCCTTCTCGATTACGCACTCCAGGCTGTAGTGGGTGGTATTATCTGCCTCGCTTTCAAGGTTCTTGGTGATGTGTTGAGTCCTCTTTGGGAAAAGCACAAAGAGCGTGTGAAGGATTTCACCAAGATGAGAAAGATCAGGGGTTTCAAGATCAGAAAGAAGAAACGCCATGATCAAGAGTAGGCACGTATTGATCGGAGCCGGAACAGTAGCAGCCATCTATTTCGGTGGCAGCTACTTGCTCAGACTCAACAGGCTTTCAAACGAGCTGGAGTCAGAAACGAAAGTTTCAATCCACAACGTGAACCTGAGCGGCATCGAGCTTACGATCAATGTTAAACTCAAAAATCCAAGCGGTGGGAGTATCAAGGTGAAGCATCCATTTGTGAAGATGATCTACGCAGACAAGACCGTAGCATCCTCACAAGTAAAAGACGCGAACATCGAGATACCAAAGTTCAGTGAAGTGAACCTTGAACCAATCCGCATCAAGCTTGGATTTCTTAACCTGGCTACAACGGTTCCTGCTCTGATCAAAGAGTACAGAGAAACTGGCAAGCTGAACCTGGTGGTACACACAATCACGACCATCAACGACAGTCTGCCTTATACAAAAATTGACAACATCACTTTTGGTGGCGGCAAGCCCGCATAGGTAAAGGAAAGTAGATGACGAAAGGAGGAGGCGAATGGTAGCAGACAGAAAGAGGAGGTTGAAGGATGGAAGGGAGTTCGATCATCTCTTTCCTTCCCCAAGTGAAACAGACACTACTATAAAAAAAAGCGCGAATGTGGAAGACACAATGGAACTCATTCGCAAAGCATTGCCGCAAACGCAGTGGCAGACTGATAAGATAGCGAAGGTATTGAAGGGTCGAACATTGGAGGAAACATGCTCCAATATCTGGCACTTCGTGTACCAGCACATACAATATCGGAGAGACAAGGAAGGAGTAGAACAAGTGCGCAGTCCCAGACGGGCATGGTGGGACAGAAAGGACGGAGTCGATTGTGACTGCTACACGGTATTCATTCTCTCCATCCTTCGATCTCTGAAAATTGATTGTCTCGCGAGGATAACAAAGTATCCGAAGAAGTACCCGGAAGTACCTCGATGGCAACATGTATATCCTATCGTTCCGAAGCCAGGTCACTTGGAAGATTACATTGAAGAACGTGACTGGTACATAGTGATTGATTGTGTGAAGGATGCTTTTGATGATGAACAACCTTATAAAGAATGTAAAGACTACGATATGAGACTTGATTATTTGGATGGATTTGATGGGGAAGAAAGAGAGGATGAGACCATCGAGTTTGCAGATTATGACAACGTTGACCTCTCTGACCTCGCTTCGGTTTACGATGACGAGGAGATGGGAAACATTTTCAAAAAAGTTGGAAAGGGGATTAAAAAGGTAGCCAAAAAAGTGGGTGACAAAGTAGGCGATGGAATCAGGTTCCTCAACCGCTATGCAAACCCTGCAACGATCCTGCTGCGCAACGGCTTTTTGTTGGCGATGAAGATTAACCTGATGAATGTCGGTGGAAAGTTGCGCTATGCTTACCTCACCGATGCCCAGGCGCAAGCGAAAGGAATCAACTTGAGTGAGTTGAAAAAACTGCGCTCAGTGAAAGACAGAGCTGAAACAGTTTACTGGCAAGCTGGAGGTAAAAAGGCAAATCTCAAGAAGGCTATTCTTAGTGGCAAAGGTAACAAGGATAAAAAAGTACCACTGAGCGGTTTCGAAGGAGTGGACGGGTTGGACAATGTGTACGCGGATGAGGATGAGTATAACATCATTCACAGTGATGGATTTGAAGGGTTAGGAGAAATCGCAAGTGGCACTGCTATAGCCGCGGCGACCTCGGCAGTGGCTGCCATTGCAGGTGCGTTGAAACAAGTGAAAGGATTGTTTACGAAAGGTGGCAATGAGGAGAAGTCATTTCAGAGTGAGACAGACAATGCAGGCACTGCATCAGAACTCCCCGCTTCGATAGCTGAAGATGAAATGAGAGACGATTACTCTGAATCTGCGTCCGCACCAGCAGCGCAACCTGGTTCATCACTGATCTCAAAAGTTACGAGTGCTGTGTCCGCTGCCAAACCATTAGTGTCTACCGCAAGATCCCTTGTGCCGACACAAACGGCTCCGAAAGCCACGACCCCGAGTGCTCCAACAGTGAAAACAAATGAAACGACACAAGATACTTCCAATACTTCTACGGCTAGTCAGCCTGTACTATCAAATGAATCTGCCTCCAGTGGAGCTATGCTTGTACCAAGTGAAAGTTCATCAACAGGCAGTGAGGTACCGGCTCAGACTGGCTCAGAGAAAGTTGGCTTCCTACAAAAGACAACTACATGGGTAAAAGAAAATCCCGGCAAGTCGTTGCTCGTAGCCGGTGGAGTCATAACAGGAGGTTACTTACTCATGAAGGCCATGAGGAGCGGATCAGGAACTAATGGACTTGAAGGTGTTCCAGCGAAAAAGCGAAAGCGGAAACGCAAGAACAGCGCAAGCAAGAAGAACAAAGTCAAAGCACAAAATCTATTATAACATGGCAAAGGCAAAAAAGAATAAAAATAAAAAGGATAAGCAGGGACACGCACTCTTTGGGCCGGCACCGGTGATGGAACACCCCATAGCACAAACAGTAACGAAAGGTGGCCTCGTCCTATTGGCTGCGATTGCTGCCGGAGGTGCAGGAGCCGCACTTGGGAAGCACTCTTTGCTCGCGGGAATTCCAGTAACGCTCGTGGGCTTTCATAAAAAGAATCCATACATCATCGCAGCAGGACTTGGCCTCACGTTGAGCAACGGTTTTCAAAATCAGAATAAGACTACTGTACAGGGAGTTGATGGCTTTGATATCAAGCAGATCACTGAAGATGCAAAGGATCGTGTAGGTACATTCTTCAAGAACTTCTCTGAGAAGCTTTATCTCTCCAAACCAGCAGAGCCAAGTGCAACTGCGGGCCTCGCGGGAGATCAAAAAGACGAGCAGGTCACCTACTTCGTGAACCCTTACAACAATGAGACAAAGGAACTGGATATGTCGGCTATCGACCGACTCCAGGAACAGATAGCTTCTATGAACGGAGGAATGAACGCTGTGGAGGAAACCGAGAGAGAGTTTTAAATCAAAGTGACAATTAAACAAAAAAGTAAAATTATGCTGGGAGCATTAGGACAACTCATGGAGAGTGAGTACACGAACCCGACAGAGTTGTTGGGTTTGAACGGAGAGATGGATACCGAGTTGTTAGGGTATCTGAATGCGCTGAACCCCTTGCAACGGGCGAAGGCGATGAGCAAGATCGTGAAGCGACATATTCCTTCACAGGGTTCTCGCGCTGAGTTTGAGAAGTTCTTCGTAGAACTGCCCAAACACATTAAGGAGCAATTGCTCCAGGGCAAGTTGCGTCTAGCCGATCAATTGATCTATACTATCAAGCCGATCAAAGGCGCGAAGACGATCAAGATGTTTGAAAGCCAGGACGTGAAGGAGGTGAACCTGCGCAACATCAGTAATGCGAAGCTTCCTAAGAACATGGCTTTGCTCGTATCAGGAATTTATCTCTTGCATGGGGTTGCGGCATCGATGGATGTTGATGACATCAAAACAACCAAGTTTGATACCATCGAGAACGTGGGCGCATTGGCCAACGGGGAATTCAAACTGAAGGCCAACAAGAAGCAACTGGTAAGTGACACTTCCAACCGGAAGTTTGTGACCACACAGTTTGACATGGTGCCCAAGAGCTTTTACAAGCTCGCGAACCCTCGCCTGATCCATGACGATGTAGACATCGAATTTGAGATCGAGCTTGGAACCATCAAAGGGCTTGATGCAAACTCAGTCCTCTATGTGGGTCTTGAAGGAACGGCAACTATTCCTTAGTAGGTCATGGAGAAGCGTTGGGTGGATAAAATCTACACCTTCCTGGTAGACGCGGAAGGGCAACCGGTGAACAAGAAGTTTGACCTGGACAAGAACGTAAAAGTGGTGCATGGCATTATGATCAGTTCTGACAAACCGAACCTCTTGTTCTACCGGGGCTCTCAGCGCATCGAGCTTTCGGGAGAGGAACTTTTCCCTGAAGACTTTGAAAGCAAAATGTTTATGAGTGGAATGGCAGTCGCTCCGAATGACAAATACAAGTCGTTGGGTAATGGGGTCATAGCCGGAAACGGTGAACTGAAAATCCAATATAAGGACACTGCCAATCCCAACGCTCCTTTTGCGGCTTATAAAGTTATCGTCAGCCTCTTATGTGAGATGAAATGATAGTTACGAAGACCAAAAGGAGGATCATCATAGTCAAGCTAGAGATTGATAAGGATGAACGATTCAAGCCATTCGAAATCCGGCTTCCGGCCAATGTAAAAAAAGTAACAGGCATTGCTGTAACAACTTCTGCAAAATGGGAACCGGGACCGTAAGCTTTCAGGCTAATGATAAGATGGACGTCTTCTATGTAATAAACCTTCAGGAGGAAGGCATTGAGCCATCGGACGAAGCTTTGATCCAGGTTGAAGACTCACAGTTCGATAGCGACAAAGCGTGGGTCACCGGAAATGTGCCAATGATAAAGCCCGTGCATGTTGAAGGTGACACGGCTATCATCAATGCATGGTTCAAAGGAGAGACGTTTGATGATCCCTTTATAATCACAGTCTATGTAGAGTGTGAGACGGCTGAAGAACTTGATGAAGTTATAGCTGACGAAGCCATTGAACAGAACAAGAGTGAGAAGAAAGACTTTCTGGAACCGATGGAGATACACTTATGACCGAGCAATTCATTTTGGAGTTCGCACCGTTGCGACTGAAACAGCAGGGCTATTCAAAGTATCATTTCCGTCACAGGGATTTCATCATCGAAGCTGGGACTACGATAACAATTCCTGCTTACAACGAAATGTTCTTTATCATTGACGAACCACCTGGGCTGGTTGTTGACTCTGATTATGGAATGTATGACTCGACAGACGATCCAATACCGGAAAGCATACATATACACCGGGGGGAAATTAAGATCACAAACCCAGGCGTGGAAAAGCGAAGGATAAAATTTATACAAGCAATCATTGTGAACTGACAGAATTATGGCACTACCGAATAAAGAAAAATACGAACAGAAGAAGATTGACAACCTTTTACAATACCTGCGCCTTTACCATGATAAAGGTCAACCGATTGACTATGAAATTCTGGTAGACGGTTTCAAGGCAGTTCGCAGGACAAGTGACCCCGATATGTTCACCATGTTTGAAAACTTCGTCACTGCGGACACACGGTCCATTGAAGTACTTCTTTTCACAGGCAGTAGCAACAACAACGAGAAGCGGATCTTCTACTTCGGTGAAGCTCAAAAGGAAGGGTTATCCGGTGTAGACGTAAAGAACATCGTGGACGAAGAAGTGCAGCGCAAACTGCGTGAAAAGGAATACGAGGTACTGAAGGATGAGAATAAGAAACTTCAACAGCACATCACAGACCTGGAGAGTGAGGTAGATGAACTGGAAAAGCAAAACGCCAGATTAGAAATGAAACAGTCTCCCTTGAATAGTTTTCTGGGAGACGTAGGATCAAGTCTTGTGGAGAGCTTCGTCAAGCGCAATCCAAAACTCATGGCTGCATTCCCGGGTGGAGAAGCCCTTGCCGGTCTATTGCAATCCAGCAATGAAGAACCAGCGAGTGAACAAACACCCGAATCTGAGGTAAGCTTTAAGCCGAAGGCTTCCGCAACTCCTTCTTTGAACGAAGAAGAACAGGCAGCAATCCAGTTTGTCAACCAACTCAAGTCACAATTCAGCAAAGAAGAATTTGAGCAAGTGCTTCACATTCTTCAAACGTTGGCTGACGACAAGAGTAAGATCGACCTGATCCTGAATCATGTAAACATTAAACAACAAGTATAACTATGAACAAGTACAGTTTTGAAGTGAGCATTGAGGCGCAAACGCAAGGTGAGGCAGAAGTAAAACTGTCGGCAGCATCGACCTTGATGCAGAAGTTGAAGGCACGCGAGATTGCCAAGCTTGCCGATGTCGTGAAGAATGATCCGTTGAAGACTTCCCTCGCGAAGAAGGCATTGGGTCTCTAACAGTGGAAAAATTAAAATGAACGCAGACGCACAGAAGCTCCAAAATCTCAAGACCGTAGTGATCTATTCAACACTAGGTCTTGGCACTGCAACCGGATTATTCTTTCTGGGGCGTCACCTCTATAAGAAGACCAGGGCGAACATTTCACAAAAACATAGTCTTGAAGTTGGTGATCCGGCAACCTTCGCGAAGCAGTTGAAGATGGCCTTTGATAACGACAACTACATGGGATGGGGCACTAATGAGCCAATGGTAATTCAGGTATTCAACGAGATACCGTCAAAGAGCATGTACACGAAAGTACAGAAGGAGTACGCCAATCTCTACGGTAGAAGTCTGAATGCAGACCTGGAGGAAGAACTAAGCAGTGATGAGTACAACGAGCTGATAAGAATTTTAAACGCTAAGAAGTAAATGGCTAAGAAGGCAACGAAGGGAAAGAAAACGCAGGGTAAGAAGCCAAAGAAAACAAGTCCCGCGAAAAAGGCTCCTGCAAAGAAGAAAGGAGTTAAACCGGCCAAGGTTTTCATTTACGCGCTTGCGTTAGCGGCTCTCGGTGGTGGCGGATACCTGGTGTATGACCGTCTGAAGAAACGGAAGGCGATGGAACAAAATCAAATTCCATCGGAAGCATCTTCAGATACGATAATCATCAACAACACACTGCCAACGTCCTATGCTTCCTTTACTTCACGATCGGTGTCAAGTGCCAGCGATAGTTTTCCTCTGAAAAGAGGAAGCAAAGGCTCAAGAGTTTCAATGCTCCAACAAGCACTCGCAAAGACTTCACCCGGTATTTCGGTTGATGGACAGTTCGGACCACAAACTGCCAGTGCGTTGAAGTCGGCAGGCTATTCGGAAACAGTAAGCGAATCATTGTTCAATCAGATCACCGGAGGTTCAGGATCACTGACCGTAGTGTTTAATCCTTCGGCACTGGCCACAAGTCTATACACTGGCGCACAATCGAAGAATCTGGAGCAAGTTCTGAGCGTACTGAAGCAGCTCAAAACAGTATCAGACTATTCAACTGTGAATGAGTACTACAAAAAGCAAAGCTTCATCGCAAAGACGATTGTGACCGACTTGCTGGACTATGCCTTCAAAAGCAATGAAGCGGCAAAGACGCAGATAAGAAATGAATTCCTGCGCATGGGTTTAAAGGTAAGTGGTACAGGTACGTGGAGCTTGCAGGGGATCAGGCTTTACAAAGACCTCATCACTATCCGGGAGACCGTAGTGACGGACGCACAAAACAACCGGATACCCGTGCGCAGGAATACGATACTCGGAGACGAATTGGAAGTATCGAACGGAATGACATGGTTCAAATCCATTGACAACAGCATTCTGAAAGTCCCCACCCAAGACGTCAAGTACACTTAAACAATTATTTACAATGGCGAAGTTTGAAAATTTCGCAGGCAAGCTCCTGCGATTAGAGGGAGGGTATGTGAATCACCCATTGGACAGAGGCGGCCCGACCAAGTATGGAGTCATCCTTTCGGTGTGGCAGGAACATGGCCACGACAAAGATGGCGATGGCGACATCGATGCGGAAGACATCAAGAAGCTAAGTGAGTCGGACGCCAAGTACATCGCGAAGAAGATCTTCTGGGATTACTTTCTGGCTGATCTGATCCTGAATCAATCATTGGCAGAGTTCATTGTTGATTGGGGCTACAATTCTGGAAGAAAGACTGTGGCAAAGATTGTTCAGCGACTGGCTAAAGTTACGGTCGATGGCATTGTCGGCCCACAGACGGTAACTGCAATCAATTGCGCGGATCAGGAATTGCTTTTCAATGCGCTCAAGATTGAACGCAAGGTATTCCTGAACAACATCATCAAGCGCAGACCCGACCAGATTGTATTCTATGATGGCTGGATGAACAGGGTTAATTCATTCAGCTACAAGGCAGCTTAGGCAAGAACAATTTAAACAGTAAACACATGCTATCTCGCGTCAAAGAAATATTGAAGGAATTCGACTTCACCCTATATACGAAACCGTATCAGTTGAACATTGTCGGGCTGCGAAGCAAAAATGTAAACTCAAATAGCTTTGATGACGAGATACATGTGTTTTACACAAAGCCCGATGGCAAGTGGAACTATCACATATTTCCGGCCACCACTGATCCGGGTACATTCTGGCTGAACAATCCTACATATCCACAAGGAACAGCTATCCTAGCTCAGGGGCAAAATCGAGATGCGTATGCCATTGGTCTGCATCGAGGGAAGTATGAAGCATTGGTTCAGGTAAAACCTGTTACCGTCATTCGTGACTATGACAGAGACGCGATCCTAGATTTCAACAACGGCTCGAAAGAGACAGGAAATTTTGGGATCAATATTCATCGCGCTGAAAGTACTGGCTCTACAAAATTCATTGACCAATACTCTGCCGGATGCCAGGTGTTCAAAGATGCCGATGACTTTTATGCCTTCATGCAGCTCTGCAAGCTTCACGCAAACCTTCATGGAAATTCCTTCAGCTATACGCTGGTGGACTTCAGGTCGCTCAGGCGAATCACACTCAAGCGAGTGGTAACGGCCACAACCGTATTCGCAGCTCTCGCTCTTGGATGGATTTTTACTCCAAAGGTTTATGAACACACCTAAGCCTCCATTCAGATCGGTAAGCGAGGAGTTACTCTATAATATCTACCTGAAAGTGACCAATAGTGGAACAAGCAATGGGATCACGCCAAATGACATTGACACGTTGGCAAAGCTTAACTCCTTTCTGACTGACGCAGTGCTAATGAAAGCAGACGATATCATGTTTGCCATTAACGCTTTAAAGGGAAACGTTCCAGTAGTAGCAAACTCACTGGAGAAGCTGTACAACATTGTCCAGGGCTTGACCTATCTCAAACGTGAGGACATCGACCATTTGGCGGAACTGAATGCCATTGTTCAGGATGCAGACTTAGTACGAACTGAAGATTTAACAACCGCAGTAAATGGCATCAAGGGAAATGTTCCGGTTAATGGAAACACTCTTGAGAAGCTCTACAACCTTATTCAAGGGTTTTCATTTCTGAGACGGGAGGATATTGACACTATTGGAGAATTAAATGCGCTTGTAACCGATGGCGATTTAGTGAGAGTTCAGGACTTGGCCGATGCATTAGTCGGATTGAATTTAAAGAAGAGAACGCTTCAATTTTTCTTCTCTGGAGATTGGGATGATGATGAACATTACAATCATTACCACGATAGGGACGCGTTCGTGCTCCGGGGCAAAATCAACTCATTGTTGCATGACTTTACGCACCAGCTATCTGGGGTGACCTACAAGAGCCGACTTGATGTGTCAACTAGCTGGACAAGTCATTCAACGCTAACCAGCTTGCAATCCTGGATCAATGCCAATGCAACAGGTGACGAAACGACAGGAACGAAGTATTGGATCAAGTGCCTGCCGATCTACAAACAAGGATATGACGATGAAGCAATGAATATTCTAACATATAATGTACAGTAACAATGAAAGACAGAAATGAGGGGAGGATTAATCGTGATCAACTTATCACGGTGGGAGATCTTGAAATATTTAAAACAAGCCTGATACAGGAAATAAAGAATTTACTGACGAACGCTACCAGCACAACGGCGAAGAAATGGCTAAAATCATCCGAGGTTAGAAAGCTACTGGGAATCTCGTCAGGAACCCTGCAAAACCTTCGGGTAAATGGTTCGCTCAATTTCACCAAGGTGGGCGGCATTATCTTTTATGATTGCGATGAGATTCAAAAACTACTTAGGGATAATGCAGACCGTTGAGGGACTTTGTGATTTCTTGAATCGAGTCACATCAGATACAAACCTGACAAGTGCTCATGTCAGCGTATGTGCCGCGTTGTGCTCCGCGTGGATTCATAACGGCTTCAATAATCCCTTTAATATTTCTCGTAGCCGCATCATGTTGGCAGCAAAAATTAAATCCAAGACAACCTATCATAAAGTCATTGGCGACCTCGCACAATTTGGATATTTAAAGTATAACCCGTCTTATCATCCCGGTAAGTGTAGCGAAGTACTTATAATGCCTTAAAGGGGGCTTGTTGCTAGCACGCGATTTGCTATATTTAGGAAAGAATTGCAGTCAAAGAAAGTGGTGAGTTAACTGGTGAGTCAGTTTGAATGCCACTCCTAAGATAATGAAATACAGCATGTTGAGGGTGATATTAAAATCCCTCCTCCTCTGCAAACCAAAGTCCCGCGAAGTTGGATTTTAGTTGACGAATAACCGAAGGAAGCGAAGCTAAATGTTATTCTGCTAGCGTAATCATATTCACAAACTGATCATAGCTATCCATCTCCCTGCCGATTACCAGGCAGGCTTCCTGCTGTTTCCAAAGAATAACAATAGAGAACGGGGTAATCATCGGCCTCCAGGATAACTTGGTATAGCAGCAGGTATTCAGCCAAATCGAGGGGGTGGCGTTCAGCAAAAATAAAGTTAATACAACTGAATAGTGGCTGTATCCGTTTATACAACGCCATTCAGCCTTTAACCGTAATTGGTGAATTGTTGCAATTGTTTTTAGCTTTGCGGCATACCTGCATAATGATAAGTAGCCTTGCCAGTAGGTTTAGACTTAAGGAAGCTTTTAAAAAAATTGCTTTGCATGGGCTTCTGCTGCTTTTTTTAGCCTTTTCGGCTCACGTTGAATATAGGTATGTTTCCTGCCGGACGGTCGTTTCACAAGTTTCACCGGCTACTCTTGCCCCTACTGACAGATCGTATCCTGGTAATTCTGGTGTTAACTTACCGATGGAAGCAGAATCGCTTCCAGGTGAGCGCGATGACGCAGATGAAAAGGGTCCTTTTGATCCTACTGAGGATGCAGCTTTTAGATTGCCGCGTTATGCAGCATCAATTCAACTTACACACCTTCATGATGCTTCCAATCTTAGTCGGCATCTGCATCGGTCCTTATTTAACCGACCTGTTATTTCTCTTATAATTCTTAATTGTTGCTGGAAAAATTTCTTTAAGCAACTGTAACGCTGTGCTTGTGCCCTTATAAGAGGGCAAATTTTAAACACAGGTACTGTACTCCATCCGGTACAACCGCATCAACACAAAATCAACATTTTAATAACATTACAATGAAGAGAACAATCATTCTCGGTATGTTGGCAACTTCACTCATTTGGACTGGGTGCCTGCATCATGAACATGAGGAGAAAGAGCCTCAACTATTTACTGTTTCTAAATCAATTAAAAAAGATACTGTTATTTTTAAGGAGTATGTTTCTCAGATCAGGGCTATTCAACACATTGAACTACGGGCACTTGAGAGAGGCTATCTGCAACAAATATATGTGGATGAAGGTCAATCCGTAAAAAAGGGGCAACTACTCTTTCAGATTCTGCCGGTTATCTACAATGCAGAAATGAAAAAGGCACAGGCCGAGGTATCGTTTGCCGGAATAGAATATCTAAATACAAAAGCATTGGCCGACAGCAATATTGTTTCGCAAAATGAGCTTGCACTGGCGAAGGCAAAATTAGAGAAGGCTCGTGCAGAGTTAACATTGGCACAAGCGCATTTAGGGTTTACGCAAATCCGCGCACCATTTGATGGAATTGTGGGTCGCTTTAATGATATAAGGCTGGGTAGCCTTGTGGATGAAGGTGAGTTGCTCACCACACTTTCGGATAACAGTAAAATGTGGGTTTATTTCAATGTGCCGGAGGCAGAATACCTGGAGTATGCTTCACGTCCTAAATCCGAAAGCCCCCTCCGGGTAAAGTTGCAACTCGCCAACAACCAACTTTTTCATGAAGAAGGAATAGTAGAGACCATTGAGGCCGACTTTAACAATGAAACAGGAAACATTGCTTTTCGGGCCACCTTTAAAAATCCGAACGGACTTTTGCGTAGCGGAGAAACCGGAAATATACTGATGCCGATATACCTCAACGATGTATTGGTCATTCCTCAGAAAGCAACATTCGAAGTGCTTGATAAAAAATTTGTTTTTGTTGCTGGTGCCGATAGTATCGTTCGCTCGCGTGAAATCCGTATTGGAGCAGAGATGCCCCACCTGTACACCGTTATTGATGGCTTACAGGAAACGGATATGATATTGGTTGAAGGTTTACGAAAGGTTAAAAATGGCCAGAAAATCAGCTATAAGTTTCATGACCTTCAGAAAATAATAGCCGAGTTACGTAACCTTCGCGCTGAGTAATTTCCTAAGGGCAACTTCTATGTTTAGCAAATTTATTCAACGGCCGGTCCTGGCTATTTCGTTATCAATAGCTATTGTTTTCTTAGGCATACTGGCGATTAACACACGACCGATTTCGCAGTTTCCGGATATCGCTCCGCCACGTGTAAACATCTTTATTGCTTACCCCGGCTCAAGTGCGCAGGTATTGGTCGAGTCAACATTAATTCCGCTGGAGCGGGCCATCAACGGTGTACAAGGTATGCAATACCTGACATCCGATGCGACAAGTGCAGGTGAAGCTACGATTCAAATAATCTTTGAACCGGGCACTGATCCCAACGCAGCGGTGGTGAATGTAAAAACCCGCGTTGATGCCATTATGAATAACCTTCCTCCATTGGTTCAACGCGAAGGGATCATCATCACACCCATTCAGCCCAGTATGTTGATGTACGTGAACCTGTACAGCACCGACAAGAATGCGGACGAGAAATTCCTGTATAACTATGCCAACGTCAGCATCATTCCTGAACTGCAACGTGTAAGCGGTATGGGGCGTGCACAAATACTGGGCAGCCGCACCTTTGCCATGCGTATATGGTTAAAACCCGACCGGATGCGGGCGTATAATGTTTCTACCGAAGAAGTAATGGAAGCCATGCAGGAGCAAAGCATCATTGGACGGCCCGGAAGGCTGGGCCAGGCTTCAGGTAAAACCGCACAGTCGTTAGAGTATACCCTTACGTATAAAGGCCGGTTCAATAAGCCCGAAGAGTATGAGAACATTATTGTACGGGCAAACCCGGAAGGTGAAATTTTGAAATTAAAAGACATTGCCGAAGTAGAATTAGGCAGTGAATTTTTTGACATCTATTCCAATAAAGACGGATACCCATCGGCCTCTATCGTACTCAAGCAAAACTTTGGCACAAATGCCAGTGCCGTTATTGCCCGCACCAAAGAAAAACTGGAAGAACTGCGAAAGGATTTCCCTCCGGGTATGGATTACGAAATCAACTACGATGTTTCCAAATTCGTAAACGCATCCATTGATAAGGTTATGCACACCCTGGCAGAAGCCTTTGTGTTGGTGGCGTTGGTAGTATTTATTTTCCTGGGCGACTGGCGATCAACGCTTATTCCCATCATTGCCGTTCCGGTCTCACTGATTGGGGCGTTTGTGTTTATGCAAATGTTTGGCCTCACCATCAACCTGATTACGCTCTTTGCTTTGGTGCTGGCCATTGGCATTGTGGTGGATGATGCCATTGTTGTGGTAGAAGCGGTTCACGCTAAAATGGAAGAAGAACATCTCTCTCCGTTTAATGCTGTTAAAAAGGTGCTGGGCGAAATCAGTGGTGCCGTTATTGCCATCACACTCATTATGACAGCCGTGTTTGTGCCCATTGCTTTTATGACGGGCCCGGTAGGTGTTTTCTACCGGCAGTTCTCAATCACCATGGCCAGTTCCATCATCTTATCGGGTGTTGTTGCCCTTACCTTAACCCCTGTACTCTGCGCCATGATTTTAAAAAACAATCATGGTAAACACAGACGCAGAACGCCTGTAAATCTTTTTATCGACTGGTTTAACAGGAAGTTTGATCAGGGAACAGGCTTTTATGTTCGTGTTCTCAAACGGATTGTCAACCGCAGGCTGGTAACGTTTGGTATGCTGGCCGCATTTGCACTTGGCATTTTTGGTATCAATAAAACATTACCGTCCGGCTTTATCCCCAACGAAGATCAGGGCCAGATATATGCTATCATACAAACACCGCCCGGCAGTACGTTGGAGCGGACCAATGATGTGAGCCGGCAACTTCAAAAAATTGCCGAGGAAATTGAAGACATCGAATCGGTAACATCGCTGGCCGGATATGAAATTCTTACCGAAGGGCGTGGCTCCAATGCCGGTACGTGTCTTATCAACTTAAAAGATTGGGAACACCGTGAACATTCGGTTAAAGAAATCATTGAAGAGCTGGAAGAAGAAACCCATAACCTGGGCGCTGTTATTGAATTCTTCGAACCACCTGCAGTTCCGGGCTATGGTTCATCCGATGGTTTTTCATTGCGCCTGTTGGATAAGAACAGCACGGTAGATTATCATGAATTCGATAAAATCAATACCGAGTTTATGGAAGCGTTGCATAAGCGCAAAGAGCTTACAGGGTTGTTTACTTTTTATGCAGCAAATTATCCGCAATACGAATTAATAATCGACAATCAGAAAGCCATGCAAAAGGGAGTTTCCATTGGTACGGCTATGGAAAACCTGAACATTTTAATTGGCAGTACATACGAACAAGGCTTTACCCGGTTTAATACGTTTTTTAAAGTGTATACACAATCGGGCCCGGAATACAGAAGGATGCCTTCTGATATTCTCAACCTGTTTGTGAAAAACAACCGCGATGAAATGGTTCCATATTCATCGTTTGTTGAACTGCGGAAAACACAAGGGCCTAACGAGATTACACGCTTTAACCTGTACACATCATCGGCTATTCGCGGAGTACCCGCTCCAGGCTACACCACTGGCGATGCCATTGATGCTATTAGAGAAGTAGCCGCACAAACACTGCCGAATGGTTATGACATTGCCTGGGAAGGATTGTCATACGATGAAGCCCATCGCGGCAATGAAGCACTTTACATTTTTATTGTTGTGTTGATATTCGTTTACCTGGTGCTCGCATCGCAATACGAAAGTTTCATTATTCCGTTAGCTGTTGTGCTGTCACTACCAGCGGGTGTATTCGGTTCGTTTTTGTTGCTCAAGTTAATGGGCCTGGCCAATGATATCTATGCACAGATAGGGTTGATCATGCTGGTTGGTTTATTGGGTAAAAACGCGGTGTTAATTGTAGAGTTTGCTGTTCAGAAACACCACCAGGGGGCAACGGTTTTATCGGCAGCTGTTGAAGGTGCAAAAGTCAGGTTCCGCCCCATCCTGATGACCTCGTTCGCATTTATTGCAGGCCTTATTCCTTTGGTGAGGGCAACCGGTGCAGGGGCAGTGGGTAATCGTACCATTGGTTCGTCTGCGTTAGGAGGTATGCTGCTCGGAACACTTTTCGGGGTGGTGATTGTACCCGGTTTATACTATGTATTCGGAAAATTGGCGGAAGGAAGAAGATTGATTCAAGACGAAGACGAAAATCCGCTCACGGAAGATTTGGTAGAAAATCGATCGCGGGCCTCATTGATTAAAAAGATTCAAAACCTTGGTTTGTTATTGAAAGCAGCAAATCGAAAAAGAAACAAAAATGAAAACTAAGATTATATATAAGAGCTGCATACTCGTTTTGATACTCTTGTCGGTTGTGCGTTGCAAAGCACCAGATTATGCCGCTAAAACCGTAAATAAAAATGTTCCTGAAACGTTTACGGCAGCGGCTAAGGATACGATAACAGTAGCACGCCTGAACTGGCGGACCTACTTTGCTGACCCTAACCTTGTTGCGCTGATTGACACGGCATTAAAAAACAATCAGGAACTCAATATCCTGCTAATGGAGATTGAGATTAGTAAAAATGAAGTGAAAGCACGAAAGGGCGAATATCTTCCTTTTGTTCACGTTCAGGCTGAGGCCGGTCTTGAAAAGCCGGCCCGTTATACCCCGGGCGGTGCGGTTGAAGAATCGTTGGAGATAAAACCGGGCACCTCTTTTCCGGAGCCATTGCATCGGTATGGCTTTGGATTGTCAGCTTCCTGGGAATTGGATGTCTGGAAAAAATTGCGCAATGCAAAGAAGGCCGCCTTTAACCGGTACCTGGGTAGTGTAGAAGGCAGAAATTTTATGATAACCAACCTGGTGGCCGAAATTGCCGACTCGTATTACGAATTAATGGCGCTTGATAATTTGCTTGCGATTGTTCAGCAAAATATTGCCATCCAAACAAATGCACTTACCGTTGTGCGGCAACAAAAAGATGCGGCCAAGCAAACACAACTTGCTGTAAATAGATTTGAAGCACAATTATTGAACACGCAAAACCTTCAATACGAAATTCAGCAACGTATTGTTGAAACCGAAAATCGGATTCATTTTTTAACGGGTTCGTTTCCTAAAGCAATTCCCAGAAACTCGGCACAGTATTTAAGTTTAAAAATAGATTCGGTGCAAGCCGGTATTCCAATACAGTTGCTGGTAAATCGTCCGGACATTCGGCAGGCTGAATTGGAACTGGCAGCAGCACGCTTAGATGTGCAGGCTGCACGGGCTAATTTCTATCCATCACTTGGCCTTGAAGCAGCGGTTGGTTATGCGGCCTTTAAACCAACATACCTTATCAAGCCCGAATCTGTGTTGTATACTTTAGCCGGTGGGTTAGTTGCACCGCTAATTAACCGAAATGCAATTTATGCTGCCTATAATACAGCAAATGCAAAACAACTGCAGCAGGTGTTTCAATATGAGCGTACATTATTAACGGCCTATCTGGAGGTGCGGAATGAGCTGGCTAAACTTCAAAACTATGCCGGCAGTTACGATGCCAAATCGAGGGAAGTGGAAATCCTGACGCAATCCATTACCATATCAAATAATCTTTTTATGTCAGCCCGAGCCGATTATCTGGAAGTGCTGCTAACACAGCGCGAAGCACTTGAATCGAAAATGGAATTGATTGAGATTAAGAAAAAACAACTGGCCGCACGAATCGGAATTT